>NZ_VOSL01000014.1 GCF_007997005.1 Lujinxingia vulgaris | reverse complement strand
GAGGTGTTTTATAACCGAGCGCGAAGCCACTCGGCGATTGGGTATATGAGCCCGGTGGCGTTTGAAGCTCAGGTGGCAAAAGCTGCCTGAAGAACGTGTACGGGAAATCGGGGGAAGCTCACGAGCACGAGTACGAGCACGAGCACGAGCACGAGCACGGGCACGAGTACGAGTACGAGTACGAGCACCAGTACGAGTACGAGCACGAGCACGAGCACGAGCACCAGTACGAGTACGAGTACCAGTACGAGCACGACCCCGTGAATATAACACTCCCCACTCCGTCATCTGGCCCCACCCAACTCGACCGCACGCAGCCCCCGGACCGCTTCCATGTCCCGCACCCTCCTCGTCTCGCTCGTCATCGCCCTGCTCCTCAGCGCCTGCGCCCATCCGCTGCAACGGGGCCGCTCGGCGCTTGACGAAGAAAACTACGAGCGCGCCGAAGCCATCGCCCAAAACGCCGTTGAGCGCCGGAGTGACGATCCCCGCGGCCACCTGCTCTATGCCGAGGTGCTCGTGGCCCAGAAGCGCTACGCCGAGGCTCTCCCCTACGCGCGCCGCGCCGCCCATGGCGAAGCGGAGGGTGCCACGGCACTCACACTCTACGGCGATATTCTGGGCAAACTTGAGCAAGACCCCCAGCTCCGAGCCCGCGCCTACGATCGCGCCCTGGAGCTCGACCCCGATGCGCTCCCTCAAGCGAGATTCATCGAATCCCTGCAAGCCCTCACCCAATCCCAACTCTCCCCCTGGGACGAGCCCGAGCGTCTGTGGGCCATTGAACGTCTCTTCCAGATCGACCCCAACTTTGTCGCCGACCTCGACCCCCAGACGCTCGCCAGGCAGATGTACGTCGTGGCGCAGGTTCACGCGGCAAAAGGCGATCTCAAGGAGGCGGTGGTCTATATGGGAAACGCCATCGCGCGCTTTGGCGACCCCGACGAGCTCGCCGCGGCCGACCTTGAGCGGGCGCAGCGCGCCCATGAATGGAGGTTCGAGATGGGGGAGCTGCATCTGCGCCGCGGCCATCGCCGCGAGGCGCTGGAGAGCTGGAAGACGTATCTTGAGGGCGTCTCGGAGCTCCGCGCCGAGTCCCCTCAGGCGCAGCTCGCCGAGGCCGACCGCCGCTACCTCTCCGTGGGCCAGAGCGCTCGCTACTACGGCGACGCGGAGCTTGCCGCGGGGATCTGGCGCGCGGCTGTGGGGCTTGAGGCCGGCGACGTTCTGGAGGGGGTGGAGCTGCCCGAGCATCCCAGCCCGGCGGTGATCGCGGAGCGCCTGGGGAGGCTGGAGCTGATGCGCGAAGAGCCGGCCGCCTACGCACGCATCGCCGAGGACAGCTCCCGGGGGTTTGCCGACGCGCACGATCGCGCCATGTTGAGGGCGTCAGGTGCCCAGTGCGATGTTGCGCCCGAGGCGCTGGAGGCTTTTGTCATGTGCTTTGAGAACCGGCGCGATGTGCGGAGTCTACTCGTGGAGCGACTCATCGACGCTGGCGAGTACGACGCCGCGATGGTCGTTGCTCAGCAGGGCATCAGCGCGCTCCCCACGGGTAAAAACCTGGAGTTGGGCATGAAGGCCGCGCTTTACGCCGCCCAACCCTCGACCTTCATCGCGCTTTTCGGCCGCCGGCGCGTCATCTCCGATGGCGTGACGCGTTTTCTGGGCGCCCACGACGCCGAGAACGTCGACGCCGAGGCAGCCAGGCTTCTGGCCGCGAGTGTGGGGGAGGCGGATGCCGCGACGGTGGCGGCTGCGGCGAGCTATTTGCGCGAGATTCGGCCCTCCGACATCGAGCTGTTCATCACGCATTTGCGCGCCCTGATGGCCACCGGCGACGCGGATGGCGCGCGCCAGGAAGTCCGGGATTTTCTCGATCAGCGCGAACCCACCCCTCGTCTACGCCATGACGTCGCCGAGGCGTTGGCGGGGAAGGTCGACGACGGCACCATGGAGGAGATCTTGGGTTGGTTTGAGGCTCAGCCTTGAGGGGGGCCTTCGCAAATCTCGCGTTCGAAGAACAAAAAACGGTCGTTGAGAAACACCGCGTCTTCGGCCGGGTAGAGACTCACACGCGCCGACCTATCGCCCCCTCCCCCTCCCCCCGCAGTCTCGGAACCTTCGTCGGCATGGAACCAGCTATAGCGCGCCGACTCCCGGGCGAAGAGAACGTGGGGGCGAAACTGATCGTAGACGACCTGCTCTTCTTGATAGCCGCCTTCCTGCGCCAAAGATCAACCCCGCGCTTGAGCTCAAGATGTTGGGATGATCGTCCCGGGGCTGCGCGGCCAACTCAAGATCGCAGCGCCGTGATATTGTTACCGGTCCGCTGTTGCGACTCACCTCGACCACCCTCCAGCCCTGCTCCCCCTGGCTCACCCGCAACCTAAACTCCCGGCTCCGGGTATGGTGCCGGGGCCCCGGTTCCTCCATCTGCAAAATCTACACATCCGGGTCAAATTCGAGGCGGCTGCACTGTGATCCACCCGTGGTCGTGGTGACCGTCACCCTCGTCGTTGAATCCACCCTCCCCGAGCTCATCTGAGGGTCGGCGTTCACTCGTCGCACCCAGTAGGTCCCTTTTTCCCAGCGAAAGGGCGCGTCGCCCTGGTCATTCAGGCTCGCTTCCTGGCCAGGTGCGGCCGCAACGCCAGGCTCTCCAGCGGGGCTCTGTCCATCCACGGATGTCTCGATGGGTTGCGGGTCTGACGTCACGTCACCGCCGCTCTGGCAGGCCCCCGAGAGCATCAAAAGTCCCGTTATCAGCAGCCCCTTTCGTTTCAACGCGCTCATGCTCATAGCTCACTCCTCTCAGGTTCCTTTCGAGATCCCATGGCAGCAGGGTATCCCAAAGCATTGAGCTCCGCCGTACTGCCAGGGCCTATGGGAAGATCTCCCAAGCTGTAGGGGGAGGTCTTGTGCCTCCCCCGTACTCCGAAGGTTCGGGGGGATGGGAGGTTTGTGGTGTGGGGAGGTCCGTGCGGGTGTTGGGGGGCGTGCGGGTTGTGGTTAGGTGGTTGTGGGGCGTCGGGGTTCGCGGGGGTTGGCAGGTTTGTGGTTGGGTGGTTGTGGGGCGTCGGGGTTTGCGTTGTGGGTCGATTCGTGCGTGCCGAGCGCCCCAGGCCGACGCTGGCTGTGTCGCGTCGTCGTCGCGGTAGCGTTGCTACACGCTCCTCCTTGCTCCTTGCCAGGCGTCGCCCTGGATGCGCTCGGGTTGGGGGGATTGGCGACGCTGACGGCGTCGAAAGGGATTCGCAGTAGCGCTGCTACAGCTTCATCCCTATCTCCTTGCCAGCCCCGCCCTGGATGCGCTCGGGTTGGGGGGCGTCTGAGCTACCCCTCAACGATACTCATCGCTCAACCTCCTTTCGGCATGGCAACGCCGGGCAGTGCCGAGCGCCCCAGGCCGACGCTGGCTGTGTCGCGTCGTCGTCGCGGTAGCGCTGCTACTCGCTCCTCCTTGCTCCTTGCTCCTTGCTCCTTGCTCCTTGCTCCTTGCTCCTTGCTCCTTGCTCCTTGCCAGGCGTCGCCCTGGATGCGCTCGGGTTGGGGGGATTGGCGACGCTGACGGCGTCGAAAGGGATTCGCAGTAGCGCTGCTACAGCTTCATCCCTATCTCCTTGCCAGCCCCGCCCTGGATGCGCTCGGGTTGGGGGGCGTCTGAGCTACCCCTCAACGATACTCATCGCTCAACCTCCTTCGGCATGGCAACGCCGGGCAGTGCCGAGCGCCCCAGGCCGACGCTGGCTGTGTCGCGTCGTCGTCGCGGTAGCGCTGCTACTCGCTCCTCCTTGCTCCTTGCCAGCCCCGCCCTGGATGCGCTCGGGTTGGGGGGCGTCTGAGCTACCCCTCAACGATACTCATCGCTCAACCCCTGCGGCATGCACGCCGGACAGGGGCAGAGCTCGCGCAGGCGCTGGAACGAGTAGATGCCGGTGTCGTGCCCGTCGGCAAACACGATGTTGATCGCGTAGTTTCCGACCTGGCGCACGTCGACGACCTCGGCCTGGGGGGGCTGGTGCTCGATGAATTTGTGGGGGCCGCTGGTGTGACCCTGGCAGCGGGCGCAGGGGCAGAAGCCACGCAGGTAGCGGGTGGGGTAGACCGCCTCGTGATCGTCGCTGAAGGCGATGCGCAGGGCGCGGGCGGCGGATTTGTATTCGATTTCGGTGGGGTGGGGGACGTAGCCCATGAGGTATGACCGGGGTTTTGGGGGAGATTGATGGCGAGCGGATGATACGCGGTGGGAGGCGGTTGGGCCAGGGGGGGGAGTGGCTGGTAGCTGGTGGCTGGTACTCGTGCTGGTCCTCGTACTCGAGCTGGTACTCGTACTCGTACTCGATCTCGGGCTCGATCTGGATCTCGATCTCGATCTGGATCTCGATCTGGATCTCGGGCTCGATCTGGATCTCGGGCTCGATCTGGATCTCGATCTCGATCTGGATCTCGATCTGGATCTCGGGCTCGATCTGGATCTCGATCTCGATCTGGATCTCGATCTGGATCTCGGGCTCGATCTCGTCCACGTCCCGGGACTCGCGAACCCGAGACCGTCCATTACGAATCGACCCACGTCGCAAACCCCGATGCCCCACAACCACCCAACCACCCAACCACCCAACCTCAAAGCGAACCCGCCAACGTCCACACGAATCGACCCACGTCGCAAACCGCGGCGCCCCACAACCACCTAACCACAAACCTCCCAACCCCCGCGGACCTCCCACGTCCCGCAACCACCCAACCTCAAAGCGAACCCGCCAACGCCCACACGAACCGACCCACATCGCGAACCCCAGGCCTGGGGGGGGCTTGACCGGCTGGCGAGCGCCTTAGCTTTGAGGTGAGCTGAGCGCGGCGAAAGTCGCGCCCGATCCAACCCATCGACCTGATGATGTACTCCCGTGGCGGAAAAGGAGCTGACCATGATCGAAGCCAGTGAGTTGATGACCGGAAATCCGGAGCGTGCCGAGGTGACCGACCCGTTGAGGGAGGTGATTCGTAAGCTCATTGAGCTCGATGTGCGGCATCTGCCGATCGTGGAGAATAACGAGCTGGTGGGGATGATCAGCGATCGGGACCTGCAGGGATTGATGGTGCCGGACGGCTCCGATCTGGAGGTGATGCGGCTGAGTGATACGCGTTTTGATCAGCCGATCAGCTCGGTGATGCAGGGGGACGTGATCTCGGTGCATCCGGAGACGGACGTCAACGAGGTGATCGAGCTGATGATCGACCAGCGCATCGGGGCGGTGCCGGTGGTCGACCCGATCACCGGGGCGCTGGTGGGGATCGTGAGCTATGTGGATGTGATCCGCCACGCTCGCGATTATTTCAGCGGCGAGGAGAGCGCGACGCTCTAAGACGCCTCCCCCCCGAAATCCTTGAGGGGCAGCGACCGGTTGCCCTGATCGAAACAACGAAAAACGCGCAGCGACACGCTGCGCGTTTTTTTGTTCAGGGGAGAGCTTGTGGATCTGGCGGGTCAGCGAGAGCTGCACCGGTCGCCCTGATTAAAATTTTAAAATTACTCGTAGAGGGCGGGGAGGGTCATGAGGCGTTGGACGACCTGGTCGGGTTTGAGCTCGTTGTGGATCAGGGCGTGGGCGCCCTGGAGGAGATGGAGCTCAAGCTCGGCGCGATCGGCACTGGAGGCCAGGGTGTCGACGAGCTGCAGGGACTCGCGGGCGCGGGGGCCAAAGCGCTCGACGAGCGCGTCGGCGGAGGTGCCGGGGTTCTCTCCCAGGTGGCAGCCGATCTGGAAGTCGACCGAGCCCTGAAGGTGGGTGTCGGCGTAGAGGGAGCCTGCGCCGGCCAGGCCGAAGGTGGTGCGCTCAAAGCCCTGGCGGAAGACGACGAAGCGGGACATCTCGGCAAGACCACGGGCGAAGAGGGTGGCCTGGAGGCTGGAGCCCAGGTTGAGGGCGTCGGCCAGGCCGCTGAGCAGGGCGATGGCGCGGGCGTAGGCCCCGCAGATCTCGGCGCCGATGAGATCCTGGGAGCGGTAGACGCGAAAGCTGCCGGACATCATGGCGTCTTCCACCAGATCGTGGACCTCGGGGAAGAGGGAGGCGCAGACGGCAGACGCCGGGTGGCCGGCCTCGATGTCGGTGCGCAGCATCGGGCCGCCCAGGTAGCCGATGCGCTGGGTGGGGGTCTCTTCCTGGAGGATGGTGGAGACGCTCTTGAGCGTGCCCGGCTCCAGCGCGCGCAGGGTGTGCACGATGACGTGGCGGCCGCTGATGACGTCGCCGACCTTTCGGGCGACCTCGCGGCAGCGGGCCATCGGGGCGGCGAAGATGATCAGGGTGACCTCGGCCAGATCTTCGAGCTCAACGCGCTCACCGGGGAGCTCGTCTTCTTCACAGAGCTCTCCGGGGTGCCAGACCTTGATGTTGCAGGCGCCCATCGCGAGCAGATGGCGAGCGACGTCTCCGACGCCGGTGGAGCCGACAAATCCAACGCTGATCATGGGGGAACCTCGGGGGGAGCAAAGGGAGCCGGAAGGCAGCTCGGTCAAAGGGCGTTGTGGCCGGGCTCAAAGCCTGATAGAGCGCGGCCCACGAAAGGGTGATGGCGCAAAACGCGCGGCGTCACCGGGTGCATGGCAGCCAGGCTGGCGCGTGCGGGTGCGTGGCGCGGCGTCGAGATGATCGTACGAGACAAGGTGTAGGTCCAGATGGAAGAGCTTTCAACCTCGACGGTGCCCGAGGGGGCGTTTGTGATCGCGACGGGCAACGCCGGCAAACGCCGCGAGCTTGCGGCGAGCCTTGGCGATCTGCTGGATGCGCGCTGGGAGGTCTTTGATCGCAAAAGCTTTCCACGGGAGCTCGAAGCGGTGGAGGAAGACGCCGAGACCTTCGAGGGCAACGCCATCAAAAAGGCGTTATGGACGGCGCGTGATACGGGGCGAGCCTCGCTGGCCGACGACAGCGGGCTTGTGGTCGACGCGCTGGGCGGGGCGCCCGGGGTGTACAGCGCGCGCTACAGCGGGGAGGGGGCGACCGACGCCTCCAACAATCAAAAGCTCGTCGAGGCCATCGGCCAGCTGGACGCCACGCAGTGGGCGGGGGAGGCCGGGCCGGCGGCGCGATTTGAGACGGTGCTCTGTCTGGTGCTCGGCGCCGACGTGGTGGGCCGCACGCTGCTGGCGCGCTGCGGTTTGACGCTCGATGAGGTCCCGATGGGCGCGCCCCGCAACGAGGGGGAGCTTGTGCGGGTCGGTGAGTGGGCGGTCGTGTGGTTTCGCGGCCAGGTCGAAGGCCAGATCGTGGCGGAGGCGCGCGGTGAGGGGGGCTTTGGCTACGACCCGCATTTCTATGTGCCCTCGCTGGGTCGCACGATGGCGGAGCTGACGCTGGAGGAGAAGGGGGCGATCAGCCACCGGGGGGTGGCGTTAGGGAAGTTGCGAGCATTTTTCGGGTTGGGGTGAGTTGAGCGCCCTGGATGCGGTCGAATTGGGGGGTGTGCGGGTTGAGGTTAGGTGGTTAAGGGGTTGTGTGGTTGTGGGGCGTCGGGGGTTTGCGGGGTGGGGAGGTTGGTGTGTGCGGCCGGGGGTTCGCGGGTTGTGGTCAGGTGGTTGTGTGGTTGTGTGGTTGTGGGGCGCCGGGGTTTGCGGAGTGGGTCGATTCGTGAGTGCGTTGGGCGGTTCACGAGTTCGAGATCGAGATCGAGCCCGAGATCGAGCCCGAGATCGAGATCGAGATCGAGATCGAGATCGAGCCCGAGATCGAGATCGAGATCGAGATCGAGCCCGAGATCGAGCCCAAGATCGAGCCCGAGATCGAGCCCGAGCCCGAGATCGAGCCCGAGATCGAGCCCGAGATCGAGCCCGAGATCGAGATCGAGCCCGAGCCCGAGCCCGAGATCGAGATCGAATTCGAAGTATTGCGGTCCGGGGGCGTACCTGTGTTAGTAGGTCGGGAACCGAGTGTGACGAAGGAGTTGATGACGGCGCAGTGCGCTGAATAAGCGTGACCGAGTGGCGAGTCGTCGTGATCGGTCAGCGATAAAACGCGATAGAAGGAGTTGGGATGGTGTTGAGGAAGGTGGGTGTGAAGGCGGGCGCGCTGGCGCTGGCGCTGAGCCTGGGGGCGGGTTGCTCGTTCACGACGATGGAGACCGCACGCCAGCTCGAGAGTGGCGAGGCGGTGGTGGGCGGAGCGCTGGACTGGCCGGGGTTTTTGTACATCCCGCGGGCCTCGGCCTACGGCAAGGTGGGGGTGGGCGACAAAGCCGACCTGGGCCTCCAGGGAGCCTTCGCCTTCGCGACGGCGAACCTGGGGGCGACCGCGCGGGTGTACCCGACCAACTGGCTGACGATGAGCCTGCAGACCGACGCGGTCTTCGTGGTCGACGATTTTGATGGCTTCTTTGGCGCGGCCGACAACAACGCGGCGCTGCTGGTGTTTACGCCGCGGATCTCCACGGCCGTGAACGGCGATGACTTTCTCTACGGGGGCTTTCAGTCCAACGTGCTCACGGGCTGGGAGTACGATGAGAGCGGCGTCAACACGGTCTACACGTTTCAGGGCGCCACCATCGGCGGGTTCGCCGGCATCGAGACCGATATCTCGCCGGGCTTAAGCCTGCAGACCGAGCTGATTTTGATGCCGGTGACCGTCGATGACGCCGGGGTCAACGTGATCTTCTCGGAGGGCGGACTGCCGGCGCTCTTTCAGTGGAGCGTGGGGTTGAACTACCGCTTCGGCGGCGAGCCGGAGGCGGTGCGGCGAATGGAGCCGAGTGAGGCGCCGCGGCGCGAGGCGGAGGAGCCTGTGCAGCCGGAGCGGGCGCCCCGGCCTGAGTCGCAACCCGAGCCAGAGCCGGCGCCGGAGTACGATGAGGGTGGGGTGCCGATCTATTGAGGTTTGAGTAGGACTCGATCACGGGCTCGATCTCGGGCTCGGGCTCGGGCTCGATCTCGAACTCGATCTCGGACGCGATCTCATACTGGTCCTCGTACTCGACCTGGGTTCTGTGCAGGAGTGAGGGCTTAAACGCGGGCCGGGCCTTGTGGACAAGCGCGAGCTTGTGCACGGCCCGGGGTTTGGGGTCGGATGGTGTGTACGGAGAGCGCACGCATTACAATTCGACAGGAAGCTGTGAGGGGCCGATGACACGGGGTTGTGAAGGGACAGGGGCGACACCGGGTTGGAAACGTTGGGTGCTGATCCTGGTCATGGGGCTGGCCCCGACAGTGGGGGCGGGCTGCTCGTTGACGAGCCGGGAGACCGCGCGCCAGCTGGAACATCGTGAGGTGGTGGTCGGCGGCGGCATCGACTTGCCGGGGGATGAGTTGGTTCCGCGAATCTCGGCCTATGGAAAGGTCGGGGTGGGGAACAAGGCCGACCTGGGGTTGCAGAGCGGGTTTGCGTTTTCGACGACGAACCTGGGCGTGTCGGCGCGTTATTATCCGACGCGCTGGCTGACGCTGGGGCTGCAGACCGAGGGCATCATCGTGGTCGATCATGTTGGCGACTACGAAGACTACGCAGCGGGGCTTGTGGTGACGCCGCGGATCTCCACGGCGGTCCGGGGGAAGATGCCGCTCTACGTCGGGGTGCAGGCCAATGTACTCAGCGCCTGGGAGTATCCGGAGAACAGCAGAGAGACGCGCTTTGGGTACGAGGGGACACTCGTCGGCGGATTTGTGGGGCTGGAGGGAAAACTCGTCTCGCCGGCGTTGAGTTTGCAGATGGAATTGATCGCGATGCCCTGGGCCGTGACCGGCCAGGGAGCCTCCATGATTGGGGGAGATGTGGTGATTATCCCCTTTCAGTGGAGTGTGGGTCTGAACTACCGCTTTGGTGGGGAGCCGGAGGCGGTGGGAGAGATGGCGCCGAGTGAGGCGCCGCAGGTGCAGAGTGCGGCGGAGGAGCCGGCGCAGCCGGCGCGGGCGCCCCAGCCTGAGTCGCAACCTGAGCCGGAGCCGGCGCCGGAGTACGATGAGGGTGGGGTGCCGATCTATTGAGGTTTGAGGGGCGTGTTCGGGTTTGGGCTCGATCTCGGGCTCGATCTCGATCTCGATCTCGATCTCGGGCTCGAACTCGATCTCGGGCTCGATCTCGATCTCGGGCTGGATCTCGATCTCGGGCTCGATCTCGGGCTCGATCTCGGGCTCGATCTCGGGCTCGATCTCGGGCTCGATCTCGGGCTCGATCTCGACCGTGGGTTCGAGTGAAACCTTGAGGTCAGGCAGAGGGGGAGGGACGATCCTCATCATGAGGATGGGTGCGGTCGTGGCGGATCAGGACGATGACCGCGTCGTGGTGAAGGGCCTGAAGGAGCTCGAGCTGGTGATCGGCGCGGTCGCGGAGCTCGGTGAGGGGAAAGGGCTCAAGTTCGGGGTGGTGATCGCAGGCCAGGAGCAGGGCGCGCCAGAGGCATTGTTTGGCGCGCACGCCGCTCTGAAGCCCCTCCAACTCCAAAACGCGGCTTAAGGGGGAGTAGCGCACGACCTCGTTATTGAGTTTGAGGCGGCCGAGTTTTTCGGCGACGCGGGCGCTGGCGCCTTTGACCAGGGAGGGGGAGATGTCGAGGGCTCGCAGGATGTTGCGCAGCACCGTGGCCTCGTCTTCGATCTCCTCGGCCAGCTCGCTGACCTTCTGGCCGACGGGGTTGGCGGTGTTCTGGGAGGCGATGCGCCGGGCCAGGCTTAGCCCGGCGGTGGCCGCGGCGTAGTGGTCCTGGAGGTAGGTTTCGAGGTAGCGTTTTTCGCTCATGGTGGCGTCCGTTGGGGGCGAAGGGTGGGTGAACATCGTTTGAAAGATGCGCACGTGGGTGCTGTCTACCAACACGCGGGTTGCAGCTGGCGCGTTGAGGGCTGGCGATAAGGTGGAGGTTGTGATGCAGGCGATGATAGGGCGCTTTCTTCAAAATTTTGGTGCGATGGCTCTGCAGGCGGCGCGTCGGCATCCGCTGGAAGTCGCGATGGGGCTGGGGGTCGCCACGCTGCTCAGCGGCGGGGTGGAGCAGCTCTGGGAGGATGAGCTCGTGGTCGCCTGGTCGCTCACAGCAGTGCCGGCGCTGATGTGGGTGTTTCTGGCGAGTTACCTGCATACGCTCAAGGCATTGAAGGTGGGGTGGCGTGTGGCGCTCAGCGTGGTGGGGCTCGGCATCTGGAGCGGGTGGGCGTCGGCCTTGCGCTCGGAGCTTGTGATCGCCGATCTCTGGCGCGTGGGCCTGGCCTCGGTGGGGTTGGGGGCGCTCCTGATGGTGGTGCCGCTGATGGCTCGACAGCATGGGGTGGGCGAGCGTCTTCAGGCCTGGCGGGCCACGCAGCGTCTGGTGCTGTCTGGGGGGATGAGCGCCATGTATCTGGGCGCGCTGTGGGTAGGGTTGGCGCTGGCGGTGCGCTCGGTGAGCATGCTCTTTGACCTGGGTGTCGAAGGTGAACTTTACGCACACCTGGCGGCCTGGATTTTTGCCCCGGGCTTTGTCTGGATGCTGGCGGCGCGTACCGATGTGATCTTTGCGTTTGAGCAGGAGGTGGGCGCCGAGGCGCTGCCCTGGGTCCAGCGGTTGGGCTTCTATCTGACGTTGCCGCTGGTGTCGGTTTATCTTTTCATTACCTATATCTACGCGATCCGCGTGCTGGTGGTGGGGGAGGCCCCCTCCAACGTGCTCTCGCCATTGATACTGGGGGCGGGGATGTTGATGTGGTTATCGCTGGAGCAGGTCGAGGCGATGCGGCGTCGGGGGGGCTATGAGATACTGGTGCGTGTGGTGGATGCGCTGCCGGTGATGGTGGGGCCGACGGTGCCGCTTGCGATCTGGGCTGTGTTTGAGCGCATCGGGCAGTACGGATGGACAGAGTTTCGTTATGTGCGTCTGCTGGCGCTTGGGGTGCTGCTGGCGATTTGCGCGGTCGGGGCGGTGAGTTACGTGCGGCGGCGTCCGATGGGGCTGTGGATGGTGCCCGCGGTGATGGCGGCCGGGGCGTTTGTGGGGACGTTGGGGCCAGTCAGCGCGCCGGCGGTCGCCGAGCGCAGTCAGGTGGCGCGTCTTCAGCGGGAGGCCTCGGCGCTGGGCGTTTTGGACGCTCAGGGGGCGATCGATGTCGACCGTCTCTACGGCGTCTTGAGCCTGGGGGGATATGAGGTGGCGAAGCTCGCGTATTACGTCGACGAGCATTTTGGTCATGATGCCTTAACGCCCTTTGTGCCGGCAGATCTCAGCGATGAGGAGCGTGAGAGCTGGGAGAGGCGCCTCTGGAGGGCGCGTTGGGAGTCGAGTGGGGAGGAGCAAGGCTGGCGTGTGGTGAATATGAGCGCCAACGGGCTTCCTTTTGAGGTGGCGAGTCCGGCGACGGTGTATCGATTCAACCATGTCGTCCACCAGGAGGGTGGGGAGTCGTACTTGCAGACCTCGCCCGATGTGCAGGTGACGATGCTGGCCGAGGGGGCGTCGCTGGTGGTCAAAAAAGGCAGCGGGCGCTGGCAAGCGGACTTGAGCGAGCAGGTGGCTGCGGCCCGCAAGAGTGCGTCGTTCGACGAGCTTACGCCCCGGTTGCGACGCGTGCTGCTTGTCGATGAGGGTGGCGAGCGGCGTGGCGAGCTGGTGCTCGATGAGCTGACTCTTCAGATTAGCGAGGTAGAGGCATTGGCCAGGCTTAAGCGAGCCAACGGGGTATTGATCGTGGATCGCTGAGAAGGGTGGCGGCGCTTACACGGCGGCAGTGGCCCGGGCGATGAGCGTCTCGAGCTCGGCGGAGGGGAAGGGTTTGGAGAGCACGGTGAAGTCGCCCGACTCCAGAAAATGTTTGCTCTCGGCGCTGTAGGCGCCGCCGGTCATAAAGATCATGCGTTCGGCCAGCGCGGGGTGTTCCTCGCGAAGCTGCTGGTAGAGGCGCGCGCCGCCGATGGCGGGCATCTCCAGGTCGCAGACGATGAGGCGAGGATCGGCGCCGGCCTCAATGGCGTCGAGGGCCTCGGCGGCCGACTCGAAGGTGTGCAGCGCGACGCGTGATTTGAGCTGGCGTCTGAGCGCGCGCAGGAGCATGGCGTTGTCGTCGATGAGGAAGACCCCGGCCGGCGCCGGCGCGTCCTCGTGGGGAGTCGTGGCGTCGGCCGGGGCGCCTGCGCGGGAGACCGGCTCGGCGGCGGGGTTTTGTGCAACCGGAGCGCGATCCTCGCGAACCTCCGGGGTGAGGTTGAAGGGTTGGGCCTTCAAGGTTCCGGGAGTCGGTGTGGTGATGGTGACCGTGCCCAGCCAGCGCGTGGGGATGATGATCTGAAAGGTTGTGCCCTGGCCCGGCGTGCTCTCGACCTCGATATCGCCGTTCATCTCCGCGATGATTTTGCGGCAGATGGACAGCCCCAGCCCGGTGCCTTCCCCGATCGGTTTGGTGGTGTAGAAGGGCTCAAAGATGCGCTCCAGCTGCTCGGGGGCGATGCCTTTGCCGCTGTCTTCGATCGTGATGATGAGGTTGTTGTCGGCGCGTTTCGCGCTCACCCGGACCTGGTTTTGGTCCGGGGCGCCGGGCTCAATGGCCTGGACGGCGTTGACGAAGAGGTTGAGCAGCACCTGGGAGAGCCCGGACTCATTGAGCATGGCCGAGGGAAGATCGTCGATGTCGCGGATGAGCCGGGCGCGCTGTTGCACCCGGTGCTCGACCATCAGCAGGGTGGAGTCCAGGATCGTGGCGATGTCGACCGGGTAGATATCGTCGGTGGGGGCGCGGGAGAGGTCGCGCAGATCGTCGACGATCTTGCGCACGCGGCGGGTGCCGTAGTGGACGTCTTCCAGACTGGTGAGAAGGGTGTCGCGGTCGATGTCGCCCTCGGCCACCTTTTCGAGCAGGTATTCGACGTTGGAGGCGACGTAGGCCAGGGGGTTGTTGATCTCGTGGGCGACGCCGGCGGCCAGAGTGCCGGCGGTGATCATGCGATCCATCTGGGCGATGCGGCTCTGCAGCTCATGCTCCTGGGAGAGATCGGTGATGAGCAGCACACGCACCTCCTGCTGGTCGAAGGTGGTGGTGAAGATGCTCAGCTTGATGGCGAGCTGCTCCCCGCTGGCCACGCGCAGCTGGGCGGGGATGTTCTGGCTCTGCCCGCTGAGAAGACCGGGCAAAGGAGAGCCATCCGGAGCGCTCAAGAGGGTCGAGGCGTGGTGGGCCGGCAGGTTTTCATCGGTATAGGCGCTGAGCTCCCGGAAGCTGGCGTTGGCGTAGATGGGCGTCCCCTGCTCGTCGAGCAGCAGCACGCCCTGAGGGGTGCGCTCCATGATCTCGATCATCGTGGCGCGGGCGATCTGCTCCGTCTGGACGTGCAACTCCTGGAGGCGGCTCTGGCTCTGGGCGTTGCGTTCCATCAGCCAGCGCTCGATCTGGTAGCGCGCCCCGAACATCATCATCGTGGCCAGGAGCAGTCCGAGCATCGAGAGAAACAGGATCAGGCGATGGTTGTTGATGGTGAGCAGAGGCCACTCGGGGATCCACTCCAGGTAGAAGACCAGCAAGATCGCGATGGAGACCGCCATCCAGAACCAGATCGCGCGGGAGGGGCCGGCGATGGTGATGGAGACCACCGGAACGAGCAGCAGCCAGAAGAGCACCGGGGAGAAGATCCCGCCGGTGTGCAGAGTGAGCACAAAAAGCACCGCGCTGAGCACCGCGCAGGTCTGGTGAGCGAGCCAGACCTCGTCGCGGGTTTTGCGCATCCGCCAGATGGTAAAGAGCCCGATCACCCCGGCGATCATCAACTCGGCGAAGAGCAAAACGATGTCAAAGAGGGTGATGTAGAGCAGCGCGAAGACCGGCGCCCAGATCCACAACCCCAGCCCCAGCAGCGCGGCGACGCGGTGTTGGTAGGCCTCATAGGTCGTGGCCTCGCGCAGCTCGGGCGGCGTAAAGAAGCTCACCGGTGGTGAGAAGAGCAGGGGGATGCGGGGCGCATCGTCGGGCGGGACGCAGAGCCTGGTCATGATGAGGAGCTCCGAGGGGGGGCGGGGGAGGAGCGGGAGGGGAGAGACCGACCACGGCCGGCAGGTGGAGCTTAAGATAACTTTACAAGTAGGATCAAATCCCGCTCAGACTAGAGCTGCATCTCGGGGGATGAAGCGCGGCGGCGCGCGGAAAAGTCTGAAGAAGTAAGGCAGCTTAGCAGGGGGAAGGTAGCGAGGGTTCGCACCAAAAGCTTGCGCTCTGTTCGGGGCGGCTGGCAACGCCCCGAACGGGGGTGGTGGTGGGCTCGACCCCCTGAGCTGCGAGGGAGGGAGGGGGGAGCCCGGGGCAGTCCGGGCTCTTTTAGGGCTGCGGCGCCAGGCGCACGTAAAGCTCGACGGGGCCGTCGCCCTGGAGGGGATGAAACTCCAGAAAGACGTGCTCGGTGGGCAGGCGCTGCGCTTCGCCAAACGCGCGCATCGCGCCAAAGCTCGTGCCGATCTCGGTGACCGGCGCGCGGTGGGTGAGGTGAAGCCAGCGCTGGCGCGGCAGCCGAAGTCGCTCCAGCCCTTCGGGGGTGGGGGCGTCGGGGTGAACTTCCACGCCGACAAACTGGGTGTAGATGCCCTCTTCGACCTTCAGAGAGACATCGAGAAGATGGCGGCCGCAGCGTCCTTCGATGCTCTCGTAGCGCGAGAGAAGTTCGCGGTTGGCCGCAGGCACTGCAGTGGAGAGCTCGGCCATGGGAACCACGACATAGAGGCCGACAACCTCCAGGGCGTCGAGGACGGTGGGGGCGATTGAAGACATAAGCGGGCTCCGGTGAGGGGAAGGTGAGCATGAAGGAGCAGCGAGACGTTCAGGTGTAGCGCGTCGGTGGGAGCGGTGCAAAGTCGGGGAAGGTGCACGACCGAGGGTCGGACAAGGTCGAGCGTTTATGCGGGTGAAGTACGACCGAGGGTCGGATAACCCTGGCGGATCTGCTGCGGCACATCGTCGTTGCGACCTTCGCAGCGTTGCCACTGTGCGGCCGGCGCGTTATCCAAAAAGGGCGAAACGCATCGTACCCATTGATTCAGCCGTGGTGTGCAGACACTGGCAGGAGAGACGCTATGACGCTTGAGTACATGACCGGGTTTGGCAACGACTTTGAGACTGAAGCGCTCGACGGGGCGCTGCCCCGGGGGCGCAACTCACCGCAGCGCGCGCCCTACGGGCTGTATGCCGAGCAGCTCTCCGGCTCGCCGTTTACCGCGCCGCGCAGCGCCAATGAGCGCAGCTGGCTCTATCGCATCCGGCCCTCGGTGCGGCATATGGGCGAGTATGAGCCGGTGGAGGTTAAGCACTGGCTGAGCGCGCCGACGACCGAGGGCGGGGGGCTTCCGATCGGGCAGCGGCGCTGGGATCCGGTGGCGATCCCCCGGGAGCCCACCGGCTTTGTCGACGGCGTGCGCACCATCTCGACCGCCGGCGACGTGGTGGGTCAGACGGGCATGTCGGCGCACCTCTACCTGGTCAACCGAAGCTCGGAGGATGACTATGTGATCAACGCCGATGGCGAGCTGATGTTCTTGCCCCAGGAGGGCGCGATTCGCCTGGTCACTGAGATGGGCGTGCTGGAGGTGGAGCCCGGTGAGCTGGCGGTGATCCCGCGCGGGATGGTCTTTCGCTTTGAGCTGATCGACGGGCCTGTGCGCGGCTACCTCTGCGAGAACTACGGCGGCAAATTCACGCTCCCGGAGCGCGGCCCCATCGGCGCGAACTGCATGGCCAACGCCCGCGATTTTAAATACCCGGTGGCCTACTTTGAGGATGTGGAGCGCCCCTCTGAGATTCATATCAAATGGTGCGGGCGGCATTATGTGACGACGATCGGGCATAGCCCGCTCGACGTGGTGGCCTGGCACGGGAACTACGCGCCTTATAAATACGATCTTCGCGACTATTCGCCGATCGGCGCGATCCTCTTTGATCACCCCGACCCCTCGATCTTTACCGTGCTCACCAGCCCCTCGGGGGAGGCGGGCACGGCGAACATCGACTTTGTGATCTTCTCGGATCGCTGGCTTGTGGGCGAAGATACCTTCCGGCCGCCCTGGTACCACCGCAACATCATGTCGGAGTTTATGGGGCTGATCTACGGGCAATACGACGCCAAAGAAGAGGGCTTTCTGCCCGGCGGGATGAGCCTGCACAACATGATGCTGCCGCACGGGCCGGACACCGACGCCTTTGAGAAGGCGTCGCGCGCCGAGCTCAAGCCCCAGAAGCTCGAAGGGACGATGGCCTTTATGTGGGAGACGCGTCTGCCCCAGCACCTGACCGACTACGCGGCCGGGCTGGAGACGATGCAGAAGAACTACATCGACTGCTGGAAGGGGCTCAAAAAGCGCTTCGATGGCACCATCGAGGGCGACTGGAGCTGAGGGGCCGGGTCAGGGAGTTTGTCAGAACGCGATGTTTCAGTGGGCTAGCCGGGAGGTTCGGCCCAGGGGGAGCGCCCGGGCACATGTCTTTTAAAACGTACACCCTTTGGCGCTTCGGTACGCGATGCTTTAACTCGTGGTCGGGCCAGCCGGCGTGGTATCGCGTGCCGAGTATCCCCCATAGAGGGGGGGCATCTGAGAGGGGCGTGCAATCCGAGGCGGATCTGTGTAACTCTTTGTAGGTTGTTTACACACGCCACGCCCCACCTCCCCGCTGCACGCGCCACGCGGTGCTACGCGCGACCTCGGGTCGAAACGCGACCTCCGGCGAGTCCGCGACTTCGGGTCGAAACGCGACCTCCGGCGCGTCTGCGATCTTCGCCAACCCGCGCGTCGCGGCGACGCGCCGAGGCTCGGGAGAGTGGCCCACACCGAGGTTTTGATGCCCGCGAGCCCTCGTTCCCTCCTCTCTCATCCCCTCCCGGCACTTCGCTGCCTGATGGCCCTGGGGCTTGCCGTGTGCGCCCCCGGCGCAGCGGTCGGCTGCGGCGAAGACATCGCCCCGGTTTCCGAAGATGTGCGCGAGGTGCCGGATCGCCCCGATGTGTCGGCGGATGTGGAGGGTGACGGCGATACGGACCTCCCCGATGCGCCCCTTGAGCCCGACCTCGGCGACGACGCGAGCGACGCCGCCGAAGATCCGATGGATGGCGGCGATAGCCAGCCCCCGGATGCGGATGAGCCGGACAGCGAGGAGCCCGACGCGGAGAATCAGCATGATGCCGGCGGCGACCCGGTCGATGTGGGCGAGGATCCCGATCCGGCGCCGATCTCCGTGCAGATCGACACGGTGGAGATCTTTCAGACCGTCGCCAAAACCCCCTGGCTGGATGGGGCGGCGAACTTCGATCCGACCCCGATCATCGCCGGTCGCGACACCCTGGTGCGGGTCTCGGTCGATGTGCCGGCGGGCTGGAGCGCGAGCTCGGTGCGCACTGAGCTGATCGTAGTCGGGGCCGGTGGCTCGCAGACGCTTCACGATGTCGTGAAGAGGGTCAGCGCCGACTCCCAACCCGGCGATCGCGGCTCGGCCTTTGAGTTTGAACTTCCCGGCGAGGAGGTCGAGGAGGGCGGGGCGCTGCGACTTCGTCTGGTTGAAGATGGCGCCGGGGGCGAACTTCTGGCGCGCTGGCCCGCCGATGGCACGCTCTGGTCGACCGGGGCGACCGAGGAGAGCGGGGAGCTGCACCTGGTGCTCGTGCCCATGCGTTTTGACACCGATGGCTCCGGGCGCCTGCCGGACACCTCGCCGGCGCAGCTCGCGCTGATCGAGAGCTCGCTGCGCGCGCTCTACCCGATGCACAGCCTGCGTCTGGAAGTGCGCGAGCCCTACAGCTGGAGCGGGTCGGTGCGCTGGGGGGACTTCACCCAGGCGCTGCGCGACTTAAAGATGTCCGACGGGGAGGATGAGGCGTATTACTACGGCCTGATTCAGCCGGCGGCGACCTTCGAGGCCTATTGCGGAAGCTCCTGCACGACGGGCCAGAGCTATACGGTGAGCAGCGCCACGGCGAACACCTATCGGGTGGGCGCGGGGCTGGGTTATTCGGGGGCGCGCTGGGTGGGCACGCTGATCCACGAGCTGGGGCATATGCACGGGCGCGGCCACGCGCCCTGCGGGGTGAGCTGGTGGAGCGACGACAACAGCTACCCCCACGCCGGCGGTGATGTGGGCGTGTGGGGTTGGGACAGGCGCACTGACGCGCTCATTGCCCCCGATGATGCGGCCGATTTTATGGGCTATTGCGACCCGTGGTGGATCTCCGATTACACCTACCGCGGGCTCTTTGAGCGCATGAGCGCGGTGCAGCAGGTCGCCACGAACCAACGCGTGCTGCCGCCGGGGTTCTATGCGCCCCTGAGCTGGAGTCGCAGTGACGAAGCCACAGTCGGAGCGCCGCGTTATGAGGCCAACCCCACCACCGGCGAGGTCGCGCAGGTGCGTTTTCTCAATGAGGCTGGCCAGGTGCTTCAGCGTGGGCTCGCCCCGCTGGTGCGCTTCTCCCACGAGGAGCGTTTTGAGGTGCTTTTGCGCGAACTTCCCGACGATGCCCATCTTATGAGCGTGGAGGTCGACGGAGAGCGCCGGGAGGTGCGCGTGCGTTGAGAGGAGCTATGCGAGGGGTGATGCGTCTTCTTTTTGCGATATCGCGGAGATGTCCGTACAAGGGGAGCATTCAGCAAGGGTTGTGTGACGTGTGAAGCGATGTTCTGTCATCTAAGATGAGGAGTGATGCGATGAAGTGGAGTCGATGTTGGACAGGAGCCGTCGGGTTGGCGGCGTTGATGGCGATGCCCGCGGTGGCGTCGGCCGATGAGGTGTTGCTTTTTGGCGACTACGTCTCCACGCGTAACGCTGTAGCGGCTCAGTTGACGAATCAGGGGCATACCGTGACCAACGTGGCCACGCTGCCCGCGAGTCTGGATGACTACGACTCGATCTGGTCCTTTTACGCAGTGGATGCCTTGCCGGCGGCCGATCGTCCGGCGCTCCAGGCCTTTGTGGAGCGCGGCGGTGGCCTCTACCTCACCGGGGAGCGCCCCTGCTGTGAGGCGAACAACGATTCGGTCGAAGCGCTGCTCAACACCCTGACCGGTGAATCGGTGCAGGTAGGGGATCGGGGCGATATCGGCACACCCTATGTTGTGAACCCGCTGGCTCCGGCCGGGGTGACGACCACGCCCAACACCCTGGCGACCTTCTCGCCGGGCGGGCCCGGGGGCATGAACAACGTGGATGGGGCCAACGTGATGATCAGCGGTGCCGGGGGTGTGCCGGTGGCCGCAGCGTGGACGTCGAATGACCTGGTCGCGCAGCGCGGCCGGATCATCGTGGTGATGGATGTGAACTATACCACCAGCAGCAACGCCGGGCAGTGGGTCGAGAACTTTCAGACCTTTTTGTGCGACGAAGGTAGCAACGGGTTCTGCGCGGCGCGCGATGCGCCGATGAGTGCCGCTGATGCGTACGAGGTCGACGAAGATTCACTTCTGGAGGTCGCGGCCCCGGGTGTTCTGGAGAATGACAACGATCCCGACGGCGAAGCGATGAGCGCGGTGCTGGTCAGCGGGCCGGCCAACGGCCAGCTCACGCTCAACACCGATGGCTCCTTCACCTACACGCCGGATGCGAACTTCTTCGGCACCGACAGCTTCACCTACCAGGCTAACGACGGTGAGTTCGACTCGGCGCCGGCCACGGTGACGATCACGGTCAACCCGGTCAACGATGCGCCGGTGGCCGAAGATGATGCCTACGCGCTTGATGAAGATACGACGCTGAGCGTCACCGCCGAAGACGGCGTTCTGGCCAACGACAGTGACGTGGAAGGCGACGTGCTGGGCGCGCTTCTGATCGACGATGTTCAAAACGGCCAGCTCACGCTCAACGCCGATGGATCGTTTATCTACACCCCGGATGCGAACTTCTCGGGCACCGACAGCTTCACGTATGTGGCCTTTGACGCCGAGGATGAGTCCGATGAGGCGACGGTCACCCTGACGGTCAACGCCATTAACGACGTGCCGGTGGCCGAAGATGATGCCCACACAGTGGTCGAAGACTCGCCGCTGACCGTTACGGCGCCGGGTGTTCTGGACAACGACAGCGACGCGGACAACGACGCGCTCAGCGCGGTGCTGGACAGCGGGCCGACCCATGGCCAGCTCACGCTCAACGCCGACGGCTCCTTCACCTACACGCCGGATGCGAACTTCTTCGGCACCGACAGCTTCACCTATGTGGCCAACGACGGCGCGCTGGACTCTGCGCCGGCGACGGTGACGATCACGGTGAGCCCGGTCAATGACGCGCCCTTCTTTGTGGAGCCCACGCCCGAAGATGGCGCGGAGTTTGACGTGGTCGAGGGCGAGCTGCTGGAGATTGTGCTTCTGGGCGAAGACGTGGACAGCGCCCCGCTGACCTACGGCGCCGAAGATCTTCCCGAGGGCGCGCTCCTGGATGAGACCACCGGCGAGCTGATGTGGTCGCCGACCTGGGACGAGGCCGGCAGCTACGAGGTGGTGATCTCGGTGACGGATGGCGAACTCAGCGATGAGCGCACGATCACGCTGACCACCACCTTCCTTGATGAAGATGATGATGGTCTTCCGGACACCTGGGAAGTCTCGGTCGGACTGGACCCGACCACGGCCGACAGCGACGAGGACGGCATCTCCGACGGTGACGAGGTGGGTGACGATCTGGAGAACCCCATCGACACCGATGACGATGAGGTGATCGACGCCCTCGACGAAGACAGTGACGGCGACGGCATCCCCGATGTCGATGAAGCCGGCGATGCCGATCTGTCGACGCCGGCGATCGACACCGACAACGACGGCACCCCCGACTACCGCTCGCCAGATAGCGACGGTGACGGCGTGGACGACGGCGAGGACAACTGCCGCCTGGTGGAGAACGCCGATCAGCTCGACAGTGATAATGACGGTGTGGGCGACGCCTGCAGTGAGGATATTGACGGCGACGGTGTGAACAATGACGAGGACAACTGCCCGCTGTTGGAGAACGCCGACCAGGCCGACCTCGACGAAGATGACATCGGCGACGCCTGCGATGGTGATATTGATGGCGATGAGGTGGAGAACGAGGACGACAACTGCCCGCTGGTGGAGAACGCCGATCAGTCCGATATCGACGGCGACGGCATCGGCGACGCCTGCGATGACGACATCGACGACGATGGTCTGACCAACGACGAAGAAGATGATCTGGGCACCGATCCGGAGAACCCCGACACCGACGATGATGGCTACGACGACGGTGAAGAGGTCGAGCAGGGCACCGATCCCACCGATCCCAACAGCTTCCCCGGAAGCTGGGAGTCGCTCTCGGGCGGGGGATGCTCCTCGACCGGTTCGACGCCGGGCAGCATGCTCTGGGTTCTGGCGGCGTTGGGCGCGCTGGGTGTGCGTCGTCGCCGTGCTGAGAAGGGCTGCTAAGCCCTTCTAAAGCAGCGCTGCGCTCGTGAGCGCATTGGCCCCGCACCTCCTCGGAGGTGCGGGGCTTTTTCGTGCGCCGCAGGTGGGCAGTGAGGCACCGAGTGAGCGCGGGATGTCCGACCCTGGGAGGGACAAGGTTCGCTGTTTATGCGGGGATCGGCCTCTGATGTGCGCGCCAGCGAGAAGGCGGTCAGGGCGCTTGCACGGTGGGCTCGCCATCGATGCGCACCTGGAAGTTGCTGCGGGCGGCGCGGGCACGTAGCGCGGCGCGGCGCTCCGCCTCCACCGCCAGGCGGTTCTGCGCGCGGGTGTCGGTCGGGCCTTCGTTAAGGTCGGGGAGGGTGGCGGCGATGCCGACCCCCGGTCGTGTCAGCTCACGGCGCGGGGCGGGGGCGCGGATGACGATCTGGCGGCCGGTGATCACGGTGCCGTCCAGGCCGACATAGACCGGCTGCGGGGCGGGGCGAACCAGGGTTGAGTCGGGGGATTTCGGGCGGCACACTCCCAGCTCGTAGCTGCCGGGCGGGACATGCGGGAAGTAGAAGAAGCCGTCGTAGGCGGTGCGAGCCTCCACCGCTTCGGCCGTGGGGCGACCGGGTTGCTGGCGGGGGCGCAGCGTGACGCAGCCGCCGGGCAGAGGTAGATGTTGGCCGTCGCGTTCGACGTAGAGCGTGCCGTCGACCTCGCCAGCGATGACCACCGGGAGCATCAGGCGGGCCGGGGCACCGGGGCGGGTGATGACGCTGCGGCCCTGGACGGTGGAGAGGGCGAAGGGGTCGTTGAGGCTGGAGGTGTCCAGCCGGAGCTCGGTGTAGGTCGAGGGGGGGCCGGCCACGCGCAGGCGCCCTGCGGCGTTGGTCCGGGCCGGGTAGGTGCGCCTGCCAAAGCCCTGGACGCGAGCGCCTTCGATGGGATCTTCTCCGGGGTCGCGCTGGCCGTTGCCGTTGGCGTCGCGGAAGATCTCGGCGAGGACCTGGCCGCGGGTGGTCAGGTCGGGGGTGGAGACCATCAGGCCGCCGTCGACCGGGTCGGGGCCCAGGCCCATGGCCAGGCTTGCGCCCAGCGCCCAGCCGCCGCGCTGGCCCCAGCCGCCGTTGAGGCCCCAGCGCACTCCGCCCACCTCGCCCTGGATGCCGGCGCGCACGCCGAGCTGAAGATCGACCAGGTTGCGAAGATCGAGGGTGGCAAAAGCGCGCAGGGTCCGGGTGAGTTTGCGGTCGAGACCGGCCTGCACCATGCGCAGGCGCGGGGCGGGCACCACGCGGTAGTCCGCGCTCAGGTGCGGGCTCCAGTCGCCGATGCGGCGTCGCAATGAGGCGCGGGCGTTGAGCGATTGCAGCGCGCCCTGCATCAGGTTGAGCTGGTGGGTGTGCGAGAGCTGCGCGCCGAAGATGCGCAGTCCGTAGCGCGCGCTGACGCGATGCTGCTGAAGATCGTTGCGCTGGTCGCGACGCAGCCACTGCAGCTGGTAGGGGATGTGGGCGCCGAGCTTGAGCGCGCCGTCGAGGCGCAGACTGGTCTCGGAGCGGCGCGAAGCGCCGCCGTAGCCGAGCGCGGTGGAGCGAAAGTCGCCAGCGGTGCGCAGGTGGTAGCCCGAGAGGTTCAGGCCGAGCTTGCGGGTCTGAAACTGCAGGATGCCGGCGGCGCCGTGGCCCAGGTCGGCGACGACTTCGCCGCCCACATACCAGGAGCCCAGCCCGGCGCGGGTGCCCGCGCTGAGGTAACTTCGTTGCTCGTCGCCGTAGAGCGACGCGGTGCTGGCACGGCCGAGCACCGAGAGCCCGGAGTTGATGCCGAACTCATAGCTCGCCGACGCACGCAGCCCGCCGGTGGTGTTCTGGAAGTCCGGGCTGGTCACCATCAGCGGGGTGCCGGCCTCAACCACCTGAAGATCGAGCTGGCCCTCACCGGTGGGGACCATCTCGGAGCCGATGAAGATGCGCTCGATCTCCTCGCGCTCCTGACCGTAGGGGCCAAAGAAGACCAGGCGCAGCTCGTTCCAGCCGTAGACCAGCGGGACGTCGCCGAACTCAAAGCGGCCGCGGGCTTCGCGCTGTGTGCCCAAAAAAGCGCCGTTGCGGTAGAGCTCCACCTCCCAGCCCGGGTCGAGCTGGCCACGCAGGGAGGTGCGGTCGAAGGTTTGCGCCCGGGTCAGCGGGGCGGTGGAGAGGCTTGCGCCGCGCCCGGCGCGTCCGGTGGTCACCAGCGGGATGGCGCTGGCGTGCACATCACCCACTTCCACGCGGGTGGCGCCCAGCGCGCCCAGCAGTCGACCGGCCGGGTCTCGGCGCGAGAGGTTGAGGCGCGCTGCGCTCAGGGGGGCGTTTGGCGTTCCGCTCAGCGACCAACTGCCCTGCATCCAGAGCAGATCGCCGGCGCCGCGCACGCTGTAGGTGTTGGACTGGGGCACGGTGGTGCTACCGGGCTCCGAGGTGGCGGCGCGCAGGGTGCCGCTTAAAAAAAGATCCATCACCGGGGCGCCGATGATGCGGTAGGGCGCCTCGAGCACCTCGTAATGCGGGGCGCCGTCCCAGCCCTGGACGGCGCGCATGCGCGCCAGGCGTCTCTCGCGCTCCAGGCGGCGGTGAATCGGCAGAGGTTCGCGCGCCTCAACCTGCAGGCGAAGTCGTTGTAAGTCGGTCGTAAGCGTGACCGGGAGCCAGCGCGCGACGAGGTCGGCGGCCAGATAAAGATCGTCGGGCTGGGCGATCCAGTCGTCGCTGCTCAAGGCCACCGCGCGCCCGGAGGCTTCGCCCCGGCCGCGTAAAAGATCGATGGCGACGGTGCGAGCGGGATCCATGATCCAACCCTCCACGCGCGCCGACGGGAGGTCGGCGTGAATGGCAAGTTCCAGAAGTTCGCTCAGGTGGCTCACCGGCACGAAGGCGCGGTTGGAGGCGGCGTCCCAGATGATGAGGAAGGCCTCGCTCAAATGATGGTCGTCGAGGAAGAGCTCGACGACCAGCCACTCCTTCTCGGCCTCAAAGGCCTCGCCATACGAGGCGCTCTCGATGGAGGCGGCGGGCTCCAGCGCGGACTGTGCGCTGGCGAGCGGGCTGATGAGGATCGAGGTCAGGCTGAAGAGGGTGATCCACGACCACGCGCGTCGGCCCGCCGGGCTGGCTCCACGGCCATGTCGCGCGTGTGATTCCATGGCCCCTCACCGTGTTCAGCGCTCGCCAGAGTGGCGAACACGCTCAATGGCGACGGTCTGAGCCGGCGCGCGCCGGTCGCCGTCGCGCTCGATAAAACGAAGGCTCCACTGGCCGGTCGCGCTCACCGAGGCGTCGTTTAAGGGGACGTGCAGCACGCGCTCCTGGCCGGGGGCGTAGAAGGCCACCCCGCGCACCGCGCCGACGAGCTCGGCGGGCATGCCGGGCCGGCGCGCGTAATAGAGCTCGTAGTCACCGTAGACCGAGCGCTCGCCGCTGCGCTGGAGGTTCATGATGGCGGTGGGCCGCCCCTGGTGGTGCGTGATCTGAAGGTCGGGCGACTTCAGCTCCGCGCCGAGCTCGCCGCGGCGGTAGATCACCGGCAGGCTCACGCTCATGCGCATCTTCAGGGCCACCTCGACCGCCTCGCTGCTCTCGGGCTGCGGGGGCTCGGCGGCGGTGGGCAACGCCTGAAAGGTCAGGTGGGAGCGGTACTCGCCATCGCCTAAAGAGGCCGGCGCGCGCACCATCAGGCGCACCGTCTGCGTCTCCCCGGGGCCCAGCGTGACCTGGCGGGGAGAGTAGCGCACAAAGGCGTCGACGAACTTTCCGGCAGCCTCAGGGGGAAGTTCTTCAAACTGGCCGGCGGGGCTCATCGCCAGGCGCCGAAAAAGCACGCGGTAGGTCAGCGTCTGCTCGGACTGGTTCACCAGGGTCAGCTCCGCGCTGCGCTCGCGCCCCTCCAAGACCACACGGGTCGGTGAGATCGAGATGCTCTGAGCGCTGGCCACGCTGCTCCAGCCGATGCCGGCGACGAGCACCATTGAGGCCATCCATCTTCGCCACGATCGGGTCATGGGCTGCTCCGGGAGTTGAGGTGGTGCGACAGGGGGGAAGAAGTCGGGGTGATGACGCCTGCGCGCGGCCGTGGGAGAGAGGGACGGCCGCGCGCAGGCCCGGCCTCACTGGTATTCGACGGTGATGTCGAAGCTCTGCGAGGGGCTGCCAACCTGAGCGGTGCTGTCGACCACCAGCGTGCCGCCGACTTTAACGGTGGCCGTACCCAGCGCCAGGGTGGGGCTGGCGTTGCTCAGGTTAAACGAGGTGATGTTGACGCCGCTGGCCAGCTCCAGGCTGGCCGGGGTAGAGATCGAGACGCTGGTGTCGGCCTCACCGGTGATGGTGATCTGACCGAAGACCGCGTCGTTGCGGTAGATCGCGCCGTCGCCCACGCCGGCGTCGTCGACGGTCTCACCGTTGGCGGTCATCACCAGCGTGGCGCTGTTGGCCACCGGGATGGCCAGCGTGCCGAAGGAGAGCTGGGTGTCGACGGCCACGCTCAGCGGTGCCTGCAGGGTGACCGAGGCGTCCATGGAGCCCACGTTGTCGGCGAAGGCCGCCGGGGAGATCAGCAGCAGCGCCGCTGCTGTCGTCATGCCCAGGGTGCGTCGAGTGAAGATGTGTCGGATGGTCATGGTCGTCTCCTTATGAGGTCAGCCCCGGGAGGGGGCAGGGGGGAAAGCGGCTCCGACTCGTCGGTACGGCGTCGCATGACCACCCTTCAGCAAGGGGCGTGCCCGGGCTGAAAAAAAGTCGATGTCACAAACATGTTTTGTCATAACTTGTTGGTAAATAAGGGTTTTATGGTCTTTTGTTTTTCGTGCTACAACGAGGATGAAAGGGTCTGAACTCGGCCCAAAAGGAGCGCGCGGAAAACTTTTCCGGGCGGGATCGTTGCCTCGCGGAAGGAAATTCCGGATCATGCGCTGAGGTGATCGAATGACCACGTACGTTGCCCCAGGGAGTGCGTCGCGCGCTCAGGGAGAGGGTTTTGGCAAAGTCGGAACGAGAGACATCGTCGATGAAGGAAGGGCGAGAGGGCATCGACGCGCTGGCGCAGGATGACGCCAGCCGTAAGCTCTTTGCGCTGGCGGAGACGGTGGCGCGCACGCCCTCAACGGTGCTGATTCACGGGGAGACAGGCGTGGGCAAAGAGGTGCTCGCGCGCTTTATTCACCTCAACTCCCGGGTGGCGCGCGGTCCGATGGTGGCGATCAACTGCGCGGCGCTGAGCGCCTCGCTCATTGAGAGTGAGCTCTTCGGCCATGAGAAGGGGGCGTTCAGCGGGGCGACCGGTCAGCACGCCGGCGCCTTTGAGCGGGCGCACGGCGGCACGCTCCTGCTCGATGAGGTCTCGGAGCTTCCGCTGGAGCTGCAGGCCAAGCTCTTGCGCGTGCTTCAGGAGCGGCAGGTCTTGCGCGTGGGGGGCACGCGTCCCATTCCCAACGACGCGCGTATCATCGCCACGACCAACCGCAACCTGGCCGAGCATGTAAGCGCGGGGCAGTTTCGCCAGGATCTTTATTTTCGCCTCAACGTCTTTCCGCTGGAGATCCCGCCCTTGCGCGAGCGCCCGGCCGATATTCTGCCGCTGGCGCGTCATTATGCCGGGACGCTGGCCGAGCGCCTGGATCTTGAGCCTCGTGAGTTCAGCCCGCAGGCGCTTGAGCAGCTCGCCAGCTACCGCTACCCGGGCAATGTGCGGGAGTTGATCAACATCGTGGAGCGGGCGCTGATCCTGGCCAGCACCGCCGCCTGCATCACCACCGAGCATCTGATCTTTGAGGCCGATGCCGCACCCGAGGTCGCCCACGAGACACGACGCGCGTCGGGCAATGAGGACGCCCACACCGTGCAGTTTCGGGCCGGGGATATGCCGCTGACCGATGTGCGCCGCGTCATCATTGAGCGCACCCTGGAGCGCTTTGAGGGCAACCGCTCCCGCGCCGCCCAGGAGCTGGGGGTGAGCACGCGCACGATCCGCAACAAGCTCAAAGATTACGATAAGAAGAACTGAGGCCGGGGGCCGGGGGACGCGATAGGGCGGGCGAAGGGGGGATGTGCTGCGGGTTGACGCGATCGCCTGGCGTGGGCCTGAGGTGCAGGCATAGGAGGCGAACATACCTCTCTTTACATCCGCCTGCGTTCTCCTCTATAGACTGAAGCTACCTTGCTAATTTCAGGGAATGGGGCCGCGCTCAGCGAACGCCGGCGCGGTAAAACCACCAACTTGTGGAGCTATGATGTTGTTTAGGAATCGATCGAAGTACGTGCTCGCCGGTTTGCTTTCGTTGACCCTGGCCGGGCCAGCCTGCGTCACCGGCGACGACGAAGACCCGGTTGTGGAAGACACCGACGCGGGTGATGACGCCGGCGACTCCGGCGATCCCGACGCCACGCCCAACCCGGATGAGATGACCGAGCTGGGCGGAAACATCACCGAGGATCAGACCTGGTCGGGCGATATCCTGGTGGTCGATGACGTCTCGATTCGCAACGGTGCGGAGATCACGATTGAGGCGGGCACCACCTTTTATGTGCAGGCCGACGTCCAGTTTGAGTTTGGCTGGAACGGCAACGACTACGCCGTCTTTGCCGAAGGCACCGAAGAGGCGCCGATCGTCTTTCGTGGCGAGACGGCCGAGGCCGGGTTCTGGCGGGGGATCATCTTCCGCGGCGACGGCGCGACCAACAGCCGCCTGGAGCATGTGGAGATTCACCACGCCGGTGGCGAGCAGCCCGCGCTGGTTCAGAACGCCGGGTTTACCCTCTCCAACGTCACCGTCAATGAGTCCGGCGATGTGGGCGTAGAGGCCTACAGCTTCCGCAGCGGCTCGGAGGGGCTCACCGTGACCGGGAGCGCCGAAGAGGCGGTGGTGCTCACCAACGAGAGCGCCCTGGCGAACTTCCCCTACGGCGGTGAGATCAGCGACAACACCGACAACGTGATCGTGCTGGACTTCAGCAACATCACCACCGAGGTCAACGTGCAGGACCCCGGCGTCTCTTTTGTGGTGGCCGAGGGGCTTTCGGGTCGAGACGGCGGGGCGTTTAACGTCTCCGAGGGCGTGGAGTTTCTGGTCGATGTGGACCAGCTCATCGAGTTTGGCTGGAACGGCAACACGTTCTCGTTTGATCTTCAGGGAAGCGCCGAGTCCCCCATCGTCTTTGATGCGATCGATCCCACGCCCGGCTCCTGGCGCGGCATCATCGTGCGCGGGGATGTGCTCAGCAGCTCCAACATCAACCACGTGCAGGTGCGCTACGCCGGGACCAACACCGAGGCTGCCGTCGAGGTGCGCTCGGGGATCCGCATTCAGAACCTGAGCGTGGAGGAGAGCTTTCACACCGGCTTTGCGCTGCGCGAGGGCCTTCGCACCGGCTCGGAGAACATCTCGATCCTCAACACCCAGGGGCGCGCGGCGGTCATCGGCTTTCAGACCATCGGCACGATGCCCACGGGCACCATCGAGGGAAATGAAGATGACTTCATTGATGTCGAAGGTAACCTGAGCATCGATGCCACGATCCGCCCGCTGGGCGCGCCCTACCGCGTGATCGACGACATCTCCACCCGCGATGCGGCCGAGGTCGTGATTGAGCCGGGCACCGTGTTTTATTTCGCGCCGGATCAGTCGCTGGAGTTTGGCTGGAACGGCAATGGCGGCACCGTGACCGCGGTGGGAACCGTCGATGCGCCGATCATCTTCACCTCGGAGCTTGAAGAAGCCGGAGCCTGGGAAGGCGTCTGGATCAATGGCTCGATGACCTCCAACAGCACCATTGCGTACGCCGAGTTTTCGTACGCGACGACCGCGCTCACGCTGCGGAACTCGATCAACGTCGAAAACAACACGTTCTCCAGCTACAGCGTGACGGCGATCGAAGCCGCTGAGGCCGCCGATGTAGCGGACTTGCTGGCGAACAACACCTTTGACGGCTCCGGCGCCGACGACGTGATCGACTGAGCGTTTGTGGGATGCTCGTTTGCGGCGTGAGGCTTCAACGCCTCGCGCGACGCCCGGCCCCTTTTGGGGGCCGGGTTTTTTTGTGCCAGGGCGCTGGCCTGGCACCAACGATGGCGATCTTCGACCACAACCGTGGGTCGGACCGGCTGGGGCGGTCGGGGAGAAGAGGGCTTGCGGAGCTCGGATGGGGTGAGAGTGGGGTTGCGAGATGTTTCATCGAGCCTCCAGTCATCGAAAGAAGACGTGGTGTGTATACCTTTTGCGCCAACACATCCTGACCGGTTTGGGTGTGCGACACCCGGGCGTGTGCCGCATCTCCCGGAGCAGCTGCGACGAGGTTTCTGCATGACCTGTGAACTCTACTATTGGCCATCGATCCCGGGGCGTGGCGAGTTTGTGCGCCTGGTGTTGGAAGAGTGTGGTGTGTCTTATATCGACGTGGCGCGGTTGCCGGAGGCCGAGGGGGGCGGGACGGCCGCGATTGAGCGTCTTCTGGCCGAGGACTTCGGGCAGACGCCGGCGTTCGCGGTGCCTGTGTTGAGGGCGGGCCCGCTGACGATCTCCCAGACCCCGAATATCTGCCTCTACCTCGGAACCCATCACGGGCTTGCGCCCGAGGGCGACGCGATCTGGCACGCCAACCAGCTCCAGATCACCCTCGAAGACATGTTGTCTGAGGTTCACGACACGCATCATCCGATCGCGGTCGGACGTTATTATGAGGATCAGCAGGACGCCGCGCGTCAGCGAACCCGCAACTTCATCGAGGAGCGCCTGCCGAAGTTTCTCGACTACTTTGAGAGCGCGCTCAACGCCACGCCGGGGGATTGTCTTCTTGGCGATCGCCTGACCTATCCGGACCTCGGGCTTTTTCAGATGATCCGGGGGATTCGCTACGCTTTTCCGAGGGCCTGGTCGGCCTACCGACCGCGGTACGCTCGCCTGGAGCGGCACGCGCATCAGGTCGCAACGCGCGAGCGCATTGCGGCGTATCTCAAGAGCGAGCGTTGCATCCCCTTCAATGAGGACGGGATCTTTCGGCACTATCCCGAGCTGGACAGAGAGCCCGGTCCGACCTGAGCCTCGTGAGGCGTGGCCACGTCGTTACACCGGCTCGTTGAGGGCGGTGAGGGTGTCGAAGTCCAACCCGAATTTCTGCAGGTATTTCCGCAGGCGATCGGCGTCGTTGCGCGACTTTCGGCGTGTGCGGGAGTGGGCGAAGAGCGCGCGGCCTGCCTCCGAGAGCGTTGCGCATTGGCGGCAGACTTCAATCACATAGCGAAGTTGCACGGCGTCGAAATCGTCGAGCTCGCCAACACCCAGCTCCGAGAGCACATCTTCAACCTCTCCCATCGCCGCGCTTCGACCGACCTTCGCAGCGGTGTGATGTCCGACCCCCGGATGTGCCATGTGGGCGTCGTCGCTCGCGTTGAGCGGGTGATGTCCGACCCCCGGACGTGCCATGTGGGCGTCGTCGCTCGCGTTGAGCGGGTGATGTCCGACCCCCGGATGTGCCATGTGGGCGTCGTCGCTCGCGCCGTTGAGGCCCCAGCGCACCTGCAACCTCTCGATCTCTTCAGCCACCACCGCCTCATCGATCACGCCGGCGCGGGCCAGGGTGGCCATGCGGACCACCGAGGCGTTTAAGTCGCGAAAGTTCGCCGTCCAGGTGGCGTCGTCGCTCAGCGCGAAGTCCAGGTAGCGACGGCGCGCCTCCAGGTTGATGCGCACCCGCTCTCCGTGGCGCTCGCCATAGGCCTCCAACTCAAAGTCGAGGTTGGGCTCGATGTCTTCGCGGCGCGCGGCCAGACCCGGAAGCTCGAAGCTCCAGAGGTTGATGCGGGCGAGGAGGTCGGCGCGGAAGCGGCCGCGCTGCACCTCATCGAGAAGATCGGCGTTGGTGCCGGCGATGAGCACAAAGTCGCTCTCGACTTCATCGTCGGCGCCGACGGGCAAAAAACGACCGGTCTCCAGCGCGCGCAAAAGCATGGCCTGCTCGTCGGCGCCGAGCTCGGCGATCTCGTCGAGGAAGACGACCCCGCCGTCGGCGCGCTTGAGCAACCCTTCGCGCGCGGCCACCGCCCCGGTGAACGCGCCGCGGCGGTGGCCAAAAAGCGCGCTCATGGCCCCGTCGCCCCGCAGCGTGGCGCAGTTGATGGCCACAAAGGGGCCGCGGACCTGGTGGCGTTGTTTTTTGAGCTCGTAGATGCGCCGCGCCAGCTGCGTCTTGCCCGCGCCGGTGGGGCCTGTGAGCAGCATCGGCTCTCGGGAGCGCTGGGCGACGATCTCGATCTTTTCGATCAGCGCGTTAAACGTCGCGTTGCGGGTGTTGATGCCGCCTTTGAGCAGCGTGGTGGCCTCGTGCTGCTCGCGCGCAAAGCGCGCGGCCAGCCGGTCGTAGCGCGAGAGATCCAGATCGATGAGCCGCCAGCCCCCGGCGGCCCGCATCGGGCCTTTTTTGCGCGGGGAGCTCTGCAAAAGACGCGCGGGCAGGTGGCGGGATTCGGCCAGGAGAAACATGCAGATCTGCGCGACGTGGGTGCCCGTGGTCAGGTGCAGCAGATACTCTTCGTCATCCTCAAAGGGGTAGGCGCGGCTGAAGTCGTGCAGCGCGCCAAAGACTTCTTCAAAATCCCAGGGGTCGTTCAGAGGAAGTTCGCGCAGCACGATCTCGGTCGAGGGTGAGACCTGCGCGATGTCTTCGGTGACCTGTCTGGCGAGCCGGCGATCGCCGGGCTGGCAGAGGAGCTCAAAACGATCGATGAGCAGGTCGTCCTGCTGGCAGATCCCCACCGAAGGGCGCCAGCGCTCCCAGCGGGCCGGAGCAAAGCCGCGGTCGAGCTGGGAGCCTAAGAGGCCGATCACAACGGTGGGTTTTCGAGCACTCATTGAGACTCCAGGCCAACGTCGAAGGTGCCATCGTCGCGCTCGTTCACCTCGAACTCGCGGCCGGTGAAACGTGGCAGAAGTTCAAGCTGGGTGCGGGCATGCGAGCTCAGCTCGCCGCAGCGAAAGCGCCCGCGGCCGAGCGCGGCGAGCACCACCAGGAGCTGGTCGGCGAGGTGTTCGCCCACCGGGGCGTCGTGCTGGAGGTAGGCGCCAAGCGCGTCGGCCAGGCGCTCGGCGACGGTCTCGGCGCTCACGCCTTTTTGACCCGGCACAAAGACGACCTCGCGGACGTGCTCGAAGTTCAGCGTGGCGAGGAGCGCGTTGCCCGGTCCGGGGCTTGTGTCGTGGCGGAGCACCTCGGTCTTCCAGCCGACCCCGGGGGCGGGGAGGGCGGGCGCGCGTTTTAAAAAGGTCTGGATCTCTCGCTCGGCGATGGAGGTCGGGAGGTGGGCGATCAGCGCCTCAAGGGAGGCGTCGAGAAGTTCGCCGCGCGCCATCAGGTCGAGGGCGGGTGACGCATCGATCGACGAGGTTTTATGCGGGCTTTGCACGACCGTAGGTCGGCCACTCGCAGGCGAAACGTCGACAAAAACCTCCCCGCCGCCGGCGGGCATAAAGCCCGGGCGGCGCAGCTCGGCTTCGATGGAGAGGCCGGCCTCGCGCAGCACCTTGAGGTAGGCGCGCGCGATGAACTCAAAGGGGGGCGCGGCCGGGTTGTGGGTGCCCCCGCTGATGCTCAGCGTGGCGGGTTGCCCGCTGAGCGCCAGCGGCAGGAGCACCGTCTGCAACACCAGCATGGCGCTGCCGGCCGAGCCCACCTCGAAGCGGAAGTCGCCGCCCTGAAGATCGCCCGGCGTAAAGCGCAGGGATTGGCTTCCAAGGTCGGCGCCCTCCACCTCGGCGTTGCAGATCGCTGTGGCGGCCCGCACACAGGTCAGATGCTGGCGCAGCAGGCCGCTGCGTCGCCGGCCGGCGCGGATCTTCTCCATGGCGAAGGGGCGGCCGGTGAGCATCGCCATCGTCAGCGCGCTGCGCAGCACCTGGCCGCCCCCCTCACCGGCGCTGCCATCGATTGTGATTGGTTCTTGTTTAAATTCAGCCACTTAGTCCTCCGCCGGTTCGCCGGCCGGCGCCATCTTGACCATGCGCGGGTCGAAGCGGGCCACGATCTCCACGAGGTCGTTCTGGGCGCGCATGACCTCTTCGATGTTTTTGTACACGTCGGGGACCTCATCGAGGCCGGCCGAGAGAAGTCGCACCTTCTGGCGCGCCAGGCGCTCTTTGACCGGGGCCCAGTCCATCGTCTTCTTGGCTCGGGTGCGCGACATCACGCGCCCGGCCCCGTGGGCGGCGCTCTCTAATGAGAGGGCGTTTCCTTTGCCGCGGACCACAAAGCCGGGGTCGGCCATCGAGCCCGGAATCACCCCGAGCACACCCTTACCCGCCGGCGTGGCGCCTTTGCGATGCACAATCAGCTCGCGGCCGTCATGAACTTCCTTCCAGGCGTAGTTATGGTGGTTCTCGACCTGGGCCAGCGCCTCGGCGCCGAGGTTGCGCAGGATCTGGCGGTGAATCACCGCGTGGTTGGCCGACGCGTAGCGCCCCATCAGCTCCATCGCCGCCCAGTACTCCTGGCCGGGCTCGCTCTTAAGGTCGAGCCAGGCCAGGTGACGAAGCTCCGAGGGAAGCTCCGGGTGCAGCTTCATCGCAAGCTTCGAGTAGTGGTTGGCCACCGCCGCGCCGGTGCCGCGGCTGCCGCTATGGCTCAAAAGCGCCAGGTAGCGCCCGGCCTCAAGCCCCAGGTCCGGCTCGGTGAGGGTGAGCACCCCGAACTCCACAAAGTGGTTCCCCGAGCCGCTGCTCCCGAGCTGCTTCCAGCCTTTGGACTTACCGCGAGAGGTGATGGGCGAGATCTCCCAGTCCTCATCCATCACCTTGTGATCGTGGGGCTTCTTGAAATGCGCGCCGATGCCAAAGGCGGTCTCCCGCTCAATGGCGCGCTCAAAACGCTCGGGATGATCCTCAAAGCTCTGCAGATCGACATCGAGCACGCTCAACTTCACCCGGCAGGCGATGTCCACGCCGACCGCGTAGGGGATCACCGCCCCCTCGGTGGCCAGCACGCCGCCGATGGGCAGGCCGTAGCCCAGGTGGGCGTCGGCCATCAGCGCGCCGCGGTAGGCGATGGGGAGGCGCGAGGCCTGCTCCATCTGCTTGACCGCCTGCGGCTCCAGATTCTCACCCCACTGCGCCCAGGGCGCGCGGGTCTCGGGCTCTTTCCAGATCTCGACCTTTTGAAGGTAGTCGGCGAGCTCCGCGAAGGTCTCACCCTGGTAGTTTTCGGGGGCCTCCACGATCGCCCGCAGCTCCTCGTAGGCCTCATCCGGGGTGGTCTGCCCGCTCTCGATCATCGTCCCGATGGTCTTGAGCAGGTGGGGATGGAAGTGTTTGGGGATGTTCAACTTACGCAGGTGGTGTTTCATCTGACTTTCCTTGCGGCAGCTCCTCGCCGCTGTGTTCGAGAGATGTTGAGGAGGCGGGTCGGGCGTTGTCTTTCAACGTGTCGACGGCGTCGGCCTCCAGACTCGAACCTTCCCCATAGCGAGCCCCGTGCCATATTTTTCACTCAGGTATTTTTAATCAGGGAGGAGGGTGAGTGCTGGGTGTGTAATGTGTTGGTTTTGTTGGTGTTTTGGTGATTTTTGTGTGGCGTAGGAAAAGTTCGCGTGAGCGTGAAGGGCCGTGTGGAGCACATATGGCGACGCGCATGTTGTATACGGATTTATAAAACTCGCGCACATCGTATCATTTCATCTTGCACGGCGCGCGCGTCGACGTCTTGATTTCTTGAAAACACCTGCCTAGTTTTGAGCCGTCGTGTCGCCGCCGATCGAGAGGTCGTGTGGGCCACCGACTTCCCTTTTCCCAAACCCCGAGTCCGCTGGTGAAGTAACCCCCTTTTAAGAGCGCGATGATTTGCAGGTCCTTCTGTTTTGGATCTGCGCCCATTCTCTTGAAAGGAGGTCGTATGACTTCAACGCAGGTGTCGGTGCGCCTTGAGCGCGTCGCTTTTTCGTATCCGCGCGCGATCCACACGCTCTTTCGGGGCCTGGATCTGCATCTGGAGGCCGGCTGGTACGGGCTCGTGGGGCCGAACGGCGCGGGAAAATCCACATTCATGAGTCTTCTGAGCGGGGCGCTGGAGCCGACCGAGGGTCGGATGGTGCACGAGTTTGAGGGGCCGGTGGTCTGCTGTGAGCAGCGCGTGGAGGCGCCGGGTGAGCGGGTCGATGAGGCGGCGCAGCGCTGGGATAAAGAGGCGATGCGCCTCAAAAGCCGCCTTGATCTGGACTATGAGGGGTGGACCCGCTGGGAGACGCTCTCCCCGGGGGAGCGCAAGCGCTGGCAGATCGGCGCGGCGCTGATGGCCCGTCCCGATCTTTTGCTTCTGGACGAACCCACCAACCACCTCGACGCGGAGGGGCGAGCGTGGTTGATGGAGGCGATGGGGCTGCACCGGGGGGTGGGCGTGGTGGTCAGCCATGATCGCGCGCTGCTCGACGCGACGTGCCAGGCGACCCTGTGGCTGGAGCCGGGCCCTGGCGAGGTGGCGCTCAAGGTCTATCCGGCGGCGTACAGCGCTGCTTTTGACATGCGGAAGTTGCGGATTGCCGGGGAGGTGCAGGCGCGGCAAAACGCCGAGGCGGCGCGCGATCGGCTCAAGCGCGCAAGCGTGGAGGCCGCCGAGCGCCAGCAGTCCACGGAGCGCTCGCTCAGCACAAAGAGCCGCATGACCTCGGTGCGCGACAGCGACGCGCGCAGCATGGCGCGAAAAGGGCGCGCGATCGACGCGTCGGCGAAGGCCAGCCGGGAGGCCGGTGTGGTGGGCCGCGAGCTCGCAAAAGCCGATGCGAGGTTAAGAGAACTTCCCATCCACAAAGCCCTGGGCCGGGCGCTGCTCGTGGACTTTGAGCCCTCGCCCAAAGATCCCCTGGCGAGCCTCACTGGCGAGGCGTTGAAGGCCGGCGATCGGGTGCTGGCAGGCGATCTTCGCCTGGCGCTCGGGCGCAGCGAGAAGATCGCGCTGACCGGCCCCAACGGGGCGGGTAAGTCGACGCTGCTGCGCCTGCTGATGGCGAACCTTCACGTGCCCGAAGATCGGGTGCTCTACCTGCCTCAAGAGCTGACCGAGGGTCGGACATCGGCCAGCATGCAGGCGCTCAAAGCGATGCACCCCGACGAGCTCGGAGAGGTGATGAACATCGTGGCCGCGCTGGGAACGGACCCCTCGAAGTTGCTCGGCGGCGCCCCCCCCAGCCCCGGGGAGGCGCGTAAGGTGATGCTGGCGCAGGCGCTGCATCAGCGCGTCTGCGCGATGATTCTCGATGAGCCGACCAATCACCTCGATCTGCCCTCGATCGAGCGGCTGGAGGAGGCGCTGGTCGCCTACCCCGGGGCGCTTCTGCTGGTGAGCCACGACGCGCGTTTTCGGCAGCGAGTGACGCAGAAGACGTGGCGGATCGGGCCGGAGAGGGTGGAGGTTGAGGAGAGGTTGGATGATGAGACGTAGGCGGCGATCGTGCGCGGAGTTGCACGACCCGGGGTCGGACGATCGCGAGTGATGGCGTCGAGTTGCACGACCGAGGGTCGGACCCTTGCCAGGGTCGGACCATTGCCAGCAATGAGGTTGAACTGTTCAACCGGGGGGCGAACATCATCGCGCCCAGAAGTCGGAAACATGACCTGGTTACAAGGGTTCGGCGTCGGGGGTGTCGAGCTCATAGGCGGGCACCGCGCCGGCGATGGCGGGGGCCTCATCGTCACCGATAAGGTCGGTGTGGCCGTAGCCGAGCTGGCCAAAATCATTAAAACCCCAGCAGCGCATCGTGTCGTCTTCGAGGAGCGCGCAGGTGTGGTAGTTCGAGGCTTCGATGGCCACGGCCTTGCCGCCCAGGTAGACGTCGGTGGCCTGCGAGGGCGGGGCGTCGGTGCCGACGGAGCGGCGGTGCCCGTAGCCGAGCTGGCCAAAGCGGTTGTCGCCCCAGCAGCGCACTCGGCCGCCCTCTAAGAGCGCGCAGGTGTGCAGGCCGCCGGCGTCGATCTGCAAGATCGGGCCGCCGGCGTCGATGTCGCCGGCTTCGGCCGGGGACTCGTCGTCGCCGATGTTGTTGGTGTGGCCCAGGCCCAGCTGGCCGTGCTCGTTCCAGCCCCAGCAGCGGGCGCGTCCTTCGGGGAGCAGCGCGCAGGTGTGGCTGCGGCCGGCGGAGACCGCCAACACCTCATCGCCCACATCGATAAAGTCGACGGCGGCGGGGTGCTCGTTGTCGCCGATATTGTCGGTGTGCTCCTGGCCAAGCTGTCCGGCCTGGTTTCGGCCCCAGCATTTGAGTTCGCCGCCCTCTAAGAGCGCGCAGGTGTGGAACTTTCCGGCGCTGATCTCCAGGACGTCGGCGCCGACGTTGACCGGGTTGATGTTGGCCGGGACCTCCGCTTTGCCCAGGTGATGGGTGTGGCCCAGTCCGAGCTGGCCGTAGCGGTTGTTGCCCCAGCATTTGAGATCGCCGTCGTCGAGAAGGGCACAGGCGTGGGTGGCGTATTGCATCGCGCCGACGGTCAGCGTTTTGACCGGCCCGCCCATGGTGATGGGCTCGATGTCGGCGGGGAGCTCGTCTTCGCCGACGCGGCGCACGTCGCGACCCAGGCCCAGCTGGCCAAAGTGGTTGCTGCCCCAGCAGCGCAGAGCGCGGCTCTCTAAGAGCGCGCAGGTAAACGACGCGTTGTAGTCGCCGGCGGCCGCGATCGCGATGGCCGGCTCTCCCAGCGCCACGAACCCGGCCTCGGAGGCCGGCTCGTCGTCGCCCATGCGCTCGCGGTGGCCCAGACCCAGCTCGGCGTCGAAGTTTGCGCCCCAGCAGCGCACCTGACCCTCGCGCAGCAGGATGCAAGAGTGGAACTTGCCAAGGGCCATCTGCTGTACGAAGCGGGGGGGCGCGGCGACGGCATCGCTCGGAAGACCCTCGGCGGCCGCGATCAGAGCGCCTCTGACGGTGTGGCTTGCGTTCTCAATGAGCGGGGCGATCGAGAGGGCGTCGGGGTCCGGATCCGCGCTCAGATCTTGGATTTCGGCGGCGATGGGTTCGTCTGAAGACGAGGTGGCAGGGGCATTTTCTTGCGAGTTTTTGGCCAGCGCGGCTTTGAGGGAGAACGGAGGCGGTAGAAAACCGGGGCCGTAGATGTCGGCGAGGACGATGCCGGCCAGGGTGAGGAGCAGCGCGCTAACGAGTAAGGCGGTGGGTTTTTGAGAGGGTTTAGGGGCGGGCTCGATCTCGCTCTCGGGCTCGCTCTCGGGCTCGATCTCGGGCTCGATCTCGCTCTCGGGCTCGCTCTCGGGCTCGATCTCGGGCTCGATCTCGCTCTCGGGCTCGATCTCGATCTCGATCTCGATCTCGGGCTCGGGCTCGATCTCGATCTCGGGCTCGCTCTCGGGCTCGATCTCGTTCTCGGGCTCGCTCTCGGGCTCGATCTCGTTTTCAGGGGCGATGGCGAGCTCTTCCGAGGTGGGGACGCGGCGCGTGGCGAGGTCGTCGGCGGCCTCAGCGCGCACCGTCTTAAGAGCGAGAAGATCCCGGGAGGCCAGATGAGCGGTCTGCCCGGGCAGCAGCGTGCCGCGAGGGCCGAGCTGGCCGGAGAGGGCTTCGACGGCCGGGCGCATCGCCCGGCGCAGCGCTTCGACATCCTGAAAACGCGTTTTGGGATCGCGCGCAAGCCCCCGGGCCAGAAAGTCGCGGGTGACCTCCGGGAAGTTCAGGTCGGCGATCTCATCGAGGGGATCAAACTCCTCTTTGATCTTCTTGATCAACACCTCCTGCTCGGAGGCGCCGGGGAAGGGGCGGCGGCCGCTCAAAAACTCAAAGAGCATCACGCTGACGGCGTAAAGATCGGTCCAGGGTCCCAGGTTTTTGCGCGAGATCTGCTCGGGCGCCATATAATTTGGTGAGCCCAGGTGCCAGCGCGTATCGCTCTTATGCTCGACGAACTTGGCCAGCCCGAAGTCCAGCAGGCGCACGTAAAGGGGGTTGCCCACCACGGCCTGGATCATGATGTTTTCGGGCTTGATGTCGCGGTGGACGATGCTGTCCTGGTGGGCCGCGCCCAGCCCGTTGAGGAGCTGGTTGGTGATGGTGAGGATCTCCTCGGCGCTAAAGCCGCGGCCATCCTCGGTGCGGGCGTGAATCTCATCGCGCAGGGTGCGGCTGCCGTCGATGAACTCCATCACAAGATAAGGCCGCCCGGCGTGAATGCCGTACTTGAGCAGGCGCACGATGTTGGGGTGGCTTAAGTGCGCGAGCACCTCCGCCTCGCTCTGGAACTTCTGGAGGAGCACCCGCGAGAACTCGGGCTCGTCGGTGTCGACGTTGATGAGCTTGAGCGCCCCTTTGAGCCTTAAGAGCGGCGACTGGTACGCCAGATACACGCGCCCGAACCCGCCCGAGCCCAGGGTGCCGACGACCAGAAAATCGCCGACCATCTGGCCGATCACCGGGTCGGGCTGCTCGGCGGCGCCGCGGTGGGCCCGCTCCCAGTCGGTGTTGGAGATATAGTGCAGCCCGCGCTTGGCGCAGCCCCGCTCCTCACAGGGCGCGGCCACCACACCGGTGCCGTCACAGCCGGGACACGTTCCCGTAGTACCACGCATGCATTGTCCAGGCGCCGGAGGTGTTCAGCGACGGAAGAAAAAGAGCGCGTTAAAACCACTAAAAGGGCGTCAGCTCGCCGCCAGTATGCCAGAGGCTTCTGGGTCGAACAACGTCGCCGAGCGCCGCCGAGCGCATCAGGACGACGCTGGCGGTGTCGATAGGGATTCGCGGTAGCGCTGCTACAGCTTCATCCCTATCTCCTTGCCAGGCGCCGCCCTGAGTGCGCTCGGGTTTTTTATTTTGCGGAGGTGGGTGGTTGGGGGGGCGTGCGGGTTGTGGTTGTGGGGCGTCGGGGTTCGCGATGTTGGGAGGTGAGCGCGGGCGTTGGGTGGGGCGCGTGGATGTGTGTCCGGTGAGGGTTGAGTGCGGGCATAAACGACGTTGGTGAGGTGGGGTTCGGGTCTATTTTGGGTGTAACGTCAACCACTTACGATGACTTTCGTTCGAGGGGCTTATGGACACGATCACCCGACTCGCTCTTATCTACCAGGCCGACACGATCGAAACTCGCCGGGTCGCCGACGCGATCGCGACCCACCTCAAGGAGATGAGCCACCGTGTGGAGCTTTTCACCGCTGAGGCCATCCCCGAGGAGCTGGAGTTCAGCGAGTATGACGGGGTGATCTTCGGCAGCGCGCTGGAAGATGGGGAGTATGCACCGCCGATCGAGGAGCTGATCGGGGAGCGGCACCGGGAGCTGCAGCATATGCCGGCGGCGTTTTTCAGCGTCAGCTTGAGTGAGCATGACGACGCCGAGGCCCTGCGCGCTGAGAGTGAGCGCTGCATGGAGCGCCTGATCATTGAGACGGACTTTAATCCGGCCTTCTTCGCCTCGTTTACCACCGAGCTGCCGAGCTCCAGCCGCGGCTTTATGAAGCAGATGAGCATGGAGCCCCTCGGGAGGCGGATGGATGGCGAGCTGGGCTTTGATATTGCGGATGAAGAGGACTACGAGACCCTGGAGGGCGCCGACGTCGAGGAGTTCGTGGAGGGTTTTTTGGGGCAGATTGCCTTTATGGTCGGGCGACCGGCGGAGGCCGCGTCGAGTACTCCGCTGCCCTATTAAGAAGCGTCGAAACAAACAAACAACCTCTCCAAAAGACGTCGGATCACGACCCAGGGTCGGACCACTCAGGGTCGGACCACTTTTAAAGGTTGCACGACCCAGGGTCGTGCAAAGTCCAGTAAATACGCCATGTTACACGACCGAGGGTTGAACAGCTTCCCGTGTCGACGCCGGATTGTACGACCGAGGGTCGGTCCTATCCGATAAAAAAAGAGCGCCGGCGATGTGCCGGCGCTCTTCAAAAAACGTGCTCGAAGTGGTGCGCGTCGCTCCGGTGGGGTGTTAGTCGAGGGTGATCACTTCAAAACGATCGCTCTCGCGCTGCACCACCAGGGTGCGGCCGTTGATGTTGATCATCGGCCAGATGCCAAAAGAGTCGCTGGTCCAGTTGCCCGTGACGAAGTCGCCGGATGCGTTCACAAGCCAGGCGCTCATGGCATATTCGCTGCCGCTGTAGGTGGTCCACATGCCGGTGCGGGTCCAGTACTGACCCGGGGTCGCGCTCTCAAGGCGTCGCTCAGCGGCGGTGGCCGGGTCGGCGAACCCGTCCAGGACCTCGCCATCGCCTTCGACCGCCTCGCCGCCAAGCTCGGTGCGCGAGGCGATGAAGACCGCGTCGACGTCGCCACCGCTGTTGATGGAGACCCAGGGGATAGTGATGGGCGTGAGCGCGTCGCTCAACTCTGGCGAGAAGGCGTCGGCGAAGGTGGCGTTGAGCCAGGTGCGCAGATCGCTTGAGCCCCAGGCGTTGGCCCAGCCGCCATCGTAGAGGGCGCGCGACGCGACGCGCTCGGTGGTGCGCAGGGTCACCGAGTTGGCCAGGAAGCCGTAGTTATGATGGACCACGCGCCACTCCAGGGGGGCTTCATTCCTGACGGTGGCGCTGTCGACGACGAGCGCGCCGGTGGGAAGATCGGAGACATACACGACCATCAGCGGGCAGAGCAGCGTCGACTCCTCGCCAATCGTCAGCAGGGTGCCCTCGCCGCCGGGGCATTCCTCGGAGGTGGCGTTGCTGAGCGTGACCTCCGGGGTAAGCCCGTCTTCGCCGGGGGCGCCGTTGCAGATGGACTCGCTCTCAATCACGTCTTCTTCGGTGTCGAGGCTGCCGTTGGCGTTGGCGTCGATGCCGAACTCCAGGAAGGTGCCGCCGTACTCGCAGGTGGCCACGTCGGCGGCGCTGACGCGCATTGCCGTGTTTAGGCCCGCCTGACCCGCTTCGCCGGTGGCGCCGTTGCAGATCGACGTGCTCTCGATCACGTCTTCTTCGGCGTCGAGGGTGCCGTTGGCGTTGGCGTCGAGGCCAAACTCCAGGAAGGTGCCGCCAAACTCACACTGTGCGACCTCGGCCTCACTGGCGCGTACCACCACGTGGGCAGCGGCCGCACCGTCTACGCCGTCTTCGCCATCTTCGCCATCTTCGCCGTCGCAGATGATGTGGCTTTCACCATCGAGGGTGATGACCACGCCACCCTCATCACACTGCTCCGCCGTGGCGTCGGTGACCTCGATCTCGGGCGATTCACCATCCTCGCTCGGGGCGCCCTGGCAGAGGACGTGCTCGGTCTCATCGATGAGGATGACCTGACCGCCGTGGGGGCATTGCTCGCTGGTGGCTTCGGTGCCGCTGATGGCGAGGCCATCCTGGGGGGCTTCCGAGCTGCAGCCAGCCGCGGTGGAGGTGAGCAGGAGGGCGACGAGGGTGACGAGCGATGATTTCTGAGCCGTACGTTGCTAGGAGAACTCCGAGGCAAGTGAGGGGGGCGAGGGCGGCAGAGGGGGGCCCAGAGGCGAGGCGCAACGCTCGTGAGACGCGCATGATTTGAGGGTGAGACGACTTCTGAAATGATTGAAAACAACTCTTTACATTTGCGGGGGCCGGAGTCAATCCCGGTGAGGTCGAAAACGACCCGGGGGCGGATACTCTCCAGAGATAGCGCCGATGTTGCACGACCGGGGGCGGACAACCTCCGGGGGGCTGAACGTAAAAAGCCCTGATCTCAAAAGCGAGGTCGGGGCTTTTTACCTGGATGTTCGGTGCGTTTAGCGTCGGCGACGCAGAGCGACGAGGCCCAGGGCGCCGGCCAGCGTCAGCAGCGCCGGGGCCGGGGTGTTGCCGGAGGTGGAGCAGCCACCGGTGCCGGGATTGTCGCCGGCGTCGTCGTCGGGCTCATCGTAGCCAGCGTCCGTATCGGGCTCGTCGACAGGCGGTTCATCGGGGTATTCGGGCGCTTCATAGAAGTTGCGAATCTTGATTTCGAGCGTGGCCTCGACGGTGTCGGTGCTGGCCTCGAAAAAGCGTAACACGCTGCTCTCGTCGCCGAACTCGTAGGGCTCGGGGATTTCCATATGGATCGCGAATTCGTCGCCGGGCTCCAGAGTCGCGGAGACGCAGGCCTCGGGCTCGCATTCGGTTTCGACGATCGTGACAGCCTGATCGCAGGTATTGGTGAGCGTGAGGGTACGCGCGCAGATTTCGCCATAGTAGAGCCCTGCGCTGTAGTCGCCCTCGATGGTCAGGCATTCGAGCTCGGGGATGGGTGTGGCGTCGACGTCGCAGGAGCCGTCAGGGCCGCCGCCGGTCTCGGCCAAGGCCGCGGCGGGTAAAAGAAGTCCAAAAGCGAGGAAGGCGGCGGTGGCGGAGCGCATCATGAGGTTTCCTAAGGTTATTTTTATGAAAGCGTGCGGGGCAGCAAGGACGAGGTCTGGATAAAGATTTGTCCAGATTGTGCCTGGCGAGCGACGCGGCTAGGGGCTGCGCCGAAAAAGGGCGGTTGGTGATGGCAGCGCGAAGTCATGCATGGTGTGTGCCATCCGCTCTTCTATGCGCGACTTAGGGTCGGCCAATACCATCATCCTCACCCCTCGATCTCGCGCGCAAACGCATTTAAATGCGCGCTCAACGCCTCCGCTTGACTCAACATCGGCAGATGCCCCGACGCCACATCCACAACCTTCTGCGTGCCCAGGTTTGCGATCATCTTCGCCTGCAGCGCATCGCCAAACTCCTTGTCGGCCGTCAACCGCACGTACCATCGGGGCACCTCGGGCACCGCCGCCTGGCAGTCCTCGAAGTAGAGCGCCGCAGACTCCGGCGCAAAGCGCTCCACGAGCTCCGCGCTAAGCTCGGCGCTCAGATCGCTGCCCAGCCCGGCACCGATCACGCTCTCGGGCGGACGCGTGCCCATCACTCGAATCAATGCCTTCATCAGCAGGCGTTTCGGGAGCGGCAGACACGAGGCAAAGGAGCCGCCATCGTTGGGAATCGCCGCTCCGATGGCCACCATCCCGGCCACGCGATCGCCGAGCGCTGCTGCGATCGGGAGCGCCAGAACCCCGCCGATCGAGTGCGCCACGAGAATCACCCGCTCACATTCAAACGCCTCGATCTGCGCCTGCACATCCGCCACATAATCGTTCAGCGAGAGCACCCCGCGCTGCCCCGGCGTCAACGCGCGTCCGGGGAAGTCGACGGCCAGCGCGGGCTGCTTCAGCTGCGTCTCAACGTCCCGCCAGATCCAGCCGCCCAGGCCCGCTCCGTGAATCAGTACAAATCCCGTTTTCATCTGTGCTCCCTATGCCGTGTTGGGTCTGCTTCAAACGCGCGAAACTAGATTCACCAGGCCCTCGCTGTCGATGCCATTGGCGCTTTTTGGCAAACACGCACGCATAGAAAAGCCCCGAGCCCGGGCCAGAATGGCGCGGAGCTCGGGGCTTTGAAGGTCAACGTGAGACTTCAGTCCCAGACGAGGTTATCGATCACAACCTGGGCGCCGAGGTTGCGGATCTCCAGCGCAAAGGGACCGGCGATGTTCAGGCCGTTGGCCTCCACAGTGTAGACGGTCGCGTCCTCGCTCTGGGCAGGCGGGCCGATAACCTGGCTGGTGGCGACGACCTGGCCATTGATGCGAATCTCGATGCTGCGGTCGGCGCCGCCGGTAAAGGCTTTGCGAAATTGCAGCGAGATGGAGCTGAGACCGCCCGGGATTATGGCGCCCAGGCGGCTGGTGGCGTCGCGCAAGAGCAGCCCCTGGCCCTCGATGGGGTAGTCGCCCTGCTTGCGTCCTTCGAGGAAGCGAAAAGGAAATCCCTCGCGGCCGTAGAAGGTGTGGTCGCCGTAACCGTCGTCAAAGAAGTCCATGGCCTCAAAATCCTCAAAGGTGCCGCTTCGGGTGCTGCCGACTTCCCAGGCGCCGACGGTGCAAAAGGCGCCGGAGGAGCGCGGGGCCATGCGCTGATCGTAGCCCAGGGGCTCGACGCCGATGGCGTCCATGCAGAGGGCTTTGGGCACGGCCTGGTAGGCGTCGCTGGCGGAGCCTACGGCCACGGACTGGGTAAAGCCGCCGTTGTCGGCCAGCGGCAAGAGGTGCGCGTTGTAGGTCGCGTCGCCGACGATGTCGGTGGGCTGGGTGGTGACGATGTTGACGTTCACGTCGCCCAGCACGTTGTAGCCCGAGGAGGTAAAGAGCGAGCCGCCGCTGCCCAGGGGGGTGTAGAGCGCGCCGCCGCCGGTGGCGTTGGAGGCGATCAGGTTGCGGTCCAGGGTGAGCGCGGCGTTTTGGTACTTCCAGATCGCGGCGCCTTCCGGGGAGCCGTTGGCCGTAAATGTATTATGCGTGAGCACGAGGTCGTCGCCGCTGTGGTGGTAAAAGGCGCCGCCGCGCAGGGTGGCGTTGTTGGCTGTGAAGGTGTTGTTCTGAAAATAGCCGTAGATACCGGCATAGATGGCCCCGCCCTGGGCGGCGGTGTTCTCGTTGAAGAGGTTGCGCTGAAGGACGGCGTTGTAGCCCTCGTAGATCTCGAAGGCGAAGAGCGCACCGCCTTTGCCCACCGCGTTATTGCCCTCGAAGAGGCAATCTCGGATGTGCACAAAGATGCGGGCGACGTAGACCGCTCCGCCATCGCCATCGCTGGAGTTATCGAGGGCGCGCACGAAGAAGAAGTCCACGGGGCGTTCGTCCTGCCATACGGCGCCACCCTGGTCGGTGGCGTGGTTGGAGCGCAGGTCGACGCGGCGAAGCGTGAGCTTGCCCTGGGAGTAGATCGCGCCACCGAACTCCGCGTGGCCATCGCGCAGGGTGAGGTTCTCAAAGGTCACGTCCATGTTGGGTAGGACCTCAAAGAGGCCGTGGTCGCCGGCGCCGCGAATCACCAGGTCGCCGGGTTGGCCGTCACCGAGCAGATGCAGGGGTTTGTTGATGAGGACCCGCGAGGTAAGCGCGACCTCTTGGACGTCCGGCGCAAAGCGGATCGTGCTGCCCTCGTTGACCGACGCGACCACACCCCGAAGCGAGCCCGGACCGTTGTCGCCGCCCTGGGTCACCACCGTGGGAATGGTCACCGAGACATTGCGCTCCACCGTGGCACCGGCGATCAGCGTGAAGGAGTCGCCAAGTCCCGCAAATTGGGTGACGTTGCCAACATCGTCGGCGACCTGCGGGTAGCTCGCGAGCTCGATGGTGTAGGAGCCCGGGTTGAGCAGCAGCGTCTCGGTGGTGTCGTCGGAGGTCGAGAAGGTCTGCACGACGTTGCCACCGCTCAAAATCTCAAAATCGAGATCCATCGGCAGCGAGGTGCTCACGTGCACGATCAAGGTGGTGTCGCCGGCGGAGTACGCGGCGGTGGCGACGGCCGGGTCGCCCGTGGTGACGCTCACATCGACGGGCGGCGCGCTGTAGATCACGCCATCGGCGGAGAAGTCCTGGAAGGTCAGCGTGTACTCGCCAGTCGCGAGGTTCTCCACGGTCTGAGCCCCCACGACATAGGTATCAAGGCCCTCGCCCTGGATGCGCGTGGTGAACGCTGCGCCTGCGGGAAGTCCGGTGGCCGCGATCTGCATGGAGCCGAGTTCGACGACGTCGGCGTAGGCGATGGTGGCCTCGCTGCGGATCGCGCTCAAGATGGTCACGGTGGCCGTGGACGCGCTGTAGGTGGTCGTGCCGACGATGAGATCGGCGGGGATGAGCTGGTAATCGCCGGGTGTGAGCCCTTCGAGAAGGCCGTCGGCGGGAACAGAGGTGCTGTTCTGGTCGGCGTCGACGAACTCGATGGTCGGCGTCTCTCCTGCGGGCAGGCCCGTGACGCTGACCTGAAGGCTTCCGGGAACCAGCGCGTAATTCACAATCGCGGTCTTGGTGCGGCCGCCGATGAGCTCCAGGGTCTGGGAGGCTTGGCTGGGGTCGTAAAGCAGATCGTCGCCCACGCGCGCCGCGCTCAGGGTGTAGGTGCCGGGCGTGAGATCAGTGAACTCGTCGGAGCCCGTCAGCGTGGCCTCAAAGCTCTCCGGGCCGCTCACCGTGACGTCGGCAGCGAGCCCCTCGGGCAGGCCCTCGACCTCGATGTTGAGGTCCGAGAGAAGCTCCGCGTCGCCGCAGACCAGCGTCACAGCCACGGTCGTCTCCAGGGCGCGCGGATCGTTGGAGCGCACAAAGAGATCCGTGCTGCGCACGAGGTTCTCGTCGGCGCAGGTCGCCGTGACCATGATGCTTTCCTGGGCGTCCGGCGAGAGCGTGAGCTGGTCGAGCGAGGGGGTGAGCCAGGCGTCCTGGGACTCCAACTCCAGCTCCAGATCCGCCAGGCCGGCGTTCTGAACCACGAAAGTCGTGGTGGCGCTGGCGCCAAGGGCGGCCGAGAGCTCGAGGCTGCCGGGGATGATCAGGCGCGGGGTATCGGGGTCCGGATCGGTATCGGGATCGGTATCACCGGTATCGGTCTCGATGTCGGTGTCGGTGTCCGAGTCGGGGCGGCCGATGGGATCGTCGCCGCAGGCGATGGAGAGCGAGAGGAGTAGGGTCAGAATGGCGAGCGGGATTTTGGGGAACATAGAGGGTATGCCGGGTCGGATGGGCGCGGGCGGCGCGCAAAGATAGCGAAGGACGCGCGGTGGCGAGGGATGGGAGCGAAGGGCGAGCTAGTAGCACCCGGGATTGGAAGGATCAAATAATAAAAACCGGCGGGAGGGGGATGTTTTTCAATGATCGCGGGGGGTTGTGGTCTCGATCTGGTTCTCGATCTGGTTCTCGATCTGGTTCTCGATCTGGTTCTCGATCTGGTTCTCGATCTGGTTCTCGATCTGGATCTCGTGTTCGTGCTGGGGATGTTCTTGGGGTGGGTGCGTACATAATATGTCATAGCGACTTACATAATATGTAGGGGGTTGCACGGGGGGAGGGCGCTTCCGCGCAGGGAAAGGGCCCTATTTTGGTGTTTTATGGGTGGCACAGCCCTTGCGATACAGATCCCCGACCCTCGGGGTGCGTAGCGCCCTCAACGCAACTTTCGCTTCGGAATTACGCCATGTTCGACGAATTTTCCCCCATTTACACCACCTGGCTGCGCATATTCAGCCATCCCAACCCGCCCGCGCCGCGGATGCGCTGGCCGTTGTGGGCATGGGTCAACATCGCGTCGCTGGGCAGCATGCTGGTGATGGGGTGGGCGCTGAGTCGGGTGAGCCTCCCGCCCTTTCTGGCGGAGAGCTGGCTGATTCTCGCGATCTGGGGCAGCTGCATTCTGGGGCCGCCGATTGCTGCGGGGCTGCTCGACGGACGAGGCCGCACCGGGGTGACGATCACGGCCTCGGGCTGGGCTTTTTTGCTCGGCAGCTTTATCGCGCTGACGCTTAGCGAGTCGTGGCAAAACGACTGCGGGCTGGGGCAGGGGTTTGCGATGCTTTTTGCGACGATCGGCGCGGCGATCTACCCCCTGGTGGTGGCTGCGGCGTTTGTGCCGGGACGCCTGGCACATCGCCTTCGGGTACGCTGAGCCTGAACCCATCTGTGAGGAGGTGGTTGGGTGGTTGTGTGGTTAGGTGGTTGTGAGGCGCGGGGGTGTGCGATGTGGGTCGATTCGAGTGAGCGTTTGGGGGATTGCACAACCGAGGGTCGGACAACGTCCGGTGATGGCGCGGAGTTGTCCGACCGAGGGTCGTACAACGTCCAGTCATCACGCCGAGTTGCCCGACCGTGGGTCTGTGCGCACACTCGGGGAGCGGCGCGATGGGGCGCCCTTCTGACTCGAATCTTTTGGAGGATGTATGCTCGACATCGTCATTGATGCGCGCGCCGCCCAGCTGGGTCCCGGCTTTGAGGTCGCGCGCATTTTGCCCTACCGCAAGCGGCGGATGGTCGGGCCCTTTATCTTCCTGGATCACGCCGGGCCGGTCTCATTGACGCCGGTGATCTCCGAAGAGATGGACGTGCTGCCCCACCCGCATATCGGGCTCTCGACGATCACGTACATCTTTCACGGCAAGTGGATGCACCGCGATAGCGTGGGCTACGAGCAGGTGATCAAGCCGGGGGATGTGAACTGGATGACGGCCGGCAGCGGGGTGAGTCACTCGGAGCGTTTTGAAGAGGAGTTTCGGCGCACCGGTGGCGACCTGGAGCTCCTGCAGGCCTGGGTGGCGCTGCCCGAAGAGGTTGAGGAGACTGAGCCCACGTTTCATCACTACGAGCAGACGCAGCTTCCCCACGATGATGCATCGGGCGTGTGGTTGCGGGTGATCGCCGGCCAGGCCTACGGTCTGCAAAGTCCGGTGCAGACGCACTCGCCGCTCTTCTACGTTCACAGCGAGCTTGCGCCCGAGGCGCAGTTGAAACTGCCCCAGGGCTACAGCGAGCGGGCGATCTATGTGGCGCGTGGGCAGGTGGAGCTCGGCGGGCAGCTCTACAAAAAAGGCCAGCTCCTGGTGGTGGAGGCCGGCAAAGACCCGGTGATCACCGCTCGCACCCCGGCCACGGTGATGTTGCTCGGCGGCGAGCCGTTGGGGAAGCGGCATATCTGGTGGAACTTTGTGTCGTCGAGCAAGGAGCGCATCGAGCAGGCCAAAGTCGACTGGGAGGCCGGGCGCATCAAACTTCCGGTGCATGACGATGAGGAGTTCATTCCTTTGCCCGGCGGCGCAAAGAAGAGCGACGCGGAGCCGCTCTCCTGAGCCCCTTGCGATCGTGAGGATGTTCGTCGGCGTAAGTTGATTCTCTTCGCCGGGGCCGCTAAAGACGTCGGGTCACCTAAAGACTTAACCTGACACATGTTTTTCGAGGTAGCCATGACCCGGTGCGCAGTTGCGCTTGTAGTCCTCTTTGCCTTCTTTCTAAGTGCCTGCGGTGGGGGCGACACCGATCGTCGCCGCAATGACGATGAGAACGCCTGTGTGCCCTCCTGTCAGGAGGGGTTTAGCTGCGTGGCGGGCGCCTGCTACGTGCGCGTGCAGCCTGAAGATTGCGGGGAGGGCGAGGAGTTTGATCCGACCTACCGGGTCTGTCTGGTGCCCTCGTGTGAGGACACGGTGCAGAACGGCGGTGAGGAGGGCGTGGACTGCGGCGGCCCCTGCGACCAGTCCTGTGAGGACGAACCGGTGGAGCCGACCTGCGACGATGGCGTCCAGAACGGTGATGAAGAGGGCGAGGACTGCGGTGGCTCCTGCGAGCAGGTCTGCGAAGACGATCCGGTGGAGCCGACCTGTGAAGATGAGATTCAGAACGGGGGTGAAGAAGGCGTGGATTGCGGCGGCCCCTGCGAGGAAGCCTGCGCGGCACCGACCTGTGAGGATGAGATTCAGAACGGGGGTGAGGAAGGCGTGGATTGCGGCGGCCCCTGCGAGGAAGCCTGCGTGATCCCTGCGACCTGCGGCGATGGTCAGGTCGATGGCGATGAGCAATGCGACCACGGAGGCACCGTGGTGCTTGCCTGCGCCTACGGTGAGATGAGCTGCCAGGTGTGCAACGCGCAATGCGAAGAGGTCGCCGGGCAGGTCACCGGGTACTGCGGTGATGATGTGGTGCAGTCCGATGCTGGCGAGGCGTGCGATCACGGGGGCAGCCCCGAGACCGAGTGCGAGGACGGTGAGATGAGCTGCCAGGTGTGCAACGCGCAGTGCGAGCTTATCGACATCGAAGTCGAGCCCGGCTGCGGTGACGGCGTGGTGCAGGGTGGCGAAGAATGCGATCACGGCGGCTCCCCCGAGACGAGCTGTGCCTACGGTGAGATGAGCTGCCGGGTGTGCAACGCGCAGTGTCAGGAGGTTGCCGGGCAGGTCACCGGTTACTGCGGCGACGGCGTCATGCAGCCGGCCCACGAGGCCTGCGACGGCGGCGACCTGGCCGGAGCCACCTGCACCTCCGTGGGCGCGGCTGCCGGAGAGTTGAGCTGCGATGCGAGCTGCGAACTCGACCAGAGCGCGTGCCTGGACATCGCGATTGCCGAACTCAGCTCGGGCTTTGCGCATACCTGCGTGCGCACCACCGACGGTGAGGTCTACTGCTGGGGTCGCAACGACGACGGGCGCCTGGGCGACGGGACCACCATCTACAAGACGCAGCCCACGCTGGTTCCGGGGCTCAGCAATGTGACGAAGATCTCGGCCGGTGGCTATCACACCTGCGCGATTCAGCAGGGGGGCACGCTGGTTTGCTGGGGAGGCAACCTGAGCGGTCAGCTTGGAAACGGGACCGTCGCCGACGCGATGGTGCCGACGCCGGTGCTGTGGTCGGGGACACCTCCGGTGGTGACCACGGTGAGCGCGGGCTCAACGCATACCTGTGCGATCGTCAGCGGCGGGCAGGCCTACTGCTGGGGCAGCGATGAGTTTGGCAAACTTGGCAGTGGCGGAGCAGCTCCATCAAACAGTCCGCTGACGTTGCCGACGCCGGTGTCCGGTCTGGCCGACGCCACGCAGATTCACGCCGGGCGCTACCATAGCTGCGCGCGCCGTCAGCTCAGCGGACGTTACGTGTGCTGGGGGCGAAACAGCTATGGCGAGCTTGGCGATGCGGATTATTTCGGCTCCAGCTCAACCTCGCCGCGTCAAGTCGATGACGCCGACTACATCTCCGGCTTTCTCTCCGGCCCTTACGTCGCGGCGGGAGATCGTTACTCCTGCGCGCGAGGGACGTTCGGCACGATCTACTGCTGGGGCAGCCCGGCCTACGGACAGCTCGGGGACAGCACGACGTCTTCGACCTCACGGCCCAACGAGGTGTTTGGCGGGCCGGGTTCAGCGGATTATTTGAGCGTGGGTGAGCGCCACGTGTGTGCGGTGGGCAGCGGCACGGTCTACTGCTGGGGCAGCGGTCAGTACGGGCGGCTGGGCCTGGGCGACACCGACAACTACTTTGAGCCTTTTGCGCTGACGATGCCCTCGGCCATCGATGTGCAGGTGGGCGGCATGCATACCTGCGCGCGCCTGACCGATGGTGGGGTGATGTGCTGGGGACGCAACTCCCACGGTCAGCTGGGCGATGGCACCCTGGTGGACCGCACGACGCCGGTGCGCGTGCAGTTCTAAGCCTCTCGACCGACCCCGGGAGGTGCATCACGCCCGCGCTGTGCGGGTGACGTACGGGTGATGCACAACCGTGGGTCGGCCATCTCAGCGACATCTTCGAAACAACAAACGACCGAGGGCGGTGCATCCGAGCGATGATGCGACCGACCCTCGGTCGTTCACGTTTTGGATGATGCGACCGACCCCGGGAGGTGCATCACGCCCGCGTTATGCCGGCGACGTGCGGGTGATGCACGACCGAGGGTCGGCCATCTCAGCGCCATGTTCGGGGGGAGGGTACGACCGTGGGTCGGTCAGACGCGGCATGAGGCCAGCGCCCGGGCGACCCTCTCGGCCAGGTCGCGGGCAGCGCTGATGCGATCTTCGCGGGGGGTGGCGTAATGCACCCGAAGTTGCAGCCGCCCGGTCGCCGGCACCACCAGCAGGCGGTGCTCCTCGGCGCTGAAAAACACCCACATCGGGAGGTTGGAGGCCTGGCCGCGCCGGGTCAGACCGACCTCGGCCAGAGCCTCGGGCGCCCGGGAGAGGTCGGTCCCTGCGGGGAGATCGAGGCGCCAGAGCAGATCGTCGATGCACGCCCGGTCTTTTCGCAGGTTGAGCGGCGCATCGATCTCCGAGGTGCTCATCGGATCTGCCGGGTTACGATGACTTCGCAATGATCGTCGCCGCAGCTGACGCAGTGGGTCTGCTCGGCCTGCCACTGGTTGTCGGGATCGTTGCTCATCTGGTCGTAGAACTCCGGCGTGAACGCCGGCGCCGAGCTCCAGTCGACGGCGTGGCCGAGCTGCGCGATGGCTTCGCATGCCCCCTCAAAGAGGTAGCAGGAGGGGGTGGATCCCTGGCCGTGGCGTAGCTTGTAGTAGGGGCCCTCGTAGGTGGTGGGCGCCTGAAGAATAAGCAGCCGTCCCGGCTCAAAGTCGGCCACCGACCACCTCCCAAAGCCTAAGCCCCGGGCGATCGTGCAGGAATGAAGCGCAACGGTGAGCGCATCGCGCTCGCTGGTGCCGGTCAGCGCCTCCCATTCTGGCGAGCCAATGATGCCGCCGAAGGTGTTAAAGCCGCACATCCGGCCGGCTTCGCGCAACAGACCGGCGGAGACGCGCGCAAAGCTCTCGTGGCGCTGGCTCAGGGTGTCGAGCATCTCGTAGGAGAGGCGGTTGTAGATGTTGACCGGGCTAAACGTCACAAAGACGCCAAACGCCTCAATCAGCCCGCGCTCATCACCTTTAACGCCCGAGAGGAAGTCGCGCAGACCCTCGGTCAGGCGTTGGACCTCATCCTCGGAGCGGCCGCCGAAGCTCTCGGGGAGCACATCGAGCGTGGCCTGCCGGCTGACCGGGGGGTGCAGGGGGGCTGCGCCTTCAACGCGGCGCAGGCGGAACTCGCAGCTCTCATGGCCCATGGCCAGACAGAGCGTCTCGGTGGCCTCGACCTCGTGAGGCGGAAGATCGAAGGCCACCGCCATGGCCGCGGCCGCAAAGCCTGCGGCCAGCGCGTCGGCCGGCGAATAGCGGGGCTGGTCACCGAATTTCTCGCGCCAGCTAAAGCTGTAGTGCAGGGTTTGGCCGAGGGCCAATCCGCCCTGCGGGGTGAGCCCGCCGAGCTCCAGGCGGCCGTGTCCCCAGGTCCGAAAGAGATCTTCGGCGAGTTTGAGGCGCGCGCCCGGCTCGTCGATGTGGAGGTCGAGGACGGCGCGGTTGAGCAGCGCCCAGAAGAACTCGCGGGCCGCCTCGGTGCGTAGTTTTGCGCCGGCGGCAAGCCCCAGCGCGTCGTTGACGGTCTTGTCGATAAAGAGGTTGTAGTGATGGCAGTGCCCGCAGACGGGCGTCTCGGCCACAAATCGCAGGTCGTACTCGGGGCTCCAGCGTTCCAGATCATGCAGGGGACTCATCGGCGACTCCAACGACAGGGGTGGGGAGACGTACAGCGAAATTTAGAAATGGCGTTCAGCTGAGCGCCGGGGCAAGCGGGCGGCGAGTGCCGGGGGCGACCAGGCGGTCGACCTCCTCGACGAGCTCGGCGCCGGTGAAGTTGCCTTTGCGCATCACGCGCTCGGTGACCTGCTGAAGTTGCTGCAGCTCCTTGCGCGAGAGCTGGCGGGCGGTGACCACGATGACCGGGATGTCGCTTAAGGTGGCGTCTGCGCGCAGCACCTCCAGAAACTCAAAGCCGTCCATCTCGGGCATCATCAGATCGAGGAGGATGATGTCGGGGAGGTTTCCGGGATCGAGCGCGCGGAGGTGGTCGATGGCCTTGCGACCGTGGATGGCGGTGGTGGTCTGCCAGCCGGCGTTTTTCAGGGTGCGGTCCATGATCTCGCGTGTGGCGTCATCGTCTTCCACCACCAGCGCCTGCAGCTCGCCGCGCTCCAGCTCAAAGCGCTGAAGGGTGCGCAGGAGGACGTCGCCGCTGACTGGTTTGACCAGGTAGTCGTCGGCGCCGAGTGCGAAGCCTTTTTTGCGGTCGACGACCATCGTGAGCATGACCACGGGGATGTGGGCCAGCTCCGGGTCGTGTTTGAGCTCCGCCAGGGTGTCCCAGCCGCTGCGGCCGGGCATCATCACATCGAGGGTGATGGCCGAGGGGCCGACGGCGCGAGCCATGCGCAGGCCCTCGTCGCCGCTGATGGCGCTGACGACGCGGTAGCCGGCGCGGCCGAGCTGGCGGCGCAAAAGCTCGTGGACGGTCTCACTGTCGTCGATGACCAGCACGGTGTGGTCATTGCGGGCGGCGCGCGGCAGGGCGGCGGCCTCGTCGATGGCGTTCAAGGTCTCACTGGCGACCAGGGGCGCGGGCAGATGCACGCTGAAGGTGGAGCCTTCGCCGGGGCGGCTGGTGGCGTCGATGAAGCCGCCCATCATGCGGCAGAAGTGCTGCGTAATGGTGAGCCCCAGGCCGGTGCCGCCGTACTGGCGGGTGGTGGAGTTGTCGGCCTGGGTGAAGGGCTCAAAGAGCTCGTCGATCTTCTCCTGGACCACGCCGATGCCGGTGTCGGTGACATCGAAGATGAAGTGTTCGCCGGGGCCGGTGTCTTCGCGGCGTACGCTCAAGGTGATGCGACCGTTTTCGGTGAACTTGCAGGCGTTGCTCAACAGGTTGATGAGGATCTGGCGCAGCTTGATGCGGTCGGCGCGGATCATCCCCAGGTCGGCCTCGGCCTGGACGTCGAAGTGGTTGTTTTTCTCGCGGGCGACCGGCTCGATGGTGGAGATGACATCGGCGATGAGCTCGCCCAGATCGAAGCTCTCCCAGACGATCTCGTGGCGGCCCGCCTCGATCTTGGAGAGGTCGAGGATGTCGTTGATCAGGCTTAAGAGGTGCTTGGCGGCCGTGTAAATCTTACCGAGATCGGGGGTGATCTCGTTGTAGCCAAAGACCTCGGCGTCTTCGCGAATCAACTCGGTGTAGCCGATGACGGCGTTGAGCGGGGTGCGCAGCTCGTGGCTCATGTTGGCCAGAAAGCTGCTCTTGGCCTGGTTGGCCTCAATGGCCTGGTCGCGGGCGCGGGTGATCTCATCGTTGAGGCGCTGGAGGCGGTCGGCGACCTCTTTTTGTTCGGTGACGTCGCGGATCACGCAGACCGCGCCCACAATCACCCCGTCGCGATCGATGGGGCTGAGGATGTAGGAGACGGGCAGCGCGCCGGCGCCGTTGCGCTCCAGAAGCCCGTCGTCGTCGCGAAGGATCGCGCCGGAGTTGAGCAGGGCCTGGGCGCTGCGCTCCGGATCCAGGTCGGGCTGATCGGGATCGGTGCGGTCAACGCCAAGGTGCTCCAGAAGTCTGAAGTCGTCGCCCAACGCGTGGTCGAAGAGCCGGAAGGCGGCCGGGTTGGCAAAGAGCAGGCGCCCGCGGCGGTCGATGGCGCAGACGCCGTCTTCGACCGCGCTGAGCAGAGATTGCAACTTCTCACGCTCCTCGTTGACCTTAAACTCAAGCTGGCGCGAGGACTCGCCGAGGGTGTCCAGGGTCTGATTGAGCAGAAAGGCGTTGTGCTCCGACTCCGCACAGATCTGGTTGATGCCGACGAGCAGCCGGGCCCAGGTCGCCTGATCGGGTGCGGCCTGGGCGTCGTCGATGTCGAGCGTTTCAAAAAGTTCGCGCAGTCGGGGATGGAGCGCCATAGGGGAGATCCCGGGGGCAGGGGCAGAGGCAAGTGAGCCCGGTGTTTCTGACGAGAAGACATTCGCAAAACACAAGGCAGCGCGGTAGCTTAGGGCTATGAGATGTAGACTTAGTGTCTGCTTACATGTTTCGCAGCCCCTTTGAGGTGCGTCAAGCGTTAAGCGCGCGCGTCCCCCGCGCGGGGGGCAGCCTGACTGCACGCGATGGCGAGGCAAGGTGAGCGCCAGGCGTCGAAACGCGCATGGGGGGCTCTGACGAAGGCAGGGAGGCGCTCGGGGGAGGACCACACCTCAGGTTTGCGATGCGGTCGGCGGGGCGCGCGAAGGGGATGTTTCAGCGACGTCGCATCTCCGTAGAGGCGTGGGGATGTTGTATGAAGAGACGTCGCTTTTGGTGTTAGGCGCAACAACTGGAGGTGTCTGTGAAAGCCGAACGACCCGCGGTAGATGTCAGCATCACAAGCGAAACATCGTGCCTCGCGGCCCGGGTGCGTGAGCAGGTCCCGGCGTTGCGTCAGGGGGAGGAAGGTGGGCGGCGCTGGACCTATCTGGACAGCGCGGCGACGACGTTGACGCCGCAGCCGGTGATCGACGCGCTGAGTGACTTCTATGCCACCGAGACGGGCTCGGCGGGGCGAGGAGGGCATTGGAGGGCGCGCCGCTCGACGGAGCGTTATGAGGCCGCCCGGGCGCGGGTGGCGGCGTTTCTGGGGACGGAGACCGATAGCTCGGTGGTCTTTACCCGCGGGGCGACACACGCGCTCAACCTGATTGCGGGCGGACTTCGCGGGGCGCTGAAGCCGGGCGATGAGGTTGTGGTCAGCGCGATGGAGCATCACGCCAACCTGCTCCCCTGGCGCGCGCTGGCCGCAGAGAGCGGCGCGACGCTGCGGGTGCTTCCGATCAACGGGCGTGGCGAGTTGGATGGGGAGGCGGCCGAGTCAATGATCGGAGCGCGCACCGCGGTTGTGGCTCTGACGCACGTCTCCAATGTGCTGGGGACGGTGAACCCGGTGGCGGAGCTGGTGACGCTGGCGCGCCGGCACGGCGCGTTGAGCGTGATCGACGGGTCGCAGAGCGTGGCGCACCGGGCGATCGATGTGCAGGCGCTGGGCTGTGACTTCTTTGTGTGCTCGGCCCATAAGATGTACGGGCCGACCGGGGTGGGGGTGCTCTGCGGTCGGCCGGAGGCGCTGGAGCGGCTCAAGCCGGTGGAGCTTGGCGGCGGAATGATGACCTCGGTGAGTGAGGAGGAGGTCGTCTTCGCCGAGCTTCCCAACCGGCTGGAGGCGGGCACCCCGCCGGTGGCGCAGGCGGTGGGGATGGCCGCGGCGATCGACTGGATGGAGGGTTTTGGGATGGCGGCGTTGCAGCGTCATGAGGAGGCGCTCTGTGCCTATGCGCTGCAGCGGTTCAACGAGGTTGAGGGGCTGGAGGTCGTGGGGTGCCCGCGGGAGCGTTCGGCGGTGATCGCGTTTGGTCTGCGCGGGGTCGACGCCTACGACCTTGGCGAGCTGCTCGACGCACAGAATGTGGCGGTGCGCGTGGGGTCGCATTGCGCCCATCCCCTGGTGCGCGAGCTGGGGCTTTGTGCCACGGCCCGCGCGTCGTTCGGGGCGTACACCGATCGTGATGACGTCGACGCGCTGATCGCGGCGTTGGTCGAGGCGGGGCGTTTTTCAGGTTGAGACGAGCGCGTTTTTCAAAGGGTGGTGGTCGAGAGCGTAGGTCTCGGGCGGGGCATGACGCCAGGGGGCGTCAGCGGGCGATGCGCCCATACTCGTTGCCGCGATGAGACGGGAGGCTCGCGATCTGACCGACGATCCGGGCCAGGATGGCCGCGGCGATGCACGGGGCAGGTGCGCTGATTTGCCACCCGGGCTCCCGCGCTGCGCGTGTTCTCGACGCTGGCCAATTTGATGGGGCTGGGTCAGACTCAGAGATCCCCACTGGAGTGTTCGATGAAGCGATGAGTCTGTGCATGAGTGATGCAAACCGACAGCGCCTGGGCCATACCGAGGCTCGAGAGCGCATCCTGGAAGCGGCGGCGGTGGTGTATAATCAGCGCGGTCAGGCAATGACCGTGGAGGAGATCGCCACCCAGGCTGGCTACTCCACCTCGGCGCTCTACAAGCATTTTGCCAACCGCGATGACATTTTGTGCACGCTGTGGCGTTCGGTGCGCGCGCGCATCACCGAGGTGATGTTGCAGCCCCCGCCTGAGGGGCTGGGCTTTGTGGAGCGCACCCGCTGGTTGCTCTATCGCCTGGCGGAGTTCGCCGAGGAGGAGCGCGAGCTCTATGTGGCGGCGATGGTCAACGCACCGATGGGGCCGCCCTCGGGCAAGGTCGACGAGGAGATTCTGACCACCTACCGCGCCAACCAGCGCGTGTGGTTGGATTTGATGGAGCAGGGTATCGCCTCCGGAGCGCTCCGGGAGGCCGATCCGATGGACTATGTGTTGGCGCTGGGGGGGCACCTGCATTCGCTGACGATCCACTGGGCCTTTGAGGGGCCCTTTGCGCTTAAGCCGGCCATCGATCGGGTGCTGGAGATTTTTGTTGAGGGGGCGGGACAGCGTTGAGTTTATCTGGCGGGGCTGCGCGACCGAGGGATGGTCGAAGTTCAGGTGTCATGCGGTTGATGCGCGACCGAGGGATGGTCGAAGTTCAGGTGTCATGCGGTTGATGCGCGACCGTGGGTTGAGCACGTATCTCGAAAATCGCAGATCGTGAGACGTTAAACGTGAAAGACAGGAGGGTTTATGAGTCAGTCCTATCGCGTGCATCCCGACGAACTGGAGTGGCACGAGCAGTCCCACGGGGAGCGTTTTGCCAGCCGGCGAAAGCAGCTGGGAAAGGCGGCCGGAGCGCGGCGCCTGGGTTGCAGCCTCTTTGAGGTGCCCGTGGGTAGTGCGGCCTTTCCTTTCCATGCGCACCTGGGCAATGAGGAGGCTCTCTATATTCTCAGTGGCAGCGGGGAGGTTCGTCATGGGGAGTCGCGCTATCCGGTGGGGGCCGGCCATTATGTAGCGTTTCCTGCGGGACCGGAGCATGCGCATCAGGTGATCAACACCGGCACCGAGGTGCTGCGGTACCTGGTGATCTCGACGATGAACGCGCCTGATGTGCTGCTCTACCCCGACAGCGACAAGATCGGCGTGATGGGCGGTGAAGCCCCTGGCGGCGATGCGTCCAAACGCACGCTCAACGCCTTCTTGCCTCGCGCGGCCCAGGTCGGCTATTGGGAGGGGGAATGAGGTTTGACCTCCCTCCAGGCCCGGCCCCGGGTCGAGCTCCCCTTGCGCTGTGTGTGCCTCCCGATGAGCGATCTTCCCGCCCCTGACGCCTACCTCAACACCACCATCAACGCTGCCGACTTCACCCATCAGCGGCCTTTTGAGCAGGAGGTCTACGCCTGCGAGTTTGTGGACTGCGAGTTTCTGGGCGCGGATCTTCGGCAGGTCGCATTTGTCGACTGCACCTTCCGGGGATGCAACCTGGCCATGGTCAAACTGGCCGGCGCGCGCCTGCAGGGGGTGCAGTTTGTGGACTGCAAGCTGATGGGGGTGAGTTTTTTCGAGGTCAGCGACTTCGGGTTCAGCGTGGGGTTTGAGGGCAGCAACCTCAACTACGCGTCGATGCGCGCGCTGAATCTGCGTCAGACCTCCTTTACGCGTTGCACCCTTCAGGAGAGCGACCTCTACGAGGCCGATCTGCGGCGAGCGACGTTTGAGCAGAGCGACGTGGCGGGAGTGAGCTGGGAGCGGGCCAATCTGGAGGGGGCCGATCTTCGGGGGGCGATAAACCTGGTGCTCGACCCGGCCAAAAGCCGCACCCGGGGGATGAAGGTGCGTCTGGAGCAGCTGCCCGGTCTGGTGTCACGCTTCGGGCTAAAGATCGAGGGTTAGGTGGCGAGAAACCCGGGAGATGTCCGACCCTCGGATGTGCAAAGTTGGCGAGAACCCTGGGAGATGTCCGACCCTCGGATGTGCAACGTCAGCGCAGCTCTTCGGCCAGCGAGCGAAGCAGGAGATGTCCGACCCTCGGATGTGCAAAGTTGGAGATGTCCGACCCTCGGATGTGCAAAGTTGGCGAGAAACCTGAACCTGGGAGATGTCCGACCCTCGGATGTGCAACGTCAGCGCGGCTCTTCGGCCAGCGAGCGAAGCAGGGTGAGTTGTGCCTCCAGCTCGGGGGCAAGCGGGGCCTCCATGACGCGACCGTCGGGAAGTTCCAGTCGCAGCGCGTGCAACCAGAGACGCCCCGGAAAGCCCGGAACTCGTAAAAACTTCTTAGGCTTGTAGCGCGACTCTCCTACGATGGCGTGACCCTCGCGTTGAAGATGCTGGCGGATCTGGTGTTTTCGTCCGGTCTCCGGCAGCACGCGCAGGTAGGAGCAGGAGACAAAGCGCTCCAGAGTCTCGATCCGAGTCAGGGCGTCCAGTGGCCGCCGACGGCGCCGATCGAAGAGCGGCGCATCGAGCGTCATGGCGTCGGGCGTCTTCCCGTAGACCATCGCCCGGTACTCCTTTCGCACCTGGTTCTGCGCGAACCACTCACCAAACTCCGCGCGAAGCTCAGGGGAAGGTGACATCAGCACGACGCCACTGGTCTCGCGATCGAGGCGATGAATCGGCGCGTGCTCGGAGGTGCCGGTCAGTGCGTTGAGCCAGCTGACCAGATCCTTCATCCCGGGATCGTTGGTGGGGTGCACCACCCAGTCAGCGGGTTTGTTGACGACGAAGAGATCGTCATCGTGCGAGAGCAGTGTCGGGTCGTTCATGGAGGAGCCGTGTCGAGGTGCGCGACCGGGGGTTGGTCAACGCGCTGTGGTGATGCGGGTGATAGGCGACCGAGGGTCGGACATCAAGGCGATCGTTTCGAGCGCGAGCAGCGTGGTCTGTGTGACGTCGAACGTCGCGGCGTTGAGACTGCAACGTGGAGATGGCGCGCTGGTGGTATGAGGCCGGTGGAGCCTTAAACCACGTCAGAGCGCCCCGCTCTTATGCGCATCGTATCGCCGTGTGTTGGCGAGTGATTGCGCAACCGAGGGTTGGTCAATGTCGGCGCACGTAGCCCGAGAGATGGCCGACCGGGGGTTGGACGCAGCTCAGACGAGGCCTACGCGGTCAGCCCTTTTTCCAGGGAGCAACGAAAAAAATGTGATGTCCCGCGCAACATCTCTGCCGGGCGGTCGATAACAGAACAACGACGTCTGACCTCGACCCCCACCCGGAGAATCGTGCCATGACGCTACCCCGTTGCCACACCGAAAATCAGGTCGCCGTGATGAGCCGTCGTACCCACGATCGCGAGTATCTGCTGCGGCCGGACGTCGTGATGAACGAGATTTTTCGCTACGAGATCGCGCGCTCCGCATCGCGCCATGGGCTGCGTATCCACGCTTTTGTCGCGATGTCCAACCACGTCCATGTGCTGGCCACCGATGTGCATGCCACGCGCAGCGGATTTATGCGAGATACGATGGCCGGGGTGGCCCGCGCACGAAACCGCGACCTCGATCGCAGTGGCTATTTCTGGGATTCCCGTGGCTACCACGACATGGTCGTCCTCGATCAGGGGGCGCTGGTCAAGCAGTTGCTCTACATCTGGCTCAACCCGGTGCGTACCGGCGAATGCGACCATCCTGAGGAGTGGCCGGGTATGATGATCCTGCCCCGGGACTGGGGGAAACCGATGCGGGTTGCAAAGCCCAACGGCTACGGCCGGCGCTCCGAGAAGTACGTGGAATTTACCCCGACCCCGCCCCCGGGCTACGAGCAGATGAGTCTTGAGGAGGTGCAGGAGCACTTCGAAGGGTTGCTCGAAGAGGCGCTCCAGGAGGTGCTCCAGGAGCGCGAGAGGGGGAAGGTCGGCGCAGAGGGGGTGCTCAGGGTGCTGGGGCTGCCGACGAGCACGCGGCCCTCGACCCCGTGCCCGCGCGTGCGCAAGGCGCCGCGTTTTGTCGCGACGCTCCCGGCACTGCTCTTGGCGGCGGAACGTCAGTACGCCTCCTTTGTGCGCGTCTACGAGCGAGTTCGCCTGCGGTGGAAGGGCAAAAAGACCGGTGTCGTATTCCCCTGCGGCACCCTCTGGCTGAAGCAACATGCCCGTGTCAGCTGCAACCCCGCCGGTCCAGAAGAGCTGGCGCTGTGTCTGGGGCATTGTCCTCCCGAGGAGCACCCGCCCTCCGAGATACACACGCTTCTTCCAGGCACCGGCGGGTGAGGCTGGGCGCCGAATGTACCCGGTAAGACGCCAGCGCTTGTGCTGGCCTGGAGGCAGCAAAACATAGTGAGGAACCACAGCGTGTGGGGCGGCTTTTATCGGCCCGCACCGCATGGTCCTATCTCCTCCGGCCCCCCATGGTCCTATCTCCTCCGGCCCCCCGAGGCCGACGCGGGCCAGGGTCTGTCTGCTCGCCGGCTCCACGCGCCAACTTCACAGCCAGAGCGTCGCGATCGACGCCCCATGATGGCAGCCACCGGTCGCAAAACGCGCAAAAATGCAGGTGTCGTTGCGGCGCAACGCCACGGGAGGGTGCGCAACCCTCGGTTGTACCGATACGCATGATGCCCAACCCTCGGTTGGACATCATGCATGCAGACTGCGGCCGATGACCGGTTGTCTTTTCGCGGGTGATGTCAGCCCCGCAGCAGGTTGTTTTCCACCCCGGCGCGGATCATCTGGGGGAGGTTGTCGTTGAAAAACGCGAGCATCGCGCGCTCGTCCTCCAGGATATCGGAGCAGATACTGGCGATCTCGTCCTCTCCCAACTTCTCCGCCAGCGCGATGATGGCCTGATACATCGAGATCTCCAACTCCTCGCTGGCAGCGCCGATCATGGTGTCTTTGACAAAGGTGTTGTCCAGAAACCCGGTAAATCCGGCCTGTGCCGCGCCCGCAAAACTCGACGCTTTCGCGCGCAGCTCGGGGGCCTCGGCGCCGAGATCTTCCAGGCAGTGCTTTACAAGCTCGCAGTGCCGTTTGGTCTCGCGCGTATGCTCGTGCAGGCGGGCCTGCAACTCGGGAAACTCCCGGGCGTGCTTGGCCTGTCGGGTCAGCGCCTTGCTCAGCGTTTTCTCCAGTGTATATGCGCCTTCAAGCCACTTGATCAGCAGCTGACGATGAGGGTCTGTGCTCATAATGCCTCCTGTCTTTGCGCCACCCCAGAGAGGGGGACGTGTCGAAGAAGCCCTCGGGCGGGGCCCAGCGATAAAGGTGGGCACGAACACACCTCACCAAACCAAACACGCCTCCTCCATGGAGGCGATCAGGGGGCCGGGGCCAGAGGAGGAGGCGAAAGACGAGATGCCGAGGAAGCGCCGTATGTCGACGCATGGCTCAACCGAGGGTCGGTCAACACGCCGAGATTCGGTCACCTCTCCCGAAGAGTACGATTAAGAGGCGGTCCCATCGGAAGGCTGACCATCCGCAGCCCAAACGCCCGACCGAGGGTCGGTCACCGCCCCGAAAGAGCCGACCGAGGGTTGGTCACCACGCCGCAAACGCCCGACCGAGGGTCGGGCACCACAGCACGCTCATCAGCCGAGAATGCGGCACTGCACCCCTTCCACCAGTTGCGCATTGTTGTCTTCGTTGCACTCGTTGTAGCGGTTGTCCGGGTCGGCTTCGACGCTCAACGCGAACTCGGCCTGCACCAGGGCGTTGGGGACCTCCAGGCTCAGCTCAAAGCGCTCGGTGTTGCCCGGCAGCAGCGCCTCGCTTAGCTCCAGCCGCTCATCGAGCAACACGGTGCTGTTGCGGGCGAGCGTCACCCATACGGGCGTCCCCTCCGGCACGCTCCTCGCCCCCTGGTTGCCCACCACCACGCTGATGCGAAGCTCGCCCTCCACCCCGCAGCTGACCTGGTTGGTGGTGACCTCCTCCACCACAAGATCCGGCGCGTCGAAGAGGCCGTCGGGCTGAACATTCTGGCGGAAGTTGTTGAGACGGCCGTTCTCCCAGTTCCGCTCCGGAGTCCGGGGCACGCGTGCGTCCTCGGTGATGTTGGTCACCGAGTAGGCGTGCTGATTCCAGATACGCCGGGTGCGCACCCAGTTGTTGCGCGCGTCCTTCCAGACCCACAGCCCGGGGCGACTTCCGCGGTTTCCGTAGGCCGAGGCCACCAAGACCTCGGCCGCCCCGTCGTTGTCGACGTCGGCGATTACCGGCATCTCAATGCGTGTGTTGCTCTCGTGCTGCCCGTCCACAAAGAGCACCTCCCCGGTGGTCCCGTCGAGGATGTAGAAGTCCTGCTCATCGGCGTAGACGACCTCGGCTTTGCCGTCGCCCTCGAAGTCGAAGACGCTGGAGGCGGTGGCGCGGCTGGAGCAGTCCTGGTTGGTGGTCTTCCAGAGGATGCCGCGATCCGAGCAGTTCAGATCTTCCCAGTTGTCGACGTCGCACTCCCGCTTGGCCACCACGTAGAAGTCCGCGCCGGCGGTGCCGATCTCGGGGATTCCGTCGCCGTCGAAGTCCGCGATCGTGGGTGGGCCAGCCTCATTGCCGTTGGTGCAGTTGTCCAGCGGCACGCCGATCTTCCAGACCTCCTGCCCCTGATGGTCGAGCACAATGATCTCCCCGCGACGCACCAGCACGATGTTGGGGTGGGGACCATCCTCAAAACGTGCCACGGCGTTAAACCCGTCACAGGTCAAGGGACCCTGACAGCGGGAGTTCTGTGAGGTGAAGGCGTAGGTCCATAATACCTCTCCGCGGTGGTTGTAGAGGGTGTTGCCGGCGATGACCTCCTGGGTGCCGTCGAGGGTCACATCGGCCACCGTGGAAGCCGGCCCCAGAAAGGCGTTGTTGCCAATGCCGCCGGGACCGCCTGCGTGATCGGCGCTTGTGACCACGCCGTCCCATTTGAGCACGCCACTCTGACCGTTGAGCACCACATTGCCGATGATGACCTCCGGCTGGCCGTCGGCATCGAGATCGGCCACCGAGGTGTTGGCACCTCCGCGGGTGTGAACATCCCAGGTGGGATAGTCCTCATTATGCCACATCGGCTCCCACTGGCTGGCGTCGTCGCTGATACGCCGAAACGCCACGGTGCCCTGGGGGCGACCGGCGGCGTTGCGCGTCACGCCGATGATCTCGGCGACGCCGTCACCGTCCAGGTCCGCCAGCGCCAGGCCGGAGTCGTTGTTGACTGGCGGCTCGCTGATCGAGGCGATCGTACGCATCGTGCCGTCTTCGGCACAGCGTCCCTCCACCACACGCACCGTGGCGTCGACGTTGCAGCAGCCCTGGCTGTTGCGGTTGAACGAGGGAAACACAATGTCGGGGATGTCGTCGGTGTCGGTCACGCCGTCGCCGTTGTCATCGCTGAGGTTCGCGACGACCGGTACCGCCACAACATCACCCCGGTTTTCATGCTCCAGCCCGTCGGGCACCCAGGTGCAGCCCGGCAGAGGCTCCAACTCACCGACCGGGGGGCGGTACTCACAGACGGCAATCTGATCGCGCGGCAGGCACTGCCCGATGGAGGGCTCGCAGATCTCGTCGAGTGCGCACTCCTCGGTGCGCTCGCACTCCCCTCGGGTGTCGACGCACGCCTCGCCAAGGCAGACCTGCGCCGCAGTGCAGCAGACCCCGGCACACGCGCTCTCCTCGTCGCCGCACACCAGGGGCGCATCAGCGTCGTCCTGCGCATCGAGACCGCTGTCGTCACCGCCATCAAACGCGCCGGTGTCCGTGTCGCCCCCGGCGTCGTCCTCCACACAGCGATCCGCCACACAACGTCCCGCCCCGGCGCAGTCCTCGTCGGCCGCACAGACGCGCGGACCGCTGAGGCTTTCATCATCACAACCCGAACAGGCCGTGGCGCCCAGCGCCACCAGCAACGAGAGCGCACTTGTCGCCAGGCGCGAAGACAGCGAGACATGTCGACCCATACCCTTCCTCCAGGAGATGCAGTGTTCAAAAACCTCTCTCAGAAGTAGCGAATGGCGCGGTCTGCGTCTAGCGCTGGCATAACAGCACGACCCCTGGTCCGACAGGCGATGTTCTCATCTGCCGCATAAACGCAGAAGATCGTCCGACCGAGGGTTGTGCATCCCCCGCATAAACGCTGAAGATCGTTCAACCGAGGGTCGGACATCCACCATAAAAACGCTGAAGATCGTTTGCCGCATAAACGCTGGAGATTGTCCGACCGAGGGTCGTGCATCCACCGCATAAACGCTGAAGATTGTCCGACCGAGGGTCGTGTATCCTCCGGCCGTCAGCCGCATGGTCGTTGAAAAACGTTCGACCGAGGGTTGTGCATCCCAACGTCAACGTCCCGGCACCTCCACCCAGAACCACCCCCGCAGATCGCCCTCCGCATAGCCGGTGGCCCGGTCTTCGGGATAATACTCCGCGATCACCCGGGCGACCTGCGGCTCCAGCGACTGGCGATCGCCGTGGCAGGTAAGGCAGGGCGCGGCGATGCGAATCGGGCTGAGCACCGCAAGCTCCTGCTGCGGCCCCACGCTTAACCGCCGATCGCCTGCCTCATTGGCCATCGCCTCGGCCCACTGCGGTGGATTGTTGTCGGCGTTTCGCAACTTCTCGGAGAAACGCCCGATCCGCACCCCGTGCTCCTCGCCAACCTCCGCGGTGAGCACTCCGGCCTCCCCATGACAGACCTCCACCGCCGCCGGCGCCCCCTTCTCCTGCACCACCCCCATCACCCGGCCCATCAACGTGCTCGCCAGGTCCTGACGTGCCTCTTCCGCCCGTTGTAGCTGCGCGTTCTGCTCTGCGCTCAGACGCTCCGCCTGCACAAGGCTCCACCCCGCAGGCAGCGCCGCGTTCTCCTGACTCGCCAGCTCCGAAGACGCAGCGCGGGGAGCCTCATCGCCCGGCGCTTCGGCCTCCCTCGCGTTGTCTGGCGCCACGGCCCTCGCATCGCTCGCGTCCGTGCCTCGCTCGCAGGCCCAAAGAAGCAGGGCAGCAGCCAGCAACACAACCCCCCATCTCGGCCCTTTTCGCTGGGTGCGAGGAAAATGATCGGCACGATCCGAACCTGCTGAACCCACACGCGTCATGGGCATCTCCTCAAAAAAGAAAGACAAAGCATCACGTAAACATGTCGCGTTGACATCACCGGCCACGCGAGGCGGTGGCCCATGCGTCCATGGCCAGAACAACCAGAACACGGAGTTCTGCACCCACGTCCGCGGTGCACTTCAACTCGCCACGACCCCGGGGAGAACGCGCCCGCATCCGAACTACCGAAACATCCCTGGTCACCGCGCTGAGCTCACCCGCCAAAGAGCTTTTTGAAAAACCCCGGCGGACGATCCGGGTTGATGCGCTGCGCCAGCGACACGATCTGCGCGGCGCTCTTCGCCCCGATCGCAACCTCCTGAATCTGCCCCTCTCGCACTGCGATCAGGGTCGGAAGGCTGCGCACGTTAAACGCCCGGGCAAGCGCCGGGTAGTTCTCGGTGTCCAGCTTGTAGAAGGCCACCGGCTGGTCGGCCATCTCCTCGGCCGCCGCCTCAAACTGCGGCGCCATCATCTTGCAGGGGCCACACCATCCGGCCCAGAAATCGATCAGCGCGGCCGGACCGTCCGGTGCCATGATCGCCTCTACCTCGGCCTGCGTCGTCAAATCTTTAACCGTCATAGCGTACTCGTTTTAGCGGGGTTGAAGGGCACTACGGGGGAACTCAGGGAGAGGTTTGAGCAAACTTCATACCACGACGCCTTTTCGTCGACCCTTCGACAGCGAGGGGCGAAGACCTCTCCGAAAGAGAAACATCGCGCGCGGGACGCAAGATCCCGTCAATGCTCACGATACTAAGAGTACAGGCTCGTGATGGAACCTCCTCGTGGGCAGAAGAGGTAGAAGAGCGAGGGCCCGAGAGCCACAGCAGTGGTGCGCAGTTCTGAAACATCCGTCGCAGACCTGAAACAATTTTGCGACGTTTGGGAGCTTCTCCGGGACGCTTGAAACAGGTCTGTTTCAGCCGGCTTCCGACCGCCCTCACCCGCTCGGGGCAGGGGGTAGGCTGATGTAGGTAACATGTTGCAATTTCAGCGGGCATTTGATTATGGTGCCCGGCACTTCGATGGACATCGACGCGCGGCGTCATGGCATGCTGACGATGCTGCGCGTTCCACGATAACCCTGCGTTTTTTGCATCTTCCTTTGAGAGACTCTTTATGGCGATGAACACCAAACAGTGGTGGTTGCTGGCGATCGGCGCGAGCCTTGTGCTCGCGAGCTGCGGTGAAGGCACCGGGGTTGAAGAGCCCAACACCGATAACAGCGCCGTCTTTGCGCCGCCGCTTGAAAACCTCGACACCCTTCTTGATGGCGCGCCCGAGAACGCCTCGCTTCAAAACGAAGCCAAGGGCGATGAGGTCTTTGAGCCGACCAACTACGAGCTGCTGGCACTGCAGTCGCCCACCGCCAACCAGGGAAGCCGCGGGGTCTGCTCGATCTTTGCGGCGGTCGCCCTGATGGAGCACCTCTACATCAAGGAAGGCACCTTCCCCGACAAAGACTTCTCGGAGCAGTACCTGCAGTGGTCGGCGAAGTTCGAGGTCAACTCCTTCCCGAACACCTCCGGCTCCAGCTCCACCTACAACCTGCGCGCGATCAGCAACTTCGGGATCGTGGAGGAGGCTTTCTGGCCCTACGAGTCGCGTCCCTGGGGCGCCTCCGACGACGAGCGCTGCGTGGGTGATGAGGCCGAACGCCCCACCGAGTGCCACACCAACGGGCACCCGCCCCAGGAAGCCGTCGACGCCGAGAAGTGGAAGCTCCCCTCGAGCCGCTGGATCTCCACGCGCGAGCGCGACATCAAAGCCATCATGAAGAATAAGGGCACTGCGGTGGTCGCCGGCGGGGACTTCTACTACCAGTCGTGGAACCACGGCGCCTCCTCGCTGCCTACCAACAGCGAGTACGCCCGCAAGGGTTACGTCCTCTACCCCAATGAGGCCGATAAGGCCGACAGCCGCGCGCGTCGAGCCGGTCACGCCTTCCTGCTGGTGGGCTGGGACGACACCCTGACCGTCGAGCGCCTCGATGAGAATGGCGAGGTGATGCTCGACGAGAACGGCGAGCCGATGACCGAGTCGGGCTTCTTCATCTTCAAAAACAGCTGGGGCACCGGCAGCTGGGGCACCGACCACGCCGATGAGCGCGTGCCCGATGGCTACGGCTACATCTCCTACCGCTACGTCGAAGAGTTCTTGAGCGCCCGCGCCACCGACATCCCCGTCTTTGAAGAGCCGGAGCCGGAGCCCGAGCCCGTCTGCGGCGACACCCTCAGCTGCGCCGACGACGCCTGCATCGACTCGCCGCTCTGCGAAGGGGAGCCTGCGACCTTCTCCAGCGACGAGGAGATTGCGATCCCCGACAACGATGCCGACGGCATCCTCAGCACCATCGAGATCACCGGTCAGGGCCCCGCCCTTGAGGTGAGCGTCGATGTGCTGGTGGCCCACAGCTTCATCGGCGACCTTGAAGTTCGCCTGATTCACCCCAACGGCGACTCGATCGTGCTGCGCGAGGCTGACGGTGTAGCCGGCGAAGACTTCTTCGAGAGCTACCAGGCCGACGCGTTCGTCGGGCTCGAAGCCGAGGGAAGCTGGTCCTTGCAGGTCATCGACGGGTTCGGCGCCGACACCGGCACGTTGCTGGGCTGGGACCTGACGATCGTGCGCTGAGAGACCATGAATAGGATGTGATGAAAGAACCCCGGAGCGGCTCGCCGCTCCGGGGTTTTTTGTTGGTTTTTCAAAGATGTAGCACGACCGAGGGTGGGTCATCTTCGCTGCAGCATCGCGACAGAATGCACAACCGAGGGTCGCGCAACATCGCGGAATGACACGAACATGTCCGACCGAGGGTCGGTCACAATCAAGGACGCTGGCGCGCGCGAGGCGCGCGATTTACACTCCTCCCATACGACACGCACCACAGCCCGCCTCGTTGGCAACACCCGCCCCACTCGGAGGACGAAGATGCGCGACACGGTGATCGATCGCTTTCTTGAGCAAGCCGACCGGCGAGGCGACGCGCCGGCGATGCACCACAACGAGGGGGGCGTCTGGCAGGCGATCTCGTGGGCGGAGTACGGACGGCGCGCCCGGGCCTTTGCCGGCGCGCTGGTCGCGCTCGGGGTGGAGCCTGGCGAGCGCATCAACATCTGCGGCTATAACTGTCCGGAGTGGGTCTTTGCCGACGTCGGCGCGATGATCGCCGGGGCGGTCCCCGCCGGCATCTACCACACCGACAGCGCCGAGCAGATGGCGTATATCGCCGGCCACTGCCGCGCGCGGGTGCTCGTGCTCGAAGATCGCGTGCAGTGGGAGAAAGCCGCGACGATCCTCGATGGGCTGGAACACCTTCTCCAGGTCGTGATGATCCGCGACGCCGAGTTGGTTGACGATGGTCGTGTGATCAGCTTCGACGCCTTTTTGAAGCGCGGCCGCGACTTTCAGGACGAGGTCGATCGCCGCATTGAGGCCCTGGTCGGCCAGGAGCTGGCGACGTTGATCTACACCAGCGGCACAACCGGAGCTCCCAAGGGGGTGATGCTCAGCCACGACAACCTGGCCATCACCGCCAACATGGCCTTCGAGGTCGTGGGCGACGCGCTCATCGGTGAGACCGGCGCCGGCCCGGGCGACTGCGTCGTCTCCTACCTTCCGCTCTCGCACATCGCCGAGCAGATGTTCACCATTCACCTGGCGATCACCCTGGGCTACCCGGTCTACTTTGCCGAGAGCGTCGAGAAGCTGCGCGACGCGCTGGTGGAGGCTCGCCCCACGCTCTTTTTTGCCGTGCCGCGGGTCTGGGAGAAGTTCCGCGCCGTGCTGGAGAGCCGCCTCAATGAGGCCACCGGGCTCAAAGCCTCCATCGTGCGCTGGTCGCGCGAGGCGGGCGTGGAGGCCGGCCACGACATCGTCGAGCATGGCGCCCCCCGCGGCGTCACCGCGCTGCGTTACGCCGTGGCCAAAAAGCTCTTCTTCGACAAGGTCGCCGAGCCCATCGGGCTTGACCGCCTCCGCCTGGCGATCAGCGCGGCGGCCCCCATCGGCGCCGATGTGCTGGAGTTCTTTATGAGCCTGGGCATCGTCATCCGCGAGATCTACGGGCAGTCCGAGGGCTCCGGCCCCACCACCATGAACTACCCCCGCGCCGGCCTGAGCAAGCTCGGCACCGTGGGGCGCGCGATGCCCCGGGTCGACATCGCGATCGCCGACGATGGCGAGATCCTCTTTCGCGGCCCCAACGTCTTCATGGGCTATTTCGAAGATCCCGAAAACACCGCCGAGACCCTCGTCGATGGCTGGCTGCACTCCGGCGACATCGGCAGCCTGGACGCCGACGGCTTTTTGAAAGTCACCGACCGCAAGAAGAACATCATCATCACCTCCGGCGGCAAGAACATCGCCCCGGCCCCCCTGGAGGCCCGGCTCAAAGAGCTCGATGTGATCAGCCAGGCGGTCGTGATCGGCGACCAGCGCAAGTATCTAAGCGCTCTTCTGACCCTGGACCCCGATCTGGCGCCGGCCTTTGCAAAAAAGCATGACCTCCCCACCGACCTTCGCCAGCTCGCCGACGACCCGGAGTTTCAGGCCCACATCCAGGGTCATATCGACCGCATCAACCGCAAGGTCGCCCGCGTGGAGACCATCAAACGCTTCACGCTCTTGCCCGAGGATTTCGATGAGGCCCGCGGCGAGCTGACGCCGACGCGGAAGTTAAAACGTCGGGTGATCTCCGAGCGTTACGCGACCCAGATCGACGCGATGTACGGGTAGAATATCGAGGCGCGACGCGGCAGATGCACAACCGAGGGTCGGTCATCATCGCCACACATCGCGCCGAGCTGCACGACCGAGGGTCGGCCATCATCGCCGCACAGCGTGGGCAAAATGCACGACCGAGGGTCGGACCTCCCCGCGCTCAGATGAAGCGGTTGGCCCCTTTGACCTTGCCCTCGTGGCCTTCCAGGCGCTGGTGGCGTTCGTCGAGCAGGTCGTTGATGCGATCCATCACAAGGTCGGTCATCCCCCGGAACGCCTCGGCGTGGTCGCGCTCGGCCTCCAGGGTGAAGGGTGTGTAATCCTCCACGATCGCAAAAGGAGCGAGGTCGCCCTCGGGCGTCATCGGCTCGCCCAGGCGATACACGATCGTGCCACCGCTGGAGAGGGGGCTGTTGCCCGGGTAGGCCAGATCTGAGCCGTTGCAGCCCACCGGCACCACGGTGGCCTTCATGCGCAGCGCCATCTGCGCAAGCCCGGTGCGCCCCTCCTGCAGCCGCACCGAGCGGGTGCCCTCGGGGAAGACCAGCACGTGCAGACCGATGTCGAAGGCCTCTTCGTTCAGCTCCACAAAGCGATCCATCATCTTCTTAAAGAGCTCGCTGATACGCTCCAGGTAGTTGTGGGTCTGCGGATCGAAGTTCAGCCCGAGCAGGTCGCGGGGGGTATCGAGCAGGGCCACCACATCGGAGAGCACGCCCTCCTCGGCGGCCTGCTCGCGCAGCGCGCGGGTGTCGGTGCTGCCGCTGTCCACCGCTTTGCGCACCATGCGGTAGGCGCGCTCGGCCGGCGGCCTCCCCAGCAGGCGCACCGCGTCGGCGGTGATCAGATAGCCGCGCGAGGGCACCGCCAGGTTGTTCATCTTGATCATGAAGGTCTGGATCGCCGGGTTGTTGTAGTACTTCCCCTTGACCCAGGTCGTGGTAAACATCCCCTCATCGCGCCAGAGCCGCCACTGGAAGGGCCAGTAGTTGTAGCGGTCGGTATGGTTCATCGCAAAAATCACCGGCCGATCGCGCGGCAACTTCTCCATGCCCTCAATGCGGATGTCGGTGCGCGTCAGAGGGTTTTTGAAGTTCGGCGTGAGCACACCTGACGCAAAGATCACCTGGCCCATCGGTCGGCGAGTGAGGGAGATGGCGTTGAGTGTATCGAGGGTGAGCATAGAAACCGTGCGGGGGAGGGGTAAATCGGGGGTGGACCCACGGAGGGAAAACGCGCGAAAGGTACGACGCCGTGAGCAGAAGTTGACGTCGATAGCTGCGAAATTGAGAGCTTCTCGGGCAAGGCGCAAAACACAGGCGATGCTTTCGCATCGTCGAGGCTTTGCAACGCTGCCCGAGGTGTTCTCAACGCAGCAGATACGAGGTCAACGATAGCTTACGGCGTAATAACACAGGCCCCGGCGCAAAAGTAGCCGCACGAGGGCCCCGACGATCACCTTTGCCTCCATCATAAGGAGCGGTATGCGAGCATTGATTCAACGCGTTCATCAGGCCCGGGTCGAGGTCGACGACGAGACGATCGGCCAGTGTGGGAGCGGACTTCTCGTGCTTCTGGGCTGCGGAGAGGGCGACACCGAGGAGGACCTCGACTACGTCTTTGAGAAGGTCATCAACCTGCGCATTTTTGAGGATGAGGCCGGCAAGATGAACCTCTCCCTGCTCGATATCGCTGGCGAGCTGCTGGTCGTGAGCCAGTTTACGCTCTACGCCGACACTCGCCGCGGGCGGCGCCCGAGCTTTGTCGACGCGATGAAGCCACAGCCGGCCGAGGCGATGTACGAGGATTTTGTGGCCCGCGCCCGGGCCCGCGGCATCACCACGGGCACCGGGAAGTTCGGGGCGATGATGAACGTCTCGCTGACCAACGCCGGGCCGGTCACGATCATGATCGACAGCCGAGCGCGCTGAGGCCGGCAAAGGATCGCAGTTTAGAAGGGGAGCTCTACGCGAAGCCCCGCGCGCCAGGTGCCGAAGAAGGGGCTCTGGCCATCGTCCAGGGGGCGGTAGTCGCGGGTGGTGTAGAGGGCGTCGATAAAGGGCCCGACCACCAGCGGCGACTCGTCGAAGGTGGCGAGCAGGAGCTCGGCGGCCAGCCCGGCGCGCACCTCATAGCGCCACCCCCCGGGCAGGCTCGCCAGCTGCGCGCTGGAGGCCCACAGGCGCAGCACGTTGGCGTAGCTTCCAAAAAGGTGCAGCTGCCCCCGAAGTTGCAAGTCGGCGCCGAGCAGCGCGCTGCTCTCGCGGTGGGCGTCAAAGCCCACGTAGGCGCCCAGCCCCACGACCAGGTGGTTGACGTCATCGCGGGCCCGCCACAGCGGCATCAAGAGGGAAGGGGTGGCGCTGAGCCCGAAATACAGATCGCGGCGGCCGTCGTGGCTCGCCCGAAGATCGAGCGCCCAGCCGGCCGCGTCCAAAAAGCCGCGTCGCACCGCCCCGTAGGTGCGCTGGAGGCTGGCGTAGCGGAAGATCACCAGATCGGCCTGCAGCGTCTCGGCGGTCTGCTGAAGATCGGGACCGAGCTCGGCGGCCAGGTCCAGCCCGAAGACCCGCGACTCGATATCGCCCCGGTAGCCGCGCTGGCGAACTTCGCCCAGGCGATCTTCGATGGGCGAGTAGGAGAGCTCCAGGTGCGTGCGGAGCGCGTCGGTGGCGCCGCCCCCTAAGGTGAGGCGGTGGCGGCCGGAGGGGGCTTTGGAGCGCGCGTCGAGGGCCTGCATCCGCTCCAGGTAACGCTGCGCGCGCGCGTCGAGGTAGGCCACGCCGTCCCAATCGGGGAGGTGGGCTTCAATGAGCCTGGACTGGGCCTGGAGCGCGCGCAGGTAGCTCGCGCGCGTCTTCGCCTCATGATCGAGCACGGCCTGTTCGTCGGGGCTCCACGAGACGGTGGAGGGATCGATGTCGATGGTGGTGTGGGCGGCCCAGTGCGCCTGGGCCTCGGCGCGGGCGACGAGATCTTCGTCGCGGTAGAGCTCGCGGCGGCGCGCGATCAGCTCCTGCGCGCTCAGCTGAGGGCGCGGGCCCTGGGCGGCAAAGAGCAGCGCGCGCCGGGCATAGTGGGCGTTGTCCATAAAGAAGCGCTCGACGAGCACGCTGTTGTAGAGCGTGTCGACCAGCAGCTGCGCCTGCTCGGGGTGCTCGGTGGCCAGGGTGGTGAAGAGCGCTTCGACGTTGGCGTAGGCGCGCTCGCGGGTGGCCGGTTCGGGATCTTCGAGCGCCTCAAGCAGCGCGTCAAAGTGGGCGCGGGTGCGGCGGTCGGCGTCGATGGCGTCCGCCAGGCTGAGCAGCAGCGCGCGTCGTTTGCGCGCGGCCTCCTGTGCAACCTCGCGCCCGCTGCGCAGGGTGTCGGGGCGCTTGATAAGAAGTCGCCCCTCGTCGCCATTGTCGACCGAGGCCAACAGGTCGAGCACATCGGTCGGCATGATGATCGCCCCGTCGCGCTCGGGAAGATCCAGCCCCAGAGCCGGCTCCATCAGGTCGACCAGAAAGGACGCACAGTTCGCGTTGAGGAAGCGGTACGGATAGAGCGTTCGCCGCTCGCTCTCCCAGAGGCGCTCCAGCAGGCGGTGGGATTGCTGCGGGTTAAGTTGCAGCGTGAAGCGGCGAAGGTTGCGCTTCTCGTACTGCAAAAAGAGGCGGTCGACGCCCCGAAAGGAGTTGAGCTCAAGCACGGTCGGAAAGCCCCCGACGACGCCTTTGATCAGGTAGTCGACGGGATCGACATTGCTGTCGGTGAGCGCGCCGAACTGGTAGACGGGCTCAAACCCCATCCCGCGCACAAGCCCGCCGCCGCGATACTTCACGTGCAAAAGAAGATGGCCATAGAGGGATTGGGGGCGGGAGGTCGCAGCGGCCAGCAGCACATCAAAACCATCGAGATCATCGAGGCGCGCCCAGGCTTCAAAGGCCGGACAACGCGCGCCGGCCATCGCCGCGCGCGGCAACACCCGCTCGGGTTCTTCCCACCCCGGAGCGCGCTCGTCCATCACGCCCCGGAGCGCGCGCGAGGCGGTAAAGAACTGACAGCCCAGCGTGGCGTTTGGGTCGAGATCTTCCAGGCGGCGCGCAACCTCGGGCTGATCCTGGCGCTCCAGCAGAAGATCTTCGGGGCGGACAAAATAGGACTCCGCAAAGGTCACAAAATCCAGGTGCGCGCTGCGCATGCCCATCGGCCGCGCGTAACCCCAGACGTCCTGGTTATGAGGCCCGCGCATGGCCACATGCCAGCCGTTGACCTGCTGCCAGTCAAAGGTGTTCGACCAGCCCCGCGCGCGATCTTCGAGCGCCATCACCAGGTGCACCACCGCGCGCCGAAGTTGCAGCTCACGCTGCTCTTCGGCGCGCAGCACGGCGTACTCCTGAACCGGCCCTTCCCCCAGCAGGGGCGGGCTCTCGTAGATGTAGAACGCGCGCGCGTCGTCGCTGAAGGTCGGGCAGGCCTCGCTGTAGCGCCCCATCCCAAAGAGGCAGGCCTGCTGCTCTCGCACAAGTCGCACCGGCTGGCGTCGAAGACGCTCAAAGAGCGGATCGGGCAGGGCGCGGGCGCCGTTGTGGATGGCGGCGATCTCTGTGGGCTGCCAGCGCGCGGGCCTATCGACGATCAGCCCGTACCTTCGGCGAAGCTCCGCGACGCGGGCCTCCGTCTGCGCCGCCAGCACATCGCGCTCGCCAGCGCGTCGCAACAACTCCTCGCTCAAGGCGCTGGCACGCTGATTGGCTCGCTGCGCAAGCCGTGAGGCCCGGCTGACCGCGACGTGAGCGTGATGCGACCGAGCGACGGCGTGCTGCGCGCTCGCGGCGGCTTGTTCGAGCGCTTCGACGGCGCTGGCAGGCGACGCCAGCATGCTCACAGCCGCCATCATGACCAGCGCGCAGCAGCTACGAGCCGGACTCAATCCACATCCCATCCACCACGACCTGTACGTCACGTCGCCACATTCCCGGTACGAGTTCGAAATTCGGCGGCACCTTAGCACCGGAGTCAGGCGGCGGCCACCGCTGCGTTGGACGCGCATCGAGGCCGATGACGCATCCGCGCGAGCAAGGTCTGCGCATACCCCGCGGTGTGTGAGCGGGAGAGGCGCCTCACCCTTATGCCATGCGGCTGAGGTTCAACCCCGGGTCGTGCACCTACCCCGCGACGGGTCGCAATGACCGGGCGAATCACGCGCCCTCAATGAGCCCGGCGTCGCGTAACACGCTGAGAAAGCGGGTGGCTTCTTCCACCCCCACCTGATCGTGAGCGAGCGCGCTCATCAGCGCGTGGCGTTCTTCAAAAAGCGAGCGCGAGAAGGCGCGGCGCTCCTCGGCAGGCACCGCCATCATGCTGGCCAGCGCATCAAGCGTGGCGCCGCCTCCCAGGGCTAGATCCTGCTGAAGATCGCGTTGATGGTTGCTGAGAAAGGCCACCATCTCCTCGGAGGCCTCACCGCTGTCGGCAAAGAGCTTCACCGTGGTGAACATCGGCGCGAAGAACGCCGCCCCGGTCGTCGAGGTCGACGAGGTCAGCGTCATAAAGGGGCCCGGTATGAAGACCACGGACGTGGACGACGAATGCCCGTGGTCGGCGCTCGCCAGTGAAGGCAGCGCCAGGCCGCCGATGGCGAGTCCAAGAAAGACAACGTGTCGTGCCCTGCGCAACAATCGTGTTCGCATCAAAAACCTCCCGGTCGTCATTCATCAGTGAATGTCGGGAACTTAGTCGCGAACGCGCGAAGTTTTTGTGCATTTTTTATTCAGGGCGGCTTTTTGATGACGAAAATAGCTGTGGGATCTGCGGCGATCCGGGCCGTTGATCAAGACGCGGCGCCACGCGCTCCCCCATCCGCACACACGAATCGACCCACCCCGCACGCTGCCCGGGCCCCACAACCACCCAACCCCATAACCACCCAACCACACCCCGCGCACCTTCATCCCCCCACCCGAAGCTCCCTACGTCGCACACCCCCACCCCCCTTATTTCCCCACACAAAACTCCGAAAAAATGCGCTGCAAGATATCGTCGGTGCGCACCTTGCCGGTGATATCGCCCAGGGCGTCGAGGGCCTCGCGAAGATCGATGGCGATGAGCTCGTGCTCCATCTCCATCTCCAGCGCCTGACGGGCGCGGGCCAGGGCGTCGATGGCGGAGACGACCCCCTGAAGATGGCGCGCGCGGCTGAGCAGCACGCCTTCGCCAGAGGTCAGCTCGCGGGCCAGGCTCGCCAGGCTGTCGATGAGCGCGTCGGTGCCCAGGGGCGGCGAGGCACCCAGGGCGCAGTCGACGCGGTGGGGAAAGCGGGCGCAGAGCGCGCGATCCTCGTCGCTGCGCCCGTCGTCGAGATCGCTCTTGTTGCCGATCAGCAGAGTGGGCCGCCCCGAGCGAAGATCCTCGTGAAGCGCCTCGCGCTCCTCGGCGCGCAGCGGGCGGCTGCGATCGATGACGCGCAGCAGAAGATCGGCCCGCTCGCCAAGCTCGCGGCTTCGCTCAATGCCGATGGCCTCCACGCGATCTTCGGTCTCGCGCAGCCCGGCGGTGTCGATCAGCCGAAGCGCCACGCCTTCGAGCTGGATCTCCTCTTCGAGGAAGTCGCGCGTGGTGCCCTCGATCTCGGTGACGATGGCGCGCTCGGTGCCGTGTAAGGTGTTGAAAAGTGTGGATTTTCCGGCGTTGGTGGCGCCCAGGATCACCACCCGCACGCCCTCGCGCTGGCGGCGTCCCTGGTCGAACTTCGCGCGCAGCTGCCGAAGTCGTGCGCTGGCCCCGTCGATGCGCTGGCCGATCTCATCGCGCTCGATCTGGTAGACGTGCTCTTCGTGGCTGAAGTCGAGGGCGGCCTCAATGAGCACCGCCGCCACGGTGAGGCTCTCGACGATGGCGCGGATCTCCTCGCCAAGCGACCCCTGAAGGTGCTCCAGCGCCAGGCGATGGGCTGCGTCCGTGGTGGCGTTGACCAGGTCGGCCACCGCCTCGGCCTGCGTGAGATCGAGGCGCCCGTTCAGAAACGCGCGCCGCGTAAACTCCCCGGGCTCGGCGATGCGCGCGCCCAGCTCCAGCGCCCGATCGAGCACGCGCCGCAGCACAATCGGCCCCCCGTGGCACTGCAGCTCCACCACGTCCTCGCCGGTGTAGCTGCGCGGCCCGCGCATGATCACCGCCAGCGCCTCATCGATCAGCTCGCCATCCTCGTCGACAAGGCGGCTTAAGCGCATCAGGTGGGTGGGGTGGGCCCGGGGCCAGCCCGGCACCATCCGCTCCAGAATGGTCTCAGCGTCTCCCCCGCTGATGCGCACGATCCCCACGCCCCCGCTGCCCGCGGGGGTGGCGATCGCGGCGATGGTCGGCGCGTTGCCCGTCATCATGTCCCTCAAAGCAAAAAGCGCCCCCCGCAGGGGGCGCTCATCAGGTCCTTCGGTCAGCTCGGGTCGATCTTCAGCTTGCGGAAGATCCCGTGATCGGTGCTCTCGCTCTTCACACCGTCCATATCGTCGATGCGCTTGTGGATCACGCGGCGATCAAAGGCGCTGAGCCCCGCCACCAGCAGCGGCCGCCCGACCTTTTGGGCCGCCTCGCCCAGGCGAGCGCCCACGTGGCTTAAGTGCGACTGGCGCTTCTGTTTGAACCCGCCAATGTCCACCACGACGTTGCCGCGCGCCTCGCGCCCCAGGTACTCCGAGAGCAGAGTTTGCATGCCGGTCAGCACCCGCGGCGACTGGCTGGAGCGTCCCACCATCAGCTCGGTGTCCGCGCCGCTGATATTGAAGATGTAGTTGTCGCCGTCAAAGCTCCCGGAGGCGCTCAGCTCGAGCTGCATCTTCTCAAACAACTCCCCGAGCCAGGCCTCACCGCGCGCCACGATCGGATCTTCGACGTCACCCCGACGCGTGGCCGTAGGCTCGTCGTCCTTTTTAGATTTCCTGGACTTTTTGTCGTCCTTGTCGTCGTCTTTTTTAGACTTCTTGGACTTGGATTTGGACTTCTTCTCGTCCTTGTCGTCGTCCTTCTTGGACTTCTTGGACTTCTTCTCGTCCTTGTCGTCGTCCTTCTTGGACTTCTTCTCGTCCTTGTCGTCGTCCTTCTTGGACTTCTTGGACTTGGACTTCTTGTCGTCCTTGTCGTCGTCCTTCTCAGACTTCTTGGACTTCTTGGACTTTTTGTCGTCCTTGTCGTCGTCGTTCTCGGACTTTTTGGACTTCTTGGACTTGGACTTCTTCTCGTCTTTGTCGTCGTCCTTCTTGGACTTCCTGGCTTTCGGGGCCTCGTCGGTCGCCTCGCTCACCTCCTCCTTCTTTTTGGAGCGTGTGCGTCGGGGCTTCTTCTCGGCCGCAGGGCTTTCGTCGGCCGCCGTCTCGGCGCTGGCGTCGACCGTGGCCTCGTCCTTCTTTTTGGAGCGTGTGCGCCGGGGTTTCTTCTCGGTGGTCTCGGCTTTTTCCGCAGCGGGCTTCTCGGCGGGCTCCTCTTTTTTGGCCGATGTCTTCTTCGACGACGGTTTCTTGACCGGTGCGGCCGCCTCGTCGCTCACGGCCACCTTCTTATCTTCGTCGAGTTTGGTGGCGCGGCGGCCACGGGCCGAGCGGCGTCCGCCGGAGGCTTCCTTCGTCTTTTTATCGTCAGCCATAGCATTCATCCTTGGAAGGTGGCCGCCCGATGCGGCCGCAACGTCGAGTCAATGAGGGGGACGCTCAGGTGGTGGTGGCGCCTTCGTCGGTCGCCGCGAACTGCCGCTTGATCATGTACTGCTGCAGAAGCCCCAGCACCAGGTTGAGCAGGTAGTAGAGCACCAGGCCGGCGGGCAAAAAGAGCATGAAGGCGGTGAACATGATGGGCATGATCTTCATCATCATCGCCATCTGCGGGTTGCTCTGGTCGACCATCGTCAGGCGCTGCTGAATCACCATCACCGCTCCCATGATGATCGGGAGAAGGAAGATCGGATCGGGCGCCGAGAGGTCGGTGTACCACAGGAAGTCGGCCTGATAGAGCTCCACCGAGTTGTAGATCATCACGAAGAGCCCGTAGAGGATCGGCATCTGCAGGAGCATCGGCAAGCACCCCAGCGGGCTGACGTTATGCTCCTTGAAGACCTTCATGGTCTCTTCGGTCATGCGCTGCTGGTCGTTCTCGTACTTCTCGCGGATCTCTTTGATGATGGGCTGAATCTGCTTCATGCGCTCGGCGCTCACGTAGGCCTTCTGGGTCAGCGGCCAGCTCAAAAGTTTGATGAGCAGGGTGAGCAAAATGATCGCGATGCCCCAGTTGCCGGTGAAGCCGAAGAAGAACACCAGGAGCGCGCGCAGCGGACGCGCCAGCACGGTGAGAAGTCCGTAATCGACGGCCTCTTCGATGCGGTAGCCCACGTCTTTGAGCACACCGTAATCTTTGGGGCCCAGGTAGAGCAGGTGGCTCTCGGTGTAGCGCTCGTTCGGCGCGATCGAGAAGCCTTCGTAGGTCAGGTTGGTGCGCAGGTAGTCGCCGTCGAGGCGCTCAAAGACACAGGACTCAGCGCCCGACTCCGGGATCGCCGCCATCAAAAAGTAGCGGGTGTCGGCGCCGGCCCAGATCACCGGATACTGGCTAAAGGTCGTCGTCTCTTCGAGCTGCTCAAAGAGGGTGCGCTCGATGTCGTCGCTGTTGCGGCAGACCGCCTCCAGCTGATCGGGGCGGAAGTCCAGGAAGTTGGACTTGCGGTTGGGATCGTCTTTGCCGATCACGTCGACGAGCAGCGTGTCGACCAGACGCACATCGGTGAGGCGGTTGTGCACCACCACGTCGAAGTCCACCACGTAGGGCTTCTCACCGTTGATGGCGTAGATCTTATCGACGCTGAAGCGCCCGCGCGGATCGGTGTAGCGGTAGGTGATCTTGTTGAAGGTCTCACCGTCGGCGTTGAGCTCGCTTAAGTCCTCAATGAGCTCGTAGCCGGCGTCCGGGGCCACCTGAATATTCTGTGCGCGAAAGCGCGTGGTGAAGGGGTAGGCCGGGGCGTCTTCCTCAAAGGAACGCAGCAGATCGCCGCCCTCGCCGGCGTACTGATCCGGGGAGGTGACCTGAATGTCGGTGGCGACCGCGCCCTGGTTGTTCAGGGTCACGCTAACCTTATCGCTGGCGAGCACATCGGAGCGCTCTTCGATCTCCGGCGCTTCGATCGGGGCGTCATCGGGCTCAGCGGCGGGCATCGCCTGAGCCACCTCGGTCCCCTCACCATCGCCCTCGGCCGGCGGCGTGGCGGCATCGCCGCCGCTCTCCGCGCTCTGCTCGGTGACGGCTTCGCCATCCTCCGGGGCCAGCTGGCCGGGATCGGGGCCCATGACGGCCTGCCAGACAATGAAGACGACGGTGATCAGGCTCATCGCCAGAATGAAGCGTTTTTGTTCCATGACGCGTTCGCAGTTTGAGGTCCGGGGGGCTCTGAGAAGCCCGTCCGATCAGGGGACGGGATCGTAGCCGCCCGGGCGTAAGGGATGGCAGCGCAGCAGGCGTTTGAGCCCGAGAAAGCCGCCTTTAAAGAAGCCATAACGCCGCAGCGCCTCGACCATATACGAGGAGCAGGTCGGGCGATAACGGCACATCGGAGGGAGCAGGGGGGAGAGGGCGCGCTGGTAAAAACGCACCATCGCGATGCCCCAGGCCGCCAGCAGACCCGGGCGCACCAGCACCTGCGCATCTTGAAGCGTACCGTCGCTGGCAAGCTCAAGATCCTCAGGTCCGGTGAGGTTCCCCTGGTCGTGTGTGGCGTGCTCCTGGCACATCAGCGACGCTCCGCGCGGGGGCGGCGCGGCCTTTGAGCTCGCGCCACCGATTGGAGCAGGTCGGCGACCAGCTCCTCATACGCCGGATGCTCGCTGCCCGCTTTGACGATCACCACCGTATCGTGGCTCTGGCCAAAGAGCGCCTTGTTGCGCCGAAATATTTCGCGCAGGCGTCGCTTCCAGCGGTTGCGACAGACGGCGTTGCCAACCTTCTTGCTTACCGTCACCCCCAGGCGGGGATGACCAAGCGAGTTGGCGTTGCAGTAGACCACCGTCCACCGCCCTTCATAGCGGCGTCCCTTGCGGCGAGTGCGCAAAAAGTCGGAGCGCTTCAAAAGACGCTCCGACTTTCGCAGTCGCTGATCGTGTCCCTCCGCCCCGGGAGCGGGTTCACCTTGATTCGAGGGTGTGATCAATGCACTCACTGGCCGGCCTGGAGTGGGAGTGACGGGTTTGCTTGGAGCCCGCGTTCATTCCACCTGCGCGCGAGAGCGGCACCGGCGGTTTGTGGCGAGAGGCGTCGAAGCGAAAGACCCATTCTTCGTCCAGGCGTGGGACGCTCAAGTCTTACTTCTTGTGCTTGGTCACAGCGAGCTGCTTGCGGCCGCGGGAGCGGCGACGCTTGACGGTCAGACGGCCGCCGACGGTCTTCATGCGCTTGCGGAATCCGTGGGTGCGGCGGCGCTTCACTTTGCTCGGTTGGTAGGTACGCTTGGTCATCTTAAACCTCTGAAGTTCAATGTATGCGTTGCAGTGAGTCTCAATGCTACGTGAATGAAGGCGCCTTAACCCCGCTTCAATGCTCGGATTTCGGGGTGGGGCGCGTGCGCAGCGTCGGTCCCCATTTTTGGCCGGGGACCAGAGCGCGGCAAATAAACATCACCCATGGCGTAAAGTCAAGCTGGGCCCGGGCGATCGTGGAAGCTTGTGGGGGATCTTCAGCGCAGGAGCAGCGTCTCAAGCTCCGCGATGGCGGTGGCGAACTCGTTATTGCCCATCTCCACCAGGTCTTCGATCTTGCGGAAGGCGGTGAGCACGGTGGTGTGATCCTTGCCCCCAAACTTACGCCCCAGCTCCGGGTAGCTCTCGCCGGTGTGCTTGCGGCTTAAGTACATCGCCATCTGACGCGGCTCGCTAATGGCGCGGGTGCGTCGGCTGCCTTTGATATCGGAGGGCTTGATGTCGAAGTGGGAGGCGACCATGCGGATGATCTGCTCGACGCCCAGGCTGCGCTCATGCTGGATGTTCATGCGCTTGAGCAGCTGGCGGGCCAGATCGGTGTTGAGCGGCACGCCCATCAGCTTGGCCTGGGCGACCATGCGCACCAGGGTGCCTTCGAGCTCGCGCACGTTGCTGCGGATCGCGGTGGCCAGAAGCAGTACGACCTCTTTGCTCAGCGCGATCTGGCTGTCCTCGGCCTTCTTCTCCAGGATCGCCACCCGGGTCTCGATCTCGGGGGCCTGCACATCGGCGATCAACCCCCAGGCAAAACGGCTGGCCAGGCGCTCTTCGATGCCGGGCAGCTCCTGCGGGGTCTTATCGGAGGTCATCACGATCTGTTTGCCGCTCTGATAGAGGGCGTTGAACGTGTGGAAGAACTCCTCCTGCGTGGAGTCCTTGCCGCCGATGAACTGGATGTCATCGATCAGGAGCAGATCGCAGTCGTTTCGAAACTGGTTGCGGAACTCGGCCATCGTCTTCTGGCGCAGGCTGCCGATCAGCTCGTTCATGAAGACTTCGGCCGAGAGGTAGCGCACGCGGGTGCGGGGATCGCGGCGGAGCATCTCCACGCCGATCGCCTGCAACAGGTGCGTCTTGCCCAGGCCCACCCCGCCGAAGATGAAGAGGGGGTTGTAGGTCTGGCCGCTGCCCGAGGCCACCGCCTGACAGGCCGCGTGCGTAAACTGGTTGGAGGGCCCGACCACAAACTCATCGAAGGTATAGCGCGGGTTCATGCCCGCCGCGCTCACCAGGGCGTCGAGGTCGGCCGGGGAGGCCGGCTCGATGATGCCGAAGTCGAAGAGGGCCGCCTGACCGTGTTCGCCATCGAGGCGCGCGGAGCGCGCGGCCATCGGCTCGGCGTCCAGGTCGATGTTCTCCACCTCAATGGGCTCGTCCTGGCCGCTCTCCACGATCGCGATCTTCAGGGGCTGACCGGCGGCGTGGGCCACGGCCTGCTCGATCAGATCCATGTAGTTGTCGTTGACCCAGACCTGCACGAAGGGATCGTCGACCCCGAGCACGAGCGTCTCATCACTGCATTCAAGAAAGCGCAGCTTCTCGAACCAGTTCGTGAAGTTATGCTCATTGACCTTGGTCTTGAGTTCGAGCAGGGCGGCGTTCCAGATTTCTTGCATATGCAACATCGCTTGGGGCTGGGAGGAGCTCATCAATAACAACATCTCGAGAGTCTCATCGAGGCGGGGCGCCAACTCGTCCGTGAGTTGGTTGGTACGGGGCCCGCGGCGTGCGCGAGGCCCTCGACCCGTCGATGGGGTGTTGCCACAGGGCGCGCGTCTTCGGCGTTGCCCGGGCCCTTCAGGTTATGGGGGATGGGCCGGGTAAAGGGAAGACAATTTCGGATGTGCCGATGCCTCAGTATGGCCACTTTGACGCGCTGCGGCCAGCGAAGAAGCGGTGGGGATTCAATCCGCAGGTATTTTTCCACAGGGGTGTGGAAAAAAAGGGGTTGAAGCGCATGCTGGCGATCGCGGCGATCGTCGGAAAAATTTGCACGTTCTTAAAACAGGAATGATTTCAAAGAGATAGGCTGTTGAAACAGGGGTGATGTGAGACGATCGTGTCGAGGATCAGCGGGTGATCACGATCGCCCCCTGTGGATCGCGGGGCGATCGCCCTGTGAAAGACCTGTGGAAAACTCTGGGGAAAAGCGCCGTGCCGTCATGGCGCTGCGCGATCTCAGGCCGAGCCCGAGCGCGCCATCATCATGAAGGCCGTGGGGTTGACCCCGATGCGCGCCAGCGCCTCGTCCCACTGGGCGTCGTAGCGGGTCTGAAAGAAGCTCTCGGCGTGAAAGTCATCGAGCAGCCAGCTTCCCTCCTCGATCTCCTGCTCCAGCTGCCCCGGGCCCCAGCCGGCATAGCCGATAAAGGGCCGGTACTCACCGGCCTGCATCCCCTGAGCAAAGCCCTCAATGATCTCGCCGCTGGCCGCCAGGTACCAGCCCTGGTTGAAGGTGAGCTCCTCGTCGTCGCCCCGCTGGCGCATGCGGCGAAGACGGCGCCGCTGCTCGGCCTCCTCGCTGTCGTCGACCTCCAGCCGGCGGTACATCACCCAGAGCTGCTCGATGCGCACCGGTCCCCCGAAGTAGACCGGCATCTCGAAGCTCGAGGGACTCAGCTTCGGGGTGATCTCCTCGTTGACGCTCTGGATCAGGGAGCCGAAGTCGATCTCCAGGGGCTTGTTGATGATAAAGCCCATCGCGCCCTCTTCGTCATGATGCACCATGGCGACCACCGCGCGCTCAAAGGGGGAGCCGTCGAGGCGAGGGGAGGCGATTAAGAATCCGGGCGCCGAGGAGCGGGGGGCGGGGTTGGGAGGTTCGGACATAAGCTGTGGCTCTCGACAGAGGTCGCATAAGGGCGAATGGACCGGAAAGGAAGCAGGCGCGACGCCCTGCGCACATCACCGGCGCGAGTTGCACCGGTTGCAGTGGCATCTCCCCTTAAAGTGTACCAGAAGCGGGCAGGCGGATCGCAGCGGCCGGCCGACGGCTCTAAACGTAGCGCGCTCAAGGTAAAGTCAACGTCCGGGGCGCGGGAGTTCGCCGGCGGCGAAAAAAAATCGCCGGGAGGGGCTCAGGAAAGGCTTGACACATACCTCAACGCTCATTAACTTCCCGGCCTGTTCGACGCTCAACCTTTTTGGAACGGCGTCGGCACGGTGGGTATAGCTCAGTCGGTTAGAGCGCTGGCTTGTGGTGCCAGAGGTCACGGGTTCAAATCCCGTTATCCACCCTCGAAAAAGAACGCCTTATCGCAGTCGCGGTGAGGCGTTTTTTTTATGGGCGTCGTTGAAAGCGAAGCGCTCGCCGGAAGGCGACCAGGGCGAGGGGGGCGGAGGCGGTGGGGCGGGCCCAAAAAGGGGAAAAAAACACTTGAACGATAGGGGTGGGGGTGGCATAAGACGCTTCGTTTCGCGGTTTTGGCCGCGAAATCCGCGCCCGTAGCTCAGCTGGATAGAGCGCCGGACTTCGAATCCGTAGGTCGCAGGTTCGAATCCTGCCGGGCGCGTTCGACATGACGGGACGCGCCGGCCCAGCGCGCGGACCGGTCGGGGCCAGTAGCTCAATCGGTAGAGCAACGGACTCTTAATCCGCAGGTTGAAGGTTCGATTCCTTCCTGGCCCATAATGAGAGTAAGGCGGCGCGCCGACGTCGCCTGCGATGACGGCCAAAGCCGGGTCGAGGCGTCTGCCCGGCTCGGCTTTTATCGTTTGCACGACAGGCACCGCACGCGAGAGTGGCGGAATTGGTAGACGCGCTGGATTTAGGTTCCAGTGGGGTAACCCGTGGGGGTTCGAGTCCCCCCTCTCGTATGGAGGATTGCCGCAGTAGAAAGGGGCGGCAGTCCGCAGCATCACCGGCGCTCGCAGTGGCGAGTCGCCACCACAAACACCAGGCGTTTTGGCCCCGCATGCTCGGGGCTAAAGGCGCCGATGATCAGGCCGATCCCCACCCCCCGGACCGGGGCGTAAACGAGGACGGCAGCACTGCTTAAGGAGAGCAAGCCGATGGCACATCAGGTCGAAGAGACTGGCGAGTTGACGCGTAGCGCGACGATCACGGTAGAGGCGGAAGAGTACAATCGTCAGGTCAATAAGGCCCTGCGTCAGCTCTCGAATCGCGTCAAAATTTCGGGCTTCCGCAAAGGCAAGATCCCGCTCTCGGTGATGAAGCAGCGCTACGGGCAGGCGGTGATGCGCGATGTGATCGAAGATCTCGTCAGCGACAACGTCAACAAGATGCTCAAAGAGACCGAGAACGTCCTGCATGTGGGCGTGCCCCAGGTCACCGACATTCCCCTGGACGAAGGCGGTGAGCTGAAGTTCACGGTGGATTACGAGCTGCGCCCCGAGATCGATCCGATCGGTTATATGGGTGTGAAGGTCGAGAAGCCCAAAGCGGAGATCGCCAACGAGGCCGTCGACGCCGAGCTTGAGAACCTGCGCCAGAACAACTCGAAGCTTGAGCCTGTGGTCACCCGCGAGGTCATTGAGACCGGTGATATCGTCACCGTCGACTTCGAGGCGGTGGGCGAGCATCCTGAGCTTAAAGACATGCGCTCCAGCGGCGTGCAGGTGGAGATCGGCTCGGGTCAGACCCTCCCGGGCATCGAAGATGCGCTCACCGGTCAGGGCTTTGACGCGGTGGTCGACTCGGAGATCGACGCGCAGGACGACTTCCCGGTCGAAGAGCTGCGCGGCCAGAAGTTGCCGATCCGCCTGACCGTGACCAAGGTCGAGCGCAAGGTGCTCCCGGAGCTCGACGATGAGTTTGCCAAGACCACCGGCCAGGGCGAGACGCTGCTGGAGGTGCGCTCGGCGATCCGCACGCGTCTTGAAGAGCAGCGTCAGAAAGAAGCGGAGCAGCTGGCGATCGACTCGATGATGACGACGCTTCTGGAGCAGAACACCTTTGAGCTGCCGCCGAGCTTCCTCGACGAGCAGGTCACCCAGGCGGCGCGCCAGCGTCTGCAGATGTTCGCCCAGCAGGGCATCGACCCGGCGCAGTTCGGGCTGAGCGTGGAGGCGATCGCCGAGAGCATCCGCGAAGACGTCGTCGAGCAGATCAAGCGTGAGTTCTTGCTCATGGAGATCGCCCGCAAAGAGAACCTCAAGGTCGAAGAAGAGGATCTCTCCGCTTACTTTGAGCGCCGCGGTGCTGAGGTTGGAGCCAACGCCCAGCAGTACCGGGCCTTTGTGATGCAGAACCAGGATCGCTTCCGCCAGGCCCAGGCCTCCGCGCTGCTCGAGAAGGTGCGCGCGAAGTTGCTGGCTGACGCCGAGATCGTCGACGTGGAGTGGCCCACCGAAGAGGCGGAAGACGCCGAGGCGGCGCCGGCCGAAGAGGTCGAGGCCAAGCCCAAGAAGAAGGCGACCAAGAAGAAGAGCACCAAGAAGGATGATGAGGGCGCCGAAGAGGGTGAGGCCGAGGCCAAGCCCAAGAAGAAGGCGACCAAGAAGAAGAGCACCAAGAAAGACGACGACGCGGAAGCCTCCGAATAAGCGTCGCCAGCGGGCGTCGCGAATAGGCGGCGCCCCCTGTCGGTTGAGCTGTCGAATGATGTGTGCGTCGAAACGTTAAGCAACACCACGAGGAGCGAGCCATGGCCTTTATCCCCAACGTCGTCGAACAAACCCACCGCGGAGAGCGCGGTTGGGACATCTTCAGTCGACTGCTCAAAGACCGGATTATCTTTCTGGGTACTCAGGTCAACGATCAGATCGCCAACTCCATCATCGCCCAGCTGCTCTTTCTGGAGAGCGATGATCCCGACAAGGAGATCTCGCTCTACATCAACTCTCCGGGCGGGAGTGTGACGGCGGGGTTGGCGATCTATGATACGATGCAGTACGTCAAAGCGCCGGTGACCACGATCTGTCTGGGGCAGGCCGCCTCAATGGGGGCGGTGCTGCTGGCGGCCGGCGAGCCGGGGCGGCGCTTTAGCCTGCCCAACTCGCGGATCTTGATTCACCAGCCGCTGATGGGCGGCTTGAGTGGTCAGGCCACCGATATCGACATCCAGGCCCGTGAGATCTTGAAGTTGCGTGAGACGCTCAACGGCATCCTGGCTCGCCACACCGGCCAGAGCCTGGAGAATATTGAGCGGGACACCGATCGCGACTTCTTCATGAGCGCCGAAGACGCCCGGGAGTACGGATTGGTCGATGAGGTGATCAGCCCGCGGGCCAAGCAGGACCAGCCCGAGAAGTAAGGCGGTGGCGTCTGCGGCAGCGAGCAGAAGTTGAAGTTGGCACGGCGCGCCCGATAGGATGCGTGACGTGCCCCGGTGGGTTTCGGGGAATGACTCCCTGAAACCCACCGTTTTTCGAGGGTAGAAGCGGCCCGAGCGTGAAGGCACAAGGTCTTCACAGCCAGAGGGCGCAGCATGACCAGTGACACCAGGATATCTCTATGGCGAAGAAAGGCAGCGGCGGTCACGCCAACTTGTGCTGTTCGTTCTGCGGGAAGAGTCAGCGCGACGTGCAGAAGCTGATTGCCGGACCCACCGTCTACATCTGCGATGAGTGCATCGGGCTATGTGGCGACATCATCGACCAGGAGGTCGAGCGAGAGAGCCGCACCAGTGGCATTGCCAACGTGCCCAAGCCCATCGAGATCAAGGAGATCCTCGATCAGTATGTGATCGGCCAGGAGAAGGCCAAGCGCAACCTGGCGGTGGCCGTGCACAACCACTACAAGCGCATCGACAGCGTGGTCGATAGCGACGGGGTGGAGCTGCAGAAGTCGAACATTCTGCTGATTGGCCCCACCGGCAGCGGTAAGACGCTTCTGGCCCAGACCCTGGCGCGCATCCTCGATGTGCCCTTCACCATCGCCGACGCCACCAGCCTCACCGAGGCCGGCTATGTTGGCGAGGACGTGGAGAACATCATCGTGAACCTGCTTCAGGCCGCCGATGGCGACGTGGAGAAGGCCAGCCGCGGGATCATCTACATCGACGAGATCGACAAAATCTCGCGCAAGGGCGAGAACCCCTCGATCACGCGGGATGTCTCGGGCGAAGGTGTGCAGCAGGCGCTCTTGAAAATCATTGAGGGCACGGTGGCGTCTGTGCCGCCCAAGGGTGGGCGCAAGCATCCGCAGCAAGACTTTTTGCAGATCGACACCACCAACATTCTCTTTATCTGCGGCGGCGCTTTCTCGGGGCTGGAGCAGATCATCGCGCAGCGTGTGGGCGACAAGCGCATGGGCTTTGGCGGCGATATCAGCAAGGTCGACGATCGCTCGGCCAGCGAGCTCTTCGCCACGCTGCAGCCCGAAGATCTGATGCGCTTTGGCCTGATCCCCGAGTTTGTGGGACGCGTGCCGGTGATCGCCACCCTGGAAGAGCTCGATGAGGAGGCCCTCGTCGAGATCCTCACCTCGCCGAAGAACGCGCTGGTCAAGCAGTACCGTAAGCTCTTCCGCATCGACGGGGTGCAGGTGGAGTTTGAGCCCGACGCGCTGCGCTCGGTGGCGCGAGCAGCTCTGGCGCATAAGACCGGGGCGCGAGGGCTGCGCTCGATCCTCGAGACCTTGATGATGGATCTGATGTACGATCTTCCCGATCGCGAAGACATCAAAGAGCTCAAGATCACCGATGAGATGGTCAACCGGGCCAGCGGCGCACAGATTCAACTCGACCCCACCACGGCCGAGTCCGCCTGAGAGGGCGGCACCTCATGCCGGAGTGGGCATGGGTTGAGGGCGGGTAGGATGTAGAGAAGCAGCGGTCGGGCCCGAGGTCGGGCCGCACTGACGCACCACACACGAGAGCGATATGGCGTCTTCCAATGAGCAGCGTTCCGGCGAGGAGTCTCAGGCCACGCTTCCGCTTTTGCCCCTGCGCGACATCCTGGTGTTTCCGGCGATGAAGGTGCCGCTCTTTGTGGGGCGCGACAAGAGCATCGCCGCGCTCGATGAGGCGATGAAGCGCGATCGTCAGATCGTGCTCGCCGCGCAGAAGAAGGCCAAGACCAACGAGCCGACCTCCGATGACATCTACGAGGTGGCGACGCTGGCGACGATCGACCAGCTCTTTCGCCTGCCCGATGGCACGGTGAAGGTGCGGGTGATCGGTCAGCAGCGCGTGCGGCTGGAGACGTATCTGGAGAATGAGGACTTCTTTGAGGTGCGTTTCTCGCTGCTCGACGATCAGACCTCGCCACTCGATGATGAGCTGCAGACGCTCTTGCAGACCTTGCGTACGTCCTTTGCGGAGTACGTGGATTTGAACAAGCGCATCCCCTCGGAGATGATCGAGGAGATCGCGCGGGTTAAAGACCCCTCGCTGCTGGCGGACACCATCGCCGCGCAGCTGGCGCTGAAGCTCAGCGACAAACAGTCCATCCTGGAGATGCTCGATGTATCGGAGCGTCTGCGCCAGCTCTACGAGCTGATGCAGGAAGAAATTGAGCTGTTGAAGGTTGAAAAGAAGATCCGCTCGCGTGTGAAGAAGCAGATGGAGCGCACGCAGAACGACTACTACCTCAACGACATGCAGGGTGCGATGCCTAAAGATCCCAACGATCAGAACGAGTTCAAAAACGAGATCGATGAACTCGAAGAGCGCATTCAGCAAAAAGACATCTCCGAGGAGGCCCAGGAGAAGTTGGAGCGGGAGCTCAAAAAGCTCAAGATGATGAGCCCGATGAGCGCCGAAGCCACGGTGGTGCGCAACTACATCGACTGGGTGCTCAGCCTTCCCTGGGGCGAATACACTGAGGATCGCCTGGACGTGAAGGTGGCCGAGGAGACCCTGGAGGCGGACCACTACGGGCTGGAGAAGCCCAAAGACCGCATCCTGGAGTACCTGGCGGTCAAGGCGCTGATCCGCAAGCCACGCGGTCCGATCCTGTGTCTGGTGGGGCCGCCCGGTGTGGGTAAGACCTCGCTGGGGCGCTCGATCGCCAGGGCCATCAACCGCAAGTTTGTGCGCCTGAGCCTGGGTGGCGTGCGCGATGAGGCCGAGATCCGCGGCCACCGCCGCACCTACATCGGAGCGCTGCCGGGCAAGATCATTCAGTCGTTGCGTAAGGCGGGAAGCTCCAACCCGGTGCTCTTGCTCGATGAGGTCGACAAGATGTCGACCGACTTCCGCGGCGATCCTTCCAGCGCGCTGCTGGAGGTGCTGGATCCGGAGCAGAACGCGACCTTCAACGATCACTACCTGGATCTGGACTACGATCTTTCGGACGTCATGTTTTTGTGCACGGCCAACAACCTGGGGCAGATCCCGGCGCCGCTTCGCGACCGTATGGAGATCATTCAGATCCCGGGTTACACCGATTACGAGAAGTTGCAGATCTCGCGGCATTATCTGGTGCCCAAGCAGCTGGAAAATAACGGCATCGACGATGTCGACGTGCACTTCACCGAGAGCGCGATCAGCCAGATCATCAACCATTACACGCGAGAGGCCGGGGTTCGTAACCTGGAGCGGGAGATCGGCACGGTCTGCCGCAAGATCGCGCGCAAGGTGGTCGAGGGCGGCAAGGACCAGTCCTTTAACGTTAACGCGCGCGCGGTCACGCATTACCTGGGGCATCATAAGTTCACCCAGGGGCGGATCGAGGAGCGCGACGAGGTCGGCATGACCAACGGCGTGGCCTGGACGCAGTACGGCGGCGTGATGCTGGTCAGCGAGGTCACCGTGATGCCCGGTAAGGGCAAGTTCATCATCACCGGTAAGCTCGGCGATGTGATGCAGGAGTCGGCGCAGGCGGCGATGAGTTACGTGCGCTCCCGCGCGATGAACTTAGGTTTGAGCCCGGACTTCCATCAGAAGGTCGACCTGCACATTCACTTCCCCGAAGGTGCGCTGCCCAAAGACGGCCCTTCGGCGGGTATCACGATGGCGACGAGCATTGTGAGCGCGCTGACCCGCATCCCGGTGCAGCATGATGTGGCGATGACCGGTGAGATCACGCTCCGCGGTCGGGTGCTGCCGATTGGCGGGCTCAAAGAGAAGGTGATCGCCGCGCATCGCGGGGGCATCCGCAAAGTCATCGCGCCGATGGAGAACAAGCGCGACTGGCCCGAGGTGCCCAAGAAGGTGCGTAAGCAGCTTGAGGTGGTCTGGGTGGAGCATATGGACGAGGTGCTCGCGCACGCGCTGCGACTCGATGATCGCGATGCCTTCCAGGAGGCGCTCAAGCAGCCGCTCTTGCCGCCGGATATCATGCTCAACCCGCCCACCGGTGCGGGGGATGGGGCGACGCCGGTGCATTGAGGCGCATGCAACACGGTTGATGTGCCGATGTTGTGCGGAGGTCGGCACATCGAGGTCGCGCGTAGAAGAGCGTGGCGAAGTTTGTAAAAAAGCCCGGGCGTCCGCCCGGGCTTTTTCGTTCCTGAGCCGGGCGTTGGATGCTGATCGGAGCGGGACGTTGCCCGACCCTCGGTCGTCGGAAGAGCGCATCAACGCGGGTTGATGTTCGACCCTGGGACGTGCGAAGTCCGCATGTTTGCAGGGTGATGCTCACCCCGGGGTCCGACGTGCGGTTTGACTTTGTGCGGTAATGGACGAGGTTTGCTCGTCGATGATGTATCGATGTGTTTGACGTAAAGGAGTAGATGATGAAGCGATGGATGGGTTTGTTTGCGGCGGTGGTGTTGACCTTCTCGCTGCTTGGAGAGCAGGAAGCCTGGGCGCAGCGCAACACCGGGCTGGGCGTGGGGATTGGCTCGGCGACGGTGGCCTCCGGCCTCTCGCTGAAGTTGCCCGCGGGGCCGACGGCCTTCCAGCTGACGGCGGGGTGCTGGGGCGGATGTGACGGGGTGGCCGCCTCGTTGGATCTCTTGTTCAACATGCCGGCGATCGCGTCGGCCGATGCGCTGACGCTGGCGTGGAACTTCGGCGGTGGCGGAGCGCTGGGCGTTGGCGATGGTGGGCTGGGAGTGGGTGCGGCCTTTGTGGCGGGGCTGGAGTTTCATTTCCAGCCGGTGCCGATCGATCTGGTGCTGGAGTGGCGGCCGGGGCTCTACGTGGTGCCGGATGTAGACATTCACCTTGTGAACTTCGGTGGGCACGCGCGGTGGTACTTCTGAGCGTGTAACGTCGAAGTGAGGTTGTGAGAAGAGCGCCGGTCCGAAGAGGGCCGGCGCTCTTTTTTATGTGAGATGTGTTGAGAGCGAGGGACAACCACGGGGGTGTTCAACCTCGGGTCGAGCCTTCTCCTGTGTCTCGGGTCAGTGTTGGCGGGTGTTGAGTGTCAACCTGACGAGAGCGCCAGGTTCTGGGGGGAGGGGCAATATTTTTGCGCGGCGGATGTCGATCCCGCGTGTTGTGAAACGACCGTGGTATGAAGCGACGCCTGTTGCGTCGGTTGTGACGCCCGGCGTTTTGAAGATGGGGTCGAAGGAGTGGAGATGATGGAGAGTGATGTGAACCAGGTTTCGTGCACGTGCGGGAGCGTGACGTTGAAGTTAACCGGCAAGGCGATCGCCTGCTTGTCTTGCTATTGCGACGACTGCCAGGCCGGCGCTCGCCAGATCGAGACGTTGCCCGGCGCCGGGAAGGTCACCAGGGACGGTGGGGGCACCGAGTACGTGATGTACCGCAACGATCGTATGGAGGTAGGTCAGGGAGCGCCTCATTTAACGGACTACAAACTTCGCGACGACTCCGCGACGTCGCGCATGGTGGCGAGTTGTTGCAACTCGCCGATGTATCTGAACTTCTCGGATTCGAGGCATTGGGTGTCACTTTATCGCGCGCGTTTTGAAGACGATGCGCCGCCACTGGATGTGCGGATGTGCACGAAGTTCGCGTCTGAAGAGGTGGTGATCCCGGACGATGTACCGAGCGTTTCGTCGTACTCGCTCAAGTTTATGGGGAAGTTGTTGATGTCCAGGGTTGCGATGGCGTTTGGGCGTTAACCCGTCGTGAGTCGCCGCCGAGCTGCGGCGGTCGTTGAGGGGGGGCACGTCAGCCACGACGTCTTCGCCGCTTGTGGACGTCGCGTTCATGTCTGACCCGGGGATGGACGAAGAGCGCATGAACACTGGCTGATGTCCGTCTGTGGGACGGTCACCTTACCTGCCACGCCCCAAAAAATTGCGTCCCTTTCTTCCCTTGCTAGGCTTGGCCCACGTTTGATCGTGACTGTGGATGGCCAACCTGCGACCAGGGAAGGACGCAATGATGAACCTCGAAGAACTCGATCGCCCCGACATCTCGACCGCCGAGCAGCCGGAGCGACGCCGGCGGCGCGCCGAGCGTCCGGAGCTGGCGCTGGGCTATCAGCTCGACCAGGTGGTGCGCGACTTCGCGCTTCGCTGCTGCGTGCTGGTTGATGAGCAGGGGATGATGGTGGCGGCCTCTCCTGATTGCCCCACGCCATTTATGCAGGCGTTGGCCGGGCTGGCGCCGACGATGGCGGTGGTGCCCGAGCATCGCCAGGCGCACCTGGAAACCCTGCGCCGCCAGAACCCGCTTCTGGAGAGCGAGGAGCTGGCGGTGTGCGCGTTTCGCGCCGGCGGTCGACGACTTTTTATCGCGGCGGTGGGGGAGGAGGCGGTGATGAATGAGGTGGCGATTTTTCGGGCGATCACCGGGGCGCGGCGGATCTTGTGAGGGGGGGCGCCGGGGGTTCGCGATGTTGGGAGTTGTTCCGGGCGTTGGGGGGTGTGCGGGTTGTGGTTAGGTGGTTGTGTGGTTGGGTGGTTGTGGGGCGCCGAAGTTCGCGATGAGGGTCGATTCGTGAGGGCGTTGGGGGGTGTGCGGGTTGTGGTTAGGTGGTTGTGTGGTTGGGTGGTTGTGGGGCGCCGAAGTTCGCGATGAGGGTCGATTCGTGAGGGCGTTGGGGGGTGTGCGTGTTGTGGTGGGGCGCCGGTGGTTCGCGATGTTGGGAGTTGGCGTGTGGGTTGGGGGGGGCGCGTGTTGTGGTCAGGTGGTTGTGTGGTTGGGTGGTTGTGGGGCACCGAGGTTCGCGATGTGGGTCGATTCGTGAGGGCGTTGGGGGGTGTGCGTGTTGTGGTGGGGCGCCGGTGGTTCGCGATGTTGGGAGTTGGCGTGTGGGTTGGGCGGAACGCCTCAGGTCTTGCTGGCGCCGATGCGGGTCGATGTGAAGCGGCGGCGGCCGACCTCGGGGGGTAAGATGGAGCCGATGGCGTAGCCCGTGCCGATGTGCGGGTTGGCCAGGCGGCCGCGGACCTGGCCGAGCTCGTGTTCGCGGCGGGCCAGGGCGATGAAGACGCCGTAGCTGCCGAGGCTGGCGGCGTTGAGGCGAGCGCGAGCCAGGAGGGTGGCGGCCTCGCTGAGCTCGTCGCGGGCCAGCGCGACGTCGGCGCGGAAGAGGTCGCAGAGCACGTTGGAGGCGCGCACCCGCTCCCCGGGCCCGGCGACCAGCAGCGAGGAGAAGAACTCGCCGCGCGCGTTAAAGCCGCTCGCCAGAAGTTGCAGGTAGATGATGTGGGCGCGGGCCACCGCGGTCTGCTCGGCGTCGACGACCTCGTCGGCGAAGGTGACCGCGTCGGAGAGGGCCTCGAAGGCCGCGGCGTCTTCGTCCTGATCGAAGCAGGCGTAGGCCTGACGCACGAGCGCGTTGAACGCGAGCTCGCGCTGGCCGGTCTCCTCGCCGACGTAGAAGACGTGCTCGTAGTGCTCGTGGGCGATCTGGGGGCGGCCCATCGCCAGGTAGAGATCGCCCAGGTGAAACTGCACCCGGGCGCGGCGCAGCGCGTCGTTGCGGGTGCCGTAGAAGCTCATCGCTTCGACCAGGTGAAGCTCGGCTTGCTGCAGGCTCTCAAGGGCCGCAAGGGCGCGCGCCAGGCCGACGTGCGGGGTGTGCTCGTCGTGCAAGTGATGCGTGGAGGTCAGGGCGAGCGCGCGCGTGAAGTTGTCGCGGGAGGCCTCGAAGAGGCCGGCGGCGAAGTGGGCGCGGCCGAGCTCCTGGAGGCAGGCGACGACGTCGCGGGGGTGATCGTCGTCGTCGAAGATCTCCATGGCGCGTTTGAGATGGTCGACGGCCTCTAAGAAACGCCCCTGGCGGGTGAGCACATCACCCATGTAGCGGTGCTGGCGGGCGCGCAGGGCGTCGTCCTGCAACGTCTCGGCCTTGTCGATGCTCTGCAGCAGGATGCCCTCGGCCTGGCGGGGGCGCCCGAGCAGCACGGCGCAGCGGCCGATCTCAGCAAGCGTCGCGACGTAGGGGCGGGCCAGCGCGGTCTTCTTAAAGAGGTCGCGGGCCGCCTCGTAGTGATGCAACGCGTCTTCATAGCGGGTCTGGCTCATGGCCAGGTCTGCCAGCAGTTTGTGGGCGTTGGCGCGCAGGGTGTGATCCTCATCGCGGGCCTCGCGGATCGCGCGCAGAAGCGCGTCTTCGGCTGCGCCGTGCTCGCCAAGCGCGCCCTGGACCTCGCCAAGGCGCAGCCACACGCCGGGGTGGGGCACGTAGGCCGCCGCCGGGGTGGGGGAGCGCATGGCCAGGTCGTCGAGCAGGGCTTTGAACTGCAAAAAGTGCTCGCGCGCCGAGTCCAGGTCGAGCTCCTCGTAGGCCGACTCGCCAGCTTCGACCAGAAGGCTGATGGCGCGCTCAAAGTCGTGGCCCTTGATGGCGTGGTGCACAATGCGGCGAAGATCGCGCGGGGTGGGCCGGGGCGCGAACTCGTGCAGGAGCTTTGCCAGGTTGAGATGGGCCTCGATGGCGTCTTCGCGCTCGGCGAAGAGCTGGCGCAGGTTGTGGGCGTACTCCTGGTCGCTGAACGCGATGGCGTCGTCGCTCAGCCGGATGATGCCAAAACGCTCGGCCTGCTCCAGGATCACGCCCATCACGCGGGTGGTCTCAAAGGGGAGCACCCGGTGGTAGATGAACTCCCAGAGGGGACGCTCGACAGCGCGCTCGTCGAGCTGCGCCAGGTAGCCGAGCACGCTGTCGAAGGCCTGGTGGATCTCGGCCGGGGCCTGGCTGGAGGGTGAGCCGGTGGCGGGGGCGTCGGGGGCGGTGAAGGGCGAGTCGGACTCGGTGCGGGGCGAGGCGTCGGAGGTTGGGTCGGTGGGCGCATCCGGCTCGGGGAGCAGGGGCTGGGCACCGTCGGCCATCGCTGCCCAGCGGGCGATCTCCTCATCGGTGGGATCGGCGGTGGGCACCGTCCCGCGCGCGGGCGCCTCGGTGGCCTCCCGGGCCTCGGAGGCTCGCAGGGGGCTCGGAGAGCTCCCCAGGTACGAGCCGTCGACGGTGGCGCCGGAGCTGATGTCGGCCAGCTCTTGCAAGACCTCGCTCGACTCGGCGTGACCTTCTTTGCGGGCACCGGGCTCCAGCAGGCGCAGCTGGCGCGCATAGGTCGCCGGGGCCTCCACGATGGCGTCGGTGTAGCGCATCATCCCCGGGCGGCGGCTCAACGCGTCGGGGTGCACGGTGACCACCACCAGGATGGGGGCCGGGTGCACCTGAAGTTCGCGTAGAAAGCGGTCGAGAAAGGCCAGCGTGAGGGTATCGAGGGTCTCTAAGTTCTCGATGCCCCAGATCAGCGAGCCGACGCGCGAGGCGCGCCGAAAGGGCTCGACCATGCGGCTTAAGAAGGCGTCGCGCAGTGAGGTGAGCTCGCTCAAGGGGTTGGAGTCGATGCGCACCGGCATCAGCTCGGTGAGGGTGGCGTCGTCCTGCTCCCCGTGAAGTTCGCGCAGCAGGCGGTTGACCTCTTTGATGCCCTCGCCGCGCAGGCGCAGCCCGGAGACCTGCGCCAGATCAGTCTCCAGCCCGGCGGTGGCGTGGGTGGCCGAGGGGTTGGACTCGCGGTGGATCAGGCGCACGCCGAGCTGGTTTTTTTGCTGGCGCAGAAAGGCCCGCAGCAGGTTGCTGCGCCCGGTGCCGGGGTTGCCGCGGATGACCGCCAGGCGGAGCTGAGCGCTCTCCTGGACCTCGCGCAACATCTCGGAGAGAACCGAGAGCTCCCAGCGGTAGACCTCTTCGGCCAGGCCCGGTTGCTCCAGCTCCTCGCCGGCCGCCGGAAGCGCGACCAGGGGGCGAGGCTGGCTGGACTGACGCAGCCCGGGCGGCACCTCCCGAAGATCCATGTAGGGTAGAAACGCCTCATCCATCAGCGCCGCTAAGAGCTCGCCGGCGTTGCGGATGCGTCGGTAGGGATCTTTGTGGGTGCAGCTCTTGATCAGCTCAAAGAAGGGCAGATCGGCAAAGGGGGCGGGGAGCGCCAGGGGGGGATCGTTGATCTGCTTGAGCATCACGTCCATCGGGCTCAATTGCCCGTCGTAGGCCGCGCGCCCGGTGATCATTTCAAAGGCGATGTGGCCCAGGGCGTAGACATCGACCGCCGGGCTGATGTCTTCGGCCATGGCCTGCTCGGGGGCCATGTAGAGGGGCGTGCCGAAGACCGTGCCCTCCTGGGTGAGGGGGGCCAGCGAGCTTGCGCGGGCGTCGCCAAAGTCGCTCAAGGCTTTGGAGACGCCAAAATCCAGGACCTTGACGTGGTCGTGGCCGTCGCGATCGACCAGGAAGATGTTTTCGGGTTTTAAGTCGCGGTGGATCAGCCCCATGCGGTGGGCTTCGGCCAGGCTGCGGCAGACCTGGGTGAGGATCGACCAGACCCGCTTGAGATCCATCGGGCGGCCGTGCTGGACCTCGTCGCTTAAGTCGCGCCCGCGCAGAAACTCCATGGCGATGTAGCACAAGCCCTCTTCGGTCTGGCCGTAGTCAAAGAGGGTGATGGTGTTGGCGTGGGTAAGCTGGCTTGCGAAGAGAGCCTCGCGGCGAAAGCGCTCCACGATCTTGGCGTCGGCTGAGGCCCGCGGCTTGAGCACCTTGAGCGCCACAAAGCGGTTCATGCCCTCCTGGTGGGCGCGGTAAACGACGGAGAAGCCCCCGGAGCCGATGATCTCGACGATGCGGAAGCGGCCGGCGACCAGATCGCCGGGTTTGAGCGCCGGGAGGTCGCCTTTTTGAGCGTTGGCGAGGGCCTGCATGCGGGGTCCCTGGTTGGAAGCGTTGCGTGGCGCGGGCAGCGACAAGCTTTACCAAGACTCATACCAACCGCGCGGCGTCGGGAAAAGTTGCATTTAGGTGGTGGGGGGATGACTATGCGGCCGGAGCCGGCCGGCTGAGGGCCGGGGATGATGTCTATTGCATGTGGTTTTGACGTATGGCGGATCTGGGTACGAGCGCTGAGCGGCGGTTGGCTGCGGCGAGGTTCATGGGGGCGAACATCTTCTCGGCCTTTGCGCAGCTGGCTGTGCATATGCCCAATGGCTACTTCGGCGGGGCCGATGAGGTCACCGAGTGGGGGCAGCTCTACGCGATGGTGCTCCTGGGCTCGACGCTGTTGGCGCTGTGGGGCTACGGGCGTAACCACCCGCGGGTGGTGTGGCTGGTGGGGCTGACCTGCTCGCTCTCCATCGGGGTGTTTATGGCGGCGCTGGCCGTCAGCCCGATCATCCCGGCCGGGGCGATGATCTGGAACCTGGTGGTGTTGGCCTGGACGCTCTTTCCGCTGCGGCTGAGCGGCCCGCGCTCGCGGGCGACGGTGGGGATGGAGCAGCGCGAGAGCCGGCTGGATCGCTGGAGTCGCAAAAACGGCGCCGGGGTGCGTCACCTGCTCTGGGTCTCGCTTATTCTCAACGTGGGGGTGGTGGGCTTTGAGCTCAGCGGGCAGGACTTTGTGGTGATCGCCACGATGGCTTTTGCGCTGGTGGTCAGCGCGCTGACCGCGCCGGCGGTGGGCACGATGGTGCGCGAGCGCCGGCTGTGGACACTGCTGATTCTCGTGCCCCTTTTCCTGATGGCGTTTTTCCTGGGAAGCCCCCAGGTGCTGCTGCTGTTGTTGGGTCTTTATCAGTTCGCGATGCTCTTTGTGCTCTCGGCGCGCGAGCCGATCTTCAACGACGTGCTCGACTACTTCTATGAGTATCCGGCGCTGCTGGTACTGACGACCTTCGCCACGCTTACCGCCATCGGGACGCTCTTGTTGAGCCTGCCGGCGGCCTCGGCCACCGGGGTGCCGGTGAGCCCGATCGATGCATTATTTACAGCGACGAGCGCCTCCTGCATCACCGGGCTGATCGTGCTGGATACGCCGGAGGCGTTCACCTTCTTCGGGCACGTGGTCATCCTGGTGCTCTTTCAGATGGGGGGCATCGGCATTCTTGTGCTCTCGACCTTCGCGACGCTTCTGCTGGGAAGTCGGCTGGGGATGCGCGCGGAGCGGGCGCTGGAAGAGGTGCTCGATCTGCCGGGCTCGCAGAGCGCGTACAGCCTGGCGAAGTTTATTGTGGGCTCGACCCTGGCCATTGAGGGGCTGGGCGCGGCGGGGCTCACCGTGGTGTATATGCGCCACGGCTACCTCTTTGATGAAGCGTTGTGGATGGGCGTCTTTCATGCGGTCTCGGCCTTCTGCCATGCGGGGTTTGCGCTGCAGTCGGACTCTTTGATGATGTTCCAGGACGACCCGCTGGCGCTGACGATCTTTTCGGTGCTGGTGACCCTGGGGAGCGTGGGCTTTCTGGTGCTGGCGGTGGCCTGGCAGTGGCTGCGCGGGGAGCGCCGCAAAGTCAATGTGCAGGCCCGGCTGATCGGCATCGGCACCGTGGCGCTGATCCTGGCCGGGATGGTGCTCTTCTTCGTCTGCGAGTGGAACGGGGTGCTGGCCGATATGAGCTGGCGCGAGCGTTTCTTCAACGCGCTGATGCAGAGCGTGACCCTGCGCTCCTCGGGCTTTAACTCGGTGGACACCACGATCCTGAGTCCGGCGACGCAGTGGTTTATGATCTTCTTTATGTTCATCGGCGGCGCGCCAGGCTCGACCGCCGGGGGCATCAAGCTCACCACCCTTGTGGTGCTGCTCTTTGCGGTGCGCGGCATCGCCAGCGGCACGCCGCGGGTGGTGCTCTTTCGGCGCGAGATCCCCCAGGAGATCGTCTACCGCTCGGCGGGCATCACCGTGATCAGCCTGGTGCTGGGCTTTACGCTGCTCTTTTTGCTCCTGTTGACCCAGTCGATCCCCTTCGACATGTTGGCCTTTGAGGCGGCCAGCGCGCTGGGGACGGTGGGGCTCTCGGTGGGAGCGACAAGCCAGCTCAACGACATCGGTAAGCTCTTGATCGTGCTGGTGATTTTCATCGGTCGCGTCGGTCCGCTGGCGCTGGCGCTGGTGCTGGGGCGCGGTCAGCCCAGCCGTCTCTCGTACCCGGAGGCCCGCATCATGGTGGGTTGATCGGGTGGATGCGCATGATGTGGCAGGGGTTCAACTTTTGAGAGGTCGCGCTCGATGGAGGGCGCGGAGACGTGAGCAGTTATGAGTCAGTTTGCGGTGATTGGTCTGGGGCAGTTTGGCATGAGCGTGGCGCGCAACCTGGCGCATCAGGGCGAGTCGGTGATGGCCATCGACCTGGACGCGGAGCTGGTGGAGAACGCCTCGCAGGATGCCGACGTGGCCATTCGCGCCGACGCCACCGATGAGCGCACCTTGCAAGAGCTGCAGCTTGAGACGATGAGCTGTGTGGTGGTCGCCATCGGCGCGCATTCGATCGAGGCGTCTGTGCTCACCACCGCGCTCCTCAAACAGGTCGGGGTGCCGCGCATTGTGGCGCGCGCCATGAGCGATCTGCACGCGCGGGTGTTGCGGGCCATCGGCGCCGATGAGGTCGTTAACCCCGAGGAAGAGATGGGTCGCCGGCTGGCCGCGCGCTTAAGCCAGCCCAGCATCCTGGAGCAGGTGGAGCTCGGCGACAGCAACCTGGCCGAGGTCGAGGCCCCCGAAGCCTTTGTGGGCAAGACGCTCGCTGATCTCGACATTCGCAACCGCTACGCCGTCTCGATCATGGCGATTCAGCGCGGCGATCAGGTGATTGCCAACCCCATGGGTGGCGAGTCGCTGCAGAGCGGCGATGTGCTGGTGGTGGTGGGCTCGGTGAACTCGATTCGCAACCTGGCGTCGCTGGCGTAAGCCCGTCTCCCAGGGGGCGCCGCGCCGGTGGAAACGCCGGCCTGCGCCACCTCCCCCCGAAGGTCCTTTTGAGCAGTGGGCTGATGCCATGATGAAACTTCGTACACGTTTGTTGCTGGGCTATGGCTACATGGCCGTGCTGGTGCTCTTGACCGCCGGGGGGGCGGCGTTTGGCTTCTTCAGCATCAGCGAGGCCATCGACCGCATCCTGAGCGAGAACTTCCGCAGCGTGACCGCCTCGGTCGAGATGATGGAGGCGCTGGAGCATCAGAACACGATGACGATGAGCGCGCTGCTGACCCGGGAGAACATCGAGGAGGGGCTGCTGCTCAGCGATCAGACCTTTTATGCGGCGCTGGGACGGGCGGAGGCCAACGCCACCATCGAGGGGGAGGCGGAGCTTCTGGAAGAGGTCCGCGCGAACTACGCCGGCTATGTCGAGGTGCGCAACGCCACGCTTTCGCAGCGCCACGCGCAGCCGCTGCGCGCGTTCAGCGAAGCGATCTTTCCCTCCTACATTCAAGCCCGTCAGCAGACCTTTGAGCTTCTGGATCGCAACCACCAGGCGATCATCGAGGCCGACCGCAACGCGCGCATGACCGCTCTGCAGACCGCCGGCTGGCTGGGCCTGCTGGTGACCGTCGCCCTGGTCTCGATGGTCTTTCTGGCGCGGGCGCTGCAGTCGAAAATCCTGCTTCGTCTGGAGGAGCTCAACGAGGTGGCCGAGGCGATCCTGGTCGGCGAGCACTGGAGGCGTTTTGATATGCGGGAGAACGATGAGCTGGGGGTGGTGTCGCGTCAGCTCAACGCCGCGCTCGATGCCCGCGATGAGCTGCAGGCGGAGATGCGCGGGCGCATCAACCAGCAAAAGCAGCTGGTGCTCGGGTTGATCTGGGGTCTGCCTGGCGAGCGCATGCTCGTGGGGCTGGACAGCCACCTGATCGCCTCGACCTGGACGGTCGAGCATCACGAGGTGGTCGAAGCGACCTTAAGCTGGGTGCGGGAGCGCCGCCGCGAGATTTTAGAGGATTTTCGCCAGACCCATGAGCCGGCGGTGATCGAGGCGCAGTTTGAGGGGGTGAATGTGGAGATTCGTCTGCTGGCCACCCAGGACGGACGGCCGGTGGGGTGGCTGGTGCAGAGGATGGATGTTGGCGACGACGCTTCAACGTCTGAGGAAGAGCCGGATGGTGGGGGGGCGGTGGGGAGGAGTTCGGTGGACTAGGAGGGGCGCGTTGTGGGGAGGTTTGTGCGGGCGTTGGGGGGGATGCGGGTTGTGGTTAGGTGGTTGGGTGGTTGTGTGGTTGTGGGGCGCTGGGGTTGATGGTGTGGGTCGATTTGTGAGGGCGTGGGGTGGTATGCGTCTGGGGATAGGGATTCGTGATGTGGTGGATGAACAGGATGTGCAGGAGGGAAGGATGAAGAGTCATTCGAAAGCAGCAGTGGCCCTGGTGGCGATGTGTGCGGTGATGGGGCTGGCGAGCCTGGCGAGTGCACAGGGGAGCGTGGTCAATAAGGAGGAGTTTGAGCTGACCAAGACCAGCCAGCGGGTGCATATGCCCGGGCTGCGTTTTGATTACGGCTTTTCGGAGGTGCTGGGGCTGGGTGTGGGCTATATGTACGCCTACGAGACGACCTTTGCGTTCGCCGGCGTGGAGACCCTCTTTCGGGCGGGCGGCGGGGCTGACTTAAGCTTTGTGGTGCCCTCGGACTGGGGGGGACTGGAGGCCATCACCCTCTACGGCCGCGGACGCGTGTCCGGCGTGGGGCCCTCCGGGGGCGTGACCCTGGAGCTGGGGCTGGGCGGGGGCATCGAGAGCCGGGGGGTGGTGCCGGGCGCGACCATCGGGGCGTATTACGCCGGGAAGCAGTTTGAGATCGGGTATTTTTATCAGGCGGTGCTGCAGAGTTATCGGCCGGGGTGGATGAGTACGCACAACGTTGGCTTGCGTTTGCATATCCCGCTGTTTCCGCATTGAGCCGGTGCCGACCGCCCCGGGACGACGCTGGCTGCGTCGCTGCGTCCTCGCAGTAGCGCTGCTACAGCTTCGTCCTGGCTCCTTGCCAGGCGCCGCCCTGGATGCGGTTGGGTTCGGGGGGGGCTGGTTCAAGATCAAACCCGGGGTCAGGCTTGTGCCTGAGTGTGAGTACGAGCCACCCATACAACCCCGAGCCCGCCCCATTTTGAATGTTGGTGGGGGAGCCTCCGTACAAGAGCCACCCAAATGCAATGCGTCGCCAACGACGCGTCACGACAATGTTGCACCTAATCCAAGAGAGCGTTTTATGAGCTGGAAGAAGACCCTGATCCTCGCTGCAATTTTTGGAGTGAGCGGCTGCACCCCCACCTATGTCTACGTCACCGAAGCGCCCCAGGAGCGCCCGGCGCAGGCCGAAGCGACTGGCGAGGCGCAGCAGGCCTCGACGGCCCCGGTGGAGGCCGAGGAGCAGCAGGTCGCGGCGGAGGTCGAGGTCGAAGAGGTTGACGTCGATGCTATGGAAGAGCGCTCGGAGCCCGCACCCGACCAGGCCCGCGGGCAGGCCGAGCGTTGGGAGTGGGAGCTTGAGGCCGGCGAGGAGCTGGAGCTTCAGTACAACGCCACGAGCGATATTGAGATGAAGGTGGGCGGCCAGATGGGCGCCATGATGGGCCAGATGATGGGCGGGGGCGACTCGTCGCTCTTCAAAGATCGCGTTGAGATGAGCACCACCATCCGCATGGAGGTGGTGGGCATGGCGCCGGATGGGCGCTACGAGCTGGCGTTTCATGTGGACGCGATGGAGATGCGCGGCCAGTGGGGCGGGGCGACGAGCCTCGACGACCTGCCCGCCGAGGTGCGCACCCTGCGGGCGTATATGGATCGCAGCGGTCGCCTGGAGTTCTTTGAGCGCGTGGTGGTCGAGATCACCGAAGAGGGCCCGACCGCGGTGCTGCGCTACGAGGTGGGCGAAAACGGCATCTCGATGAGTTCTTCGGCCAGCGCCGGCGGCGAGGAGGTGAGCGCGTCGGCCAGCATCGACCCCAGAACCGGCCGCGTGAGCCTGCAGGGGGGCACCCGCCAGGTCGCGCCCACCCGGCGCACCCGTACCGAGGAGCAGGAGCGCCCGGTGCAGCACCTCGACGTGCTGCCCGTTCAGGTGCTCAGCCTCCTGGAGCTTCCCCAGGGCGCCGTCGCCGCCGGCGATGTGTTTGAGACCGACTTCCCCGCCGGCACCGTCAAGACCACCGCCGGTCCCAAACAGCAGTGCGAGATGAGCTCGTGTGGCACCCTGCGCATCAAGCTCGCCGTCGACAGCCAGCAGATGATCGACGGCACCGTCGCCACCGGCCGGGCCCTCGACGAGAGCGACGATGGCTTTGGCGATGATTTCGGCGATGACTTCGGCGGCGACGACGACTTCTTCGACGACGAGTTTGACCAGGACATGGCCATGGTTGGCGCCGCCTCGCCGACGATGAAATCCGAGGTGGACGCGACGACGGTGTTCAACGTGGAGGAGGGCCGGATCTACATGGTCGAAGGCACCTTTGGGAACGTGGCGGGAAGTCAGGGGGTAGAGATTCGGGAGGTGACGGAGTTTACTCTGTTCTTCTGATGCCGAGCGCCCCAGGACGACGCTGGCTGTGTCGTCTGGGATTCGCGGTAGCGCTGCTACAGCTTCATCCCAGCCTCCTTGCCAATCGTCGCCCTGGATGCGCTCGGGGGTGCCGATCGCCCCAGGACGACGCTGGCTGTGTCGTCTGGGATTCGCGGTAGCGCTGCTACAGCTTCATCCCAGCCTCCTTGCCAGTCGCCGCCCTGGATGCGCTCGGGTTGGGGGGCGTGCGGTTCGTGAGGGCGTTTGGGGGTGTGCTTTGTGGTTATGTGGTTGTGTGGTCAGGTGGTTGTGGGACGCCGGGGTTTGCGGTGTGGGTCGATTCGTGAGCACGTTGGGGGGGCGCGGCTGCGTGTGCGCAATCGTAGGGGCACCCCTTGTGGGTGCCCGTGGTGTTTGTGATTGAGGAGTATGGCATGGCAAGCAGTTCGAACGTGGCGGTGGCGCTGGTGGTGATGGGGTCGGTGATGATGACGACGACCCTGGCGAGCGCCCAGGAGCAGTTTCTGGCGCCCTCGGCGTTGCGCGAGACCACGGTCAACACGCGGGTGCATGTCCCCGGCTTGCGCCTGGAGTACGGCCTCAATGACCGCATCGGGCTGGGCGCGGGGTATATGTATGCCCGTGAGTCGCGCTTTCCCTTCGCCCGCATGAACGCCATGGTTCGGGCTGGCGTCGGCGTCGATGTTACCCTCGTGGTGCCCTCAAACTGGGAGCGGATCGAGGGGGGCACGCTCTACGGACGCGGCCGCCTCTCGGGGATGGGCCCCTTCGGGGGGCTGACCCTGGAGCTGGGCCTGGGCGTCGGGGTGGAGCGCCGCGGGGTGGTGCCCGGCGCCACCCTCGGCGCGTACTATGCCGGCGAACACTTTGAGATCGGGTATTTCTACCAGGCCGTGCTGCAACACGACCGGCCGGCCTGGATGCCGGCGCATCATGTGGGCTTGAGGTTGCATTTGCCGGTTGAGGCGAAGTGAGAGCCGAGCGCCCCGGGACGACGCTGGCTGTGTCGTCTGGGATTCGCGGTAGCGCTGCTACAGCTTCATCCCAGCCTCCTTGCCAGTCGCCGCCCTGGATGCGCTCGGGTTTTTTAGTGTGCGGGGGGAGGCTGAGTCGTCGATTTACTCGCGTAAAACCGGGGATAAGTGGGCTGAGCCGTCGACTTACCTGAGTAAAAGCGTGAACGCGGCCTTCCGAGGGCTGCTCCGGGCAGGGTGGGATGAGGGCTTTTGATCGTGCTCCCGAACAAAAGCGAATCGAAAGGGCGGGGGTGCTATGGTAAACGTACGTAACTGTCACCCACGCGCCGTACCCGGGGAGCACCATGCCGTACAACCTTCAGCATCTCCCAGATCATAGCGAGGCACTCGACCGGGCCGTGGCCGACGCGTATGGCTGGCCGCACGATCTGGACGACGAAGAGATTTTGCAGCGCCTGGTCGATCTCAACCGTGAGCGGGCCGAAGAGGAGGCGCGCGGCCTGATCCGTTGGTTGCGTCCGGAGTATCAGAACCCGGAGGGCACGGGCTCCGCCATGCAGAATGCGATGGACACGAAGATCGACGACGACGCGGACGAGGCCGAGAGCGTGGTGGTGCTCCACGAGCGCACCTGGCCCAAAGCCGAGCTCGCCAGGCACGAGGTTATCAAATCGCTGGTCAAAGAGAAGCCGGGCCTGAGCACCGGGGCGTTTTAAGAGCACTTCACCAAAGGCGGCCATGTGAAGTCCCGGAACGCCTCGATCGAGGCGTCGTTGGAAGCGTTGGCGGCGGCCGGGGTGGTGGTGGATGGAGTGGATGAGGTAAATAGGAAGAGTTGGGTTGTATAAGACAATAAAGTGTAGTTTTGGTAAGGGGATTTTTTCGAAACAGCGGGCCAATGGTTGTGTGGTCATTTGTAAGTTTATGTTGCTAAGGTTTGGTTTTAGCCTGATTTAGGAGTGTAATGTGGAGACTCGCCAGTTAATGTTTGAAGAGGATGAGGTTGCGAACAAAGATTTATTAAATCGCCGTCCGCTTGCAAGAGAAATTGCGCGGCGATTATTAAATGTTCACGCGAAAAAATCTTTTGTAGTTGGTATTTATGGCGAATGGGGGGTTGGTAAGTCGACGCTGTTAAATTTTGTTCGCGATGACATAAATTTTTTTCTTAATGAAAACCGCAACAGGAAAATAGAAAACCCTTATCTTCCAGATTATTACAATGATCCAATTATATTTGAGTTTAAGCCATGGCTTTTTTCGGAACGGCAAGATTTGATCGTCGCATTTTTTGAAACATTGGCTTCCGAGATTCGTGCTGCTCACTCATGGAGTGTAAGTCGTACGTTTGCAAATCGCCTCGAGCAGTATGCCAAGCTGTTAAGTCCTGCTGATTCAATGTTCGGACTTGCGGGCTACCCGAAAATTGCAACAGGTTTGCTTAACTTGTTTGGAGGTATGTTAGGTCGTCATAGTAATGCTAGCTTGGTTGATGTAAAACATGAAATAAAAAATGAAATTATTTTTCGCCGCATGCGACTTATTATAATAATTGATGATCTGGATAGATTAATGCCAGGTGAGATTGTCGCCATCTTGCAAATGGTTAAGGCTGTTGCTGATTTTCCATACACTATATTTGTGTTGTCTTGTGATGAAAAGCAGGTTCAGCACGCTATTGCTAGCTTACATGGGGCAAAGGCGGAAAACTTTCTTGAAAAGATTGTTCAAGTTGCATTTAGAGTTCCCAAGCCGTTAGAAGATGGAAGAAAGCAATATATGAAACAACTTTTGTGGGGTTTAGACTTGTCACTAGTGTCGATTGGTTATTCGGAAGAAAGGTTCGAGGTGTTTTGGCAGGCAGGTATGTCTTCCCTTCTTCGCGATATTCGTACAATTAAAAGAGTATACAATTCATTGATATTTTCACTGGAAATTATGAAAGGAGAGGTAGATTGTATCGATTTGTGGGTAATTGAATCCCTACGGCTTCTAACCCCTGACTTTTATCAATATGTTTCAGGAATAGGCGAGTATATAAATTTTAATTGCGCTCAACATTCTGGAAAAGAAAGGAAGGATATAATGGACGTTTGGAAAAAAGAGTGTGAAGATGTTGATGAGAGGTTTTCTCCACGTGAAGGAAGGTTGTTGCGAACGCTATTTCCATGGCCAAGAATATCCGAAAACTTCGTAACCCTTAACGTTATTAAGCCATTTAACTCTGTGTCTGAACCTGCATACTTTGATCGCTATTTCTCTTTGAGTGTCCCGTTGAATATGGTTAAGGAAATTGAGTTTTTGAGTCTTATTGATGATATTAAGGCTAATCCAAAAGACGATTTAAAAGGCTCAAGGTTTGTTTTTGTGGATTTTGTGAAAGCTAGGGAAGGTGTGGCAAAAGATCTAAAACGGCGCCTTGGTATTTTCTTGGCGAAAGTTGATAGTGGTTTAGATAAAAGAGGGCTTCCGTTTTCTGTTGAAGTGTTTGCTTTTTGTGATTATTTAGACCGAGAGGTTGACTTGGGCTGGAATGGTGGGAGGGTGATGCCTTCATATGATTTAATGGGCGGTTGGATATGGAAGAAGGAGAAGTCTTTTGGTCAGAATGAAGGTGAAGCATGCTTGGATGTGTTGTTGACTGCTGAACTTCAGCGTCCTGAATGGTTTTTTACATGGGCGTCATCTTTAATAGCACTTATGAATAGTTACCATTTTATGGAGGAATTTGAGCGAATGTCTGAAGCAAAAGACTTGTTAGAAACTGAGTTGATGAAGGTTTTGGATAGTGAAGAGATGGAATTGCATAGACATCCTAATGCGGCGACTGGCTTTCCTATGGTGGCACGAGCTTTGTCTTCGACATGGGCGGCCGAAGTATTATCGTGGCCATCATCGGTCAGTTTGGTAGGGGCTCGCGTTGTTGTCGTAGACTTGGCAGATAATGGTTTTAGAATTGCTGTGGGACATGCGCAATGGAATGTATGTGTTTTGGAGGATTGGGAGAAGATGATGAGTGAATGTTTTCGTCGTTGGTTGTATGATTATGTTGTCGTTCCTCTGTGTGAAATTGAAGGTGTGTTGTCAAAGAAGGAGGTTTCTTCGTTGTATAAGTGTAAGTATGCGTTAGGTTTTGGTGGTGAATGATGGGTTTTGGAACGATTTTGTATATTAAAATTCTTTAATAAAGACCCGAGCACGGGTAAAGGCGCGATCGACATCCAGGTCACCCGCGTGATCCTGCCTCCCGAATAACCCTTACGCGCTCCCCACCCCTTGCCCACCCACTCCGATCGTGGCAAAACCAAGACATTCGTAAACACACCGTCTCCCCCGGGGGGAGACACCGCTGCTGGTAATCCGGCGCGCGACTGGCGGACGTCTGCAATGGTGCAGCGAGGCTTGCGTGGCGCGCTCGGGGGATGGGCGGAGCTTCTGAAGAAGGAGTTAAACGATGTCGGAGACCCATTTTGATGTGACGTTGAAGGCGTGGATGGAGCGGGCTGCGGACCAGATTCGGGCGATGGCGCCCAAGACCGCGCATGCGCGCGGGCAGCAGGCGCTGGTGCTGGCGGCGGATCTGCTCGACGAGGCGCTTTTGCCCTACAGCGCGGCGGTGGCTGAGGCGCTGGCGGAGGGCGAGGAGGCGGCGCGGGCGGCCGAGGCCGTGGCGGAGGCCGATGTAGCGATGGATGGGGCGTATGAGCGTCTCTACGCCACGGCGCAGTCGAACTACTACGGGGCGGTGGCCGACGTGTCGGTGAACGCCGCGCGCCTGAAGGATCGGCTGGATCGGGGGATGCCGCTTCCGCCCTCGGGCTTTCGGGCCCTGGGCCTGGACCGCTCGCGGGCGGTGATGGAGGGGGCGCTGACCTACGCCAACGACGCCCTGGGCGCGGACCACGCGGTGGTGGTCGATGCGCAGGCGGCCTATGACGGGTTCGTGCAGGCCCGCAAGGCCGCCAACGCCGAGAACTCCGACGCGGTGCTCGCCATGCAGAAGCTCTTCGCGGCCCGCGACGAGGCTCGCCGCGCCTATGTCGCCGCGCGCCAGTTTGTGGAGGGGGCGCTCTCGCTCAATGAGAATGAGAGCCTGCGGCAGCTGATGTTGCCGGTCACCGCGATTTACAAAGGTCCGGGGCGCCCGGGTGGCTCGGATAGCACGGATACCGAGGCGCCTGAGTCGGGCGACGTGATCTTGAACGATGCGCCGCCGGTGCAGCCGACGCCGGTGGTAGAGCCGGTTGGCGAGTAAGGTGTTGAAAAGCTGCGTGTAGATTGAAGCCCTTCGGTGAGTTCGGAGGGCTCTTTTTTTGAGCGCGTTGGGGGGTGTGCGGGTTGTGGTTAGGTGGTTGTGTGGTTGTGTGGTTGTGGGGCGTGGGAGGGACGCGGGGTGGGGCGATTCGTGAGTGCGTTGGGGGGCGTGCGGGGAGACATGTTGGCGATTTGTTCGGGTAAAACGAGAGGTAAGGGGTCTGAGTCGCCGATTTACCTGAGCAAATTGGGAGGTAAGGGGTCTGAGTCGCCGATTTACCTGAGTAAATCGGGAGGTAAGGGGTCTGAGTCGCCGATTTACCTGAGTAGAACGAGAGGTAAGGGGTCTGAGTCGCCGATTTACCTGAGTAGAACGAGAGGTAAGGGGTCTGAGTCGCCGATTTACCTGAGTAAATTGGGAGGTAAGGGGTCTGAGTCGCCGATTTACCTGGGTAAAACGAGAGGTAAGGGGTCTGAGTCGCCGATCTGTTGGCAATACTCGCCACTCACGCTTCGGAGGGGCCCAGTGCTTCGAGCGTGCTGAGCCAACCATCGAAGAGCGGGCACTCGGCGCGAATGGCGTGCAGACCAATTTCTAGCGCGGCAAGAGAGCCGAACAAGACTTTGTCGTAGGGGGGGTAGAGGTCGGCCAGACGTTTGGAGGGGGCAGTCTGTGGTGAGTCGTTGATGTCTTCGGGAGTGGCGAAGGCGTCTCGAATGCCGTGGAAGGCGTTGGCGAGTTGGGGCTGGTGGATTCCACGGGCAAGCGCGACGGGGTCGCTGAAGAGAAGCCCTTCAAACTCGTGCATTTGCACATAGGGGATGAAACGTCGTAGCGCCTGATCGCTAAACTGCGCGCGCAATGATTGTGTTAGCGCGTCGAGAAGGCGCGCCGAGCGGCCAGCTGGGGTAGGCAAGGTGCTTGCGTACTGTTTGCCAGGAAAGTCGGCGGTGAGACCGTAGAAGTCGAAGAGGGTTGTACAATAGATGGAGGGATCACCAAGGACGGCTCGAACATCGTTTATGAGGCGTTGGATACCGACGCGACCGCCTTTGTGACCGGGTTTCCCGATAATACGGGCGGACAGGTAGATTTCTCGAGGTGTAAAATGAGCGTCCAAGACTTCGTTGACGAAAGTCTCTTCGGTCGGCCCTTCACAGATCACACAGACTCGTATCATTGACCTGCCTTTTTATTAGGCCCCGGCCTACCCCCAAGCACATTCTTCTCCCACAACTCGCCGACCGTGTACTCCTCCAGCCAGAGTTCAAAGTCTTTTTCGTCGTGGCGGCGAAAGACCGATGCGCCATTCTCGCGCTCCACGATGATCAGGTCTTCGATGGAGAACTCGTTAACGAGCGGTACCGACTGCGTCGACACGATGAGCTGCATGCGCTTTGAGGCTGAGCGGATCAGCGAGCCCAGGAGGGTGATGGCGTAGGGATGAAGCCCCAACTCCGGTTCATCGATGATAATTGTCGAGGGCGGCTCGGGCTGCAGCAGCGCGGTGGCCAGGCAGATGAAACGAATGGAGCCATCCGAGAGCTGGCTGGGCCAGAAGGGGTAGTCGCTGTCTTTCTGGCGCCAGAGCAGCCGAATCTGCTCCTCCTCGGTGGGGAGGGCCTGGGGCTTGAGCACGAAATCGTCGAAGAAGGGGATCGCCAGGCTCACCGTCTTGCGGATCTGCTCGTAGGTCGCCTCATGTTCGTGTTTGAGCCGGTAGAGGAATGCCGCGAGGTTGGAGGCGTCCGGGCGCAGGTATTCGTTGTCGTGCAGCGAGCCCAGACGCTTGACGCCGGCGGTGTCGCTGGTGTCGTGGAAGTGGAAGATTTTCCAGTTGGAGATGGATTCGTAGCAGTGAGTTACAATGTTCTGCTGTTCGGAGAGTTTTTTATAGTGTTTTGGGAGCCACACTTCGTTGTGTCCTGAGCCAAGTGATTTTTTAATTGGGCCCAGATTACCATCGAAAAATGTCTTCTCTTCCTGAATGACAAACCCACCATCGACCGTCGGTGCCAGCGTGAAGTCATAGCCGTTTCTGTCGAACCTGACAGAGGCGAAAATGTGCGCCGTTTCTTTCACGCCGAAGGTAACAATGCGGTCCGCAGAGCCTTGCTTACGCGTCCAGGATTGAAGGCGCCCTTCCATCATTTCGGTAAGCATGTGAAAGAAGCTCACAAGATTGCTTTTTCCGGCGCCGTTCGCGCCGATGAGGATATTAATAGATCGGAGGTTCAAATCGTCCATGAGTTGGATGGACTTGAAACCCGCAATCCTGAGTTGTTTTATGGGGCTTGCGAAGCTCACGAGATCACCTGTTTAACGAGGGCGAGCGGTAGAGGGGGGAGGGTCGATGGTGGTGACGGCCTCGAAATGGATTCACTGGCAGCTTCCGTGAGCGCCCGGGCTTCGTCAATACCAGGCATCCTGGAGCTGCGCTGCCTTGTGCTACTCCAGCCGTCCACACGAATCGACCAACTTCGTGAACCCCGGCGCCCCACAACCACCTGACCCCACAACCACCTAACCACAAAACGCGCACCTCATATGGCCCGGCGATCGAAGCGATCATGCCGACTTCGAGCCTTTTCGGAGCGCCAACAGGGCCCGTGGCGTCACCTTATAAAACTCCCCAACCTTCTCCGGCCAATCGGCCAGGATCGCCTCGGCGATCGGGCTTTTTGTGAGCTCAAAGTGGCGCGTGATCAGGCGGTGCAGCTCGGTGGTGTCGTGGTCATCAACGCCGGGTCGAGTGAGCTCGACGTCGGAGGACTGCGTGCGGGTGGGTAGGCGGTCGTGGGGGTCGTAGACGAACGCTAAACCGCCGGTTATATCCGGCGGCGAAGTGGTGGCCTCCTCGCCAAGCGCCCCAGGACGACGCTGGCTGCGTCGCTGCGTCGTCGCGGTAGCGCTGCTACACGCTCCTCCTGGCTCCTTGCCAATCGCCGCCCTGGATGCGCTCGGGTTGGGTGGCTCGCGGGGGGCCGACCTGCGCAACTCCAGCCGCTCACACGAATTGAGAGACGTGGTGAACCACAGCGCCCCACAACCACCTAACCACCCAACCACCTAACCACAAAACGCGCGCCCCCCAACGCCCGCAAGCCCCTTTTACGCCACCCCCTCCGCCTTCTTGAGCGCCAACAGGGCCCGTGGTGTGACCTTATAAAACTCCCCAATCTTCTCGGGCCAATCGGCCAGGATCGCCTCGGCGATCGGGCTTTTTGTGAGCTCAAAGTGGCGCGTGATCAGGCGGTGCAGCTCGGAGGTGTCGTGATCTTCCACGGCGGCGCGGGACAGCTCCACGTCGGAGGCCTGGGTGCGGGTGGGGAGGCGGTCGTGGGGGTCGTGGACGAACGCTAAACCGCCGGTCATATCCGGCGGCGAAGTAGTGGCCTCCTCGCCGAGCGCCCCAGGACGACGCTAGCTGCGTCGTCAGGGATTCGCGGTAGCGCTGCTACAGCTTCATCCCAGCCTCCTTGCTATCCCCGCCCTGGATGCGCTCGGGTTTGGGGGCTCGCAAAAAAACAAACCTGCGCCACTCCAGCCGTCCACACGAATCGACCAACTTCGTGAACCCCGGCGCCCCACAACCACCTGACCCCACAACCACCTAACCACAAAACGCGCACCTCATATGGCCCGGCGATCGAAGCGATCATGCCGACTTCGAGCCTTTTCGGAGCGCCAACAGGGCCCGTGGCGTGACCTTATAAAACTCCCCAACCTTCTCGGGCCAATTGTCGAGGATCGCCTCGGCGATCGGGCTTTTTGTGAGCTCAAAGTGGCGCGCGATCAGGCGGTGCAGCTCGGTGGTGTCGTGATCTTCCACGGCGGGTCGCGAGAGCTCCACGTCGGAGGCCTGCGTGCGGGTGGGGAGGCGGTCGTGGGGGTCGTGGACGAACGCTAAACCGCCGGTCATATCCGGCGGCGAAGTAGTGGCCTCCTCGCCGAGCGCCCCAGGACGACGCTGGCTGCGTCGTCAGGGATTCGCGGTAGCGCTGCTACAGCTTCATCCCAGCCTCCTTGCTATCCCCGCCCTGGATGCGCTCGGGTTTGGGGGCTCGCAAAAAAACAAACCTGCGCCACTCCAGCCGTCCACACGAATCGACCAACTTCGTGAACCCCGGCGCCCCACAACCACCTGACCCCACAACCACCTAACCACAAAACGCGCACCTCATATGGCCCGGCGATCGAAGCGATCATGCCGACTTCGAGCCTTTTCGGAGCGCCAACAGGGCCCGTGGTGTGACCTTATAAAACTCCCCAACCTTCTCCGGCCAATTGTCGAGGATCGCCTCGGCGATCGGGCTTTTTGTGAGCTCAAAGTGGCGCGTGATCAGGCGGTGCAGCTCGGTGGTGTCGTGATCTTCCACGGCGGGTCGCGACAACTCCACGTCGGAGGCCTGGGTGCGGGTGGGGAGGCGGTCGTGGGGGTCGTGGACGAACGCTAAACCGCCGGTCATGCCGGCGGCGAAGTGGTGGCCGACGGGGCCGAGGAAGACGCAGATGCCGCCGGTCATGTATTCGCAGGCGTAGTCGCCGGCGCCGTGGGTGACGCTTAAGGCGCCGCTGTTGCGGACGGCGAAGCGTTCGCCGGTGACGCCGGCGATGAAGAGTTCTCCGGCGGTGGCGCCGTAGAGCAGGGTGTTGCCGGCCAGGGTGTGGTGGCATGTCTCGGGGGTGAGGTCGGCGTCGGGGGTGATGACGATGCGGCCGCCGCCCATGCCTTTGGCCACATAGTCGTTGGCGGCGCCGCGCAGGGTCAGCGCGACGCCGTGGTTGAGGAAGGCGCCAAAAGACTGGCCGGCGGTGCCTTTGAAATGAAGATCGAAGGTGGCTTCGGGGAGTGGCGCGTCGCGCTCCTGCAGGGCGATGAGTCCGCTTATTCGGGCGCCGGTGGTGCGGTCGGTGTTGGCGATGGGGTAGTCGAGGCGCAGGGATTGGCCGGTGGAGAGCGCTTCGGCGCAGTCGCGGGCGATGCGCTCGTTGAGCGGCGAGGGGAGCCGGGTGGGGCCGGGCCAGGTGTGGAAGGTGGCGCCGTGGCGGGGGGCGGGGGCGACCATCAGCGGCGAGAGATCGAGGCGGTGGGCGCGGGGGTGCTCGGGGTGGGGGAGGTGTTTGAGGAGGTCGCTGCGGCCGATGATGGCGTCGAGGCTCGGGGCGCCGAGCTGGCTTAAGAGCTCGCGGACTTCCCGGGCCACGCTCTGGAAGTAGGTGACGATCATGTCGGGGTCGCCCTCGAATTTTTCGCGCAGGTCTTCGCGCTGGGTGGCGATGCCGACCGGGCAGGTGTCGAGGTGGCATTGGCGGACGTAGCGGCAGCCCAGCGCGACGAGCGCGGCGGTGCCGAAGTTGAACTCCTCGGCGCCGAGCATGGCGGCGATAATGATGTCGCGGCCGGTTTTGAGGCCGCCGTCGACGCGGAGTTTGACGCGCTCGCGCAGGCCGTTCAGGCGCAGGGTCTGCTGGGTTTCGGCCAGGCCAATCTCCCAGGGGATGCCGGCGTTTTTCACAGACGTGATGGGGGAGGCGCCGGTGCCGCCGTCGTGGCCGCTGATGAGGATGGTGTCGGCCCGGGCCTTGGCGACGCCGGCGGCGATGGTGCCCACGCCGGAGGTGGCGACGAGTTTGACGCAGACCTCGGCCTCGGGGTTGATGGCTTTGAGGTCGTAGATGAGCTGCGCCAGGTCTTCGATGGAGTAGATATCGTGGTGGGGCGGCGGAGAGATCAGCGTGACGCCGGGGGTGGCGTGGCGCAAAAACGCGATGTAGTCGGTGACCTTGTGGCCGGGGAGCTGGCCGCCCTCGCCGGGTTTGGCGCCCTGGGCCATCTTGATCTCGAGCTCACGGGCTTTGACCAGATAAAGGGGGGTGACGCCGAAGCGGCCCGAGGCGATCTGCTTGATGCGGGCGTTGGCGTCGTCGCCCCGCGCATCCAGGGTGTAGCGCTCGGGGTCTTCGCCGCCTTCGCCGGTGTTGCTGCGGGCGCCGAGGCGGTTCATGGCGATGGCCAGGGCGCGGTGGGCCTCTGGCGAGAGGGAGCCGAGCGACATGGCCGCGGTGGTAAAGCGGCGGCAGATGGCGTCGGTGGGTTCGACCTCATCAAGGGGGACGGCCGGGCGCAGGGCGGAGGGTTGCAGCAGGTCGCGAAGCTGCAGAGGGGCGAGGTCGGCGGAGGCGGCTGAGAATTTCGGGTAGGCGCCGGGTTTGTGTTTGCGCAGGCGGTTCATCGCGCCCAGATGCTGCGGGCTCCAGGCGTGGGTTTCGCCGCTGCGGCGAAAGCGCAGAAGGCCCAGGTCGACCAGGGTGTCGGGCTCATCGGGCTCAAATGCGCGGGCGTGGCGGATGAGCGCGTCTTCGGCCAGATCCTCGAGGGTGAGGCCGCCGACGGGGGAGGGGGTGTTGGGGAAGGCGCGCTCGATGACGTCGGGGCCAAGGCCGATGGCCTCAAAGATCTGGGCGCCGCGGTAGCTTCCGAGCACGCTGATGCCCATCTTGCTCATGATCTTCAAAAGGCCCTTATGCTGAGACTTTAGAAAGTTCTCGATGCGCTCGGCCGGGGAGGTTTCGAGCTCCAGGTCGGCCAGCAGGGTGTCGAGGGCCAGGTAGGGAAAGACGGCGCTGGCGCCAAAGCCGAGCAGGGTGGCGATGAAGTGGGAGTCGCGGGGCTCGGCGCTCTCGACGATGAGCGAGGCGCGCAGGCGAAGGTGCGTTTTGAGCAGATCGGTGCCCAGCGCGCCGACGGCCAGCAGCATGGGAATGGGGGCGCGCTCGGGGGAGACCTGGCGGTCGGAGACGATGAGGATCTCGGCGCCGGCCTCGATGGCTTTGAGGGCCTCCTCGGAGAGGCGGTCCAGCGCGCTTTTGAGGCCCGCGGGGCCTTGCGTGACCGGGAAGGTGGCGTCGAGGGTGGCGATGCGCTCAGGCGGCAGCGCGTCGTGGAGCGCCCGCATCTCGGCGGCGGTCAGCACCGGGGCGTCGAGGGCGACCTGGCGCGCGTGCTCGGGGGTCTCGGTGAGCCAGTTTCGGCGGCGGCCCAGGTGCACGCTCAGCGACATGTTGTGGCGCTCGCGGATGGGGTCAATCGGCGGGTTGGTGACCTGGGCAAAGCGCTGTTTGAAGAAATGCGCCAGCGGGCGTTGCTGCAGCGAGAGCGCGGCGATGGGGGTGTCGTCGCCCATCGAGGTGATGGCCTCTTTGCCCTCGGTGGCCATGGGCTCCAGCGTAAATTTCAACTCTTCGCGGCTGTAGGCGAAGCAGGTCTGCAGGCGCAGGCGTCGCTCGTCGTCGAGCTCCGGGGCGATGTCGCTGGCCACGGGCCGGTGGGGGATGCGCACGAGGTTTTCGTCGAGCCACCGCTGGTAGGGCCGTTGGCTGGCGAGTGCGGGTTTGATGGTGTCGCCGGTGAGCACGCGGCCCTCCTGGAGGTCGACGGCGATCATATGGCCGGGGCCCAGGCGCGATCGCCGGGCGATGCGCTCTTCGGGGAGGTTGAGCACGCCGACCTCGCTGCAGGCGTAGAGGAGCTCGTCGTGGGTGCGCAAAACGCGCAGCGGGCGCAGGCCGTTGCGGTCGAGGTGCGCGCCCACAAAGCGGCCGTCGGCGTAGGCGATGGCCGCCGGGCCGTCCCAGGGTTCGTTGAGGCTTGCGTGGTAGTCGAAAAAGGCGCGCACCTCGGGGCTGAGGTTTGCATCGTGCTCCCAGGCCTGGGGCACGAGCATGGTGAGCGTGTGCAATGGCGAGCGGCCCGAGAGGGTCAAGAGCTCGGCGACGTTGTCGAGGTGCGCCGAGTCGCTAAAACCGGGCTGCAACACCGGTTTGAGATCGTCGATGACCTCGTCCCAGAGCTCGGCTTGCAGGTCGGCCTGGCGCAGTCGCGTGCCGTTGGCGTTGCCCAGAATCGTGTTGATCTCGCCATTATGCGCGAGCATCCGAAAGGGCTGCGCCAGCGACCAGGAGGGAAAGGTGTTGGTCGAAAAACGCTGGTGAAAAAGCGCAAAATTGGTGGGCAGATCGCGCTGAAGATCGGGGTAAAAGTCGGCCAGGGCGTCGCCCATCATCAGGCCTTTGTAGACAATGGTACTCGCCGACATCGACGCGATGTAAGCGGTGAGGCGCGCGCGGTGCAGACGCGACTCGATGGTGCGGCGCAGGGCGTAGAGCCTCTGATCAGCGACCCGCGGTGCGATGTCGGCGTCGAAGGGCACGATCAGCTGCTCGATGCGGGGCATGGTCGCCGCAGCTTTCAGGCCGAGTACGGCGGGGCGCGTGGGGAGGGGGCGCCAGGCGTGGTCTGAAAAACCGCGCTCGTGGAGGATGCCGGCGATAAGCCTGCGGATCTGGTGCTGCTCATCCGGAGCGTGGCGAGGCAGAAAAAACACACCCACGCCGATGGGGCCACCCTTGCGGGGCAGCCGGAGCTCGTCGCTCAGGTTGGCGAAGAAGGTGGTGGGCAGCGCAAAGAGCACGCCGGCGCCGTCGCCGGTGCGCGTGTCGGCATCCACCGCCCCGCGGTGGGTGAGGTTGGCCAGGGCGTCGGTGGCCATGCGCAGCAGATCGTGGCGGGGGGCGCCGCGGGTGTCGGCGATAAAACCCACGCCGCAGCCGTCGCGCTCGTTGCCCGGATGGTAGAGAGGAAAGCGGGGATCGGGGGCGGTGTGTGGGGTCACGGGACTTCCTACGACGACGAGACGACCTGGGCGGAGCGGCGCGGGCACAACTCGGGCTTTGACGCCTTGTGTGCGGGCCAGATGCCAAATTGTTGGCGCGGAGAGGAGGGCTTCAAGCGGGAGGTGCGGAGCGTGCCGGGGCGACTCGGGTTGGGGGGCGTGCGGTTTGTGGTTAGGTGGTTGTGTGGTTGTGTGGTTGTGGGGCGTTGGGGTTTGCGGAGTGGGGAGGTTCGTGTGGGCGTTGGGAGGGGCGCGGGTTGAGGGGGGGGATGATGGCGTGGCGGGGGCTGGTGGTTGTGCTCGGGCTCGATCTCGATCTCGGGCTCGATCTCGATCTCGGGCTCGATCTCGATCTCGGGCTCGATCTCGATCTCGGGCTCGATCTCGATCTCGGGCTCGATCTCGATCTCGGGCTCGATCTCGTGCCCCCCAACGCCCTCACGAATCGACCATCGTCGCGAAGCGAAGCGCCCCATAACCACCCAACCACCCAACCACCCAACCACAGAAGCGTGCCCCCCAACGCCCTCACGAATCGACCATCGCCGCGAAGCGAAGCGCCCCACAACCACCCAACCCCTTAACCACCTAACCACAGAGCGCGAACCCCCACGCTCCGCACAACGCACCTCACATCGCGAAGCTCAGAGCTCGGTATGCGCCTCAATCGAGGGGTGAAGCGACCAGCGCACCTCGTGGGGGACCTCGGCGATGTCCAGGCCCCAGAGGCGGTTGGTGAGGCAGACTGGGGCGCCGCCGCCCTTGGCAAAGAGCTCGTCGAGGGGAAGCGTCTTGACCTGCAGGTCGAGGGCGTCAGTGGCCCGGCGAGCGGTTGGGGAGAAGGAGGTGGGGGCGATGACGGTGTCGCAGACCTGGAGGGCGTTGGTGTCGTAGCCGCGGCTCTCCTCGGGGCTGATGAAGACAAGCTCGATGTCGGGGCCGAGGAAGGCTTCAAGACGCTCCAGCTCGCCATCGAGCAGGGCGTCGGGGCAGACAAGCCCGATGGTGTCGGTGCGGCGGCGGAAGAACTGCAGAAAGGTGTTGCCGTGGAACCAGGGGTCGGCCTTAAAGCCCACCTGGATGTGCTGGGGGCTAAGCCGGGGGGCGACCTCGGCGTAGGCCGCCTGGGTGGTGCGCTGGTAGGGGCCCTCGCCATAGGTGTGCACGATCTGGTCGCCGTGGGCGGCGCGGATGGCGTCGCCCTGGGCCTCCCAGGTGTGCTGGACGCGGTGGGTCTGAAGATCAAAGGTATCGTGGATAAAACGCTCAATGAGATCCGCCTCGGGCCGGCGGTGCGGCGAGGCCATCGTCGGCAACAAAAAGCGCAGGTCGCCCTGCTCATCGCGAAAGAGCTCGCCGCTCTCGGCGGTGTAAATCAGCCCGGTGAGTGCGTCGTCTTGTGGCGGCATCACCACGACCTCGCCACCGGCCTCGACGATGGCGTCGGCCAGGGCGCTCCATTCGGCGCGGGCCTGTGAGGCGTCGACCTCGGTGGCGGAGGCGGAGCGGAAGTTGGCGCGACCTTTAAGATGCCAGGCGCGGGTGGGGGGGCTCATCAGGAAGATGGGGCGGCAGGTGGGGTGGGGCATGGTTTTTTGGGGGCGCGCGGTGTTGGGTGGGGGCTTTGGAGCGATTCGGGTGTGCGGGTTGTGGTTGTGTGGTTGTGGGGTTGTGTGGTTGTGGGGCGTTGGGGTTTGCGGGGGTGGGGAGGTTCGTGAGGGCGCTGGGGGGCGTG
>NZ_VOSL01000013.1 GCF_007997005.1 Lujinxingia vulgaris | reverse complement strand
GCTGGAAGTTTCGGGAGCGCGGGCGCCCAGGCCGCGCTCGGTGTGGCCGGGCAGCGCGCCGGGCTGCGCCTGCACGCCGGCGTTCGCCGCAGCGAGGGCGATTTTGGCTTTGTGGACAATCAGGGTGTTTTGCAGGCCCGGCGCAACAACGACCACCGGCGTTTTGGTGGCGGAGGCACCGGCGTGCTCAAGGTGGGCGAGGGCGGTGAACTTCGCCTGACCGCCCTGGTGGAGGAGGGCGCCGGGGGGAGCGCTGGCCCCTCGGAGTTTCAGCGCTCCTTTGAGCTGGCGCGGGTCGACGATCATCGCCGCCTTGCCAGCCTGCGCTACACGTTTGAGGGGGAGCGCTGGCAGGCCCACGCTGACCTCGGCGCCCAGGACCGCGCCTACCGCTATGAGAACGCGCGCGGTCATATGACCCTGGAGCATGTGGAGGCGTTCTCGCGCCAGCAGACGGTGGCGGCCACCGGCGGGGCGCGGCTCTTTGCCGGGGCGCATCTTCTGAACCTCACTGGCGAGCTGCGGGCGGAGCGCTATGAGGCCGCCGACGGCGCGTCGACGCTGGGGGCCGGGCGGCTCAACGCGGCGGTGGCGCTCTCGGAGGAGTGGCTGCTGGCCGGCGACGCGCTCAGCCTTGTGGGGGCGCTGCGCGGCGAAGTTCTGCGCGAGCAGGTGTCGGATAGGTCAGTGGATTCAAGGGTTTACATGCCTCTGATCCCGGCCATCGGCGCGATCTGGCGGGCGCATCCGCGGCTGGAGGCGCGCGCCAACCTTGCAAAAACCTTCCGTGCGCCGCACTTCGATGAACTTTATCTTTCGACGGAAGCGGTGCGCGGAAACCCCGATCTTGTGCCGGAGGAGGCGGTGGTGGCGGATGCGGGCCTGCGCCTTCGGCTGGGCTCCGAGGCCAACCCGCAGGCGCTGGAGCTGGGGGCGGCCTATTTTCATAACGCGATCGGGCAGACGATCCTCTTTTTGCCCATCTCCGCCTACGTCTACCAGGCTCAAAACCTCTCCGGCGCGCGCGCCCACGGGGTGGAGGCGACCCTGGGGTGGGCGCCTTTCGGGCGCCTGCGCCTGGATGGAAGTTATACGCTGACGCGCGCCTATCTGACGATCGACCAGGGGGGAAGTCGCGCGCAGCTTCCGCATCAGCCGCGCCACCGCGCCTTTGTGCGCGCGACCCTGGATCTGGCCGGGCTTGTGCCGGCGGAGACGTTCAAAACCTTTCTCAATGTGGCGAGCCTTCAGGCTACGGCGCGTTATCGCAGCCGGGTGCAGCTCGACAACTTTGGCAGTCTGCAGAGCCCGGGGGCGCTGCGCCTGGACCTGGGCGGTCGCGCCAGCCTGGGGGGCGGGCTGGGCGTGAGCGTTGAGGTGCAGAATCTGCTCAACGACCGCCGCGCGCAGGACTTTTTGCAGCGCCCGCTCCCCGGGCGCGCGTTTTTTGTGGCGGTGGAACTTCTGGCCGAAGGGATGTGATGTTTGGTGAAAAGTATAATGTTTTCAGCGGCTTAAGTGTGTGTGTTCTGGCGTTGGCGCTCGGGGTGGCGGCCTGCGGCGAACCCCTGGATGAGGTGCAGCCGGCCGGGGAGCTGGTGGAGGTCTGTGAGGAGGGGGGCGCAAGCCATGAGCTTTTTGTGGACGCGCGTCTGAGCACGACCGGGCCGCTGGCCAACGATCTGGCGGTGGGGTCGAGCGGGCTGTGGGTGGTGGAGAGCGGGGCGAATACGCTGAGTCTTTTTGACGTGGAGCGCGAGCGCTACAGCGCGGGGGCGGCGGCGCTGGGCAGCGATCGCAACCCCTATGCCGTGGCGGTGGAGGAGGGGGCGGCGCCTTCGGGGGCGGAGCGGCTGTGGGTGGCCAACTATTCGGCGCATAGCGTGAGCGTGGTCGACGGGGAGACGGGCGACATCATCGCCGAGATGGAGCATGAGGCGCTCAAAAACCCCTCGGCGGTGGCGGTGGGGGAGCGCTACGTGTACGTGGGCAACGTCAATTATCTGAGCGTGGCGGAGGGGTTCGGGGAGGGGAGCGTGGCGGTGATCTCGCGCGACGCGCTGGAGGTGGTCGCGAGCGTGGCGACGGCGTTTAAGAACCCGCACTCCCTCAGCGTGGAAGAGGTCGATGGCCAGGAGGTGCTGGTGGTGAGCGCCGCTGGCGAGGTGGTCTTCGGGGGGGAGGGCGTGACGCTTCGGGGGGAGGCCGGCGTGGAGCTGATGCGCTTTGGCGCCGAGCCGACCTCACCGGCGGTCGCCTCATACGCCTTAGGTCAGCGCGAGGGCTCGGTGGTGGGGGCGCCGGGGCGGCCGGTGCGGGTGCCGGGCACCGATCGTTTGTATTTTAGCAGCGCGACCGCGCCGGTGCTTTTTGCCTTCGATCTTGGCGAGACCCGCTGGCTGCACGACGCCTCAAATCCTGTGGAGGTCTATGCTGCGAGCGGTGATGCCACGCACAGCCTGGCGGTCGATAGCGCCGGGCGGCTGTGGCTGACGGCCTTTAATCAGGACGCGCTCTATGTGTGGGACACCCGCTGCGATACGCTCGCTGCCGGGCCGATTCCCCTGGGGCAGGTCGACGATCTGGTGGAAGGTCCGCAGTCGGTGACGATCGTCGAGGACGCCGAGGGCATCGACGCCTACTACCTGCTCTCCAACGCCAGCACGCTCGGACGCGTGCGGGTGCAGTGGTGATCGGGTGCCAGGCGTCCGAACATGAATGTGATCGCAGATCGGGTGCCAGGCGTCCGAACATGCTGGTGCCGAAGATCGGGTGCCAGGCGTTCGTACATGGAGAAGATCGGGTGCCAGGCGTCCGTACATGGAGAAGATCGGGTGCCAGGCGTCCGAACATGAATGTGCATCGAGACGGCGCTGGTTGTGGTCTAAGGTGTTGAAATTATTAAAAAAGAAGAGGTTTGAATGAGCGATGGGCAGAAGCGAGACGACAAAAAATTTCAAGATCCGAATATCGCGATCAACCGCGTGTACACGCGCAAGGGTGACGCGGGGACGACGCGGCTGGTGGGCGGGCAGAAGGTCAAAAAGAGCCACGATCGTATTGAAACCTACGGGACGGTCGATGAGCTGAACTCGGTGGTGGGGGCGGCGCGCCAGACGATCGCCGAGGTCTATGCGGGCCATGAGGGGTTTGAGGGGTTGTCGAAGGTGCTCTTTAAGGTGCAGCACCAGCTCTTCAACCTGGGGAGCGTGCTGGCGACCTTGCCGGAAGATGTGGGGCCGAAGATGCCGCGGGTCGACGCCGACGACGTGGCGGAGCTGGAGGGGCTGATCGATCAGTACAACGAGGAGCTTCCGCCCCTGCGCTCCTTTGTGCTGCCGGGGGGCACGCGGCTCAATGTGGAGTTGCATCTGGCGCGCACGGTGTGCCGGCGCGCAGAGCGTCTGGCGGTGAAGCTGGGGGATAGCGAGGAGGTCGACGCGCAGGCGGTGGCGTATTTGAACCGCCTGAGCGACGCGTTTTTTGTGTTCAGCCGCTGGGCCTCGGTGGCCGCCGGGAGCGATGAGGTGCTCTGGGATCCGAACGTTTAAGCTGGCGTGTGGTGTGGGGGGCCCACGAAAAAACAGCCTGCTAACTAAAAATTAAAAGCTGATGTTGAGGCCGGTGCTGAACGCGGCGCTGATGTTGAGCGCCGGGTCCAGGTCGGTGAGGTAGGCGTGCAGGCGAGGGCGCAGGTAGACGCCGGCGCCGTAGCCGACTTCGATGAGCAGATCGAGGTCGAGGGCGGCGGTGAGCACCTGGCGGTCCGGGTTGACCTCTTCGCCGCGCACGGCGGTGCCCAGGGCCAGCGCCACGTCGTATTGCACGCGCTCTGTGCTGCGCCCGGCCGAGACGAAGAAGCCGCCGACGACCAGCAGCGGGTCGTCGTAGCCGAGCTCGCGCATCCGCTCCTGGTTGACGTCGGTGCGGACTTCAAACAAGAGCATCTCCACGCCTCCGTAGAGGCCGATGGCGATGTCGACGGGCAGCGGTGTGCGCTCGTCGCGGGAGGATGGCTGCACCTTGAAGCGATAGCCCATGCGGGCGTGCAGGATCTCCCAGGCCTGAAAGATGTCGGGGTTCTCGGCGTTGATCGATTCGAGCCAGGGGGTCGAAAACTGGCCGGTGAATTGCTCGCGGGTCAACATGGCGAGGAGGTCGGGGAGCACCATCAGCCCGGGTACGCGCACGTCGATGTGGTATTCGCCGGCCTTATAACGAAAGCCCATATCGGCGTAGCGAAAGAGGTGGGTGTCTTCGGCGCCGAAGAGCGTCTGTCCGTAGAGCCCCACGCGCAGCCCGAAGCGCTCGTGGGAGGGACCGACCAGGCGCACGTTATCGGGGAGGTTTTCAGTGAGGGGAGCGGTCGACTCAGGGGTGGTCTGGGCGTGGGTCGGTGCGGCGATCATGAGGGCGATGAGCCACGTGGAACAGAGCAGCGCCGCTCTCCAGGGTCCGGGGCGGGCGGCGCGTGGTCGCGTTAAACTCTCATTCACCAGAACCATCAGGGTGCCAGGCCAGCATGGGGGACATCATCGCGTTGCCCCCTCGTTCGGTTGCGCAAGCGAGGGGGGGCGCATCGTGGGAGGCATCTAGCGCGGGGCGGCCGCCGAGGTCGCGCCGAGCGCCGGGAGGTAGGCCAGGCGCAGGTAGTCGAGCACCATGCGCCGGGCGTTGTAGCGCCAGCCCAGGCTGAGCATGGCCCACTTCATGCGCGCGATCCAGCCCGCGCGCAGGCCGCGGTGGTCGAGCGCATAATAGAGGGGGAGCACTTCGTCTTCGAGCACCCGGTAGAGCTCCTTTGCGTCAAGGGCGTCTTGCGCTTCGGGGTTGAGAAGCTCGGCGCCCTGCCCGATGGCGAAGCCGTTCTCACCGTCATAGCCCTCGGCCCACCAGCCGTCGAGGATCGAGCAGTTGAGCGCGCCGTTGAAGACGGCCTTCTGGCCGCTGGTGCCGCAGGCTTCCTGGGGGCGACGCGGGTTGTTGAGCCAGAGGTCGACGCCCTGGACGAGGTGTCGGGCGATGTTCATGTCGTAGTCGGCCAGAAAGACGACACGGCCGCCGAGGGCCGGGTCGGTGGTCAGCCCGACGATCTTTTCGATGAGCGCTTTGCCAAAACGGTCGGCGGGGTGAGCCTTGCCGGCGTAGAGGATCTGGAGGGGGCGCTCGCTGCTGTGGATCATCGCCTTAAAACGTTCCAGATCGCTTAAGATCAGGTCGGCGCGTTTGTAGGTGGCAAAGCGGCGCGCAAAGCCGATGGTGAGGACGTCTTGATCGAGGCCGCTTCCCGGGCGCACCTGGCCCGGGCCATCGCCGCGGGGGCCGGGCTGGGAGGCCAGACGCGCCTGCACAAAGTCCAACAACTTTGCCTTGAGGATCTGGTGCGTCTCCCAGAGCTCACCGTCATCCATCGCGGCGATTTCTTGCCAGGTCTCGGGGCGCTCCATGCGTGTGTGCCAGGCCGGGCCTAAGTGACGATCGAAGAGGGCGCGCATCTGCGGGGCCAGAAAGGAGGCCACGTGAATGCCGTTGGTGATATGCCCGATGGGCACCTCGTGGGCGGAGCGCGTGGGCCAGAGGTTTTGCCACATCTGGCGGCTGACGCGGCCATGGAGGTTGCTCACCCCGTTGGTGAACTGGCTCATCTTCATGGCGAGCACGGTCATGCAGAAGGGCTCGTTGGGGTCGTCGAGATCCAGGCGCCCCAGACCGTGGAAGGCGCGAAGGTCGAGGTTGAGGCGCTCGCGAAGATCGCCCAGGGCCTCGTCGATCATCTCCGGGGCGAAGCGGTCGTGGCCGGCCGGCACGGGGGTGTGCGTGGTGAAGACGGTCTGGCGCGCGACGCGCTCGCGGGCCTCCTCCCAGTCGATGCCCTCCTCGGCCATGCGGCGCGCGCAGAGCTCCAGGGTGGCGAAGGCGCTGTGGCCCTCGTTGAGATGAAAGACCCCCGGGGTGATGCCGAGCTGGGCCAGGGCGCGCACACCGCCGACGCCGAGTAAGGCCTCCTGGCGGATGCGCGTGCGCTGGTCGCCGCCGTAGAGCTGGGTGGTCAGGCGGCGATCGTCAGGGGGATTGAGCTCAATGTCGCAGTCGAGAAGTAAGAGGCGGGTGCGGCCGACGTGCGCCTCCCAGACGTGCAGGCGGATGGGGCGTCCTGCCACCTCCACCTGCACCACCCGGGGCTGGCCGTCGGCATCCAAAAGCTTGCGAATGGGCAGGGTGTCGACGCGGGTGCGGCCGTAGAGCTCGCTCTGGCGGCCCTCCTCATCGAGGGCCTGCTGAAAGTAGCCCTCGGCGTAAAAAAGCCCCACGCCGACAATGGGCACGCCCAGATCGCTTGCGGCCTTGAGGTGGTCGCCGGCCAACACGCCCAGGCCGCCGGAGTAGATGGGCAACGACTCGTGCAGGCCGAACTCCGCGCAGAAGTAGGCCACCGGACGGCGGTGCAGGGGGGCGGCATCCATCAGGGTGGAGGGGCCGCGCTGACGCAGCTCGTCGGCCTGGCGGCGCGCGGCCTGCTGGATGCGGCTTGCCAGCGCGCCGCGGCCGGCGCGCGCCTCGAGCTCCCCGGGCTCAAAGCTCTCGATAAAGGCGATGGGGTTCTGGTGAAGTCGCGACCAGCGCTCGGCGTCCAGCGTCTCGAAGATCTCCCAGATCTCCGGGTGCCAGCTCCACCAGAGGTTCGCGCTCAGGTTTTTCAGGTGTCCGACCAGCTCAAAGGAATCGCTCATGAAATCATGGCTCCAATGGAACGCCGTGAGCTGTCGTCGATGTCGCGTCTACTGCATTGAGAGCACCCCGGGCTGTGTTGCAAAGCCTCGACGATGCTAAAGCATCGCCTGTGTTTTGCGCCGTGCCCGAGTCACTCTCAATCTCGTATCCGTCGACATCGACTTCTGCCCATGGCGTTGGTGAGGCGCGGTCAGGACGGCGAGAGCGCGCGGGTAGGTTGTGGTACCGCGACTATTTGATGATGAGTTCGACGGAGGGGCCCGTGGAGAGGGTAACTTCGCCGGACTGGGCCACGTGCATATCCCCGTCGATGGTGTAGTTGATGGGCTCCGAGGAGCGGAAGATCGCCCGGGAGCTGACCTCGCTGCGAATCTTACGCTCGTCGACGGGCAGGCCAAGACGAATTCTCGGCAGCGCGAGCGCAATGTCCACCGGACCGCCGGTCACGCCGAGCAGATGGAAGGTGTGATCGCGCTCCTGGCAGCGGATAAAGGGCCGAAACCCCAGGCCGATCTGGTCGACGGTGCTGGCGAGCACCGAGGCGTAATCGCGCTCCTCCCACATGCTCTCATCGAACTCGATGCTGGCGTGAAAAGGGCGAAAGAGGCGTTTGGGAAGCTCCCCGCCCACCGGCATGGTAGCCAGCGCTTTGCTCAAGAGCACGCCGGCGGTGGTGGGGCTGGGGTTGCCGGTGGCGTAATACTCTTCGAGAAAGTTGGAGACGATGCCGTTGCCAAAGATAAACCCGTAGCGCTCGCCAGTCTCATCTTCGACCTTGAGGATATCGCGGCGCGTCGTCTCAAAAGGCTGGCCGGTGTAGTACTTCTCGACCAGGTTCGCCAACAATTTGGGCGGCGCCCCGCTGATACCCACGGCGTTGGAGACGGTGTTCATCGTGCCGCCCCGCAAGAGCGCGACTTTCGGGAGCGGCTCGTCGCCGTAGACTTTTATAAAATTGGTCAGGGTGACGTGGTTGGTGCCGTCGCCGCCGTTGAGCGCGAGGATCTCGATGCCGCTCTCTTTGAACTTGCGGGCGACCTCCTCGACGTCTTCGATGCGGTTGGTCAGCTCGTAGGTGTCGTGCTGGCCGAGCATGTAGCCGAGCCGGCGCATCCGCTCGGGGTAGCGGCGGTTACGGCGGCTGTGGGGGTTGGTGATGATTCCGATGCCAGGCATAAGCTTTCCGCGAAAACGGTGAGTGAAAGGGGGGCGCGGCGCGGAGGTTTACGCGGTCGGTCGGAGCGCGGCGCTCAGGAGTCAAACGGCGCGTAAGATAACGATCCGGATAAAGGGTGGCAACGGTGGTGAGCGGGCGCCAACTTTTCGCCGAGCGCCCCAGGACGAATCCAGCGGCGTTGTCCGGGATTCGGTCGGGTTGGGGGGCGCGCGGAGGTGGGGTTTGCGGGTTGTGGTGAGGTGGTTGGGTGGTTGGGTGGTTGGGGGGCGTCGGGGTTTGCGGGGGTTGGTCGATTCGTGCGGGCGTCTGGTGGGATGCGGGTTGTGGTTAGGTGGTTGTGTGGTTGTGTGGTTGAGGGGCGTCGGGGTTTGCGGGGGTTGGTCGATTCGTGCGGGCGTCTGGTGGGGTGCGGGTTGTGGTTGTGTGGTTGGGTGGTTGTGTGGTTGAGGGGCGTCGGGGTTTGCGGGGGATGGTCGATTCGTGCGGGCGTCTGGTGGGGTGCGGGTTGTGGTTGTGTGGTTGTGTGGTTGTGTGGTTGAGGGGCGTCGGGGTTTGCGGGGGATGGTCGATTCGTGCGGGCGTCTGGTGGGGTGCGGGTTCGAGCCCGAGATCGAGATCGAGCCCGAGATCGAGATCGAGCCCGAGATCGAGATCGAGCCCGAGATCGAGATCGAGCCCGAGATCGAGATCGAGCCCGAGATCGAGATCGAGCCCGAGATCGAGAGGGGGGAGGAGGGGAGGTGACCCGGGTCGGAAGGCGTTGCGGGAGCGCGGCGTGGGGGGAGGTGACCCGGGTCGGAAGGCGTTGCGGGAGCGCGCCGCGGGGGAGGTGACCCGGGTCGGAAGGCGTTGCGGGAGCGCGGCGTGGGGGGAGGTGACCCGGGTCCCGGGAGGCACTTTCGCCCTGGCGAAGCTCAAAAAAGGCCCGGGGTGTGGCTCTGGAGGCTCAGCGAAGCTCGAAAAAGGCAGGCGGCAGGGCTGGAGGGGGTGTTCTTCCCACGAAAGGGGTAGAGGGGCTCCGGGGCGCAGGGGTGTCGGAGCCCCTCCGGGGCCGGAGGGGCTCCTGTTTTGGAGGCTTAGCGGCGCTCGGAGACAAGACCGGGTCTTGTTTTGGAGGGTGCGGGTCACCCAAAATGGGTAGGTTCTGGTGGTTTCGGCGCGGGTGTGGGAGGTGCGTGGTCAAAGCATGAGCGGGAAAGTGCGGAGAGATGGCATGGCGTCGGCTGTGCTGCGCGGGGAGCCGAGCGGGGTATCTGCACAAAAATCGCGCCCCGCTTCGGCCTGCTGTGTATGGCATTATGAGATGGCGCGTTTCCGCACGGGCATGGCGGATTTTGCCGCGGAGCTTCGTCGCCAAATGGCCGAGCACACCACCTGGGATTGAGGTCGTCGCGCGGCGCGAGAAGCTGCATGAAGCCACGTGTCTGGCGCTGATGATAATTCTGGCGAGTTTTTCGGTTCTGGAGGATGGCGTGGCGAGCGTGGCGAGGGAGTACATTCTCTCGCCAGTGAGCGAGCAGCAGTCCCGGGTGCTGGAGGCGCAGAGCCGTCATAAGGCCATTGGCGATATCGAGCCGGCGACCGCCCTGGAGAGCGGTGGTCCGGTGAGCCGGCGGCTCCGGTGGCCGGGGAGTCGGAGGAGCTGGCGCCCTCGATCTCGATCTCGATCTGGATCTCGATCTCGATCTCGATCTGGATCTCGATCTCGAACGCGAACTCGATCTGGATCTCGATCTCGGGCTCGATCTCGGGCTCGACCTGGTACTCGTACTCGACCTGGTACTCGGGCTCGATCTCGATCTCGATCTCGTACTCGATCTCGTGAACCGCCCCACGCGCTCACGAACCGCCCCACATCGCGAACCCCCGGCGCCCCACAACCACCCAACCACCCAACCACCCAACCACAGCGCGAACCCGCCAACGCCCGCACAATTCGCCTCACAGCGCGAACCCCCGGCACCTCCCCGGGCGCATCGTCACCCACTTGTAAAAAACCTTTATTGCCCCACTCGGGTGAGGGGGCTAAAGTCGGGGCACTTGTGAAGGAGCAGCAAACGCGCGGCGATTCTCTTCGGTTTTTAGGGCCGGTCGGGCGTGTGTGGTGGTTAACCCTGGTAGTTGCGGATGGGCAGACGATGTCGAAGAAGGTCGTGATCCTCGGTGGTGGTGTCGGTGGGATGAGCGCGGCTCAGGAGCTCGCTGAGCGCGGATTTGATGTGGAGGTCTACGAGCGTCTGGAGGTGCTGGGCGGAAAGGCGCGCAGCATCCCGGTGCCGGGCTCGGCCACCGGCGGTCGCAAGCCCCTGCCCGGGGAGCACGGCTTTCGTTTCTTTCCGAGTTTTTACAAACACACCTTCGATACGATGAAGCGCATCCCCTACGGCACCAACCGCCGCGGGGTGTACGACAACCTCATCGAGACCACGCACGTGATGGCGGCGCGCGAGGGGATGACCGAGATCTCGTTTCCGCTTTATCTGCCCGAGCGCCTCGATGACTGGGAGATGCTCTACCGCCTCATTGTGAAGAATGAGGCCAACATCCCGCGCAGCGAGATGCTCTTTTTTGCGCGCAAGGTGCTGCAGTTTTTGACGGCCTGCACCGAGCGGCGCAACACCGAGTACGACGACCTCACCTGGTGGGATTTTGTGGAGGCCGACGGCAAGTCCGACGAATACGTCGACTTTCTGGCGGTGGGGCTGACCCGCGATCTGGTGGCGATGCAGGCCGAGATCTCGAGCTCGCGCACCGTGGCGCGCATCTATGTGCAGCTGATGCTGGGCATTTTGCAGCCCTGGCTGCACGTCGACAGCATCCTCAACGGGCCGACCAGCCGGGTGTGGATCGATCCCTGGGAGGCGTATCTGACTCAACTCGGCGTGAACTTCCATAAGGGAGCCAGCGTGGACTCCTTTGAGTTCGACGAGGTCAGCGGGCGCATCAGCGGGGTGAACATCACCCAGGATGGCGACACCTTCCAGGTGCAGGCCGACTATTATGTCAGCGCGCTGCCGGTGGAGGTGATGGCCCAGAAGGTCACCCCGAAGATGGGGCAGAAAGACCCGATGTTGGCCACGCTCAATCAGCTGCAGACAGGCTGGATGAACGGGATCTTGTTCTTTTTGAACAAGGATATCGCGCTGAACCACGGGCATATCCTTTATGTGGATAGCCCCTGGGCGCTGACCTCGATCTTCTCGCAAAACTTCTGGGAGGACATCGATCTCGACGAGTATGGCAACGGGGATCTGAAGGGGATTTTGTCGATCTGCATCTCGGACTGGAACAAGCCCGGGGTGATCTACGGCAAGGCCGCACGCGACTGCACCGCCGAGGAGATCAAGGAGGAGGTCTGGGCGCAGATCACAAGCCGCCTCAACGACACCGGCACCATCTACCTCGATCCGGCCGACGTCATCGAGTGGTTCCTCTCGCCGACCATCGACATTCAGCCGGGGCAGCCGACCAAAAACACCGAGCCGCTCTTGCTGAACACGGTCGGCTCGCTGCGCTACCGGCCCGAGGCCGCCTCGCAGATTGAGAACCTCTTTCTGGCGAGCGACTACGTGCGCACCAACACCGACCTGGCGACGATGGAGTCGGCCAATGAGGCGGCGCGGCGCGCGGTCAACGGGATTCTGGGGCGGGAGGGCTGGGTGCTGGGCCTGTGCCGGCTCTATGAGCTGGAAGAGCCGCTGATCTTTAAGCCGGCTCGCGCCCTTGATTACCTGCGCTTTAAGATGGGGCTCCCTCAGCTCGACTATCTCTGAGCCGAGGGGCGGTGCGTGGGCTGGCGAGGCGAAAAAATCTTTCCTTCGCCGGCGCGCCCGCGTAAGCTTGGTGCATCTGAGAATCCCGCAGTACCCCTGCCTCGCCACCCTCTCGGATCGGAGCCCTGGCGAGGTGAAGCTTGCCCGCGCTCTCAGAGCCGCAAGCGACATACGAGGTTGTATCGATGTTGGACGTAGAGTCGGAAGGGTGGATGGAGCAAACCGTGCGGCGCTTTATGCCGAAGGGGGAGCTGGAGGACTCGAACAAGCTTTTTCGGGCCCGGGTGGTGGTGGCGCTCTCGTTTGCGCTGGCGGTCTTTGGTCCGATCTATGCCGCGCTCCTCTATGTGGTCACCGGCACGCGGGCCGAGCCCGTTGCGACGATGCTGGCGACGCTCGGGGTGGTGGCCGGGCCCTTTTTGATGAAGGCGAGGGTGCCGCTGGTGGTGGTGGGCAACTGGCTGACCTTTTGCGGCTACGCGCTCTTTGCCTTTGTGGCGTCCAGGGAGCTGGGCCTGGCGGTGCTGATCTGGCAGGTGGTCTTTGCGATGTTTGCCGCGCTGATCGCCGGCAAGCGCTCCGCGCTCTCCTGGCTTGTGATCATGTCGGCGACGACGGCGTATTTTTACGTCGATCTGATCCGCGGGGCGCCACCGGAGGGGGTGCTGCTTAACACCACGCAGCTGATCTGGGAGATGAGCCTGGTCATCGGCATGTTTGCCGCGGTCATGGTGCTCACGCTGACCTATGAGACGATCAAGGAGTGGGCGATCGCCGAGGTGCGCCGCAGTGAGGCGCAGACCCGGGCGATCTTTGATGCGGCGCCGGACGGCATTTTGACGCTGAGCAGCCGTGGCGAGGTCGGGCGCGCCAACGCGGCGGCGATAGAGCTTCTGGGCTACGAGCATCAAGAACTTCTCAACGTTCCCTTCTTCAAGATGGTCCCCCAGATCGCGCAGTCTTCGCCGACCTCACCGCACGCGGCTGAGGAGGCCTCGCAGGAGGGGCAGGATGAGATCTTTCGTCAGGCGCGGCCGAACCGCGAGGGCATCAGCGCCTGGCTGGGGCGCGGTCATGAGACCGAGGCGCACCGCCGCGATGGGCGAGCGTTCCCGGCGGAGCTGAGCCTGACGCGCATCGATGAGGAGGAGCGCTTTGTGGCGATTTTGCGCGACATCACCGAGCGTCGCGAGTTTCAGGAGAGCCTGAAGATTGCGCGTGATCAGGCCGTGGAGGCCAACCACGCCAAGAGCCGCTTTCTGGCCAACATCAGCCACGAGCTGCGCACGCCGCTCAACGCCATCATCGGCTACAGCGAGCTGATCCTCGATGATCTGCAGGAGCTGGAGAAGGTCGACTCCGCCGATCTTCGCCCCGACGTGTCGAAGATCGGCAAGGCCGGTCGCCACCTGCTCGGGCTGATCAATCAGGTCCTGGATCTGGCCAAGGTTGAGGCCGGCAAGATGGACGTGTATGTCGAGACGATCGACGTACGCGAGCTCATCGAAGAGGTCTCGGACACGATCATGCCGGTGATCTCCAAGAACAAAAATGTGCTGGAGGTCAGCCTCACCCAGGCGCCGCCCACGCTGCGCTCCGACCGCATGAAGTTGCGTCAGGTCTTGATCAACCTGCTCTCCAACGCCTCGAAGTTCACCGAAGAGGGCTCGATCGAGGTGCGCGTGGCGACGATCAGCGAGTCGCACTGCTGCTTTGAGGTGATCGACTCCGGCATCGGGATCGCGCCCGAGAAGCTGGAGGCGCTCTTTGAGGCGTTTCGTCAGGCTGACGACTCGACCACCCGCGAGTACGGCGGCACCGGGCTGGGGCTGACGATCAGCCGTCACTTCGCCGAGCTGATGGGCGGCACCATCGGGGTGGAGAGCGAGATGGGCAAAGGCTCGACCTTCCGCGTGACGATCCCGATGCGCCTCGATGAGGTGAGCGTCGATGAGAATGACGGCGGCGGCGGCGAAGATGGCGCGCTGGTGGGGCTTGAAGAGGACTCCAACATCGACGACGAGCTCGTGGCGCTTCCCGAGGATGCCCCCCGGGTGCTGGTGATCGACGATGACACCACGGTGCATCAGCTGATGACCCGCTACCTGGTCAAGCAGGGCTTTCGGGTGCACACGACCACCGGCGGTGAAGAGGCCCTGGCGCTGGCGCGGCAGGTGCGCCCGGATGTGATCACGCTCGATGTGCTCATGCCGGAGATCGACGGCTGGGATATGCTCAAGCGACTTAAAGACGATGAGGAGCTGAGCGCGATCCCGGTGGTGATGGTGACGATCATCAGCGAGAAGAACCTGGGGATCTCGCTGGGGGCTTCGGATTATCTGACCAAACCGGTGGATCGCCAGGAGCTCTCGCGGGTGCTGCACACCCACGTGAAGGCCCCCGGGGTGGGGCCGGTGCTGGTGGTCGAAGATGACGCGGCGACGCGCGAACTTCTGATGCGCACGATTCGTGGCGGCGGCTGGCAGGTGCTGGGCGCGCGCGACGGGCTGGAGGCGCTCGATACGATCGACGGCGGCATGGTGCCCAGCGCCATTTTGCTCGATTTGATGATGCCGCGCCTCGACGGGTTTGGCCTGCTGGAGCGGCTGCGGCAGCGTCCGGAGGCCGCACGGATTCCGGTGATCGTGTTTTCGGCGGCCGACCTTGATGCGCGTCAGCGTGAGCGGCTCAGCCAGGATGTGACGCGCATCTTAAAAAAGGGCGGCTTTGTGAAGCAGCAGCTGCTCAACGATCTTCGCCAGGCCATCGAGTCCAACGGTCGGCCCTCGCTTTAAGCCGGGCGGCTCAGCGGGGCTCGACGATGATGAGGGCCGGGCTGATCACACGGTGGGAGACGGAGCGGCCGACCAGGGCCTGAACGCGGGCCAGGCGGCGCGCGATGTCGCGGGGATCAAAGCCCGGGAACTTGCCGCGGGCATAGGCGTTGGCCACGCGGTGTCGGGGTGAGAGCGGTCGGGCCAGCGATTTGGTGGCCTCGACGGCGCGGCCGGCGAGCTCTTCGGCCACGATCAGCGCGTCGGAGGGGGGCCGGGCCGGGCGCAGGCCGCGCTGGGCATCGTGGAGGATCTCCATGGCCAGAGGCATCGCTTCGGCGCGGAAGTTATGCAAGAGCGCCAGCGCGCGGGGATCTTCAGGCGCGGCCGCCGGCGGTGCGCCGGCGTGAGTGGCGACCTGCTGCGGCTCGGGAGGTCGGCGAGTGAGCGAGGCGACCGCGTCGAGGACCTCGTCGATGCTGGCGCAGCGCTGCCCGAAGAGGTTGGGCAAAAAGAGGGGCTCGGTGCCGGAGAGCTCTCCCGGGTTGAAGTTGATGACGGGGCGGCCGGCCAGGTGGGCCTCCAGGCCGGTGGTGCAGCCGTCGTGGATCACGCAGCGCGCGGCCAGCAGCCAGGGGGCCACTGCGCCTTCGTGGAGCACATGCACGTGGGGCAGCCCGGCGAAGATGCGCTCGTAGAGCGCCGGATCTTCGGAGGGATGGGGGCGCAGCACGATGGGCTGGTGGCGAAAGCGCAGGCTGAGCTCGTGGACCAGGCGCACAAAGCGGCTGAGCTGCTCGGTCTGGCGTGCCCAGCTCTCGATGGTGCGCCGGCGGCTGGCCGAGTTTTCGGGATCAAAGCCGTTGTAGGCGCTGAACACAAAGTCGCGGCCCATGCGGTTGTTGGTCCGCGCCAGGTTGGTGTTGATCAGGATAAAGTCGCCGTAGCGGTGGCGCTGGCGTGCGGTGTCGGCCTCAAAGTAGGGGCGCCAGCGCGGCAGGTAGAGGTCAAAGCCGGGGTGCCCGGTGGTTCGGATGTGTTCGCTGAGGTGGGGGGCGCGCGCACGGTAGGTGTCGCGCTGAAAGTCGCCCCAGGTCAGCAGGTAGTCGTCGGCGGCCAGGTGGCGCGGGTCGATGCGGCTATGCAGCACCTCGCGCCAGCGATCTTCGGTGCCCGGGTAGACCGCCCCCTCGGTGTCGAGGTGGATGAATCGAAAGCCTCGTGATTTCAAGAGGTTATAGTCGTTCAGGCGATCGGGGAAATGAGGGCGGATGGCGTTTTTTCCAAAGTAGACCCCGTGGTCGAGCAGGCGGCACAGGCGCATCAGCGTCTCGTGCTGGCCGATGTAGATGCGGTTGTGGGCGCGGGCGGCCTGCACCGCCATCGCCAGGCGAAAGTCGAGCTCGCGGTTGATGGTCTCGACCGGGAAAAGAATGGGAATGGGCGCGCTCATTTTAACCTCAGCTGGCGTGCTCCGGGCAGGCTGGAGGGCGGCATCTCGGCGGCCTGAACCATCTGCTGGAAGGTGGGGCAGCGGGCGGCGAGCTCGTCGTAGGTGCCCTGATCGATGAGCCGGCCTTGATCGAGGACAAAGAGGCGATCGCAGTGGCGAACGGTGCTCAGGCGGTGGGCGATGATGATCAATGTGATGCGTCCGGAGAGGCGCTCGATGGCGCGGGTGATCTCGCGCTCGGTGGTGTTGTCGAGCGCGCTGGTGGCCTCATCGAGCACCAGGAGATCGGGGCGGCGGTAGAGGGCGCGGGCGATGCCTAAGCGCTGGCGTTGGCCGCCGGAGAGGCGCACGCCGCCTTCGCCGATCTCGGTGTCCAGGCCCCGGGGTAAGGCGGCGATGGTGCTGGCCAGGCGCGCGTCGTCGAGGGCGCGCCAGACCTCCTCGTCGTCGACGGTAGCGTCGGGCAGGCCGAAGGCGATGTTGCGGCGGATGGTGTCGTCCATCAGGTAGACGGGCTGGGCGATGTAGCCCAGGCTGGCCTGCCATCGGGCGAGCTCGGCGTGGATGTTCTGGCCGTCGACGAGGATCTGGCCCAGGTCCGGGGGGAGGAGCCCCAGGATCAGGTCCACGCAGGTGGTCTTGCCGGCGCCGGAGGGCCCGACGAAGGCGACGGACTGGCCGCGCTCAATGCGCAGGTCGATCGCGTGCAGCGAGGGGACGTCGCTCTCGGGGTAGGTGTAGCTGACGTGATGCAGGCGCAGCTCGCGCTCCAGGGGGCGGGGGTTCTGGCGGGCTTCGGCCAGCGCCCGGCGGCGTCTCTCGGCGTCGCCGACTTCGGTGGATCGGGCGAGCTCTAGAGGGCTTTGCTCAATGTTTTTCGTGACGGATTTATCTGTGAATTCAACATCTTGCGCGTGCTGCGTGGGCGGGGTGTGTGGCGAGGATGCCCTCACACTCGCCGCCAGCTCGCCGGTGCGCAGGGCGTCGAGGTCGGCGGCGATCACCTCCACGCTGGGGCGGAAGTGGCGGATGCTGGTGAGCGCGGCGATGATGCGGGTCAGGGAGGGCATCATGCGCACGGCGGCCATGGCGAAGAGGCCCAGCACCGGTAGGATCTGGGTCAGCGGTTGGCCGCGGGCGATGAGCAGGAGCACCACCAGGATCATGCCCCCCAGGCCCATCGTCTCGATGACGTGGCGGGGGATCTCTTTGATGAAGGAGTGAAAGCGCATCGCGCGGGCGTAGCGGGTGCTGTGCTCGGTGTAGGTGTCCAGAAAGAAGTCCTGCACGCCCAGGAGCTGGGCTTCTTTGACGCCGCCCAGGCCCTGGTTGACCCACTGGATCATCTGCCCGGCGTGGTGCTGCTGGGCCTTGCCGAGCACCGCGGACTTCTGGCGCACCGAGCGGTAGAAGCCGTAACTCACCAGGCCAAAGCTGAGCATAGCGATCGGAGCGATCAGGGGCTCGACGGCGGCCAGCAGGAGCGCGATGACGCCGACGACCATCAGCTCCACCGCCAGCGTGAGCAGGGGGATAACCACGTGCACAAAGCTTAAGCGCACCTCTTCGTTGACGTTGCGCAGCAGCTGGGCGCTGTTGCGGTGCAGGTGAAAGGCGTAGGGGCTGTAGAGGTAGGCGCCGAAGAGGCGGCGAGAGAGACGGACCTGGTTGTCGAAGACGAAACGAAATTTGAGGTGGTACATCAGGCCGAGAACGAGGTTTTTGAGGGTGAAGGTCAGCAGGAGGGCCACACCCGCGGCCATGACCACGCCGTTGGCGGTGGAGACGCCCAGGGTGTTCAAAAGGTCTGCGGCCAGCGGGACGTCGTAGGCGGCGCTCGGGTCGTTGATCAGCGAGATAAAGGGCATGACGATGCCCACGCCCAGGGCCTCAAAGCCGGCGCCGATGAGCATGAGCATAAAGAGGCCGAGGAGCTCTCGGCGTTGGCGAGGGTCAAAGAGCGACCAGATCTGTCGAAGCAAAGGCATGCGTCCCCCCACAGGGCCAGTTCAGGCAATGCAGAAGAAGCTAGGCACCGCCCGGGGGGCGGGAAGGCGGGAGGGCGAGCCCGGTGGCGAGGGAGGTGGGGCGGGAATTCTGAGGTGGAGGCCTTGATAGGGTGGGGCGGGTGTGCAGTTTTCTGTGTGCCGAAGGATATGTGTGGAGGGTTAATTGTCTTTTGAATTCAAAGGCTTAGGTTTTGTCGGGGATCGTCCCGGAGACCTTCTGAGGAGCGGGCGGTTCAGAAGGGACTGATCAGAAGGGACTGATCAGAAGGGACTGATCAGGAGGGACTGATCAGAAGGGACAAGGGGCGGCGATAACCGGGTCGAGCGTGGGGGGTGAAGGGGTGAGTCAACGCAACCATATTGTCTATGTCAGTAGCGACGGGATGTTGGAGCCGCTGGGGACCTCCCAGGTGCTGCGCTATGTGCGTGCGCTGGCCGGTCGCGGGGGGATGCGCTTTACGGTGGTGAGCCTGGAGAAGGCCGCCGATCGGGCCGAGCGCGACGGGGAGCGCGAGGAGGAGCTGGCGCGCAGCCTCGCCGCCGAAGGTATCGGCTGGGAGCGGGGCGATTATGAGGCGCGGGGCGGGCCGGCGGCAGCCGCGCGCAACGTGGCCCGGCTGCGGGCGTTGGTGCAGAAGGTCCGGGCCCGCGGGCCCATCGATCTGGTGCATGCCCGAAGCTATGTGGCCGCCGCAGTGGCACGCAGTCTGGGGCTGAAGTACCTCTTTGACATCCGCGGCTACTGGGTCGATGAGCGCCTGGAGCAGGGACGCTGGTTTGACGGGGCGTTGCGCCTGAAGCTGGCGCGCGTCTGGGAGCGGGACCTCTACCAGCAGAGCGCGGCGGTGGTGAGTCTGACCGCGGAGGCGGCCGACGAGATCAAGCAGGGTAAGTTTGGGCCATGGCCGGTGGATCGGGAGGTGGAGGTGATCCCGACCTGCGTGGACTATGGCGAGTTTGGCCTGGGGGGGCCAGGCGACGCCGGGGTGGTGCCGGCGCCGGTGCGTGAGCGATTGCGCGGGGCGCTGGTCGTGGGCATGGTCGGGGCGATCAGTCAGGCGTACTGCGTGGAGGCCAGTGTGCGCCTCTTTGAGCAGGTGCTGGCGCGTCGCCCCGAGGCTCATCTGCTGTGTCTGACACGGCAGGCCCCGGCGTTGCTGGCAATTCTGGAGAAAGCGCGGCTGGATCCGGCGCGCTACACGATCACCAGCGCGCGCCATGATGAGATGGCCAGCTGGCTGGCGTTGATGGACTGGGGGTTGTTGCTGCGCAAGGTGGAGCCCTCGCACCGGGCGGCGATGCCCACCAAGTTGGCGGAGTTCTTCGCAAGCGGGGTGCGCCCGATCCAGTGGGGGTGCAACCGGGAGGTGCGCCGCTGGGTGGAGCGGGCCCAGAGCGGGGTGGTGCTGGAGGATTTGAGCGAGGCGGAGCTGCGCCGCGCCGCCGAGGTGGTGGCCGCCTCGGAGCGTTGCATGCACACCGCGCTCAAAGCGCGCTGGATGACCCAGGCGCACTTCGATTTAAGCGAGGGGGTCAGGCGCTACGCCGGACTCTACGAGCGGCTCCTGGGGGAGCGTGAGCAGCTGCGGGTGCTTTTTCTGACCGAGGGCAAGACGGTGCCGGCCTCGCGCTACCGGGTGGAGCAGCTGGTGCCGCATCTGGAGGCGCGGGGCATTCGCTGTGAGGTGCGCGCGGCGTACGGGGAGGGGTACAACCGGCTGGGCGATGGGGGGGCGGCGCGGGTGATCAAGCTTGCGCAGAGCTTAAAGCGGGTGCCCTGGGCGCTCTCGGCCTCGGAGTACGATGTGGTGTTTTTGCAGCGCCTGGCGCTTCCCTTCAGCGGGGCGCCGGAGGCGCTGGCCGCGGCGCGCAACCCGCGGGCGATCTTCGATGTGGATGATGCGATCTTTCGCGGGCCTGACGGGGGCGAAGATGCGCGGGGGGCGCGGGCCTTTGAGCAGGCGTGTCGCTCGGTGGCCCATGTGATCTGCGGCAACGAGTACATCGGGGCCCATGTGCCGGCCGGAGTGCCCACGTCGGTGATCCCCACGGTGGTCGATACGCGGCGTTTTCGACCGCCGGCGCATCGCCCCGGCGGCCCGGTGGTGGTGGGGTGGATGGGGACGCGCTCGAACTTCAAAAGCCTGGAGCTGGCCGCGCCGCTCTTAAAGCGCCTGGTGGAGGAGCGCGAGGATGTGGTGGTGCGCCTGATCTCCAACGGGGAGTTTTTGCCCCTCAAGGGCGTCGAGCGCGTGGAGCAGCGCCCCTGGTCGGCACAGCGGGAGGTGGCCGAGTTGCAGGGCTTTGATGTGGGCCTGATGCCGCTGCAGGAGAACCCGGTCACCCGGGGCAAATGCGGCTTTAAGCTCTTGCTCTACATGGCCTGCGGGGTGCCGGTGGTGGCCTCGGCGGTGGGGGCCAACCGCACGATCCTGGAGGGGAGCCGCGCCGGGGTTCTGGCCGAGACGGTCCGGGAGTTCGAGGAGGGGCTGCGCGAGCTCATCGATTCCCCGCAGCTGCGCGTGCGCATGGGCCGGCGAGGACGCCGCCGGGTTGAGGAGCAGTACTCGGTGGAGGCGGTCATCGATCGTTATGTGGCGATCTTGCAGGAGGTGGCCGGGCTGGAGGGGGCTGGCGAAGCGGCCGGCAGATGGTTGCGGGCCGCCGGGGGCTGAGTCTGCGGAACGCGAAGGCGCGTCGCTTGCCGGGGGGCGATGTCAGCGACGCGACCTGACGTCACACGGGGTGCCGAGCATCAGGGTTGGGTGGTGGTGGATGCGAGATGGCGTGATGGCGCGATGGCAGGGATGGATGCTGGAGGTGTTTGAGGCGCGGCCGTCGGCGGCGCCTCCTGAGCGCGACGCGATCCGGCGTCGCGGTGGGTCTTGAGAGGAGGGGAGCATGGAGGCGAACCACCTGTTGGTGACGGGCGGGGCGGGCTTTATCGGCGCGAATCTGGTGCGTTATCTGCGCCGGGAGCATCCGCAGACGCGGGTGAGCGTGGTCGATAAGCTGACCTACGCCGGCAACCGGCGCTACCTCGAGGAGCTGATCGCTCGAAGGGAGGTGCCGCTGATCGTCGCCGACATCGCCGACCGGGAGGCCATGGAGGGCCTCTTTGCCCGGTCGGATTTTGACGGGGTGATCCACCTGGCCGCAGAGTCGCACGTGGATCGCTCGATTCGCGGGCCGGCGGACTTTGTGCAGACCAATGTGGTGGGCTCCTTTGTGCTCCTGGAGAGCGCCCGGCGGGCCTGGGAGGAGCGGGGCATTCCGGGGCGCTTTCTGCATGTGTCGACCGACGAGGTGTACGGAAGCCTCGGGCCTCAAGGAGCGTTTAGCGAGCGTACTCCCTACGACCCGAGCAGCCCCTATTCGGCGACCAAGGCGTCGAGCGATCATCTGGCGCGCGCCTACCATCGCACCTACGGGATGGATGTGGTGATCACCAACTGCTCCAACAACTTCGGGCCCTACCAGTATCCGGAGAAGTTGATCCCGGTGATCATCCGTCGGCTGCGCGATGGCCAGGAGGTGCCGGTGTACGGCGACGGGCGCCATGTGCGCGACTGGCTCTATGTCGAAGATCATTGCCGGGCGCTGAGTCTGGTCTTTGCGCAGGGGGAGTCCGGGCGAAGTTATAATGTGGGCGCGCAGAACGAGTGGACGAACCTCGATCTGGTCTACGCGCTCGGCGATCTGGTGGATCGGCGCATGGGGCGTCCGGCGGGCACCGCGCGGCGGATGGTGAGCTTTGTGCACGATCGTCCCGGCCACGATCGGCGCTACGCGATCGACGCCACCCGCATCCGCAGCGAGCTGGGCTGGGAGCCGCGCTGGAGCTTCGACGAGGCGCTCGCCCACACCGTGGACTGGTATCTGCGCCATATGGAGCGGATCTGGCCCGGGGGGGGATTGTCAGCGGGCAGGCGCGTTTAACTTCATCAGAGCGCATGGCGAGGCGGATGGGATCACCGCGATGCGCGACGCGCATGTTCATAGCCAGACGCGACCTATTCAGCGCTCGCGTTGACGAGCGAAGCAGCGACACCAGGGGGGATTATGAGGGGAGTGGTTCTTGCGGGCGGGACGGGGAGCCGTCTCTTTCCGCTGACAAAAGTCACCAACAAACATCTCTTGCCGGTGGGGCGCCAGCCGATGCTGGTGCACCCGATCTTCAAGCTACGTGAGGCCGGCATCACGCAGGTGCTCATCGTGACGGGCACCGAACATATGGGCGATGTGGTAGGACTGTTGGGGAGCGGCCGCGATTTTGGCTGCCAGTTCACCTACCGGGTGCAGGATGAGGCCGGAGGCATCGCCCAGGCGCTCTCCCTGGCGGAGAACTTCGCCGGCGGTGAGCCTGTATGTGTGGTCCTGGGCGACAACATCTTTGAGGACAACATCGCCGACGAGGCGCGGCGCTACCGCGAGCAGGGGGGCGGGGCGAGGATCTTGCTCAAAGAGGTACCCGACCCGGAGCGCTACGGGGTGGCCCGCGTGGAGGGGGATCGGGTCGTGGAGATCCTGGAGAAGCCCCAGCGCCCGCCGAGCAAGTTGGCCGTCACCGGGGTGTATTTCTTCGACGGGCAGGTCTACGACATCATCCGGGGGCAGCGCCCGTCGGCCCGCGGAGAGTACGAAATCACCGACGTGAACAACGCCTACATCGAGCGCGAGGCCTTGAGCTGGGGCCGACTTCGGGGCTGGTGGACCGACGCCGGGACCTTTGCCTCATACCACCAGGCCAACAGCTGGGTGATGGCCGCCGACCGGGAGCGCTTATGAGCCGTCAGGATGATCAGGAATCTCTCTCCAAGATCGTCGGCGTGGTGGTGCGGCCGCTGAGTCGCCATCGGGATGAGCGGGGATGGCTGACCGAGCTCTGGCGCCATGATCAGCTCCCCCGCGAGTTCTGGCCGGCGATGACCTACCTCTCGCAGACCGAGGCCGGGGTGGCGCGCGGCCCGCATGAGCATGTCGACCAGGCCGACTACTTCTGTTTTATGGGGCCGGGCACCTTCCGGCTGCACCTGTGGGATAACCGCATGCAATCGACCAGCTACGAGCGTTACGAGTCCTTTGAGCTGGGCGAGGAGATGCCCGCGGCGGTGATCATTCCGCCGGGGGTGGTGCATGCCTACCAGAACATCAGCCGCGGCCCGGGCTGGGTGATCAACTGCCCCAACCGGCTCTACCGCGGCGAAGGTTACGCTGAAGAGGTCGATGAGATTCGTCATGAAGACGATCCTCAATCCCCCTTTCAGCTCGGGAGAGCGCGCTAGTATGAGGCGCTTCAGGGGGGCGCGCGCGCCGGGGGGAGCGCGCGCACCCTGACTTCTACGTGTCGGGAGGCCGCCCTGTCGGAGCGATCCGATGGGGCGGTCGCCCCGGCGCGTTTTCACCAGATACGCTTTTCATCGGGGGAGAACATGCGGGCTGCGCGCTTTGTGATCTCGTTGGATCTGGAGCTTTACTGGGGCGTGCGCGATCACCGCCGTCTGGAAGACTATCGCGTGGCGCTTCTGGGGGTGCGTCGGGCGGTCCCGGCGATGCTCAAGCTCTTTGAGGACTACGGGGTGATGGCCACCTGGGCCACCGTGGGCATGCTCTTCTGCGAGCATCGCGACGAGCTGCTCGCCAGCCTTCCTCGCCGCATCCCGGCCTACCGAGACGCCTCGCTCTCGCCCTACCCGCATATCGCGTCCATCGGCAAAAACGAGGTCGAAGATCCCTTTCACTACGGGCTCTCGCTGATCCGCTTGATTGAGGCGAGCCCCGGCCAGGAGATCGCCTCGCATACCTTCTCGCATTATTACTGCTGCGAGCCCGGACAAGATGCCGATGACTTTGAGGCCGACCTTGAGGCGGCCGTCACGGTAGCGGCGCGGCGCGGGATTCGGCTCTCCAGCCTGGTGTTTCCGCGAAATCAAGTGCGCCGAGAGTACCTCGAGATCTGTCGAAACCTGGGGCTGGAGGTCTACCGGGGTAACCCTCCCGGGTGGCTCTATCAGGCGCACGCTCGCGCCCGAAATACCGGGTTTCGTCGAGCCGCGCGTCTGCTCGACAGCCTCACACCGCTGACCGGGGCGCGCTGCATCTCGGCGGTCTCTCCGCTCGTGCGCCAGCCCGTGAACGTGGCCGCCACGCGCTTTTTGAGGCCGCTTGCCACCCGCAGTCCCTGGCTTGCGCGCAGGCAGCGCGCGCGCATCTGTCGGGAGATCGATGAGGCGGTGCGTTGTGGCGGCGTCTACCACCTCTGGTGGCATCCCCATAACTTCGGGGTGGGCCTGGAGGCGCACCTCTCGGAACTTCTGTACATCCTCGATCATATGGCGCGTTGGCGTGAGGCCGGGCGCATGGTCACCGCGACCATGGCCGATGTGGCACGCCAGGGCCTGGGCTATCAGGAGGGACCATGGGTAAGCCCCGCGTTGTGATGTTGGCCGGTCCGGGCGATGTGACGCCGATGCTCTACCATGAGCTGAGCGCGCGCTATGGCGCGCTGCCCGTCGTCATGGAGAGCCCTATGTCGCGGGTCGACTTCTTGCGGCGGCGTGCACGCCGGATGGGCTGGTTGAAGGTCGGCCACCAGAGCCTCTTTCAGACGGCGGTGGCGCCGGCCCTGAGACGCCGCGGGCGCCGGCGCATCGAAGAGCTCTTGCGCACCCACGAGCTGCGCCGCGATCCGATCCCGGAGTCGCAGATCATCGCCGTACCTTCGGTCAACTCGGAGGAGGCCCGCGCGGCGCTGCGTGAGCTCAACCCCGAGGTGGTGGTGATCAGCGCCACACGCATCGTCAGCAAGGCAACGCTGGGCTGCATCGCGGCCCCCTTTATCAACCTGCACACCGGCATCACGCCTTACTACCGCGGCGTGCACGGGGGCTACTGGGCGCTGCATCAGGGCGAACCCGAGCGCTTCGGGGTGACCGTGCACCTGGTGGATGCGGGCATTGATACCGGGGCAATTCTGGCGCAGCGGGTGATCGAACCCTCGCGCGACGACAACTTCGCGACGTACCCCTACCTGCAGTTTGCCCACGGGGTGTCCATGGTCGCAGGCGCCGTGGAGGGGCTGCTCACAGGCGATCAGCCGCGCTGGCGAGCGCCCGCGGTGAGCGGCGGGCTGTGGTCTCACCCCACGGTGCTCTCGTATCTTCGTGGGCGCCGGCGGGGCGTGCGCTGAGCGAGGGGAGATGGCGAGCCGTGAATGTCAACCAGGCCGAGTGTGGCGAGGAGTTGTCATGGGTTGAGGGTAAGTGGTTGATATTTAATGGAAAAGCCGACCCGGTGAGGGTCGGCTTTTTGTTGCTCAATGTGTGCTTCGCCGGGGCGCGTCCCTGCCTGCTCAGCGTCCGTAGTAGTACGCCGTGAGCTATCGTTGACGCCGTGTCTGCTGCGTTGAGAGCACCTCGGGCAGCGTTGCAAAGCCTCGACGATGCTAAAGCATCGCCTGCGTCCCGCGCCTTGCTCGAGAAGCACTCAACCTCGCAGCCATCGACGTCACCTTCTGCTCACGGCGTAGTACTCGCGGTACCAGGCGACAAAGTTGGCGATGCCCTCTTCAATGGGGGTGTCGGGCTTAAATCCCACGTCGTTGATGAGGTCTTCGACGTCGGCGTAGGTGGCCTGAACATCACCGGGTTGCATGGGCAAGAACTCTTTTTGAGCCTCCTGACCCAGGCAGTCCTCCAGCGCCCCGATCATGTCCATGAGCTGCACCGGGTTGTTGTTGCCGATGTTGTAGATGCGGTAGGGCGCGGCGCTGGTGCCCGGGTCGGGCTCGTCGCCTGACCAGCTGGCGTTGGGCTCGGCGACGCGGTCGGTCACGCGCACCACACCTTCGATGATGTCATCGATGTAGGTGAAGTCGCGCTGCATATCGCCGTTGTTGAACACCTTGATGGGGCGGCCCTTGAGGATGGCGTCGGTAAAGAGAAAGAGCGCCATATCGGGGCGACCCCAGGGGCCGTAGACCGTAAAGAAGCGCAGCCCGGTGGTCGGCAGCCCGTAGAGGTGGCTGTAGGTATGGGCCATCAGCTCGTTGGCCTTCTTGGTAGCGGCGTAGAGGCTGACCGGGTGGTCGATGTTATCGTGGATGGAGAAGGGCAGCGAGGTGTTGGCGCCGTAGACCGAGCTTGATGAGGCGTAAACCAGGTGGGGGGTCTGCTGGTGTCGGCAGCCCTCCAGGATGTTGGTGAAGGCCACGATGTTGGCGTCGATGTAGGCGTGGGGGTTCTCCAGCGAGTAGCGCACCCCGGCCTGGGCGGCCAGGTGCACCACCCGGTCGAAGTCATGGGCTTTGAAGAGGGCGGCCACGCCTTCGCGGTCGGCAAGCTCCAGCTTCTGGAAGCTGAAGTTCGGGTTGGTCTGCAGCCGCTCCAGACGCGCCAGCTTGAGGTTGGGATCGTAGTAGTCGTTGATGTTGTCGACGCCGACCACAGAGTCGCCGCGCGCGAGCAGGCGCGTGGCGAGGTGGGAGCCGATGAATCCGGCAGCGCCGGTGACCAGGATCTTCATAGAGAGCTCGTCGGGTCGAAGGAGTGAGGATTAGAGGCGAGCGTCGGAGTCGCCGGTGGGCAGGACATACTTGATGTCGTAGACCACCGCGCCATCCTTGCCGAGGGCGCGGATCTGCTCGGCGCCCATCTCGCGGAACTCGTCGTGAGCCACCGCCAGGATGATCGCGTCGTAGTGGCCCGGCTTCGGCTCTTTGATGGGGTCGATGCCGTACTCGTGGCGGGCTTCTTCGGCGTCGACCCAGGGATCGTAGACATGCACGCGGGCGTGGTAGGTCTCCAGCTCCCGGATGATGTCGATGACGCGGGTGTTGCGCAGGTCGGGGCAGTTCTCTTTGAAGGTCAGCCCCATCACCAGCACGTTGCTGTCGACGACCTGAAGGCGGCGCTGGGTCATGAGCTTGGCGACCTGGTGGGCGATGTGGCTGCCCATGGAGTCGTTGAGTCGGCGCCCGGCCAGGATCATCTCGGGGTTGTAGCCGATCGCCTGGGCTTTATGCGTCAGGTAGTAGGGGTCGACGCCGATGCAGTGGCCCCCGACCAGGCCGGGGCGGAAGGGCAAGAAGTTCCATTTGGTGCCGGCCGCAAGGAGCACCTCTTCGGTGTCGATGCCCAGGCGGTTGAAGATCAGGGCCAGCTCGTTGATCAACGCGATGTTGACGTCGCGCTGGGTATTCTCGATGACCTTGGCCGCTTCGGCCACCTTCACGGAGCTGGCCTTGTGGGTGCCGGCGGTGATGACGGAGCGGTAGAGCGCGTCGACAAAATCGGCGGCTTCGGGCGTGGAGCCGCTGGTGACTTTGACGATGGTCGTCAGGCGATGCTGTTTATCGCCCGGGTTGATGCGCTCGGGGCTGTAGCCCACGAAGAAGTCCTGATTAAAGCGCAGCCCGCTGGTCTCTTCGAGCAGCGGCACGCAGACCTCTTCGGTGGCGCCCGGGTAGACGGTGGACTCGTAGATGACCACATCGCCCTTGTTAAGCACCGCGCCGACAGCGCGGCTGGCGCTCTCCAGGGGGCTTAAGTCGGGGCGCTTATGCTCGTCGATGGGCGTGGGCACGGTGACCACGTAGACGTTGCAGTCGGCGATGTCGTTGAGCTCGGTGGTGTAGCGCAGGCGCTGTGCGCTGACCAGATCGTCGGGCTCAACCTCCCGGGTGCTGTCGCGGCCCTCGCGCAGCTCGTTGACGCGGCGAGGGTTGATGTCGAAGCCGATGGTGTCGAAGCGCCGCCCGAACTCTACGGCCAGCGGCAGGCCGACGTAGCCGAGCCCGACGATGGCGATCTGAGCGGTGTCGAGGGTGGGGGTGCCCATGAGGTCTCCTGCGAAGACGAAGGTTAGCGAGGTTGGGAGCCCGGACGAGGGTCCAGGGCGATGATGGTCGCCGGATCGCGGCTCTCACTGCTGCGTCCGATGGCGTCATAATAAAAACCGGCGGCGCGCATCTGATGCGGATCGTACTGATTTCGGCCGTCAAAGATGACGTTGTGGCGCATCAGCCGGGCCATAGCTCCAAGGTCGGGGTGGCGGAAAGGTTTCCACTCGGTGACCAGAATCAAAGCGTCGACCCCTTCTAGCGCGGCATACTGGTGTTCGGCCAGCATAAGATGTTGACGATCGAACCACTCTTGCGGGAAGTGCTCGCGGGCCGCCTCCATGGCTACAGGGTCGTAGGCCTGGATGCGCGCCCCGCGCGCGATCAGATGCTCGAGCAGGGTGCGAGAGGGGGCTTCGCGAAGATCGTCGGTGCCCGGCTTAAACGCCAGCCCCCACAGCCCGAAGGTCAACGCGCTTAAGTCCTCACCGTAGCGAGCGATGATCTTTTGTGCCAGCCGTTCTTTCTGAGCCTGATTGCGTCGCTCCACTGCGTCGAGAATTCCGGGCTCAATGCCCTGATCGCGTGCCATATGGCAGAGGGCGCGCACATCTTTTGGAAAGCAGGAGCCGCCGTAGCCGCAGCCCGGGTAGATGAAGTGGTAGCCGATGCGCTCATCGGAGCCGATGCCCAGGCGCACGTTCTCCACATCCACCCCGAGGGCTTCGCAGAGATGGGCGACCTCATTCATAAAGGAGATCTTGGTGGCGAGCATGGCGTTTGCGGCGTACTTGGTCATCTCGGCGTCGCGGGTGCCCATAAAGAGCAGGCGCTGGTGGTTGCGGTTAAAGGGCGCGTAGAGCTCGGCCAGGTGCTCGCGGGCCTGCTCGTCTTCGGTGCCGATGATGATGCGGTCGGGCTTCATGAAGTCGTCGATCGCCGCGCCCTCTTTCAGGAACTCCGGGTTGGAGACCACGACCACGCGGTGGGCGGCGCCGCGGTGTTCCAGATGATGCTCGATGGTCTCCTGGACCATGCGCGCGGTGCCCACCGGCACGGTGGATTTGTCGACGACGATGGCGTCACCCTGCAGGTGCTCGCCAAGTTGGCGCGCGACCTCCAACACATGTTGCAGATCGGCCGAGCCGTCCTGGTCTGGCGGGGTGCCCACGGCGATGAAGAAGACCTCGCCAGCCTCACAGGCTTCGGCCAGAGAGGTGGAGAAGCGCAGGCGTTTTTGCGCGATATTGCGCTGTAGAAGCTCGTCAAGGCCGGGCTCGAAGATGGGGCTCTTGCCCTTGCGAAGCTGCGCGACCTTGCGGGCGTCGACGTCGACGCAGGTCACCTGATGGCCCATCTCGGCAAAGCAGGTTCCGGTGACCAGGCCGACGTAACCGGTGCCGATGATTGTGAGGTTCATGGTCTCTCCTGGGGAGGGCGGGGGCGTCCCGGTGGGGGCAGCCGACGCGTAAGGATCACCGGTGAAGGTGGCGAGGGTGATCACGATCAGAGAAGGGCTCAGCGCGCCGCGCGAAGTCGGGGAAGTTCAAGGACAGTCGCGTCGGTATGCGGGCTCTGGTAGTCGGGGATCAGCTCGGCGAGCAACGCCCGCACCGCGGGGTGATCTCCGCGATCCGCGGCTGCCAGAAGCTCGTGGTAGAGCGTGTCGAAGTGTTCGGGTGGGTCGCTGGAGGTTTTGCCCACAAAGATCTGGGCGTGCTCGGTCCGATCGACGTCTTCTTCATCGAGGGTCAGCTCCTCAAAGAGCTTCTCGCCGGGGCGAATGCCGGTGAAGACGATCGGGATCATCGCCTCATTGGCTCCCGAGAGGCGGATCATGTCGCGGGCCAGGTCGGCGATGCGCACCGGTCGGCCCATGTCGAGGATAAAGAGGCTGGCCTGGCTCTCGAAGCTCGCCGCCTGCAAGACCAGCTGCACCGCCTCGGGGATGGTCATGAAGTAGCGGGTCATCTCGGGGTGGGTCACCGTGACCGGACCTCCGCGGCGGATCTGGTCGCGAAAGATCGGCACCACCGACCCGTTGGAGCCGAGCACATTGCCAAAGCGCACCGCGCAGAATCGCGTGTTTGGATGCTCCCGGCCCAGGCGCGCCACGATCCACTCGGTGACGCGCTTGGTTGCGCCCATCACGCTGGTGGGGTTGACGGCCTTGTCGGTGGAGATAAGCACGAAGGTTGCCACCCCCATCTCCGCGCTGAGGCGGGCGACGATCTCGGTGCCGCGCACGTTGTTTTTGACGGCTTCGGCCGGGCTCTGCTCCATCAGCGGCACATGTTTGTACGCCGCGGCATGCAGCACCACCTGGGGGCGATGCGCCTCAAAGATCGCGCGCATCCGACCGGCATCGGCCACGCTGGCGACGCAGGGCACCACGGGGCGGTCCTGGTTGGGGTTGAGCTCGCGGTGAATCTCAAAGAGAGGCGTCTCCGCCTGCTCCACCAGGACCAGGGTCGATGGCGCAAATCCGGCGATCTGCCGGCAGAGCTCGCTGCCGATTGAGCCCCCGGCGCCGGTGACCAGCACGCGCCGATCTTTGAGAAACCCGGCCAACGACTCCAGGTCGAGCTCCACCGGATCGCGGCGCAGCAGGTCGGCGATAGAGACCTCGCGCAGACGATCCAGCGAGATCTCCTGATGCAGCATGGCCTCGACCGCGGGCAGAATGCGAGTGTGCACCCCCAGTGGCGCGGCGAGCTCAATGACCCGCCGCACCTGATGCTGCTCCTCGGGAGGCAATGCGATGATGATCTCCTCGATGTCGTGGCGCGCCACCAGCTGCGCGATGCGATCGAGGGGCCCCTCCACCGGGATGCCGTGCAGGCGAAGGCCCCGCTTGTAGGGATCATCATCCACAAAGAGCAGGGGGCGTAGGCGCAGGTTGGGGCTGCGGTTGATCTCGCGCACCATCAGGTCGCCGGCATCTCCGGCCCCGACGATCATCAGGTTGCGCGCCCGCCGCGGAGTCGCGCTCAGGGCCATCGCCTCGCGCACCAGGCGCAACGCGCCGCGCACCCCGCCCAGCAGCACCAGGCTTAAGGTAAAGTCGAGCAGGTAGATCGAACGCGGAAAGCTCTCCGGGCGCAACACCAGCGTGTTGATCGCCATAAAGATCAGCGCTGAGATCGCCAGCGCATACGCCAGCGAGATGATGTCGTAGAGGCTGACGTACTTCCACCAGCCCTGGAACATCTTGAGGTAGGCAAAGACGGCCGTCTTCACCCCGAGCAAAACGAGCAACCCGCCGCCCAGTGTAGACAGGTATTCTGCGGGGATACGAAGATCGAAGCGAAAGAGAAAGGACCCCAGATACGCTGCCGAGAAGAAGGCAAGATGGGCCAGCGCCAGGATCGCGCTGCGCCAGCCGGCCGGCAGTCGACTCAGAGGTTCCATCCATCGCGACAGCGTGTTCATCGCCATAAGCGATGCTCCCATGCGCTGGCCTAAAACAGCCTGGCCCAGAGGCGCGGTGCGGCGCGGTGCTGCCTGACATCCGGCAGATCCGCGCGGTTCGAAAGGTTCCCCCCACGCGTAGGTGGGTGCTGCGAGCGCCTCAGACCCCGTGGCGCTGACGTTGGCCTCAACGGGCGAACGCCATCAAAATGCATATGTGGCAGAAGCTAACCCCCCCGGACCTCGGGTCAACGCGCTCAGGGCTGTCGCGCGCACTCCGAGCGCAGCTGGCGCAGCGCTCGCTGGTGCGGCCCCTGAGCGTGGTCGCGGACCAGCGCCGCCAGCTCAATGCATTTTTTGTGGCGGACCAGAAAACGCCCCAGATCCCTGGGCTCATCGTAGTGGCGAACCAGCCGCTCCAGCAGGACCTGCGCGCGCCGAAGATCGCCCTGAGACTCGGCGATCGCGGCCTCACTGCGCCAGCATACCCGCTGGTCACGCGCGCGCAGCGGTGGCGCACAGCCGATGGCGTAGATCTCGCTGAGCAGCGCCTGGCGAGGGCTTTCAGACGCTTCGGGCTGATGCTCGGGCGTGATGATTAGCAGAAGATCGCGCGCCACATCGGCGCTCAGCCACCCCCCGCGCAGCGCCCGCTCGGCCAGCGCCAGGGCGGCCTCGGGACGCTCCTGACGGTGGTAGATCTGCATCAGCTCGCGCAGCACCCGGTCTTGAACCTCCGGCCGGTCTTCAAGGTCCAGGGCCAGGAGCTGCCCCGCCCACAGCTCGCTGAGCTCCCAGAGCTGCTGCTCGCGGTAGAGCTGTATCAGCCCCAGACGCAGCGCCGTGCTCTGGGGCTGCTCATCGAGCAGCGCCAGGGCGAGCTCGGCCGCCCGGGCCGGCCCCTCCACCCGGGCACACTCTCGCAGGGCAAATCCCAGCAGAGCCTCGCTGGCTCGGCCCAGGGCAAACGCCCGATCCGAGGTCTCGTTGAGATCGCGAAGCAGGAACGCGCCGAGCCAACTCGCCGGCGCCAGATGAGGCTCGGCGTAGAGCTCGCGCCAGACTTGGGCCGCCTCGTCGGGTTGCTCATCCGCGACCAGCGTCCGCGCCAGCACCAACCCCTGATGGGGAAAAGGGTTGAGCGCGTAGGCCCGGCGCGCCAGGTTTAGCGCGCGTTCGGTCTGGCCCGCCTGGCGCAGCTCCACGCTGCGATCGCTGAGGGCGGCGGCGTCCGTAGGAAAGAGCGCGAGCCGCTCTTTCACATCGTCTTCGGCGTCGGGAGCGTTCGATTCATATAGCCCCCAGAGCAGCCCGCTGGCGAGCAGCGTGCCGGCGGCCAACGCCCCGACCAGCGCGCGGTAGAGCCGCCGGCTTAAGGGGCGATGGTAACCCGAAGCGCTCGTTTTGGCGCCGGCCACACAGAGCTCAATGACCATCAACGCCGGCAACGCGATCCCCAGCGTAAAAAAGGGAAAATGAAAGAGCGAGGCCACGCCAAGCCCCACCGCCATCGCCACCGCGAGCGCCCCCATGCGCGGGTTGTTGCTGGCCAGCGCCTGGCGCACGAGCAGCACCAGGCTCATTGCGAGCAGGGCGATCGCGGCGATACCGACCGGCCAGCCATAGGCAAAGAGCCACTCCACCGGTTCGGTCTCAATGGTGGGCACGTTGTGCATCCCCACGATATGAGGATCGAGGTAGGCGGGAAGCCCCACCTCCACGGCGCCGGCGCCGGCGCCGGTCAGCCAGAAGTCGCCTGCAGCACGCAGCGTCGCACCGATCATATGCAGGCGCACCTCAAGGCTGGTCTGAGCCAGGGAGTCGGCCACGCTAAAGTGCTGCGGCAGGAGCAGCCCGGCGACCACCAGCGCCGCAGCGAGCCCGCCACCCACCCACAGCAGGCGGCGCTGAGGCTTCTGCTCGCCAGGGGTGTCGGGGGTGTGCATGGCGCGGTGGCGAAGCAGCACCGCTCCGCCGGCCAGCGCGCCAAGCCCCAGCGCGAGCAGCGAGCCCTCGCTGCGATGCGCCAGCGTCAACACCCCGAAGATCGCGCAGAACACCATCATCGTCGCGCTCAACGCGCGCTGACGACGCGCCCACATCAGCGCGGCGCCGGCGCTCCACAGGGTGGCCAGCGCATAGTAGGTCGCCGCGTGGTTGGTGCTCACAAAGGGCGCCCAGGCCCGGGGCTCCAGGCTGGCCCTATAAAGGCCCAGAATCTTGTCGGTCCCGCTGAGGATCTGCAGCGCGCCAGCGAGCGCCACCACCATCGCGAGCGCCGAGGCCAGGGCAAGCCCCTGGCGGCGCAGCGCGCGCCAGCGCCCCAGGTTGCTCACCGCCAGCGCCCCCAGACTGAGCGCAAACCACTTGAGCGCCATCGCCGCGCTGGCCGGCGCATCGAGTGAGAGCGGACGAAACGCCGGCAACGCGTCCTCGCCGAACGCCGCCTCCCAGCTCAGCGTGAGCGCCTCCCCGGTGGCCGGGCTCACAAGGTTGATGAGCCCCACGGGCATCGGCAGGGCCTGAAGCAGCGCGACCATCCCCAGCATCGCAAAGACCGCCGCCGGAATAGAGCAGCGCCGCGCTCCGGTTGGCCGTCCGTCCGATGCGAGCTCACCAATGAGCACCACCGCCAGAGCCAGCGTCGCCAGAAGCGCCGCGCTTAACGCATGCACCCCTCCAACCATCAGTGGACTTGCCAGCATCAAAATGGCGAGCAAGATCGTGGAGACCTTAAGCCAGAGCGGGCGGGATTTTTGTCGGGCCATCAGGCGCCTCGTGGTGTGGCCAGGCCGTAAAATGGGCGGCGTTGACGCCGCTGACTTGAGTCTCTACGATCGCGCGCCGCGTCGTCAAAAGGCCCCGGTGGCCCCCATGACCTGAGAGCACTATGTCGGACCAGTACGGATTCCAGGAACCACGCCCCAGCAGCGCGCCCGAAGAGCGTGGCGAGTCGCTCGGTGCCCTTATCGGGCGCTACTGGGCGCTTTTTCGACGCTTCTACTGGGTGCTCATCCTCACCTCGATCGCGTGCGTGGCGGCGGCCTACTTCTGGACCGAGCGCCAGCCTCGCATCTATCAGGCTACCAGCAAACTTATCTTTCATGAGTCGCGCCCCAATGTCTTCGGTAAGCAGTTTGAGCGGGTTGAGCTTGTCGATCCGGGCGGCCGCTGGCAGTTTGAGCAGTTCTGGAACACCCAAAAAGAGGTGCTCGGCTCTAAGTGGTTTGCCCAGCGCGTCATCGAACGCGAGGGCCTCCTGGACGCCCCGGGCTTTTTGCCCCCTTCTGTGCAGCAGTTAGATGAGGATGAGCGCATGAAGCGCGCCGTCAACACCCTGCAACGCGTGGCGGTGTATTCTCTGCAACGCGACAGCCGGGTGGGCCTTGTGCAGGTGCGCTTTGAAGATCCGGAGCTTGCCGCCAGCATCGCCGACGGCATCTCGGAGACCTACGTCGAGTACATCCGGGAGTTCCAGACCGGCGGCCTTCGTCAGCTGGCCAACTGGTTTGACGACTACGTCTCCACCAAGCGCGAGGAGCTCGATGAGTCGCGCTCCGAGCTGCAGAAGTACCAGCGCGATAACAACATCCTCTCGCATACCTTTGAAGATCGCCGTGAAATGGCCGCCGAGGGGCTGGCCGCGGTCAGCACGCAGCTGCGCGAGGTGCAGGCGCGCCTCTTTGCCGAAGAGGCGTTGCTCAACCAGCTCGAGACGATGGAGTCCCGCGGCGACGACCTGCGTGCGCTGGGCGACCTGGTCGACAATCCGGCGCTCAAACGCGGCCTGGATCGTGAGAGTGAGCTTCTCGAGCGCCGCGCCGAGCTTAAGACCCGCTACCTCGACGCGCACCCTGAGGTGCGCGCGGTCGATGAGCAGCTCGAAGTGGTACGCCGCTCTATCGAAGATGAGATCGGCCGGATCCGCACCGCGGTGGCCAACCGCGCCGCCGTCACCCGCCGCAACGCCGCCAACCTCCAGGAGGAGATTGAGCGCCACAAAGCCGAGATCGCCGAGCTCAATCAGATCGGCTTCCGCTACACCGAGATGCGCGACAGCACCGAGACGCTGCGCCAGCACTACGAGACGGTGCTCGGCCGCACCAACGAGCTCGACCTCAACGCCCTCTACGAGAGTGAGATCATTCAGATCCTGGAGAACGCCGATGTGCCCGGCGCTCCGATCAGCCCCCAGGTGCCTCTGAATCTGGCCGTGGGGCTGCTGCTGGGGCTCTTCCTTGGCGGCTCGATCATGGTGCTCATCGACGCCCTCGACACCACGGTCAAGACCGAGGAGCACGTCACCAAGTACACCACCCGTCCCATCCTGGGCATGCTTCCGGCGGTCAACGCCGGTGCGGTCAAAGGGGTCGAGAAGTTCGGCGACTCCGCGCTCGACACCCTCACGCACACCGCCCCGCGAAGCTCTTTTGCCGAGGCGATCAAGACCCTGCGCACCAACCTGATGTTCATGGCGCCGGATAACCCCCCGCGCGTGCTCCTGATGACCAGCCCGGGCCCCGGCGAGGGCAAGACGCTGACCTCGGTGAACATGGCGATCGCGCTGGCGCAGTCGGGCCAGCGTACCCTGGTGATCGACAGCGATATGCGTCGCCCCCGGGTGCACAAAGCGCTGGGCATGGACAACAAGGTCGGCCTCTCCGACGCCATCACCGGCGAGCTCACCTACAAAGAGGCGATCCGCCCCACGGGCATTGAGAACCTCGAGGTGATGACCTGCGGGCCGGTCCCTCCCAACCCCTCGGAGCTCCTGCAGACCGAGCGTTTCCGCAAGCTGGTGCGCGATCTTCGCGAAGACTACGACCGCGTCATCTTCGACTCGCCGCCCCTGGCGGCGGTGGCCGATGCCCTGGTGCTCAGCCACTCGGCAGACGTGGTCTTGTTGATCCTGAAGTTCGGTCAGACCCGCCAGGAGCTCCTGCGTCGCTCCATCGAGCAGCTGGAGTCTATCGGGGCGCCCTTCGGCGGCACGGTGCTCAACGACATCGACGAGAACGCCGGCTACGGCTACGCGTATTATTACCGCTACCGCTACGACGAGCCGGGCGACTCCGGCGGCTCCAAGGGCGGGAAGATGGCCAGCTGAGCCAACATCGCGACGGTCAACCCTTGTTGAAGCGCCCGCAGCTCACTCAGAGCGCGGGCGCTTTTTGATGCAAGGCCTCGCGGACCGCGTCGGCGACGGCCTCACGCTCATCGTCGCGAAGCTCCGGGAAGACCGGCAGCGCCAGCACCTGCTCGCAGGCTTGCTCCGCGCGGGGGAAGTCGCCCCGCTGGTAGCCAAGCTCGCGCAGCGCCGGCTGGGTATGCAGGGGCTCGGGGTAGTAGATACCGTGGCCGATGCCTCGCTTCTCCAGGTGCGCGATCAGGCGCGCGCGATCGGCCACGCGCACCACGTACTGGTTGTAGACGGGGCGGTGGCCCGGCGCGTGACGCGGGAGCTCAAGGCCCTCAAGGTCGGCCAGGGCTTCATTGTAGTAGGCGGCGTGGGCGCGGCGGCGCTCGCAGAAGGAGTGAAGATGGGGGAGCTTGGCCGAGAGGATCGCCGCCTGAAGGGCGTCGAGGCGAAAGTTCCCGCCCACCTCCACGTGGTGGTACTTCGGGCTCGCCCCGTGGCGCGCCAGAAGCCGAAGCCGCTCGTGAAAGGCGTCGTCATCGGTAAAGACCATGCCGCCATCGCCGGCCGCGCCGAGGTTTTTGGTGGGGAAAAAGCTCACGCAGCCGGCCAGCCCGAAGCTCCCGGCCTGGCGCCCCTCAATGCTCGCCCCGAGCGCCTGAGCCAGATCTTCGATCACGGCCACCCCCGGCGCGTTCTGCACCGCCTCCATCACCTGGTCCATCGGCGCGCACTGACCAAAGAGGTGAACCGGAAGCACCGCCCGGGTCTTCGCACCCAGCGCGTCTTCAACGTGTGCGGCGTCCAGGTTGAACCCCTCGGGCTCGATGTCGACAAAGACCGGCCGCCCGCCCAGGCGCATGATCGAGCCCACGGGGGCAAAAAATGTAAAAGGTGACGTGACGACTTCATCGCCGGGCTTAAGATTTAGCGCCATCAAGCTCAGCAGCAGCGCGTCCGTACCGCTGGAGACGCCCACCGCGTGCGCCACACCCACCTGGCGGGCCAGCGCCTGCTCCAGCTCCGTAACACGGGGGCCGCCGATGCAGCGCTGCGTTCGCAACACCTCGTCAACAGCCGGGCGAATGTGCGCTTCGAGCGCGGCGTACTGACGCGTCAGATCAAAAAAAGGAACACCCATTGCGAACTCCGGGGGGAAGGCGCTTTTCAGGCGCCTCAACACAACATCGACGTCGCTTAAACTGGTTGAAGTGCGCCTTCGCGCAAGGCGTAGCGCTGGCCGCACTCGGTGCAGGCGCACTGCGGATCTGGCGCGGGCAGCGTCAGCCCGCAGCGGCAGGCCCAGCCGATCTGGCGCGCCGGCTGACCGACCACCAGCGCATAAGGCACCACATCGGCGGTGACCACCGCGCCGGCCCCCACAAAGGCAAACTCGCCGACCTCCACCCCGCACACCACCGTGGCGTTGGCTCCCAGGGTGGCCCCTTTTCGGATGCGCGTCGTCTGGTAGGCATCCCGCCGCGAGACGTGCGCGCGGGGGTGGCGAACGTTGGTGAAGACCACGCTGGGGCCACAGAACACGTCATCTTCGAGGATCACGCCGTCGTAGATCGAGACGTTGTTCTGGATCTTCACCCCCTCACCAATGTTGGCGCTGGGAGCCACGTACACGTTCTGCCCAAGACTGCAGCGCCTCCCGATTGTGGCGCCGGCACACACGTGGGCAAAGTGCCAGACGCGGGTGCCCGCGCCCAGGTGAGCACCTTCATCGATGATCGCGCTGGGGTGGGCCCAGGGCGCTGCCAGATCGCCGTTGGTGGTCATCGCTCAACGCTCCACGCGCAAGGGCTGATGCGCACGCATCGAGGCGTAGGCCGTGTCGATGATCGTCAGCGAGCGCAGCCCCTCCTCGCCGGTGACGATCGGTGCGTCAGGCACGCCGTCGAGATGATCGAAGATCGCGCCGAAGACGTGGGCGTGCCCCCCCGAGAGGACATCTTCGACCGAGCTGGCCAGCCCGGCGATCGCGTCATCCTGCGGGGCATGTTCGGCAAACTCCCAGGCTTCCACCCGGTCGCAGCGCGCGCCGCCCAGCCGCACCGAGCCGCACTCACCCAGCACCGTCAGGCTGGTCGTGAGATTGCGCGGGTAGGCGAGCATCGAGACGTGCACGCTTCCCAGCGCGCCACCGGGCCAGCGCAGGTTCAAGAGGGCGGTGTCTTCCACCTCAATGCGCCGGCCCAGAGTACCGCCGGCCGCATAGAGCTCGTGGGGCTCATCGAAGATCCAGGCCAGCAGATCCACATAATGGCTGGCCTGGTTCATCAGGGCGCCACCGTCGAGCTCACGTGTTCCCCGCCAGGAGGCCGCGTCGTAATAGGCCTGGCCGCGATTCCAGTAGACCTCCAGCCCCACGCTGAAGATGCGCCCGAAGCGCCCGAGGCGCACCGCGTCGCGCAGCGCCAGAAAGAGCGGATGGTGGCGCAGCTGTTTGATCACAAAGAGCTTACGACCCAGCTCCCGCACCTGCGCGACCATCTGGCGAGCCTCCGGCAGCGAGGTGCTCAGGGGCTTCTCCAGGATGATGTCGGCGCCGGAACGAGCCGCCTGGAGGGCCTGCTCGCAGTGCAGGCCGGTCGGCGTGGCGATGCTCACAAGCTGTGGCGAGGTCGCAGCGAGCAGGGCATCCAGCGAGGCGAAGGCAGGCGCTTCAAGGAGCGCGGCCAGCGTTTGCCGGCGTTGCGCGTCGGGATCGACCACACCGACCACATCCACACGTGGACCGTGCCACTGCAGCGCGCGCGCATGACGCTCGGCCACATGGCCGCAGCCAACCAGCGCAATCTGACGGGGAGCAAGAGGGGGGAGGGGGGCTGTATCGCTCAGGGGAAGCCTCATAGCAAACATCGTCGGGGCATCGGCCGGCAAGAGATACACCGAAACACGGTCGGCTTCCAGGATCTTCGCCGGGTCGCAAACCTCCGCCATGCGTGCGCCCGCTTCGTGCCCTTCAGGCCCCCCTGGTGCTCGCCACGCGATCGCCTCGCAACCGGCGTGTGTGCCGGAATAACATCCTCAACCTCGTGTATTCACATCGCATACCCGCGCAGCTTAAGGCTTCCGACAACGGCTTGCGCTTCAGGGCACACTTCCCTAGGGTTCGCTTCTGTCGGAACACGATTGGTCGACCGCACACAGCGTCGAAGTCATCGCCTATGAAACCCATCACCTCACAGCCATCCCAACTGCGACGCCCCTTCGGGTGGGCGCTCAGCCTTGTGCTCTGGGCGGTGATGATGGCTCCGACAGGTGCCTCGGCGCTTGAGGGTGTGGTCGTGCAGCCCACCTGCACCGGTGGGTTTGAGCACCCGATACAGGCCGCGGCCTCCTCGCAGGCCCGCGAGGCTTTTGACCGCATGGTCTCCTGGGGCTTTGGCCCGCTCACGCCGATCGAGCCGGAGAGCTTCGCCGGCCCGTCTCCGAGCGCGGAGCAGGACGAGCCCTGTGAGGCATCGGCCGGCATCGACCCGACCAACCCCGAATACAACATCTGCTTTGAAGGCACGCGAGAGCCCGTCTCCACGCTCCCCGATCTTCTGGCGCGTTATCAGGCCGAAGAGGCCGCCGGCGCGCTCTTTGACGTCGTCGCGAAGATGGGCGTTCAGAGCACCGGGCATGTCCCGCGTCATCAGCAAGCTCCGGCCGCGCTCCCCGAGCGTCCCTGGCTGGCGGCCCTGGTGGACTCGATGGAGCGCAGCGCTCCGCTTCAGCAGGACAACCCCTTGACCTGCTCGGAGTACAGCGAGCTCTGCCGCAGCCTCCCGCCGGCCACGGTCGGCATGGCGTTCAGCGGCCTCGTGCCGGTTCTCTCTCCGATCGAGCTCAACGCGACGCGTTACCCCGAGCTTTCTTCACCGCCCGCGCAGCCTGCGCTTGAGCGCCTGCGTGTCGGCCCCTCTCTTGAGCACCGACGCCTGCTCGAAGAGCCCCCCCAATATAGCTGAGCCGCCCTCGCCGCAGCCTGAGTTCGGCCCCACGCATCAAGCGCGACGTTGCGTTTGACGCTTGAGCCTGCGCGCGCGCTGTGCAACAACCTGCGCCCGCATACGCTGTGGCCGCATGGCGGCATGAAATCTTACGTATCGACACGTGTTTGTTTTTCGGCGAGCCCTACGCTTTGCGGCTTGCCCCCAAACCTGAACATCAGGAGTAAACCCATGGCAGGACATTCCCAACAGAGCAATGGCGTAGGTGCGCTTATGCTCATCGCCGTGGCCGTAATTTGCCTCGGCATCGGCTTCTTCGTCGGAAATAGCAACACCACCCCCACCGCCGGCGATGCGCCCGGCGCCGCCGTCGTGCCCAGCGGTCAGGCCGGCAAAGACAGCACCAAGATCCCGGTGGGCGACAGCCCCACCTACGGCCCGGCCAACGCGCCGGTCACCATCGTTGAGTTCACCAGCATGCAGTGCCCCTTCTGTGGCCGCGCCGCTGGCACCCTCAAAGAGCTGGCCGACAAGTACCCGGAAGACGTGCGTCTGGTCTTCAAGAACTTCCCCCTCTCTTTTCAGGCTCAGGCCAAAGACGCCGCGCGCGTCGTGATGGCCGCCGAGCGTCAGGACAAGTTCTGGGAGATGAAAGAGAAGATGTTCGGCGATCTGCAGGCCTACCGCTCGGGTGACATCAAGGATCTCGGCGCGAAGTACGCCGCCGAGCTCGGCATGGACGTTGAGAAGTTCAAGGCGGACTACGATGATCCCGCCATCGTGGCGACGATCGACGAAGACCAGAAGCTCGGCGAGAGCCTGGGCGTTCGCGGCACCCCGCACTTCTTCGTCAACGGCGAAGTCGTCAACGGCGCGCAGCCCCTGGCCCGCTTCGAAGAGATCGTCAAGAAGCAGCTTGGCGAAGTCGAAGAGTTGCTGGCCGCCGGCACCAGCCGTGACGGCATCTACGCGGCGATGGTCGACAAGAACTTCAAGAGCGCGCCCGCCCCGCAGCAGGCCGAGCGTCAGCCCGAGCCCGCCACCGAAGTGCACATGGTTCCGGTGCGCGACGCCGACTACACCAAGGGCGCCAGCGCCGATCAGGCGCTCGTGACCATCATGGAGTTCTCCAGCTTCCAGTGCCCCTTCTGCGCTCGCGGCTCCGAGACCATCAAGCAGCTGGTTGAGAAGTACCCCAACCAGGTCCGCGTGGTCTTCAAGCATTTCCCGCTTGGCTTCCAGCAGCAGAGCGAGCCGGCCGCGCGCGCGTCTGTCGCCGCCGGCAACCAGGGCAAGTTCTGGGAGATGTACGAGCTCCTCTACGACAACCAGCGCGCGCTGGGTGAAGCGAAGTTCGAAGAGCTCGCCGGTCAGCTCGGCCTGAACATGGACAAGTTCAAGGCGGACTACGCCGCTCCGGCCACCGCCGAGATCGTCAAGCAGGCCCAGCGTGACGGCCAGTCGGCCGGCATCCGTGGCACCCCGGGCTTCCTGGTCAACGGCATCAAGGTTGTCGGTGCCCAGCCCCTGGCGGTCTTCGAAGATCACGTCAAGAAGCAGATCGAGATCGCCGAGAAGATCAAGTCTGACCGTAACCTCTCCGGCGACGCCCTCTACGAGGCCGTGGTCGAGTACAACAAAGAGAACGTCGCCGAAGCTGCTCCTGCAGCTGCCCCCGAGCGTCCCGCGGCCCCCGCGCCGAAGATCGCTGACGACGCCCTCTCGGTCGGTAACTCCTACACCATGGGTCCGGCCAACGCCCCGGTCACCATCTACGAATTCTCCAGCTTCCAGTGCCCCTTCTGCGCCCGTGGCGCCGAGACCCTGGATCGCGTCAAGGAAGAGTACGGCGACAAGGTGCGCGTGGTGTACAAGAACTTCCCGCTTCCCTTCCAGGCTCAGAGCGAGCCGGCCGCTCGCGCGGCGCTTGCCGCCGGCAAGCAGGGCAAGTTCTGGGAGATGTACCACCTGCTCTACGAAAACCAGCGTAGCTTCCGCGAAGATGGTCTCTGGGAGCGCCTCGCCGGTGAGCTTGGCCTGAACATGGACAAGTTCAAGGCGGACTTCGAAGATCCCGCCATCGCTCAGCAGGTCAAAGACGAGTCTGAAGAAGGCCGTTCGGTCGGCGTGACCGGCACCCCGGCGTTCTTCGTCAACGGCACCCGCGTCACCGGCGCGCAGCCCTTTGAGAAGTTCAAAGAGCTGATCGACGCTGAACTCGAAGGCTAAGCCGTGTGACCGCCGAAGCTTCGGCGGTCCGACGCGTCGCAACACACGCCGCCTCCCACCAGGGAGGCGGCGTTTTTTGTGGGGCACACGCGACTTTTGCCGGCGTGGTCGCCCGTGCTACGACAGGCCGAGATGATGATAACCCCGTGGCGCCCTCAAGGTGCCGACCTTCAGGCTGAGAAGAAGATGCGCATGTCGACCGCCTCCCACCCGCATAAAACCTCGACCTCTGGCGCGGCCCTGTGCGCCGCACTGGTCGCGATACTCCTCGCGGTCGGCTGCGCCGGCACCCCGGCAACCCCCGAAGCCCCGGCGGCGCCTGACTGGCAGGCCAGCGAGCTGGTGCCCCTTGGCCAGAGCCCCCGCCAGGGCAATCCTAACGCCCCGGTGGTGATTGTGGAGTTCTCCAGCCTGCAATGCCCCTACTCGGCCCGCGCTCGCCAGACGATCGTCGAGCTTCTGGAGGCCTACCCCGACGAGGTGCAGCTCGTGTACCGGCACCTCCCCCTCTCGTTTCAGCCGGAGTCACACCCGGCCGCGCTGGCGGCCGAGGCCGCCCGTGAGCAGGGGGCCTTCTGGCCAATGGTCGACAGCCTCTACGCCAGCCAGCGCACCATGACCGAGATTGGCGCCGACGCCGCCGGCCGACAGCTCGCCGCCCGCATCGGGCTGAACGAAGCGCGCTACGCCGAGGCTCTGGCCAACCCCTCCGAGCTCGACGCGCGCGTCCAGCGCGATGTGGAGCTCGCCCGTCAGCTTGGCATTCAAGGCACGCCGACCTTCATGATCAATGGTGAGCCAGTGCGCGGCGCCCAGCCCCGGGAGGTCTTTGAGGCGGCCATCGCCCGGGCGTTGGAGCGCCACGCGATGCTCGAAGCCGAAGGTGTGCCTCAGGCCGAGCGCTACGCGCGCTCCGTCGCGCTTGCCCGAGCGCAGGCCCGCGCCCGGGCCGAAGAGGCTCAAAAAGAAGCCGCCCGCGCCGAAGAGCCCTCCGCGAGCTTTGTCGCGATGCCGGTGGAGGGCGACGAGCTCATCCACCAACCCGGCGAGGACTTTCTGGTGACGATCGTGGAGTTCTCCAGCCTGCAATGTCCCTTCTGCGGACGAGCGGTCCCCACGATGGCCGAACTCAAAGCGCGCTACGGCGAGAAGTTGCGCGTGGTGTTCAAACATTTTCCCCTTGAATTTCATGAGCATAGCGAGCTTGCTGCCCGGGCAGTCGTCGCCGCCCAGGCGCAGGGCAAGGGGTGGGAGATGCGCGACGCGATCTACGCCCGGCAGCGTGAACTCGGCCCCGAACTCATCGACGAGCTCGTCGCTGAGCTGCAACTCGACCCGGCCGCCTTTGCCTCCGCGCTGCAGAGCGAGGAGGTCGCCGCACGCGTCACCCGCCAGCAGGAGCGCGGGCTCGCCGCCGGGGTTCGCGGCACCCCTTCGTTCATCATCAACGGTCGCATTGTCGTCGGTGCCCGGCCGCTGGAGAGCTTCGAGGCCATCATCGATGACGAGATCGCGTTCGCCCGCGAGCTGCGCGACCAGGAGCCCGGGCTGGCGGGCGAGGCCCTCTACGAGCGCGTCGTCGAAGCGCGCCTGTCGTCGATCGAAGAGTAAGACGCGCGACCTCGTCGCGTGATGGGGCCCCGATGCGGGTCGCGATCCCTACACAGCAGGAGATGAGATGCGAGGTGGGTTAGAACTCAAGGGCGGCCTTCTGGCGCTCGCGTTGACGCTGGCGGCATGTGGCACCACGCAACCTGCCGACGTTCAGGAGCAAAGCGCCGCCGAGCGCCCGACCATCGAGATGGTGGACAGCGAGCTCTTACCCGTGGGCGAGAGCCCCGTGCGCGGCGCGCCCGACGCCTGGGTGACCGTCGTGGTCTTTGGCGACTTCCAATGCCCCTTCTGCGGACGGCTCGCCGCCACGCTGGACCAGGTGATGGCCGAGCAGCCCGAGGGGCGTGCGCGGATCGTCTTCAAGCACGTGCCGCTGGACTCCCATCCCCACGCCCGCCTGCTGGCGCACGCCAGCGAGGCGGCCCGCGAGCAGGGCAAGTTCTGGGAGATGCACGACCTCCTTTTCGATCGCGCCGCCGAGCTTCGCGATGCGGACCCGCGCGCCGTGCTTCGAGGCATGGCCACCGAGCTCGAGTTGGATGTGCAGCGCTTTGAGCGCGATCTGGAACGTCCCGAGATCGCAGAGCGCATCGCGCGCGATGAGGCTCTGGCCGAGGAGTTGGGTCTCAACGCGGTGCCCGCCGTCTACATCAACGGGGGCTACATCCCCGGCGCACAACCGCCGGCGGTTTATATGCGCGCGATCTACGACGTTGGGGAGGCCACCCAAGGCGCGGTAGACGATGGCGAGATGAAGCGTGAGGAGGTCTACGCGCACAGCGTTCGCGCGCTCCTGCCACGCTCAAGGCAAGCCCAGGCCGCTCAAGCCGAGCAAGAAAGCGCACAGGCACGCATCGCCCGCGTGCCCGTGTACCAGCCCGGCCGCCCGGTGCTCGGCGACGACGAGACCGCCCTGGTGCAGATCGCGCACTTTCACAGCCTGGGCTCCGAGCCCAGCGTTGAGATGCACCGCCGCCTGGTCGAGCTTCAGTCCGCTGACCCGCAGCGCGTGCGCCTGGTGACCTTTCAACTTCCGCACAGTGACGATGAGGTGCTGGCCTTCGCCCACCGCGCGCTTGCGGCGGCTTCACGCGATGACGCCGCCCGCGGTCAGCGCTTCTTGAGCTGGATGGCCGAGCTCCCCGAAGACGCCTGGTCAGAGGGCCCGAAGCTGCTCGAACGCATCGACGACAAACTTCGGGAGCTGGGCGTCGACCCCGACGGGGTCAACGCTGTGGCGAGCCGCGCGCGCCTCGACGCCGACCAGCGCCTGGCGCTGGAGCTCGATGTGGTGGGCATCCCCACCACCTTCATCAACGGTCAACGCGTGGTCGGGCTGGCGCCACTCGAAGAGGTCGAGCGCCAGATCGATGAAAAGGCCGCCATCGCCGAGCGAGTCGCGCAGGTGCGCAACATCTCCGGGCAGGAGCTCTACGAGGCCATCCTCAACGCCGCCGAGCAGCAGCCCGGCGCGCGCTGAATCAGAGCAGCAAAAACGCCGCCAGCAGGCCGACCGCCATGATCGGCGCAAGCCCCATCGCCACATAGGCGCCCAGGCGACGCGAGCCGATGATGGCGCTCATGATCGCCTTGACCAGGCTGTTGGTCAGGATCGCAATGACAATGGCCTGCGTGGCCAGCGCCGCGCTCAATTCGCCGCCGGCCTCCATCCGCGCCACCGCCAGGCTGATGGCGTTGGTCTCGGCCAGACCACCGAAGATCGCGGTGAGGTAGATCACCTGCGAGCCGTAGAGCTGCCCCAGACCCTTGGCCACGCCGATGATCACGACGAGCAGGAGCGCGAACTTCAGCGCGGGCACAAGCTCAAAGGGGTTGCGGATCTCCAGCGTCATCCCCTCATCCAGCGTCGCCGGCTCATCGCGTCCCTCGGGGCGGTCGCGCACATGGCTGACCAGCGTCACCCAGAGCAGCCCGGCGACCACCGAGCCCGGGATCGCCATCAGCACAAAAGGCAGCCACAGCGTCTTGACCAGCTCCAGGTTGACCACCGCCACCGCCACGGTCACCCGCGCAAACATAAAGGCGTTGGCCAGCATGATCGCAAACGCCGCCGAGAGGAGCACCGTGCGCGAGCGCGGGTTCTGATGCACCTGGCGCGACATCGCCAGCGCCACCGCCGTGCTCGACGCCATCCCGCCGAGCACCCCGGTGAGCACCAGTCCGCGGCTTGTCCCCAGAAAACGAATCGCAAAATACCCCAGAAAGCTGATCCCGCTGATCAGCACCACCAATAGCCAGATCTCGCGCAGGTTATAGATCCCCCAGGGGTCCACCGGCAGGTCGGGCAAGAGCGGCAAGAGCACCACCGTCACCAGCAAGAACTTCATCGTGGAGACGATCTCCGCCGGCGTGAGCAGATGCACAAAGGTTGTGGTGTGGCGCTTGAGCGAGAGCACAATGGCCACGATCACCGCGATCGACGCGGCCACCATCGGCATGCTCGGCACCAGCACGCCGAGCACAAAGACCACCATCGCTGAGATCTGCGTGGTGATGCCCACCTCATGCTCGGTGGCGCGGCGCTCATGCCAGAAAAACGCCACGAGCAGCGCGAAATAGCCCAGCCCCACCACATAGGGCAGCCCCGGCAGGATGTTCTGCGCGATCACCGAGACCGTGCCCAGCAGAGAGCTCAGCGCAAAGGTGCGCACCCCCACGCTCCCCAGCGGGCTCTCGGGCTCCCGGTGACTCTGGCGCTCCAGACCGATGATGCCGCCCAGCGCCAGACTTACCGCGACGGCGCGCACCATCCCAAAATCGAGTGCGGTGGAAGGTTCCAAGGTTAAGGCACGCGCTCCATCAGGCGCACCTCACAGGTGTCGCCCGGGCAGTAGTAATACGAAACCAACACGTAGTCGCGGTGATCGATCGCGGTGGAGACGCCAAAGGTCGGACCCTGAAAGACCCGCTCGGAGCGCCATTGCCAGCGATCTTCGTTGCTTCGGGCGATGCGAAGATCCTGCTCATTGGCCAGGTGGTACGCCACAAAGAGCGTCTGATCGCGCGCTTCGACCATGGAGGAGAGGTAATAGGTCTGGCCGTTGTTGAAGAACTGACGCTGCGAGAGAGGATCTTCAAAATCGCCGCAGTCGATCACCAGCCCGCGATCGCCGGAGCCGCTGACGCAGAGCTGCCCGTTCTGACGGTAGACCAGCGCGCTCACCTGGGTGGTGTAGTCCCGCTGGGAGGTGGTCCAGGCATCCTGGCCGACATCATAGCGCGAGATCTGGAAGTTCGCGCCCATCCCACGGTGGATCAGGTAGAAATCCAGCGCGTTGCCCGCTTTCAAGCCTTCATCAAAGGCTGCGGAGGTCGCCGGCGAAAGGTCGCGCAGGCGTCGCCACAGCGGGGTGGGACTGGCAGTGTTGTAGGTATAAAACTCCACACGATCTTCGCCCTGCTGCGCATAGCTCAAATAAAAGCGCGCCCGGTCGTGGGTGATATCAAACCCATCGGCCGCGCTCACACGCCCCTCGGCGACGCGATCGATGAGCCAGCCGCCCTCGGCACGACGCTGGGCCAGGGCCAGGCTCTGGTCGGGAGCGTCGAGGTAGACGGCCAGCGGTTCATCGGCGTGGATCACCGAGAGACCAAAGAGCCCCTCGTGACGGTCAATGGTCTCGTAACTCCACGACCCACCCACCGGGCGGCGCGCCACCACGAGCTCCGGGTCAGCGCAGAAACGATCGGCGCAGCGATGGTACCCCAGCCACACCGTGCCCTGGCGGTCGACGACCACGCTGGTGCGATCGTTGAGCGCGAACGATCTCGGTAGCCCCTCGGCGACCACCTCACTGCGCCACTCCGTCTCCTCCCACTCCGGCGGATCCGGCTCGATCTCCGGGTCGGGAAACGCCCAGTCCCAATCTTCCGGGTCTTCGGGCTCACCACCCACATCGACCGGCACAAAGCCCTCATCTGGCTCGCCGGCATCTTCGGGGGGAAGCCCCACATCGATGGAGGCTTCCATCGGCGGTTCTTCGAACTCCCAGAAGTAGTCATCTTCGTCGTGGCAGCTGCAGCCGTTGAGCGTGAGCAGCGAGGTCGCCAGTGCGTAGAAGATCAGGCGGCTGCTTGTGATCAGTGTGCGAGACGTCACCCTTTACCTCCGTCCAGAGTTCGTGCTGCAGCGGGACGTGCTGCTGCCCCGGGCTGGTCAAAGGGCAAGTCTCGCAGATTCTCCAGGCGATGGCCATCGCCGCACCGGCCCCAAAAAACGGAGAGCCCGGGTTGCTTGCGACAGCCCGGGCTCTCTCCTGCGCACCATGGAGGAGGTGCAGTGCTGCTCCTGGATCACGCCGTGCGTACGTCGATCTTACGCGGTTTGGCGCTCTCAGCCTTCGGAAGCGTCAGCTTGAGCACACCGTCGGTGATCTCGGCGCTGATCTTCGTCTGATCGATCTGCTGGCCCACGCGGAACTGCCGCATGAAATGCCCCACCCGATACTCCGAGTAGAGGGGCTGCCAGCCCGGGTCGACCTCGCGCACGCTCCCCACGATGGTGAGCAGGTTGTCGCGAAGGTCGATCTCAAAATCTTCCGCAGCGGTGCCGGGCACATCGGCCACAAGCGTCAACGCTTTGGAGGTCTCGTAGATGTCGACGTTGGGCCGAAAGTAGGTGCCCTCGCGAGTGCCTTCGGCCTCCTGAAGTTCTTCTTTATGGTGAACGGCGATCTCCTGGCTGGTGCTCTGCGTGTTGCCATTGGAGCTCGAGGTGCTCTTGGATGTACGGGCCATCATCGTCCTCCCTGAAAAAGTCGGGTGATACAGCGCGTAAGTGTGTGCTCAGCCTTGATGAGAAGGGGATCACTTGATGGTGATGCGTCGCGGGCGCGCGTCTTCTTTGCGCGGCGCGATGATCTCCAGGATCCCGTGGGTGTAGGTCGCTTCGACCTTCGAGACATCAATGGGCTGAGGCAGCGTGATCGCGCGGCGGAACTGTCCGGCGTCACGTTCGCGTCGATGCACATCAGCATCGTCCATGCGCTCCAGGTTGCGCTCGCCGCGGATCACCACCTGATCGGCTTTGGAGCTCACGTCGAGTGAGTCGCGATCGATGCCCGGCATCTCCGCGCGGATCATAAACGCGTCGCCGTTATCGTAGATGTTGACCGGGGGGAAGACGCCCATGGTGCGGCGGCTGGCTGCCTGCCTATCACGGCGCTGGTAGGGAAAGACCGAGGGCTCGCCCATCATCGAGCGGAGCTCCTGGCGAAAGAGCTGGTAGGGATCGTCAAACCACGGCGAAGTACTCATCGAATACCTCCTTTTGAAGTTACAACTGAGTTCGTTAGAACGACGTCATAAGTCAAAGTGCCGGGCTCTCCGGAGTAGCCTCTTGCGGTCAAGCAACCTAAGCAGCCGATGATGATCGTCAAGCAGCTCGCGGCATGCACGCAGCCTGATCTGCGAGAAGTTCCCGTAAAACCTGCGCGATCGCGATGTCCGGGGCCTTGCGTCCGCCGCGTCAGCGAGCATGCTTGCCAGCCTTATCCCCCCCCACTAGATTGACCGGTCCGGCCCGGTGCTCACAGTGAGCGGGCCGTCTTTAACGACGCCAACGCCGAGGGAGGCCATGCGCTTTGTCGAGTTGATCCGCAAGAAACGTCAGGGTGGGGAGCTGAGCGAGCAAGAGCTCAAGCGTCTGATCGACGCCTACACCACCGGAGAGCTGCCCGATTACCAGATGTCGGCGTTTCTGATGGCGGTCTACTTTAAGTCGATGACCTCAAAGGAGCTCTCGGCCTGGACCGAGGCGATGTTGCACTCCGGTCAGGTCCTTGATCTCTCCAGCATCACCGGCGCCAAAGTCGACAAGCACTCCACCGGCGGGGTGGGCGATAAGGTCTCGCTGATCCTCGCGCCGCTGGCGGTAGCCGCCGGGCTTAAGGTGCCCATGATCTCCGGCCGTGGCCTTGGGCATACCGGCGGCACGCTCGACAAACTCGAGAGCATCCCCGGCTTTAACGTCAACCAGAGCGTCGAGCGCTTCATCGATCTGGTCGACACCCTGGGGCTGGGGCTCATCGGCCAGACCGGCGAGGTCGCTCCGGCTGACAAAAAGATCTACGCGCTGCGCGATGTCACCGCGACCGTCGAGTGCATCCCACTCATCGCCAGCTCCATCATGAGCAAAAAACTCGCCGAGGGCATCGACGCGCTCATCCTCGATGTGAAGGTCGGCTCCGGTGCCTTTATGAAGCACATCGACCGCGCCCGTGAGCTCGCGCAGACGATGATCGGCATCGGCAAAGCGATGAACCGCCCGGTGCGCGCGCTTATCACCGACATGGATCAGCCCCTGGGCCTGACCATCGGCAACAGCCTGGAGGTCATCGAGAGCATTGAGACGCTGCGCGGCGAAGGCCCCGAAGATCTGACCGAGATCACGATCGAGCTCGTCACCGAGATGCTCGACGTGGCCGGCAGCGTCACCGATCGCGATCAGACCAAGCGCCGCCTGCTGGAGCTCCTTCGCGACGGTAGCGCGCTGAGCGTCTTTGAGAAGATCATCGAGGCCCAGGGCGGCGACGCCTCGGTCTGCGCCGACACCTCGAAGTTGCCGACCGCAAAGCACACCACGGTGCTCGAAGCCTGGGAGGGCGGTCACATCAACCGCATTCAGGCCGAGTCGGTCGGCATCGCGGCGATGGAGCTCGGCGCCGGACGCCGCCGCAAAGAAGACACCATCGACCCGGCCGTCGGTCTGGTGATGAACGCCAAACGCGGCGACAAGGTCGAGCCCGGGCAACCGGTGGTCACCATCCATTACAACGACGATCGCGAGCTCGATAAGGTCAAAACGATGCTGCGCGAGGCCATCGTGATTGGCGAGGCTCCCACCGAGGTGCCGCCGCTGGTTCTCGACAGGCTTAGCTAAGTTGTTGAAGGTAAAGGTGAATTGAGGTCGAGATGTCTGTGGTTCAGCGGCATGCCAGTGCGGTCTTACGGAGCGTGAAGCCACGTCGGCTGGGGCTGATGATGGCGTTGCTCCTGCTTGTCGCCTGCGATCGTTCTGCTGATGCGCCCGTCGAAGAGACTTCTCCGACCTCGGGTGAAGAGGCATCCGGCGATGATCTTTTGATGCCCGAGGCCGAAGAAGGGCAGGGCGGTTTCGCCTTCGACGAAGATCTGCTGCTGGAGGGCGCCGAGTCGTTGAGCGAGCAGGCCCCCCCGGCCGAATGTGTGGGCGCCACCGAGGAGGAGGCCCGCGCCGAGTCGCATCCGCGCATCCTCCGAGGGTTGGTGCTTGCTCCGCAGGGTAAGTTTGCCCGTCACTCCGACCTCCTCGAACTCCTGATCCCCTCCGCGCACGCTGCCCCGCTGGAGGGGGAGCTCCCGGTGGCCGACGCCCGCGTCGCGCTCTATGAGGGCGATGCACGCGGCGAGCCGGTTGGCGAGCCGCTGATCGAGACGGTGAGCGACCGCGCGGGTCAGTGGTGCGTGCGCCTCCCGGACGATGCCGAGTTTGGTCCGCAGCTTTTGCTCGTCGCCAGCGCCGGCGAGCATCGGCTGCGTCGCCCGGTGCTGCACGCCAATGACCTGGATCTTTACTCCCAGCCCGAAGCTCTGATGCGTCTGCTCGTCGAGGAGGGGCTGACGTTGGATGCGATCTCGACGGCCTCCTACCTCAACCTCGACGTGATGGCGCAGAGCGCGGTCGACCTCATCGAACCGGTGCAGGTCGAAGGCACAAGCGGGCTGGAGAGCCTGCTGGCGCGCCTGCATAAAACGATGGCCGACGACGCGCGGTTGAGCGAAGCCATCGCGCGCCTCTATGCCGAGTGAGCCGCAGCGGCCTTGAACGTCTCGGGCATCGCTCGTCGCTTAAGAAGACGCAAAAAAGCCCCCGACGCCATCTGGCTGCGGGGGCTTTTCTCGTCTCGCTTTAGCGCGATAAGCCGGGTTTTGTCCCGCGCTCAAGGCGCGGTGACGGTCATTCATCTAGGCCTTACGTTGCCATAAGGCTCAAGCGGTTACCTGAGGCCGCGGGGCGGGCACCCCGGAGCGCTCCAAAAGGGCGCTCAGCCTCTGTTTACCTTGCATCGGGTGGGGTTTACCTGGACGAGCGACGTCACCGCCGCCCCGGTGAGCTCTTACCTCACCTTTTCACCCTTACCGCGCTAAGGCGCGCGGCGGTATCTCTCTGTGGCACTCTCCCTGGGGTCGCCCCCGGTCGGTGTTACCGACCACCCTGCCCTGTGATGCCCGGACTTTCCTCCCGCCGCCCCTCCGAGGAGGCGCGACCGGCGACCGTCTGCGCTAAAGCGAGACGAACCCGGAGGTAACCCCCCGGGTTCATCTTTTCAACCTGAAACCACCGGCGAGGTGGATTGGGTCGCGCTTCGACGGCTCAAATCAGGCTTCCATCGCGTCGGAAGCCGACGACTCGCCCAGCGCATCTTCCCAGAAGTAGAGGATGCGGTTGCAGCTCGGGCAGATCTCGAGCGTGTTGCCACGCTGAACCTCGATGTACTGCTGGGGCGGAAGCGCCATGAAGCAGCCTTCGCAGTGGCCGTTTTTGCAGGCCACGACCGCAAGGCCGGGGCGGCGGCTGCGGATGAAGTCATACTTGTGAATGACGCGCTTGGAGACCTGACCGCGGGCCTCTTCCTGACGGTTGGTCAGCTTGTTGATGATCGCGTCGAGCTCGGCCAGGCGCTTCTCGGCCTCGGCCTCATCGGCGGCGATGCCTTCGCGCAGCTGAATGATCTTATCTTCTTTCTCTTTGATCGACTCCTGGGTCGACTCGATGACTTCCAGAAGGTGCAGGAGCTCCTCTTCGGTCTGCTCGCTGGACTTCTTAAAACTCTCGATCTCTTTTTCGACCGCGTTGTACTCTTTGGTCGAGCCGATGTCGCGAAGACGCTTCTGACGCATGGTCAGGTTTTCGTTGATCTCTTTGAGATCGTCTTTCTTCTGCGACTGAAGGGCACGAATCTCTTCGAGCTCTTCTTTCTGAGAGTTGAGGTCGTCGACGAGCTTGTCCAGGAAGCCGGTGTTTTCCTGGATGCGTCCTACGATCTCTTCTTTCTTGGTGGTGATCTCGTCGAGCTCCAGGTCGATGTTCTGAAGTTCTCGAAGAAGGGCCAGTTGTTCTTTCAAAATTCACCTCGCCGAGTGATGGGTGCCCAATAGAAAAGCGCCTGAGCGAAGGCTCAGGCGCTTTCTTGGAGCGGTGGACATGTTCGTGAAGTTGGTGCGGGGCTGCGTCGGTTGGAGCTGTCGCGCGTAGGAGCGGCGTCCCGCCGCCAGGAGGAGGCGTCGGGAGAGGCCCCCTCGATGGAGGGCGGTGGGTTTTGAGCGCGCGACGAGCTGCATGATCTCCTGTCAACCTGACGTCTGACGCGACCCTGTACAGGACACCTCGTACAAGATGTCCGGGTCACGCGTGTTTGCCCGAGCAAAGTCGGGCGAGTGGGCCCACCTGGGTTCGAACCAGGGACCAGCCGGTTATGAGCCGGCGGCTCTACCACTGAGCTATAGGCCCAGGTAACCGGGCCAGTGAGGCCCATGTCGTGCGTCGAACGAACCTTCAGCAGGGGGTCACTATTTCGATCCTGCAAGGCCTGCAGCGGTAATTCCTGCGCCGCAGCAGGCCAAGTGTCATAACGAAAGGGCCCCCGGGGTGCAAGCGGCTTTTCGACGACGTCCCCCCTTCAGGGAATATTTGAAAGGTCCATAAGTGTCTGGATTTATTGATAAATAACCACGTGAGCGCGACTTTTTAGCGCCTGGTGTCGAAAATTTTAAGCGCGTACGATCCCTGCGACGAGGGGTGTTTGGGGCGATCTTCAGCGCGCGATCTTCCGATGTCGCCCGGGGCCCTGGAGGCTAAGTCGAGGGCTGCACGGCGTTTTTTTGAGGAGGCGATGAGGACCCGAAAAAAAAGATGTGCGCAGGTGCATAAACGCCTTGACGACCTACCGACCCTCTCATATTGTCCGGCTCCGCTTCGAGGAGAAAGGGTTTACACCCTGACCCCGAGGCCTCCTGAAACGGGCGCATAGCTCAGCTGGGAGAGCGGCGGCCTTACAAGCCGTAGGTCACAGGTTCGAACCCTGTTGCGCCCATCGAAGGCTGTAAGGTTGTTTGAAAAGTAGGAACTACGGGGTAGTAGTTCAGTTGGTTAGAATGCCGGCCTGTCACGCCGGAGGTCGCGGGTTCGAGTCCCGTCTACCCCGCTCACTTAACGCAAGTTAGGTGACGCAACGCACGAAAATTTGAGAACTACGGGGTAGTAGTTCAGTTGGTTAGAATGCCGGCCTGTCACGCCGGAGGTCGCGGGTTCGAGTCCCGTCTACCCCGCTCTTCGAGAGCCACCCACGTTTGTGGGTGGCTTTTTGCGTTGGGGTGTCGGTTGACAGCAGGCGGTGCACGCTCGCAGAGTGGGCCGGCGCGCAGCGCGCGCGCCTTTTATGGAGGTGTCGATGTTCCGCCCCCCGACAACTTGGACCGCCATCGCGGCGCTGGCGCTGACGCTGCTCTTGAGCGCGTGCCAGAGCACGCCGAGCGCAAAAGCGGGCGCGACCACCTGGGCCACGGCAGGCGGGATGCCGGCCGGAGCGGTGGCGCGGGCGTCGATGCCCGAGGGCGGTCCGCCCGGCTGGGATGAGGGCGGAGGAGGCGCAGCGGCGTCGAATTCGGGGATCTTCACCACCGCCTACCGCCTGTATTCGCGGCATCTCACCGCGGTCGATGGGCCGCGCTGCGAACATCGTCCGACCTGCTCGCGTTATGCCTATGAGGCCGTGCAGCATCACGGCTTTCTGCTGGGCTCCTGGCTGGCCGTCGATCGTCTGATGCGCTCCAACAGCTCCAGCGTCCTGCGGCGCCTGCCGATCGAGAAGATCGAAGAGGGCTCCGTCTACTACCGCGATCCGATCGACGATAATGACTTCTTCCTCTAACCGGGCCCACATTATAAGGGGGGCATATCGCCGCCGAGGCGTGGCGTTGCTGCTGCTGATGGTGCTGGTCGCCGGGGTGGGGTGCGCCGACTCGGAGCCGACGCCGGCCACGGTGCCGCTGCGGCCGCTGGTGTATACCGAGCATCCCGACCTCACGCCGGAGGGGGCCTCGGTGCGTGAGGGCCGCCTGCTGCGCCAACTTCGTCAGGGTGCCGAGCTCAGCGGGGGGTGGGGTCGGCTGGAGGCCGAGGGCGCGCGCGAGATGCCGCTGATCTCGGAGGGCGAGGCGCTCGGTGAGGCGATCTTCGAGGCGCTGACCACCCGCGATGAGGCGCTCTGGGATCACCTCTTCATCGCGCCCGAGAGCTACGTGCAGCTCGTCAACGTCAGCCCGGAGAAGGCCCACGAGTTTGTCGATGTGCAGATGGGCGGGGCGCTTCAGACCTGGGAGATCTTCACGCCGACCCGCAGCTCCGAGGGGGCCGACGGGGGGCTGGGAGAGCTTCTGGAGCTGGAGGGGCTGGAGCTTGGCGAGGGGCGCACGGTGAACGGACCGGTCGCCAGAGAGGATGAGCGCGTGGTGCAGCACTGGGGCAATGTGCTGCGCCTGCGCTATGCCGAGGCCGACGTGGTCTTTGAGCTGCGTATCTCGCGCATCTTCCGCGTGCCCTCACCGCAGGATCCCACCCGTGAGGTGCTCGTGCTGGCGTCGCCGGTGGAGGCCGACCGCCGCCTGCGCACGCTTGTGGCGCTGGGGCTGCACCTGAAGCCCGAGCTTCTGCGAAGCCGCGAGTACCCCTTCCCACTGAAAGAAGGGAACTTCTGGAGGTTTCGTCGCTACAACCGAGCGCTGGGTCAGGAGGAGGTGGATCCGCTCGATATCGCCATGGGCGGGCAGGCCGCAGCCGGTACCCCGCGCAGCCCCGAGGTGGTCATGGAGGTGCTCGGTGTGGAGCAGTATGGCACCTGGCGCCTGGTGCATGTGATGCGTTCGTATGAAGACGCCGATTTTACGCGGGCGCACGAGCGCTGGGTGCTCACCCCGCGGCGCATCTACGTGTGTGATACGCGCTGCCAGGCGCGCATCGACGACCTGAGTTACCTGCTGGAGTATTTTGAGTACCAGGTGCCGATCTTCAGCTTCCCGCTGGAGCCCGGCCAGGGCTGGGGGCGCGCGGGGCTGGCGGCCGGTGAGGAGGAGGGCATCTTCGTCGTCGACGCGAGCTGGCATAACGTGGAGACGCCCGCCGGCGGCTTTGTGGGCACGTATGCCATTGAGGGGACCGGGCCGCTGACGCAGTCGAGCCCGTACTTCCGACTTCCCGGCCAGCGCCGTTATTTTGCGCCGGGGCGAGGGGTGGTGCGCCGTGAGCTGCGCGAGCCGGACGCGCGGGGCAACCTCATTGAAGTCGTCGAAGATCTGGTGGAGTACCGCATCATGCCCTGAGTCGGGCTCAGCGTGAGGGATCGTCGAGATGTTGGCGCAGGGCGCGCTCGATCGCGAAGACGTGAGGATCGTCGGCGCCCTCGGCGCGCAGGGCTTCGGCCAGGCGCAGCACGTACTCGGTGTTCGGGCCGCTGGGGCCGTGGCTCTGCAGCACCTGGTGGGCGATCGCCTCTATCGGGGCCTCCCCCAGGTAGTGGGGGTTGTCGCGGGTGGCGAGGTAGACCAGCGCCTCGTCGATCAGCGGGGCGTCGTGCTCGGCCGAGAAGATCGGCAAGAGATGGCGCTCGTAGCCGCCCTGCTCGCGCACATCGAGCTCGCCCAGGACGCGCGCCTGCTCGGAGGCGCCGAGCTTAAAGGCCACGCCAAAGGTGGAGGCCCGGGGCTCGGGGAGGAGGGTGACCACGCGTCCCGGGGCGTCTGGGACACCTCGATGGTCGGGAGAGCCCTGGTAGAAGACGCGACGAAAGCCGTGAAGGATGCCGGGCTGACGCGCCTCATAGGCAAAGCCGGGGCGCCATATCAGCGAGCCGTAGCCGAAGATCCACATCGTGAACAACCGCGTAAGAGAGGGGGAAGGGCCGGCGTTATCGACGACGACGCCAGCCTGTGTCCCCCAGACTTTTAAGGCGCTGCGGGGCGATGTCCAGCGTCGGGTCGCAGCTCATCGAGCAGACGCTGGCCGTGGGTGTCGAGGAAGGCGGCGAGCTCGGCGTACCAGTCGCCGACGGTGTCGAGGCCGAGGCGTTTGAGCTCGCGGTTCTCCAGCACCGAGTAGGAGGGGCGGCGGGCCGCCGCGCCCCAGCTCACCGAGTCGACCGGCCGAAGGCGAGGGCGCAGGTCGAGGTGGTCGAAGAGGGCGCGGGCGAAGTCGAACCAGGAGCACTGGCCCTGGGCGGTGGCGTGGAAGATACCGAAATCATCGCGCGTGGACAGGGCGATGGCGACCTCGGCCAGGGTGCGGGCGGGCGTGGGCGTGACGATCTGGTCGTTGACGATGGCGACCGGCTCGGGGCCCTGTCCGACCCGCAGCATCGCGCGCACGAAGTTGGGGTGGGAGGGGCCGTAGAGCCCGCAGCTGCGCATCACGATGGTGCGCGGGTTATGCTGCAGCGCCAGGCGCTCTCCCAGAAGTTTGCTGCGCCCGTAGACCGAGAGCGGGTTGGGGCGGCCGTCTTCTTCGATGGGGCGTCGGTGGCCCTCGCCGAAGACGTAGTCGGTGGAGAAGTGCACCAGGGTGATCTGGCGCTCGGCGCAGGCGTGGGATAGAAAGCCCACGCCCAGGGCGTTGGTGCGAAAGGCGGCCTGGGGCTCGTGTTCGGCGCGGTCGACCTGGGTGAACGCGCCGGCGTTAAAGACGCGGGTGACCCCCGGGTAGCGCGTAAGCGTCGCCTCAATGCTGTGGGGATCGTCGAGGTTGCACTGCTCCAGGTTGACGCCCACGGCCGCTTCGCCTCGGGCTTTGAGCGCGGCCATAAGTTCGCTTCCCAGCTGCCCGGCGCTGGCAATGACGATGGTCGAGACCATAATCTCCCCCCTCCTCAAGATGATGGTGACAGCGCCCCTCGCAGACTCGAAGAGCATAAGATGAACCTAAACACCGTGTGGCCAACCTCCCAGCCTCGCCGCTCCGCCGGCGGCCAGGCAGACACCTTTGAGAGGTCGGCATGGTTGTGATCAAGCGGGCGTTTGCGATGTTCCTGCTGCCCCTGGGGATGGTCGCCGCGCTCACGATGGTGGGGCTTGTGGTGTGGTGGCGCTGGCCGCAGAGCCGTCTGGGCCCTCTGCTGATCGTCGCGGCGACGGCCGGGCTGCTCTTTGGCAGCTGCTCGCCGGGGGCCAACCTGATGCTGCGCCCGCTGGAGGAGCGCTACCCGCCGCTGCTTCAGGTCGACGCCCAAGAACTGGCCGGGGTCGACTACGTGATGGTGCTGGGGGCGGGGTTTGTCGACGATGATCGTTATCCCCTGGTCGCGCAGATTCACGAAGAGGGCGTGATGCGCCTGGTCGAGGGCATCCGCATCTTGCGACAACTTCCCCACGCGAAGCTCGTCGTCAGCGGGGGGACGCGCCGAGAGGGGCGCACCAACGCCGAGGCCACCCGCCAGCTCGCCATCGATCTGGGGGTGGCGCCGGAGCGCATTTTGATGGCCAAGAGCGCGCTGGACACCGCGCAGGAGGCCGAGGGGTTTGAGGCGATGGCCGGCTCCGGGGCGTCGTTGATTCTTGTGACGAGCGCCTCGCATATGCCGCGGGCGATGCAGCTCTTTGAGCGCCGCGGGCTCAACCCCATCGCCGCGCCCTGCGCGCATCGCGTCATTGAGGGGCAGGGCGGCGGGCTCTGGCCCAATGCCACCCACCTGCGCAAGACCGAGCGCGCGCTCTACGAGTGGGCTGGCCGGCTTTTTGTGAGCCTGGGCGGAAGTTAAGCGCAGGCGGCTGGCTGGTGATGAGCTCGGGGGTGTTTATCATTGTTGAAGGCGCCTCCTTCAGGTCTCTGCGACCGGCGGGGCGCGCTGCCTGAATCCGAAGGCAGGGGGCACGTTCAGACGCCGTTGGGCGCCGGTCTGCAGCTCTGCTCATCATGGTCGGGCCTTTGGGCGAGCATCTTCGCCCTCATTCGTATGTGTTCTGGGGGGGCCCGGGCTATTGCCAAGGGAGGACGTCGCATGAAGGTGCTCATCACCGGTGCCGGCGCGCTGCTCGGACAGGGGATCATCCGGGCGCTACGCGCTACCACGCTCGACGCTACGCTCATTGCCGTTGACCCGAGTCCGCTGGCTGCGGGCCTTTACTGGGCGCATCGCGCGCATCTGGTGCCGCTGGCCGCGGACCCGGAGTTTTTGCCGCAGTTCGAGGCCATCCTCGCCAGCGAGTGCCCCGATGTGGTCCTGGTGGGCACCGATGTGGAGCTTCGGCTGCTCGCCGCCCATCGCGCCCGCCTCGAAGAGACCTACCATACCCGGCTGCTCATCAGCCCCGAGCAGGTTGTGGCGATCGCCGAAGATAAATGGCGCACCTACGAGTTTCTGCGTGATCGCGGGCTGGGGTGTCCTGTTTCCGCGCTGCCGGCCGATGTCGAGCACCTCATCGACGCGGTGGGTTTTCCGCTCATTGTAAAACCGCGGGTAGGATGCCGCTCCGTCGGTGTGCACAAGGTCAACGACCAGGCCGAGCTGGAGCGCGCGTTGATGCTCGAGCCCGACGCTATCATCCAGGAGTGTGTCGCCACTGCTTTTGACGAGTACACCGCCGGGGCGCTGGTCTTTGAGGGGCGCTGCGAGGCCTCAATTGTGATGCGTCGCCTGCTGCGCGACGGCAACACCTACCAGGCCTTTGTGGCGCCCTATCCCGAGCTCAACGCCCAGGTGCGCGAGATCGCCGAGGCGCTGGGAGCCTTTGGGCCGGTCAACGTGCAGTTTCGTCTCGACGCGGGGCGCGTCAAAGTCTTCGAGATCAACGCCCGCTTCTCCGGGACCACCCCGTTGCGCGCCTGCGCGGGCTTTAACGAGGTGGAGATCGCGCTGCGTCATCTCCTCTACGGTGAGCCGGTGGTGCAGCCGCCGGTGCAGTCGATGACGATCCTGCGCCACTGGGCCGAGACCATCGTCACCGAAGATGTGGCGCAGGCGACCCAGTCGCAGCTCTCACCAGGGCTGGTCGGGATGCGTGCCGCGCTGGGGATCCTCTGGTGAAATGAGCGCCGGGCACTGACGGGTTCACCCGCAGGACGTCCGGCCGCGCAAGCACCCACGCCGCGAGCCATTGAGGCTGCGGCGTTGTGTTTTTAAGGGGCTAAGTGTTTGATTTTTAAGGTGAATCAGGCACCCTTTTGTGCCGGGTCGGCCTCGTTGCCGGCGGCAGGATCGGCGTCCTCATTGCCCATGAACTCGGGCATGGTCGCGTGCCCGCTCTGGCTGATGCCTTCGCGGGCGAAGACCTTGCCGACGGTCCCCAGCAGGATCTTCAGATCGAGGGTGAGCGAGCGGTGGTCGACGTACCAGACATCCAGGGCAAACTTCTGATCCCAGCTCAGGGCGTTGCGCCCGTTGATCTGCGCCCAGCCTGTGACGCCGGGTCGCACCTCGTGACGACGCGCCTGCTCGGGGCTGTAGCGTGGCAGGTAGCGCATCAGGAGCGGGCGCGGCCCCACAAGGCTCATCTCGCCACGCAGCACATTGATCAGGGTGGGGAGCTCATCGAGGCTTGTCGAGCGCAGAAACTGCCCCACCGGGGTAATCCGGTTCGCCTCGCTGCCGATATCATCCTGGCCGGGGGCCGAGAGGCGCATGGTGCGAAACTTGATCAGCTCGAAGGGCTCGCCACCGAGCCCGGGCCGCTGCTGCCGAAAGAAGATCGGTCGGCCCATGGTCACATACACCGCTGCCGCGCTCGCAGCGAGCACCGGGGCGGTGGCGACAAGCCCGGCGCCGGCGGCGACGACATCCATGGTGCGTTTGAGGTGGTCGTACAGGGGCATGGGCGCTCCTCAGCAAAGGGTCGGGCAGGAGGGTAGCGTATCTTGCGCGGTGAACAAGAGGCAGGGGTGTGAGCTGCTCGCCAGGCGCGGCTCTGTGACGTGAGCCTGGACCATGCAGGGCTGCGCACGGAGAAGGGCGGCGCGGCGGGCCCCGCGTTGCGACACGCCGCCGCGCCGCGCAGCGTTCAGCGCTCGCCGGCGCGCACTACGCGGGAGTCTTCGAGGTCCTGGAGGATGTGTGAGCCGTTGCCTACGACCACATCGGCACCCACGCGCACCCCCAGGAAGATCGTGGCACCCATGCCCACCACAGACCGGGGGCCCACCTGGACCCCCCCGGCCAGGAGCGCGCCGGGGGTGAGGTGAGCGTGATCATCGACGACGCAGTCGTGGCTGACGACCACATTGCTGTTGATGATGGTGTTGTCTCCCAGGCGCACGCAGGAGCTGACCACAGCGCCGGCAAAGATCTGGTTGCCCTGGCCCATCTGCGCCGACGACTCAACGGCGGCGCGCGGGTGAATGAGGTTGGGCATCAAGAAGCCCTCGCGTTTGAGGCGAGCGAAGAGCTCGGCGCGGAGCGCGTTGTGGGTGACCGCGCCGACGCCCAGGGCGGCCAGGCGCACGCCGCGCTCGCGCAGCCCGGCGAACATCGAGGCGTCGCCCAGCACCGGCACCCCAAGCAGCTCATCGGGGCGGTCGGGGGCGTCATCAATGATGCCGATGATGCGCAGATCGCGACGCCCTTCGCGCACCATATCGATGACCACGCGGGCGTGGCCGCCGGCGCCGTAGATCACGATGGCGTCTCCGCTGCCTCCCACCTCGATCTCGGCGTGGTCTCGGGCGGCTTGATCGCCTGGCGCGCGCAGCGCGCCCTGGCCCTGGCCCAGGTGCGCGAGGATATCGCGCTCGGTGAGGATGCCCTCATGGGGGATCGTGCGAAGATCGACCTCATACTCGCTGGCCAGCGCCGCGGCGCGGCGCGTGGCCCGGGGAAGATCCCCATCGGCCTCGGCGCCGGCGCTGGCCTGCGTCGCAGAGAGGTGCACCGGCTCGTCGGCCGTTTCCGTCAGCGCGCAGAGGGGCTGACCGACCTTTGCGCGCTGGCCTTCGCGCACCCCCAGCGCGCGCACAAAGCCGTCGACGGGGGCTTCCACGTCGGCGGTGGCTTTGGTGGACTCCAGGGTGCAGAGCACCTCACCGCGCTCAACCTCCTGGCCTTCTTCGACATGAACTTCAACGACCTCCACTTCATCTTCGTTGGCGTTGAGCATCGGGATGTGTAGCCATTCCATGGGTGTCCTCAGTGCAAAACATCAGTGGGGTCAGCGGGGCGGTGCGCCTGAGATCAAGACCGGTTTGGGACTCAGCCTGTGGCGCTTCGCGAGGAAGATGCCGGCAGAACGCGGCGCATCGCTTCGAGAAGATCGCCAACATCGGGAAGGGTCGCCGCCTCCAGCGCCGTGCTGTTGGCGATGGGGAGGTTGAGCGCGGAGACGCGTTGCGGCTGGGCGCGCAGCGCCGCCCAGGCCGCCGCCGGTAGCGCGCTGATCACCTCCGCGCTGAAGCCGCCGGCGCCGGGCGACTCTTCGGCCACCACGAGGTGTCCGCTGCGCGCGACCGATTGCGCGATGGCATCCATCTCCAGAGGTTGAATGGAGGTGGGCACCACCACCTCGCAGTAGCGCTCATCTTCGATGAGCAGGCGCTCGGCCGCCTCGACCGCCAGCTCGGCCATGCCGCCGTAAGCGACCAGGGTGAGGTCGGCGGTCTCAAAGCCCCCGAAGCTCAAGCTAACGCTGGGGTAGGGGCCCGCGCTGATGCGCGCCGCCATCGCCTCACACCGCCCCCCCTGAATCGGGCGCTGGCGCCGCGCGTACATCTTTTTGTTCTCCACAAAGAGCACCGGGCGGCGGTCGTAACGGGTCGCCGTCTCCAGCAGCTGACCGCTGTCGACAAAGGGGTTGGTGGCCACGATCGCCAGGCCCGGCGCGCCCAGAAAGTGCTTCTCCAGGGTCTGGCTGTGGGTGGGGCCGTAGCCGCGCCGCCCGCCCATGGGCAGGCGCACGACCAGCGGCACATCGACCTTCTCGTTGTACATCCAGGCGTATTTGGCCCCGTGGTTGATCAGCTGGTCGGCGGCCAGGAGCACAAAGTCGCCGAACATGATCTCGACCACCGGCAAGAGCCCACCCATGGCCATGCCGATGGCCACCCCCACAAAACCTGCCTCCGAGATCGGGGTCGTCCACACCCGATCTTCAAAGGCGGTGGAGAGCCCGCGGCTCACCTTGAAGGCCCCGCCGTAGGGGTCGAGAAGATCTTCGCCGATGAGATGCACGCGCTCATCCTCCTGCATCATGCGGTGCATCGCTTGATTTAATGACTCCAACACGGTCTGACTCATGAGCGGCTCCCGGTTCGGGTAAACGATTCGCCTGGCTGGCTTTGGCGCGGCCTCAGCTCTGGGGGCCGGGCATCCCGCGAAGGAGAGGATCATCGAGCTGATCGACGGAGGGCTGAGGCTGGGCCTCGGCTGCCTCAAAGGCCTGCTGAAGCCTGCGCTCGACGGCCTGCTCAATAGCGGCGGCGCGCTCTTCGCTGACGCGCTGACGCTGCTTCGGTAGCGGGTCGTCGGCGCGCCTGGCCTCGATCTCTTCGGCGGGGCGGTGATCGTCGCTGCGAGAGTGGTGGCAGAGGCGGTAGGTGTGGATCACCTCCAGCCGGGGGCGCACGCTCTGGCGAACCTCCTCCACGATGCCCTCAAAGTGGTTGTAGATGGCCTCGGCGTCGGTCGATTCGATCTCACCCGCTTCGAGCCCGAAGGCGCGCGCGCGCTCCAGCATCGAGCCGGCCACCTCCCGGTAGCTGGGCGTGGATTGGGCCCAGCCGTTATCTTCCAGCACCACCAGAAGGGGGGCACCCCACAGGCTGGCCATGTTCAGGCACTCATAGAGCACGCCCTGGCCCAGCGTGCCGTCGCCAATGAAGACCACCGCCACCGCATCCTCGCCACGCACTTTTTTGGCGAGCGAGAGCCCCAGGGCGCCGGGCACAATGCCCCCTTGAATGCCGTTGGTATAAAACCCCCCGTCGCAGATGTGCTGGCTGCCGCCGCGCCCACCCACAAGCCCTCCTGAGCGCCCCATCAGCTCGGCGGCCAGCGCCTCGGGCTTGTCGCCCCAGACCAGATAATGACCGTGGCAGCGGTGGTTGCTGAAGACCACGTCGCCGGCGCGCAGGTGGTTGATCACCCCCACCGCATCGGCCTCCTGGCCGATGTAGGCGTGGGTCGTGCCCACCAGCAAGCCTCGATCAAAGCGCTCCAGAAGCTGCTCCTCAAAGCGGCGGATCAGGCGCATCTGAGCGTAGAGCTTCTCGCTATGCGGGCCCTCCATCTGCGCAAAACGCGCCCGCGGATCGATGCGCTCCTCGTCTCGTTCAGGCTGCCCCTTTCGCTCTGCTGCGACCATCCTCTCCCCCTTATGGCTTCCCTGTGGCTTCGGGCAACGAGAGCCTGCTCTCGTCCCCCGTCTCCTCGCGCGGCCAGGACCGCGTGACGACCCTGCAGTGCGACTCAAACCAGGGCGCTCATCCGCGATACAGCTGGCGAAACGCCCCCTCTCCAAACCTCTGCTCCGCCTGCGCGCTGGCGAGGAGACGTGCGGGTGGTCTGCGCCCCCCGCCCTCTGCTACGCTCCTTAACGCTGCGCACCCCGGGCACCTCCACAGCACCGCGCTTCTGCGCTGCACCGCCGCGCCACAGACCCCACCTCCATCTCGACCTTCTGGCGCCCATGACGCTCGCCATCTTCATTCACGACAGCATTTTCTACCCTCACGCCGGCCAGATGTGGGCCCCCGGCGCCCCCGATCGCGCGAGCTGGGAGCCCTACCTGGAAGTCTTCGACCGGCTCACCGTCGCCGGCCGCCTGCGCCCTGCCACCCCGCCACCGGGAGCCTCCCGCGCCGACCGCCCCGGGGTGAACTTCGTCGCGCTCCCCGATCTGGCCAGCCCCACGCGCTGGCTCACCCACATGCCCCATGCCCTGTGTCAGCTCGACGCGCTCATCGCCCCGGCCGATCTGGTCATCGCTCGCACCAGCGTGCTGGGAAACCTGGCGGCCTTCTGCGCGCTACGCGCTCAAAAGAACCTCGTCTTCGAAGTCGTCGGTTGCCCCCTGGGCGCCTACTGGCATCACGGCTCAATCTCCGGAAAAATCTACGCACCTCTGGCCGCCCTTCAAACCCGCGCGCTGGCCGCCCGCGCCCCTTTTGTGCACTACGTCACTCGCCACTACCTCCAGCGCCGCTACCCCAGCAAGGGCCGCACGCTGGCGCTGAGCGACGCCCGCATCGAGCCCCCTTCCCGGGCGGGGCTGCGCAGCCGCCTGGCCCGCATCGACGCCGGGGGAGCCTCTCCGGCGCGTGTGGGCATGATCGCCGCCTACGATCTTCACTACAAAGGCCTCGACGTGCTGCTTCAGGCCACCGCTCTGCTCCCGGAGCGACTGCGCCCCTCGCTGCATATCGTCGGCAGCGGGGATCCGGCCCCCTGGCTGGAGCGCGCCCGAAAGATGGGCCTCGGGGGACGGCTGCACTTTGAGGGCGTGCTCCCTCGCCGGGACGTGTTCGACTGGCTCGACACCCTTGACCTCTACGTGCAACCCAGCCGCGAAGACGCGCTCCCCCGCGCGGTCGTCGAGGCCCTCTCCCGCGCGGTTCCCACCCTGGGGAGCAGCGCGGGGGGGCTGCCCGAGCTTCTGCCCGTCGACGCGCTGCACCCACCCGGTGATGCCCGGGCGCTGGCCAGCGATCTCACCCGCTATCTGACCGAGCCCACCCTCCTGCGCGCCGCGGCGACGCGGGGCGTTGAGACCGCCCGGGAGGTCGCCGACCCCGCCAGAGCCGCGGAACATCACGACTTTTTGCGTCGCGCCGCCGGCCTCGTTTAGGGCTGCTCGCCAGGCTCAGCCCTCGCTTCCTCCTTCGTTTGTCACCCCGAACTTCATCTCCAGAGCCGCATCGAGCTCCGGATAGTAAAACTCAAAGCCGGCGTCGATGAGGCGGCGAGGCGCCACCCGCTGGCTGGCCAGCGCGGTCTCGCGTGCGGCGTCGGCGCCGAGGATCGTCTTGACCGCCGCGCCGGGCACCGGCATCAGCTTCACACCGCCGAGCACCCGGGCCATCGTCGCCATCACCTCGGCGTTGGTCTGCGCCCGGGGCGCCACCAGGTTGACCGGCCCCTTAAGCGCGCGGCCCCCTTCGTCGGCCATCAGAAAGAGGATCGCGCCGAGCACATCGTCCAGGTCGATCCAGCTCATAAACTGCGCGCCGCTCCCGATGTGCGTGGCGCCCCCGAGCTTCCGGGCGCGCCGAAGCTCGGCAAAGGCACCGTGGCGCGGGTCGAGCACCTGCCCGATACGCAGATGCACGGTGCGCACCCCGGCGTTCTGCGCCGCCTCGGTGGCCGCCTCCCACCGCTGGCACACCTCGGCCAGAAACCCCTCGCCGGCATCCGAGCTCTCATCGAGGGCCTCCTCGCCGCGATCGCCATAAAAGCCGATGGCGCTCGCGCTCAAAAAGACCCCGGGCGGCGTCTTAAGCTCGGCCAGGGCCCGGGCCAGCGCCCGCGTTCCGTGGGAACGACTTTCGTCGATGCGCCGCCGCTTCGCCGTCGACCACCGCTCTCCCAACACCGGCTCGCCGGCCAGGTGCACCACCGCGTCGAGCCCTTCGAGTTTGTGGTGCTCCACCTCTCCGGTGTCCACCGACCAGGCGATCTCGTCGGGAGCCATCGCGCGCCGCCGCACGATCTTCAACACCTCATGACCGCCGGTGCTCAAGAAGGCCACCAGCGCGCGCCCGATGGTGCCGGAGCTGCCGCTCACCGCCACGCGCAGCGGTGTCTGAGAGAGCGCCTGATGCCGCCGAAGATCATCGCCGGTGCGGCGGTGGCGAAACGCAAACATCGCCTCCACCAGATCTTCGGCAAAACGTCCGCCGAAGAAGCTCCCCAGCGCGCCCATCGGCAGGGCGTAGTCGACCTCATCGATCAACAGGCTCTGCTCCGGGCCCAGATCTTCAAAGCGGTGGGTGTGTCGCCAGCGTTTAAAGGGGCCGCGCACCTGCTCGTCCACAAACTGGCGCCCCTCGATATGATCGCGGTGGTGGGCCTCCCAGATCACGCCCACCGGGCCCTGCTGAATGCGCATCACCTGGCGAGCGCCGTCGGCGATGCCGCCGCTCTGCTCCAGCACCTCGATCGACTCCCAGGGGGGAACCAGGCGCTCAAAGGCTCCGGGCCGCGCGTGCCAGTCGTAGAGCTTGAGGGCGCTGACGGGGTAGCCGGTGCGGCGGCTGAACTCAGGCATCTTCGACCTCGGCGGCCCAGCGCTCAATGTAGCCGTCGACCTTCATCTTGCGACGCGTGCTGTCGGAGGTCATGTAGCGAATCTTGCCAAAGATCTCGCGCTCCGGGCCCCAGGCGCGGTCGTAGCGACCGAGCACCCAGAAGATGCCGCTGTAGGAGTTCGGGTCGCGGCCGTCGATGGCGTAGCGGTTGTTGAGCTCGATCATGATCGCCAGCGCTTCCTCCGGTGACTCGCTCCAGTGAAGGATCTTTTTGCCCCAGAGCATGCGCAGGTAGTTGTGCATCACCCCGCGGTGGACGAGCTCCATCTGCGCGGCGTTCCAGAGCTCGTCGTGGGTGTGGCCGGCGGCGAACTCCTCCAGCGTGTAGAGGTGCTCGCGCGCGTCATCGCGATGCTCCGCCAGCGTCTGCTGTGCCCAGTCCGGCAGGCTCTCATAACGGTCGTAGCCCTCGGGGTCGAAGACGCAGCGGTTAAAGCCGACCTCCCGCCAGCTTAAGAGCTCGTCGAGAAAGCTCTCCGCGCCGGGGCTCATCCCCCAGAAGCCGGCGCGTTTGCTGGCGTGTTTGGGGTTGGCGTCCGAGGGGCTCCACCCCTCCCGCTCGGCCACCGCTCGAAAGATCGCGTGGGGGCTGATGTGACCAAAGTGCAAATAGGGCGAAAGTCCGCTGGCGGCGCCGTCTTCCACCTCGTTGCGATCGTCGGTGTAGCGGTCGAGCCGCCAGTCCACAAAGGTCTTAAGACGCTGCTCGGCCTTCTCCCAGCCCCCGCGAAGTTCTTCGGAGGGGGCAATGCTATGGTCGATGGGCAGGGCGGCCAGCGCGTCTCGATCGGCGCTCAAGAGCGACTCATCGGCCCGGGGCCAGCGCGACTCGATCGCCTCGCCCAATCCCTCGATCGCCCGCAGCGTCACACCTTCAAAAGGCGCCTCGCGCGGGAAGTCGTCGACCCAGGCGTCGAGGTTTTTGTGCAGGAAGCGGCGAAAGTCGTAGGCGCGCGAGAAGATCGTATCGGGCAGGCGCATCGGCACCACCCCGTTGGAGTCGACGAGCTCCAGGCGCACCGCGATCTTCTCGGCGGCGGCCCGATGCATCTGCGGAAGGAAGAAGGCCGGGTAGTCGTCGCTGACGATCACCGCGGCGCGCTCGGCCAACACCTCAATAAGCCCTGTGCCCGGCGCATCCTCGCGCTCCACAAAAGGGTAGTAGAGCACCGGTGCGCCCTCAAAGGCGTCGGCCTGGGCGGCCATGCCCTCGAGCACAAAGGCGTGAAAACGATCGCAGGCCCAGCGGTAGCCGTGGCGCAGCGCCTCAAGCACCACCAGAGGCTTCTCCAGCGCTTCGGCCAGGGCCACCGCGCGATCCAGGGCGAAGTTCCAGTGGGGGCGGCGATGGGCCACCATCCAGTAGAGCACAAACTCTCCCTCTTCGCGCACAGGGGCGTCGTTGATCGCGCGGATGCGGGTCGGCGGCGCGCCGCCGGCGGGCGCGTCGGAGTCGCGGGATGAGGACGGCGTCGACATGGTCACCTCAGAGGTCATTCAACATCACAGAGACGAAAACAAAACCCCGCCATGCGGGGAGGTCGCGCCAAGTGTCGCCACCTGCACAAAAAAGCAAGTCTCCGCGACGAAGAGAATTTGGCGCTGGCCATCTCCGGTGATGTGCGCAGGTTCTGCCCCACACTCGAGGGCCGGCCCGCAGGGCGCATCGCTTTTGCTGGCGCGGCCACAGACGACTTTTTCTTGAAGGAGCTCCCTCATGAGCGAACATGTGTATAAGGTCATTACTCTCGTCGGATCCTCGCCAGATGGCATCGAAGCAGCCGTGGATAACGCGCTGAAAAAAGCCGGGGAATCGGTGCGCAACATGCGCTGGTTTGAAGTGAAGGAGACCCGCGGTCACATCACCGACGGGTCGGTCGCCCATTACCAGGTTAAGGTCGATGTGGGCTTTACCCTCGACGAGTCGAGTTGATTTTCGGTAGATCGGGGGCGGCGCCATCGCGCGCATTCACGACGTCCGCCGGCGGAGGGACCGATGTCCGAAAACTACAGCAATCGTCATAAAAAACGCGTGGTGCAGGAGGGCGTGCGCGCCCTCAAAAACAAGCCCGGCTGGGACGTTGAGAACTTCGTCCCGGCCAGCGCCCGCGCGCAGGAGCGGCTGATGGAGCTCGATCAGCAGTCACGCGACGAGAAGGTCTACGACCAGGCACAGCGTTGCGAGGGTTGCGAGGCTTTGCGCGAGCGCAGCGGCGACGCCACCGCCCTCTGCGAGACCCACCTGGCCGAGGCCATGGGCTTTTAAAGGCAGGCGCTTCAAACCATCGAAGGGGGATCTGTGTCGGGGGAAGGGGCGGTGGACGACGCATCACGAGGTCAACTCAGCACAGGCGCGCGCGCGGGGCTCTTCGCCCTGGTCGCAGCGCTCTGCGTTCTCCCGCAGATCCTGACGGGGCTGGGCATTCGCGTGGCCGCCAGTCGCGTCGATGAGGTGTTGACCGACGTCACCGACCTCAATGCGCTGCGAGCTACCCCGGGCTCCCACCGCCTCCATGAGTTGATGCTGGAGGTGAGCATCTACTCGGCGCTGGAATGGACGGTGGTCTGTCTGACGCTGGCGACCGCCATCCTGGCCGCGTCGCGTGCGCGCTTTCAGCCCGACGCGGTGGCAGCCATGATCGCCGCGGTGGGGTTCTGGGCGAGTTTTGTTACCGCGTGGCATCTTCTGGCGTTTTACGGGCTCTTTGAGCAGGTGGTCAGCCCGCCGGAGTTTCTCTTTTACAACTGGACGATCTCGCAGACCCTCACCGCGGCGATCCTGGTACTGGCGAGCCTCTGGGCGATCTTCGTACGTCGCCACCGCCTCCAGATGTCGGAGCGCCTGCGCCGCGCGGCGCTTGTGACGACCGCCCTGATCCTGGCTGCGCTGGCGATTGTGTGTGTCAGGCTCACCGCCGCCTCCACGAGGCTCCCTCTCGATCTCTCCCCGGGGCAGCTGCTCTCACGACCGATGGATCTTCCCGCGCTGCTGCTTTTTGCGCTCCTGCTTTTGGTGGTCTTTCCATGGGTGGATCGGGTCTACCGCAGCGTCTTCTCCTTTGCGCTCTGGCTCAGCGCGCTGCCCTTTTTCGCCAGCCAGCTTTACGCAGCGCTGGCCTCCGAGGCGCTCTACGACCCGGGTTTTCTGGCCTCCCAGGTCACGCGAACCGGCGGGTTCGCGATCATCTTTCTGGGGCTCGTCTGGCATTACAATCAGCTCTGCGTCGAAGAGGTCGCGTTGCGCGAACAGGTCAATGAGCGCGAGCTGAGCACGCAGATGCTGATCAACAACGCAGTCGAAGCCATTATCGTCTTCGACGACACCATGGCGATCAAAGAGTGGAACCCCAGCGCCGAAGCCCTTTGGGGTATCTCGCGTGATGAGGCGCTGGGACAAGCGTTGTTGGAGTGCATGACGATCGATACAGACAGCTTTGATCTTCCCGCATATCTGGACGGAGTGATCGCTGATCCCGGTGGGGCAGCGTCGTTTCAAGTCCATCCGGCGAGGGTGCGCGATGGGCAAGATGAAGCCTGGATCCCGGTCGAGTACACGATCGTGGTAGCGCCTTCGCAGCCTGAGCCCATGTTTCTGGCGCTGATTTGGGACGTCTCCGAGATCACCGCGATGCGCGAGCGCATCGCCCAGGTCGATCGTCTGGCCGCAGTTGGCACCCTGGCCGCCGGCGTCGCCCACGAGATCAACAACCCCCTCTCCTACATCACCAGCAACATCGTCTTTGCCCGCGAGGTGCTTGAGGAACTCCCCGAGCTCCTGGCGCTGCCGCCGGACGAGCGGGCCAATGGCGCCGGAGAGCGCCTCATCGAGCACCTCGACGAGCTGCAACGCTCCCTGGAGGCGGCGCAATCCGGCAGCGAGCGCGTCGCCCACATCGTGCGCGACATGCTCTCCCTCTCGCATCGTACCGAGATGGACGAGGCCGAGATCATCGACCCGATGGAGGCCATCGAGGCCGCCATGCGCCTGACTCGCGCGCAACTCAACCATCGGGTCACCCTGCGCACCGACTTCAAGCCAACCCCGTCTGTCGTCGCAGATCCTTCACGGCTGACGCAGATCGTGGTCAACCTGCTCATCAACGCCCTGCACGCCGTCGAAGATCTTCCCGAGGAGCGGCGCACCATCACGCTGCGCCTCTTCTCCCACGACCTTCAGGTCATCATTGAGGTCGAGGATCCGGGGCATGGCGTGCCCGAGGAGCTGCGCGAGCGCATCTTCGATCCCTTCTTCACGACCAAAGCTGTTGGCGAGGGCACCGGCCTGGGGCTCTCCCTCTCGCGCTCGATCGCGCACGAGCTCAAAGGGCAACTTCGTCTCTGCCCCTCCCGTCGGGGGGCGCGCTTTCAACTCAGCCTGCCCGCGCACTCCGGCGATGCGCGCCGCGACGCGCCGCCCTCGTCATCGGCCCCGGCCCCGCCATGATGAGGATGAGCCTGGCGAGGCCGCGGGATCGGCGGGCTCATCCGCCCTGGGTGCCCAGCTCAATCAGCTCGACCTTATAGCCGTCTGGATCTTCGACAAACGCGATCACGGTGGTGCCGTGCTTCATCGGGCCGGGCTCGCGCACCACCTTGCCGCCGGCGGCTTTGATGGCGTCGCAGGTCGCGTAGATGTCATCGACACCCAGCGCGATATGCCCGTAGGCATCCCCCAGATCGTAGCTCTCGCGGTCCCAGTTGTAGGTCAGCTCCAGCGCCGGGTGCGTCGACTCGGGGCCGTAGCCCAGAAAGGCCAGCGTGAACTTGCCTCCCGGGTAGTCTTTCTGGCGCAGAAGCTCCATGCCCAGAACGTTGGTGTAGAACTCAATGGAGCGCTCGAGGTTTCCGACGCGCAGCATGGTGTGCAGTATTCGCATGATGGTCTCCGGGGGCATAAGAAGGTCAGTATCGGACCTCGCCACGGCGCCGAATGGACGCATCACAGGTGGCGAGGGCGGCGCGGAGCCTAAGCACGTCAGCGCGCGGCGACAAGCCCCCAAACGCTTCAAGGCTCATCGGTGCGCCGCGCGCAGAGGTTGCGCCTTAAGGGGCTCATCCGTTAGGCTGCGGCGCAGACGCGCCGCTTTTTAAGCTGTTTTGTTGATACAATTTTCCCCAAGGAACACCCTTTATGGACGCACCTAATATCGCGATCTTCGCCGACTTTGAGAACGTCGTCATCGGCGCCAAAGACGCGAAGTACGACGACTTCGACATCCACCTCGTGCTCCAACGCCTGCTCGATAAGGGCAACATCGTTGTCAAAAAAGCCTACGCCGACTGGGACCGCTACAAGTCCTCCAAAAAGCCGATGCACGAGTCGGCCTTTGAGCTCATTGAGATCCCGCATGTGAGCTACTCGGGCAAAAACTCCGCCGATATCCGCATGGTCGTCGACGCCCTGGACCTCTGCTACACCAAGGCCCACGTCGACCTCTTTGTGATCATCAGCGGGGACTCCGATTTCTCGCCGCTCGTCAGTAAGTTGCGGGAAAATAACAAGAAAGTGATTGGCCTGGGGGTCAAGAACTCCTCCTCGGATCTGCTCATCGAGAACTGCGATGAGTACATCTTCTACGACGATCTGGTGCGCGATAAGCGCAAGTCCAAGAAGGCCGAGAAGAGCAAGAGCCGCGACCGCAGCAGCGCGAAGTCGCGCAGCACGAGCAGCTCCGCGAGCAGCAGCTCCAATGGTGCCACCGAGAGCACCCCGAAGTCGGCGCCGGCCCCTCAGCACACCAAGGCCGATGAGGTCGGCTCCAAAGAAGAGGCGCTGGACCTGGTGCTCGACACCACCGAGTCGCTCTTCCGCGAGCGCGATGAGAACGTGTGGGGCTCGATGGTCAAGCAGACCATCAAGCGCAAAAAGCCCCACTTCTCCGAGACCTTCTACGGCTACCGCAACTTCAGCGATCTGCTCGAAGACGCCGAAAAACGCGGCCTGCTGGAGCTTAAGAAAGACGAGAAGTCCGGCGGCTACATCATCCTGGGCTTTGGCCCTCAGGCCTGATTTTTGCGCGAGCCACGACCATGCAAGCCTACCTCGATTTGATGGCTCACGTGCTGGAGCACGGCACGGTGCGCGACGATCGCACCGGCACCGGTACCCGGGGCATCTTCGGCCACCAGATGCGCTTCGATCTCTCGAAGGGCTTTCCGGCGGTGACCACCAAGAAGCTGCACTTTCGCTCGATCATTCATGAGCTCTTGTGGTTTCTGCGCGGCGACTCCAACATCGCGTATCTTAAGGAAAATAAGGTGCGTATCTGGGATGAGTGGGCCGACGAGGAGGGCAACCTCGGGCCGGTCTACGGGGTGCAGTGGCGCTCCTGGCCCACGCCCGACGGGGGGCATATTGACCAGATCGCCCGCGTCATCGAGCAGCTGCGCCACAACCCCCACTCGCGTCGTCATATCGTGAGCGCCTGGAATGTGGCCGATGTGGAGTCGATGGCGCTCCCCCCCTGTCACACCCTCTTTCAGTTCTATGTGAGCCAGGGCCGGCTGAGCTGCCAGCTCTACCAGCGCAGCGCCGACATCTTTCTGGGGCTGCCCTTCAACATCGCGTCCTATGCGCTTCTGACCTCGATGGTGGCGCAGGTCGTGGGGCTCAAACCCGGCGACTTTGTGCACACCCTGGGCGACGCGCACCTCTACCTCAATCACATCGAGCAGGCGCAGCTGCAGCTGAGCCGGGAGCCGATGGCGCTCCCCACCCTCTGGCTCAATCCGGAGATCACTGAGATCGACCAGTTTACCTTCGACGACATCCGCATCGAGGGGTACGCGTCGCACCCCACGATCCGCGCCCCGATCGCGGTCTGAGCATGGAGATCGTGCTGATCGCCGCGCTGGATGAGGGGATGGCCATCGGAGGCCAGAACGATCTTCTGTGGCGGCTGCCCGATGATTTTGCGCATTTCAAAAAACGCACGCTGGGCCGCCCGGTGATCATGGGCCGAAAGACCTTTGAATCGCTGGGAGGTCCGCTCAAAAAGCGCCCCAACCTGGTGCTCACCCATAACGAAGAGTATGAGGCCGAAGGCGCCGAGATCTTCCATGATCTCGACGCGGCGCTCGACGCGGCGCGCCAGGTCCATCAGGCCGATGAGGCGATGATCGGCGGGGGCGCCACCCTCTATGAGGCGACCTTGCCCGTCGCCGACCGCTTGATCCTCACCGTGGTGCATGACCGCCACCAGGGCGACACCTTCTTCCCCGCCTTTGAGAGCGATCAGTGGGTGGTGGAATCAGTGGAGCATCATCCGAAAGACGCGCGTCACGCGCTGAGCTTTACGATCGTCGAGCTCGTGCCGGCCTCCGATGCGCCGGCGCGCCGGGATATGCGCAGAGTGAAAACGCCGGGAGCAGAGCTCCCGGCGATCTTGCAAAACCTCAACCCTTAACGCGCATCAACGCGATCAGAAGGGGGGATCTTCGGTGGTCGGGTCGCGGTCGTCCATCACATCATCCCAGATCTCTTCAAAGAAGTTGCGATCGTCGTGGTTGATGTCGGCACGGACCTCCCCGTCGCGGTTATCTTCGGTGATGACATTGACGTAGAAGTCACCCGACTCCATCTCGAGTGTCTCCGCGGTGCTCAGCGTAGCGGTATACCAGAAGCGCACGCTGTCCTCGTCGATCATCTCGTAGTCAAGGTTGAAGAGCAGCGGGCCGGTGTCTTCATCGTCGTCGGTGTCGTGCAGGTTAACCGCACCGCCGTTGATCTCGACGAGTTCGCTGGTGAGATCGTCGACCACGCCGCTGATCACCACCGTGTTGTCACTGCGTAGAATAGCCCACATCCAGCCTTCGGCGTCGCTATCCACATCGTGGGGCTGGGCGTCCGTGGTGAGCATCAAGCCCCAGGAGTCGTCGAAGATCGAGACGTCAGGAGCCGACTCATTGAGCTGCGCGCGCAGCTCGCCATCGGGGTAGGCCGCGCTGTGCACGGTGATGTAGTAACGCCCGGCGCGAAAATCCTGGACCTGGTCTTCGGTCAGATCGATATTCTCGGAGAAGCTGCCGCCGCGATCGTCGTCGTCAACCTCCACATCGAAGGTAAAGAGGCTGCGGGCGGTCTCCTCATCGGTATCTTCCCGAAGATGCACCGCGCCGCCGCCGAACTCGCGCAAGTCGGCGACGAGGTTGTCGAAGTCGCCTTCGATGCGCAGGGTGTCATCGTCGTCGAGGGCGACGTCGATGTCGCCGGTGCCGGTGGAGGCGACCACCGGCTCCATGAAGTCGCCGGCCAGCGCGCTGGAGTAGCTCAGTGTGACGTCATCGGTGGGATCGAGCTCGGTGCCGCAGCCCCACTGCAGGGTCGCCGCCGCGCCGATGAGGGAGATGCTGATCCATCGCATCGTTCTCATAGTACTGCTCCTTGGTTGGTACGGCCTGCGTCGGTGCTCGGTCCTCCTTAATTAAGGAGGGCCTCGCTCCCTGTGGCAGCCGATGATCAACGCGGATCGCCAGGCGGAGTCCATCCGGCCGACGAGGGGACGCGTTGAAGTGCGAATAGTGTGAATTTCGACATTGATTGAGGATGGTCAATGATGGGCAGAGGGAGGTTTGGCCATCGCGTGACCGCCGGCGACGGGCCGGGCGAAGTTGTTGCGCCCTCGCAGGTGCGCCGATACACTGCGGCGAGCCTGGCGCGGATGTGCGCTGCGCCCGCTTGGATTGAACGCGCCCCGGCTTTGGCGGGCGCACCCTCTGCGACGAGTGCGTTATGAGCACAACGATCACCACCCGCACCGCCGATCTTCGCGCGGTGTTTGAGTCTCTGGAGCTCTTCCAGACCCTGAGCGCCGCCGAGGTCAGCGAGGTGGTGGGAGCCTGCACCGTCGAGGCTATGGAGGCTCAGACGACCCTCTTTGAGCAGGGCGATGAGTCCGACGCGCTCTACATCGTGCGCAGCGGCACCCTGGAGGTCGCCGCGGTCAGCCCCCTTGGTGAGAAAGTGGTCCTGGCCACCCTTGGCGAGGGTACGGTGGTGGGGGAGATGAGCCTGATTGAGGGCGGTCCCCGCTCGGCCACCGTCAGCGCGGTCGATGAGGTGGAAGTCCTCAAACTCTCCCGCGCCTCCTTCGAGGCGATGCGCCGCGCCGGCAGCAAGGCCGCCTACAAGATCATTCTGGGGCTGGCGCGCACCGTCGGGGAACGACGTCGCCAGACCGATGAGCGCGTTCAGGAGGTCTTCTTAGACCCGGACGACCATATCGACGCCTTTGAGAGCCAACTTCACGATATGCTCGGTCGCCTTCGGAAGGCCTGAGCTTTTGACGCCGGACTCATCTATGCCGACTGACCGTCACCGCCTGGCCCGCGAAGCGCTGCGCACCCGACCCTTTTTCGATGCGCTGAGCGACGAGGAGTTCGATCGCCTGATCGACGCCTGCGACGTGCGCACGCTCGCCCCGCGCGAGGTGCTCTGGGCGGTGGGCCGCCAGGGGCAGTCCTGCTACGTGCTCATCTCCGGGCGTCTGGAGCAATCGCTGACCCGCCAGCCGGTCGGGCGCAAGGTCACGCAGATCGACCGGCCCGGCACCTTCATGGCGCTCTCCTACCTGGTCAAACCCTGGCGGCACCACAGCTCGGCTGTAGCCCTGGAGCGCAGCGTGGTGCTCAAGCTGGACCGCGAGCGCTTTGAGGCGATGTTTGAGGCCGGCGACGCCGTGGCGTTTCGTCTGGTCGACGAGCTGGCCGAGGCGCTGGTGCAGGAGATGCGCGACGCCAACGAGCGCCTGCACGAGGTCTTTGGCAACCCGGCCGAGACGCTGCGCCTCTTGCGCAGGCGCACGAGAAATGCCTGAAACGCTTTTAAATTCATCCACTTAATTGGCTTCGGTGGTGAGCTGGAGGTACGCATGAAGATCGGTGTGATCGGAGGTGGTTCCTGGGGAACAGCGCTCGCAAGGCTTCTGGCCGACCAGGGCCATCAGGTGATGATGTGGGTCCATGAGCCCACCCTGGTCGAGACGATCAACAGCACGCGCCAGAACGCGGTCTACCTCGAAGGCATCGACCTGCCCGAGAACCTGCGCGCGACCAACGACATGGAGGAGGCGGTCCGCGACAAAGCGATGATCGTCTCGGTGCCCCCCAGCCACGTGTTGCGCGAGGTGATGACCCAGGCCGCGCCCTTTTTGCCCGATGGCGTCCCCATCGTCAGCGCGACCAAGGGCATCGAGAACGACTCCCTGATGCTCGTCAGCGAGATCCTCGAAGATGTGCTCGCCCCGCGTTTTCACCCCTTCTTATGCTACCTCTCCGGGCCGAGCTTTGCCCGGGAGGTCGCCACCTGCAAACCCACCGCGGTGACCATCGCCAGCTACAACCATCGCCTGGCGGTGAAGGTGCAGCAGGTCTTCAGCAACGGCTATTTTCGCGCCTACACCTCCAACGACGTGGTGGGCGTGGAGATCGGCGGGGCGCTCAAAAACGTCATCGCGATTGCCTCCGGCGCGGTCAGCGGCATGGAGCTGGGCTTAAACGCCTCGGCGGGCATGATCACCCGCGGGCTCAACGAGATCACGCGCCTGGGCGTGCGCATGGGCGCCAACCCGCTCACGCTCACCGGTCTGGCGGGCATGGGCGACCTGGTGCTCACCTGCACCGGCGGCTTGAGCCGTAACCGCACTGTGGGCTTTAAGCTCGGTCAGGGCATGACCATCGACGCGATTTTGAGCGAGATGAACATGGTGGCCGAGGGCATCAAGACGTCGCGCAGCGTGCATAACCTGGCCGCCAAAATCGGCGTGGAGATGCCCATCAGCGAGCAGGTCTACCAGGTGATTTACGAGGGCAAAGACACCCGCCAGGCCGTCACCGATCTGATGTCGCGTCCGCTCAAGGCGGAGCTCGGTGGTTGGATGTGATGATGGGCTAAGGTGTTGATAATAAAAGAAAAACGGACGCCGCGAGGCGTCCGTTTTTTTTGTGGCGCGGAGTCTCACTGGCCTCGCGAAGGAGGCCGTGATGTCGCGTCTTAGACCGTCGCCCCGTGCAGCTCTTCCAGCCCCGGGGTGCCGGGGGGGTTGGGCAGAAAACGCAGCTTCGGGTTCTGCTGGCTGCAGTAGTTGAGCGCCCAGTCGTTGCGGAAGAGCACAATCGGCAGATCGTCGCGGTCGCGCAGCACCTTGGTGTAGTCCTGGCGGTTAAAGGCGTCTTCGTCAAAGGGCTCACCATCGACCCAGCGGGCGTGCTTGAAGTTGAGTTGGCGCAGGTTGACCTTGACCTTGTACTCGTTCTCCAGGCGGTGCTGGAGCACCTCGAACTGCAGGATACCGACGGCGCCCACCACCGCGTCGAGATCGCCCAGGTGGGGCTGGCGGAAGACCTGGATGGTGCCCTCCTCCGAGAGCTGGTCGAGGCCCTTGGTGAGCTGCTTGCGCTTGAGCGCCTCTTTGATCTCGACCACGGCGAAATGTTCGGGGCTGAAGCGGGGAATCTCGGTCTCTTCGACGGCGTCGCCGGTGAAGAGGGTGTCGCCGATGCGGAAATGCCCCGGGTCATACAGACCGATGATGTCGCCAGCGAAGGCGCGCTGGGCGACCTCGCGGTCCGACGCCATAAAGGTCTGGGGGTAGGCCAGCTTGAGCTGGCGGTTGTCGCGCTTGATGGTCGCCTGCATGTCTTTTTCGAACACGCCGGAGGTGATGCGCATAAAGGCCAGGCGGTCGCGGTGGGCCGGGTTCATGTTGGCCTGAATCTTAAAGACAAAGCCCGAGAAGTCGGGGCGCGTCGGGTTGACCGCGGCGCGGTCTCTGGCCTCGGCCGGCGAGGGCGCCATCTCGACGAAGGCTTTGAGGAAGGGGCCGACGCCGAAGTTGGTCATCGCCGAGCCAAAGAACATCGGGGTGAGCTCGCCGGCGCGCACCCGCTCCAGATCGAAGGGGTCGCCGGCGATGTCCAGAAGTTCAATGTCGTCGAGGAGCTTGAGGTAGCGGTCGGTGCCCAGGAGTTTTTCGGCCTGCGGGTCGTCGAGATCGACGGTGACCTCCTCGACGATCGACTCCCCGTGGGATCCCTGGGAGTCGAAGACGATGATCTTTTCATTGAGCCGGTCGTAAACGCCCTTAAACTCCTTACCATCACCAATCGGCCAGTTGATGGGGCAGGAGCGGATGCCGAGGATCTCTTCGATCTCCTCCATCAGCTCCAGCGGCGGGCGGCCGTAGCGGTCCATCTTGTTTACAAAGGTGAAGATGGGCAGTTTGCGCATCGCGCAGACCTTGAAGAGCTTGATGGTCTGCGGCTCGACGCCTTTGGCGACGTCCATGAGCATCACGGCGCTGTCTGCCGCAGCGAGCGTGCGGTAGGTGTCCTCCGAGAAGTCGGCGTGGCCGGGGGTATCGAGCAGGTTGATGGCGTAGTCGCCATAGGGGAACTGCAAGACCGAGGAGGTGATGGAGATGCCACGTTGCTGCTCCATCTCCATCCAGTCGCTGACCGCGTGTTTGGCGGCGCGTCGGCTCTTGACGCTGCCGGCCAGGTGGATGGCACCGCCGTAAAGCAGGAGCTTCTCGGTCATGGTGGTCTTACCGGCGTCGGGGTGCGAGATGATCGCGAAGGTGCGCCGGCGTTGGACCTCCTCGGCGATTTTCTTGGGGGAGAGGTCGGTGCTCATAGGTGGATCGCTTTTCTGGAAGAGATGTCGAGGTGGGACCAAAATTTGAGGGCCCCGGGCGGGCGCAGAATAGTGCGGGGGGGCAAGGCTTACAAGCGCGGCAGCGCGCAGGGGGAATCCGTGAGACAGCGAGCGCAGCAGGGCGATGGGCTGGAGGCGTGGATCGTACTTCTCGTGGGGGTGTGTCTGGGGCTGTGGGCGGTGAGCTTGAGCGGGTGTCAGGCCAGCAGTGAGCCTCAACAGCCCGATGGTGGTCAGGGCGTGCCGCCGGAGGTGATCGGGGAGTTCTGCGAGCTCTTTGACGCGATGGGGCCCTATGAGGTGGGCATGCGCACGTTGCGCATCGATGAGGACCACCTGATGGAGGTTTATTATCCGGCGATCGACGACAGCCCGATGCAGCGGGTCGCCGTCGATGTGCGCGAGCAGATGCCCGACGCCCTGCGGACGGGGTTGCTCGACCCCGGGTGGCGCTGGATGCTGGAGGCGCGCCACGATGCGTATAACCACCGCGACGGCGGGTTCGGGGTCGTGCTCTTTGCGCACGGGCCGGGGGGCTTTGCCGGGCAGTCGGCCGATGTGTTGGTGCAGATGGCCAGCCACGGGCTGGTGGTCGCCGCGCCGCAGATCAGCGAGTGGGGGCTACGCCACGTGCTGGCCACTGGCGAGCCTGGCGAGGATCGGGCGCGGGAGGTGTTGCGCGCCGCGCGTGTGACCCTGGAGGAGGACGCCGGGCTGGGACGGGTGATCGCAGATGATCAGGTGGTGGTCGTGGGGCATTCAGCCGGGGCGCGAGCCGCTGCGGCGATGCTTGACGACGAGGGGGTGCGCGGCGCGGTGTTCTGGAATGCGTCAGCGGCGGTGGCCCGGGAGCAGGCGCGCGTGATGTGGATCGCTGGCGACGCCGATGTGCTGGCCACGCCGGAGCGGGTGCGGGAGCGGCGCGAGGCCAGCGCCAGCCAGGGCGCGCTTGTGGAGGTCGAGGGGATGGGGCATCTGAGCAGCACCCGGGTCTGCGAGCTGCTGGGCGGCCCACACGCCATGGTCGCGCGCCTGGTGGATGAGGGCGTGGAGGTGCCCCCGATTGTGGGGCTCACCCTGGTGCGCTCCTGCGAGGAGGCGACGTTGGAGGCGACCCGCGCCCGGGAGGTGATCGCCCACTACACCACCGCGCACGCCCTGAGCGCGCTGGGGCGGGAGGTGCCCGATGAGGCGCTGGGGCCTGATTCCGCAGCGTGTTTTGCGGATGTGCGCCTGAGTGTGGAGGGGCAGTAGGGCGAAGATCGTGTGCGCGCCGCCGGAAGGGGAAAGGCCGATGAGGCGCATAAAACCTGACGATGCGGCCAGTTTGTAAAAAGCCCCCCGGCGAGCAACGCTCGCCGGGGGCCCATCACGTGGTGATCTTCGGCGGTTGCCGGAGGCTTAGCTGCCGTCGGCGTACTTCACCGTGCAGCCGTAGGGCTGGGCTTCGGTGGTGGCGATGTCTTCGCCGGCGGCCATCGCGGTGAGCGCGGCGTCGACGTAGTTGGTGGGCTCTTCCTTCTGGCCGCGAGGATCGTCGTCGATGCCGCCCATGTAGCGCAGGATACCGGCCGAATCGATCACGAACATATGCGGGGTGGTCTTGGCCTGGTAGAGGCGGCCGACCTCCCCGGAGGGATCCTGAAGGATGGGGTAGCTAAACTCGCGCTTCTCGTCGGTCTTCGCTTTCCAGGCCTGCGAGTCTTCGGGGGTGTTGTTGTGCGTCGAGTCGATGGCCAGCCAGACGATCTCATTGGCCTCGCCATGCTCTTTGAGCAGGGTGTCAAAGGTGCCCGCGTCGTAGTGTCGGTTGACGTAGGGGCAGGGGATGTTGAACCACTCCAGCACCACGGTTTTGCCTTTGTACTGGCTCAGGGTGTGGGAGTTTCCGGCCTCATCGACGAGCGTGAAGTCGGGGGCGGGCTCACCGACGATGGGTTTTTCGGGGGCGGCGCCTTCCTGCTCGCCCTGTGCGGCGGCGGCCTGACGGGCGGCCTCATCGGTGCCGACGGCGGTGCCTTCGGCGGTCTGCGCGGCCTCGCTCTCGGGGGCGGTGGCCTCGGCGGGGCTTTCGCCAGGCTCGGCTTCGGGGTTCTCGCAGGCGCTCAGCGCGCCGACGCCCAGGGTAAGCGTAACGATCATCATCCATTTGAAGCGGTGCATGGTCTCTCCTCAACAAGGTTCAACGTGGGGGCCTCAGCGCATCATAAGGCCGAAGTCGGGGTGGGCTGCAAAGGTGTGGCGAGCGCCGGAGCGTCAGGGCGCGGCGAAGGCGTCGATCACCATCTGACGGGTGAGAAGTTCAGGCAGGACGCGGGGATCCTCGGGTGAGTCGGGGTGGTAGAGAAGGTACATCGGCACCCCGGCCTTGCCAAACTCAGCGAGTTTGGCGCGGATGCGATCATCGCGCCGGGTCCAGTCGGCGATGACCATGGCGACGTTGTGTTCTTCAACGGCGGCGATGACCTCCGGGGTCTCCAGGACGTTTCGTTTGTTGACCTGGCAGGTGATGCACCAGGTGGCTGTAAAGTCGATAAACACCGGTCGTCCGGCGGCCAGCTCGGCCTGGACGGCCTCTTCGCTCCAGGGGATCCAGGCGATGCCCTCGGCGTTGGTGGAGGAGGCCTGTGAGGCGGTCGATTCGGGGGGAGGCGCGTCGGCGGTGAGGGTGAGGGTCTGCCAGGCGCTCAGCGCGATGATCGCCAGGGCAGCCAGGCCGCCGAGGAGGCGTTTTGTGGTGCTGCCAAACTGCACCTGACCCCAGATCCAGGCCGCGAGCGCGCAGCTGAGCAGGAAGATGAGCTGGGCGGTCTGGGCCATCGCCCCGCTCATTTGCCCGATGAGCCAGAGCAGCCAGATGACGGTGCCGAGCAGCGCGAAGCCCAGAAACTGCTTAAAGACCAGCATCCAGGGGCCGGGGCGCGGCAGGAATCGGGCGGTGTTGGGGATGAGCGTGAGCGCGACGAAGGGGGCGGCCAGGCCCAGGCCCAGGGTCATGAAGATCAGCGCGATCACAAAGGGGCTGCTCGCCAGGGCAAAGCCCACGGCGGTGCCCAGAAAAGGCGCCGAGCAGGGCGTGGCCAGCACGACGGCGAGCACGCCCTCGCCGAAGCTGCGGCGCGCCCCGCCCGGGGCGTCGGCCAGGTTCTGGAGGCGGCCCGGGTTGAGCGTGACCTCGAAGACGCCGAAGAGGTTGAGGGCGAAGATCACCAGCACGGCGCCGACCACGGCGATGAAGCGCGGTTCTTGAAACTGGAAGCCCCACCCCACCTGAGTGCCGATCTGCTGCAGGGCGATCACCACGCCGGCCAGAGCCATCATGGAGGTGACGATGCCGGCGGTGTAGGCCGCGCCGTGCACATAGACGCTCTGGCGCTCTTCGTTGGCGAGTTTGACGAAGGAGAAGACCTTGATGGCGAGCACCGGGAAGACGCAGGGCATCAGGTTGAGGAGCGCGCCGCCGGCAAAAGCCAGGAGTAAGATCGCGAAGATTGAGGGGGCGTTGTCGGTGGGTGATGCGGGGGAGGTGGGGCCTGGGTTGAGGTCGGTCGGAGCGCCGGCGCCGAGCAGCATTGCCTGCGCTTCAGCGCTCTCGGTGCGGGGGAAGAGGAAGTCGACGAAGGTGGGCAGGGGTTGGCCGGCGGCGTCGATGAGCTTGAGCACGCCGCTTAAGCGCTGGTCGCCCGAGGGTGTGTCGGAGCTTGTGCGCCCTTGAAGCTCGATGAACCAGCCGGAGTGTGCGGTGGGGTGCGGGCTGACGCGGGCGACCTCCAGGCGGCTCTGGGGCAGGGTGTCGAAGACAAAGGCGTCGGCGGGGCGCTCGGGCGGGGGTCCGAGGTTGAGACAGTCGGGGGCGTCGGGCGTCTCGCAGCCGATGATCGCGAGCTCGGCGCGGAAGTCTTCGCCGGGGGCGATGGGGGCTTTGGAGTATCGGAGTGAGGCGTTGAGTTTACGCCGGGAGGTGGGTTGAGGGGTGGCGCTGCGGGCCTCCTCAAAGAGGGCGACGACGGTGGCGTCGGCCGGCTCGGGCGCCTCGCCAGGGGTGATCGTGCGGGTGAGCTCAGCGCGGCCGGGGATGCAGTCGACTTTGCAGACGAGGTAGTCGACGTTGGCCTTGAGCTCGACCTCATCGCCGGGCTGAAGATCGTCGGGGAGCGCGACCTCCCAGTACACGAGCACATCGTCGCCATAACCAAAAGTTATGATCTCGCCGCCGGCCTCATGGTAGACGGTGGGGGCGGGCCAGCGGAGCTCGGAGATCTGGCCTGCGGAGGCGGTGAGGCTGGCCTCGGTGCTCATGCCCCCCTGGCCGGAGTTGCGCCAGTAGATATGCCATTTGGGGTCCATCTTAAACTGGACCCCGGCGGTGATGGTCTGGCCGGGGGAGGCGGTCGTGTGGTCGAGAATCAGGCGTTTCTCGACGCGCGGATCGCCCTCATCAAAGGCGTCTTCGGCGTAGGCGCCTTCGGGGACGTCGAGCTCCTGCGCGCTGATCTGTAGCGGCGCGGCCACAATGGTGAGCGCTGCCAGCGCTGCCAGAATCGCCAGCAGGGGCGATAGCCTCGTTGAGGCTGATGAGGAGAGGGAAGTGACCGCCCGGGAGGGGCGGCGCTCATGAACACGTAGAAGACGACCCATAACTCGTTACCGCACGCGGGAAATAGAGACACCGGCGGGTGAACATAGCCCGCTTTGGGCCTCATTCCAGTTCGGTGCGCGCGATTTATCGGATGCGCAGCTCGTCGGTGCGATCCGGATCGGCGTCGGCGGCGCTGAGCAGGCCGATCTTTACCAGCACCTGGTCGACTTGCTGCGGGCGCATGTACGCCATGATGCCGAAGGTCAGGGCGCAGACCATGGCGAGCAGGTGCATCTCGGCGGTGCCCTCGGAGACGGTCCAGCCCTGGAGTCGGGCGTTGAAGGCGCCGAGCACAAAGCCGATGAGGCCGCCGGCCATCGTAGCGCAGATCGAGTAGATCACGCGTTGTTTGGCGTCGGCAGACATCTCGCTCATGCCGAACGAGGGGAGCTCGAAGGTGCGTCCGCCGATCTGGATGCGGCGCGCGCGTGCGGGCTTCTTGCCTCCTGCGGCCTGCTGCTGCGCCCGGGCGGCTTTAAAGGCTTCGGTCGGGATGAAGCCGGTGTTGGTCAGGTGCTCGGCGTCGTGCGCGCTCTGGGAGGCGTAGCCCTGCTGGAGATGGGCGGCGTTATGTCGGCCTGTGAAGCCCTGCTGGAGATGGGCGGCGTTATGTTGGCCGGTCGCCGAGCCCTGCTGGAGATGGGCGGCGTTATGCTGACCCGTGAAGCCCTGCTGCGGATGAGCATGCTGTTGCCCGGAGCGATGCTGCTGGAGATGGGCGGCGTTATGCTGGCCGGTGGCCGGCCCCTGCGGCTGATGGGCGGGTCGCTGGTGCGGGGAACGGTGCTGGCCTGTGAGGCTCTGCGCGGGAACGGAGGCGCCGGGAGGAAAAGTCTCCTCGGGGTCGTGTTGCGCGAGGTTGGGCCTATGACCGGGAGGCGGGGTGGGGTCCTCGGCGTGGATCATGACCGTGGAGACGCGGTCGTGGTTGGCCTGCGTGGGCAGGTCACCGGCGACGTTGAGGCGCGGTTTTTGAGCGCCAGGTCGGGCGGGCGCGGGGGGGCGATGCGAGCCGTCGTCCGAAGACATAGAAGGTGCTCCAGTGCAGGGAAGGGGCCAGCTGTAGGCACAGCTCCTACCTTAGCGCGCCAAAGCCGCGCTCACAAATCGAGCGAGCGCGTCGATGCTGAAGATGAGGTGGGGGGGATTCAGTCGTCGCAGCACGCGCCTTCGGCGCGCATCAGGCGTTGGTTGGCCACATGCGTGCCCACCAGGATGCCCGAGCCGAGCATGGTGAGGCCGGCTTCGGCCAGCTCAGCGTGAAAGAACCCGTGCATGAACTCATGCAAAAAGGTGTGCATAAAGCCGGTGGCGATCAAGATCGAGACGCCGGCCACAGCGCCGGCCACGATGCGAAGATCGCGGTGGACTTTAAAGCCCGGCCAGAACGCCAGGAGCGCCACGCCCAGGAGCAACACCACGAGCACCTGGTGTACCAGGGCGTCGGCCAGAAAGCCCAGGGCGGCCAGAGAGCTGACCAGCGCCGGGGTCAGCGCGCAGTGAATGATGCAGGCTACCGAGCCGATGATCCCCAGGCGATCCCAGATGGCCGTCGGCGTCTCATGGTGCGCGTGCACCGAGGCGGAGGCGTCGACATCGAGTTGTGCACTTGCGGGGCCAGGCTTCACGAGGGTGCTCCAGACAGGGTGTGTCGGCCGGTGAGGGGCGGCCGACGACAGAGATGCGGGTTAGCGCAACTGATATGCATTTGTCAAACCAGCGACGTCTCTCAAACAGGGCGCGAAGAGGATCATTCCCGCGGATTTGGATTGTTGCGATCCGGCCTCGTCAGGTCGCGGCGGCGGCGCGTGGCAGGGAGACCCGGAAGGTGGCGCCTTCATCGGGCTTCGATTCGACGGTGAGGCTGCCCTCAAAGGACTCCACGATCTGGCGGCAGAGTGAGAGCCCCAGCCCGCTGCCCTCACCGGCGGGTTTGGTGGTGAAGAAGGGCTCGAAGATCGCCTCCTGAATCTCGGTGGGGATGCCCGGGCCGTTGTCGCTGATCTCGATGATGACCTGGTCGTCGACCTCCAGGAGATGCACATCGATGCGGTTTTCGTGGCGCGGGCGCGCGCTCAGCGCGTGGGCAGCGTTGGTGAGCAGGTTGATCAAGACCTGGGTCAGCCGCGGCTCGTCGGCGAGCACGGGGGAGGTTTTGGCCAGGGTCTGGTGGAGCGAGGCGCTGCGCTGGATGAGCTGGCGGGTCATGCGCAGGGCGACCTCCAGCGCGTCGGCCACGGCGACTTTGTGACGGGGCTGTTGCTGAAAGCCCGAGAGGAGGCGCAGATCGTCGACGATGCGGCGGATGCGCTCAGCGCCCTGGCGCGCGGCTGCAAGGCTATGGTCGCGCTCCTCCTCGTCTTCGGCTTCTTCGATCAGGTCGAGGTTGGCGATGAGGTAGGTCAGCGGGTTGTTGATCTCGTGGCCCACGCCGGCGGCCATGGTGCCAACGGTGATCATGCGGTCCATCTGGGTCATGCGCAGCTGCATCTGCTTTTGCGCGGAGAGGTCGCGGGCGAAGAGCGTGAAGATCGGGGCTTCTTGCTGACCGCTGGCCGCGAGCGAGAGCTCAACGTGAACCTCTTTGCCCTCTTGATGCAAAAGCACGATGTCGAAGGGACCGCCCAGCGCGTAGCTGTGGATGTTGCGGGAGGTGCGGTCGGTGACCAGACGCTCGAGCTGGTCGGTGAAGTAGGGGCGGTGGGCCCGGGGGACGAGCAGGGTGGTGACGTTGCGCCCGATGATGTCGTCTTCGCGCCAGCCAAAGAGCAGAGTGGCCGCCGGGTTCCACAGCTCAATGACGCCGTCGGTGTTAAAGGCGATGATGGCTTCGGCGGCACCTTCAAACATCGTGCGGATGCGTACTTCGCGCTCGCTGATGGTGTGCAGGAGATGTTGCTCCTGGCTGGTGGAGCGGACGTAGTCGAAGATCAGCCCTCCGAAGATCACCGCCGAGGAGAGCGCGCTTAAGCCGTAGGCGGCGTTGAAGGCGGCGTCGAAGATTCGGGTGGAGCCAAAGATCAGGTAGAGCTGTGCAGCGAGCAAAGGGAGGATGCTCAGCCAGAGGGCCAACGAGAAGTGGCTGCGGTAGCGGCGATGGATGCGGGGGAAGATCCCAAAGGCGCTGATGGCAAAGATGACAAGGGCGGGAAGATCCCAGGGGCGGACGATGATGGCTTCGGGCCGGGTGGTCTGGGGAAGCTCAAGGTAGGAGGCCAGCCCGAGCAGGGTGAGCGCCAGGGTGCCAAAGAGCGCGAAGACGCCGAGCATAAAGCCCGGGCGCAAAAGCGCGAGCTGGCGTCGGGGCCATAGGAGCAGCACGCCGGCGCCGAAGATGAGCAGGGCGTTGAGGTGGCGGGTGATCGTCCAGGTAAAGGGGATGTAGTTCTCGATGTCGCGCGCGGTGTAGATCGCGCCGTCGACGGTGAGCGCCTGAATGATGGCCACAAAGCCCGACCAGAAGAGGGTGATGCTGATGACCGAGGTCAGCGCGGATCGGCGCACCATAAAACGGGCCAGGCTTAAGGAGGCCGAGCTGATGGCGAGGATGCCGCCGAGGATCAGGAGGGTGCTGTGGGTGAAGGCTCCGCGCAGCGCACCGACGGAGGTGGCCGCAGAGGGCAGGGGCAGGCTTACATTGAACCCCAGCGCGATGACCACCGCCGGCAGCACGCAGATCAGGGCGATCAGGCCGAAGATTGCGGCGGGCCGCCCCGGAGATGTGGTGCGCTGCGCGATGGGTGGGTAGGGTTGAACCGTCACATCGAGCTCCCCTTCGAGGGCGAAACACGAGGCGCGCTGACGAGCAGGGGCAGGCGCGTTACGATGACGCCCGATGGATGCGACACCTCCCTGCATCGAAGTTAGGCACCCGGCCCCGATGGCCTACGCCGGCCGGGGCGCATCGCCTTGAGAGAAGTGATGAAGTTAAGCACCTACCATCAGCAGAGCCGCGACACCTGGCATAGCCTTGTGCTGGTGATGCCCCTTTTTGTGCTCTACCAGATCGGGGTGATGTGGACCGGCGGGGTGCGAAACGGCGTCGACTTCATCACCGATATGCTCTGGTGGGCGGTGGGCGGGGAGCTGACGTATTACCTGGGCGTGCATGTGGGGGTGTTGCTGCTGATGGTGGTCGCGGCGGTGATGCTGCGCAACAAAGAGCGGCTCCGGCTGCGGGTGTGGCCGGCGGTGGTGGCGGAGAGCGCGGTGTATGCGTTTTTCTTCGGCGCGGCGATCGTGGCGATCATGGACGCGCTGGGCCTGAGCGCGCTCTTGAGTGTGGGGCTGAGTGTGGGGCAAGAAGCCTCGGTGCTCGACAACCTGGTGCTCAGCGCGGGGGCGGGGCTCTATGAGGAGCTCGTGTTTCGGCTCGGGTTGATGGGCACGATGCTTATGGTGGGCCACAGGGTGCTGGGGTGGCCCAGGTGGTGGGCGGCGTTGTGGGCGGTGGTGCTCTCCAGCCTGATCTTCAGCGCGGTGCATCATATGGGGCCGCTTGGCGAGTCCTTTGCGCTGGGGGTGTTTCTTTTTCGGGCGATCGCCGGGGTGTTGCTGGCGTTGATCTTCTATTTGCGCGGCTTTGCAGTCGCGGTGTACACCCATGCACTCTATGACGTGCTGGTGCTGGTGATCCTCGCATCAGGCGGGTGAGAGCCCGGCCCAGCTGCGATGCCCGGAGACCTTTGTTATGATGCTCAACGCCGCAGAGCTGCTGGTGGTCGTCGCGATCATCTTTGTGATCGTGGGCCTGCAGAAGTTGCCGCAGATCAGCGCGGCGGCCGCGCGCCTTCGTTTGAGCTTTCAGAAGGGGCTGGCCGAGGATGTGATCGAAGTGAGCTCGCCCTCCGGTGAGCTCGACCCCGAAAAAACCTCCGGCGAGTCGACGGAGCCGACGCAGACGAGAGAGTCATGATGATAGTGGCCGAGGTGGTATCGAGCTTTACGTGGACGCCGCTGACCTTTTACGCGGCAGCGGCGCTGGCCCAGCTCATCGTGATCTTGCTGAGCTTTCGCTTCACCCAGCTCAACCCGGATTACAACACCTTCGCCGGGGCGCTGGTGGTGGTGGTGCCGGTCAATGTGCTGGCGTATTTCACGCGCGATTTCGGGGTGGCCGGGGTGCTCATTGTGGGCGCGTCGCTCTTCGGGCTGCTGGTGGGCATCGCCCGCGGCGATGTCTTCCGCACCGGGGTGGCCTGGATGCTGTGTCTGGCGACCTACTGGGGGATGGCCAGCTATGTGGTGCCGAAGGCCGACGGGCTGAGCGTGGAGCAGGTTGGCGGGATGCCGGAAGTGCTTGTGAAGGGCGGGCTTGAGGCCGAGCCCTTCACCGAGAGCGATGTCGACAACCTCTCCAAAGGCAAGGGCGACTGAGCTTGCGCCCGGGGAAGGGGGCGGCGTTGCCGCGATGACGTGATTCGATCCGAGGGCGCGCCGAAACCGGCGCGCCCTCGGGTGGTTTCAGGCCAGGCTCAAAACACAGATCTCAGCGCTGATGCTGGGCGATGGTGGCGTCGACGTCTTTTTTGAGGGTGTCGAAGTCGACGTTCTCATCGAAGATCACGATCAAAAAATGATTCAGGCCGTGGCGGGTGATGTAGACGCACTCGCGGGCGTCGGCGCTGACCTTGCTCAGATCGGTGAGGACGGTGGCCTCATGGGCACCGGCGATCAGCGAGCGGGCCTGTCCGCGGGTGGCCAGGGGGTTGCCTTTTTCGTCGATGAGCACAAGCGCTTTGACGCGGTCGTGGCGGAGCAGGGCGTCGAGGATCTGGGGAGCAGGGGTGGTCACGGAAGACTCCAGTGTGGCGTTAGCGGTGGGTGCGGGCCGGGGTGCGCTCGGAGTGGCCAAGGGGCATGCTGGACTGGGCGCGGATGGTGTGGCCGACGAAATGGGTCGTGCCCTCAAGCTGCAGGTAATGCTCGGCGATGGGGCCGAGCATCGCTGCGTTGTCGGTGCAGAGGGAGGGCGGCGCGACAAAGAGCTCCAGATCGTGAGCCTGGCAGGCGTCGCGGGCGCGCTGGCGAAGCCGGCTGTTGCAGGCCACCCCGCCGGAGAGCACCAGGCGCTTGAGTGTGTGCGTCTCACAGGCGTTGAGCGCCTTAAAGAGGAGCACGTCGACGACGGCCTCCTGGAAGGAGGCGCAGAGGTCGTTGAGCGCCTGCCCCTCGGGGATGCCGTGGGCGTCGATGTGTTGCGCCACGGCGGTCTTGAGGCCCGAAAACGAGAAGTCGAAGTTTTTGCGCGTCCACATCGGGCGTGGAAAGTCGATGGCGTCGGGGCGGCCATCTTGTGCGAGGCGGTCGATGGCCACGCCGCCCGGATAAGGCTGGCCGAGCATGCGCGCGACCTTATCAAAGGCCTCCCCGGCGGCGTCATCGCGGGTGCGGCCCAGGAGCTCGTAGTTGCCCAGGCCGCGCACGATGTAGAGGTCGGTGTGGCCGCCGCTGACGATCAGCCCCAGGTAGGGGAAGGTCGGGTTTTGAACCGTGTCGCCTTCGAGCAGCACCGCGGTGAGGTGACCTTCGAGGTGGTTGAGGCCCACCACCGGTTTGTTGAGCGCGAAGGCCAGGGCGCGGGCGGTCTCAATGCCCACCAGCAGGCTTCCGACCAGGCCCGGGCCGCAGGTCACGCCAAAGCCATCGACCTCGTTCAGGGTGAGCCCGGCGTCGTCCAGAGCCTCGTTGAGGACCTGGTGGATGTCGCGGATGTGGTTGCGGCTGGCCAGCTCCGGGACCACCCCGCCGTAGCGGCGGTGGATGGGGATCTGGCTGGCGACGGCGTTGGCCAGGATCTGGCGGCCGTCTTTAATGAGCGCGACGGAGGTCTCGTCGCAGCTCGACTCAATCGTCATGACCAGCATGGTGAAAACCTGTGATGCGTGTGGTGCGAGAGGGCCAGCGGCTCAGAACTGCGACTCCAGGATCGCGCGGACCTCGTCGGCGCTCTGGCCGGTGGGCTCGATCTCCAGAAACTTCTCGTAGGCGCCTTTGGCCTGGTCGCGGCGACCGGCGAGCTGGTAGGCGGTGGCGAGCTCCAGATAGAAGGCGCCGGTGCGCATGCCCAGCCGCTCGGCGCGGGTGAGGTTTTCGATGGCCTCGGAGTTTTTGCCGTCGTAGAGGGCGGCCTGACCGTGCAGGAAGGCGACCTGGCGGTTGTTGGGCGCGCGTTTGCTCAAGTCGCGGGCCAGGGGGAGCGCCTCATCAATGCGCTCGCGCTGGACCATGGTGCGCAGGCGCTGGATGTCTTCATTGACGGTGGTCTCGCGATCGGGGGCCGGGGTGGTGGCCGCGGCGCGAAGTTCTTGTTCTTCGGGGGCCGCAGTGTCGTTGGCAGGCGCGGCCTCCTCGTCGGTGGGGGCTTCCTCGGCGGCGGCCGCTTCGGCCGCGGCGGCTTCTTCAGCGGCCTGATCTTCGACGGAGGGGGCGGCTGCATCGCTGGCGGCGCGTTCGCTGGCGAGCTCCACGGCCGCAGCCTCAGCGGACATGCCTTCGAGGCGAGCGCGGGCCAGCGCCTGGTCGAGGTCGAGGCCGGTGGGTGCTTCGTCTTCAGCGACCTCCTCGCCAGCCTGAGGCTCCTCCGCTTCGAGCGCCGGCTCCTCAGGTTCAGGTTCGGGCTCCTCGACGCTGGCGACCTCTTCGGGGAGCGCGTCGGCAGGCTCCGGACCCGAGGACATCTGCATCGCCACCAGCGTGATCGCCACAAGCGCCATGACGGCGGCCACGATCACCCACACCTTCCAGCTCTTCGACTCCCCGGCGAACTCCTCACCGAGGTCATCGTACTCATGGAGGTTCTCGCCCTTCTGGAAGAAGGAGGCCTCCGAGAGCACGCCGCCCAGCTGCACCCGGGGACGCGCGTCGGGGGTGTGGTCGGCGTCGGTGAGCGTGGAGACGGGTTTGGACTCGGACGCGTTCTCGGACTCGTTCTCGTTCTCGTTCTCGTTCTCGTTCTCGGACTCGGACTCGGACTCGGATTCGTTCTCGGACTCGGACTCGGACTCGTTCTCGTCGTGGTCCTGGTTCTCGTCGTGGTCCTGGTCCTGGGGCTCGCTCTCGTCCTGGGGCTCGCTCTCGTCCTGGGGCTCGCTCTCGTCCTGGGGCTCGCTCTCGTCCTGGGGCTCGCTCTCGCCCTGGGGCTCGCTCTCAGGCTCGGACTCGGGTTCGGTCGCGTCCTTTTCGGCCAGGTAGCTGTCGAGGCCGGGGTCGGTGTCGACCTGTTTGGCGCGGGCGTCGGCGTCCGGGCTGTCGGTGGTGGGGCCCTCCTCAAGGGAGGTGTGGGCGGTGCTCGGGTCGATCATCGGCGCCGGGGTGGGCTCATCGTCTTCAAAGGCGGAGCCGGTCACAGCGTCGGGGGCGCGACGTTTTTTGAGGGTGTATTTGGTGGAGACGATGGTGTTGTCTGCGCTGTGTCGCTCGACGGCAGGCATGGTGAGGGTTTCGGATTCTTCTTTGTTTTCAATGCCTTGCGTGGTTTCGTCTTCGCCGTCATCGTCGCTTTGCGGCGCGTCGAGGGGCTCGGGTTCGGACATCTCGTCGAGGTTGACCTCGGGGGCGAAGTCCGGTTTGGCGAAGGCGTCTTCGGACGCGGCGTCGTCTTCGACGGCGTCGGTATCATTAAGGGCGCCGGTTTCGGGGGCGTCGTCGCTGGCGTCGGCTTCGGGAAGGGCGTCGCTGGCGTCATCCTCGGCGGCCTGACGGGCCTCGTCGCGGGCGCGCTTGATCGCGTCGGGGATGCGGATTTTGGCCGTCTCCCGCTCGCTGCGATCGGTGTCGTGGGGGTTGGTGGGCGCGCGTTCCTCGCCGACGCCGGGCAGGGTACCTTCGGGCTCGTCGTCGAAGAGGCCGAAGGCGTCGTCGGACTCGCCAAAGGCGTTGTCGTCGCCGAAGAGGTCGTCGTCGCTTAAGGGATCGCCGGTGGTGTCGGGGGCAAATGCGTCAGCGCCGGAGGCGTTGGGCAGAGCATCATCGATCGCCAGCGCCTGGGCCGGCGAGGCGCTGGGGGTGGGGATGCGCTGGCGCCCGGCCGAGGGCTTTTGGGCGAGCAGGTCGGCCACGTAGAGCTCGCCGGTGGCGTCGCTGGCCGGGACGTCGCGATCGTCGAGAGGTTCGGGCGGGAGCTCCTCGGAGGGCAGATCGTCGGCGGTGGGCGCGTCAAATTCGGCGGTGGGCACAGGCTCGCTGGCCTGGGCGCGCTCCAGGGCTTCTTTCTGTTCGGCGAGGTGGCGGGCTTCGGCCTCGCGACGGCGCCGTTCTTGATCTTCGAGCTCGCGCAGGCCCTCGGCCTGAGCCTCATCGGACTCGTCGGTGGAGGCAGACTCGTCGAGCGCCGAGGCCGGGATCTCTTCGGTGTTGGGGCGCTCTTCGCCCTCGTCCCAGTGGAACTTCCAGTGTCCGCCGCCGGAGCCCTGGCGAGGCTCCTCACCATCGTCGGGCTGGCGGGGGAGCTCCTCGGTGTCGATCTCATCGCCGGCGGCGGCCATCGCCCGCTCAATGTCGCCGACGGCCGGCTTGCTGATGCGGTCGGTGGAGTCGGAGGGCTCCTCTTCGACGCTGTGGGAAGGATCGTCGGACGGGGCGACCACGCGCCCCGACGGGGTGCGCAGCCAGTCGTCGAGGTTGGATGGGGAGGGCTCGGACGTGGGTTGGCCGGCCGCCGGGATGACCTCGTGGAGGATGTCTTCGTCGACGAGCTTTAAGATGATCTGCAGGGTGGTGACGTCGTCGAGGGGGCTGTCATCGATGACATCGCGCATGCGGCGGTAGCCGTCGAAGAGGCGCACCAGGCGCTCGACCTCGGCGGGGAGCTGCGAGAGCATCGCCGGCAAGCGCTGGTAGTCCGCCTCATAGACCCGCTCCAGGGGCGGCATAATGCTCATCAGCTCGCCGAAGCGATCCACGCGCTGAAGCCCTTCGAGCAAGAGCTCGGAGGCGTCTTTTTCGATATGGTCGGTGCGCAGGTCGGTGTCGTGGTAGCGGACCACGAAGTCGCCCTCCGGCCAGAGCATGATGCGGTAGATGGCGTCTTCGCCCTGGAGCTTGCCGCAGACGGCGTCGAGGAGGTTGCCCTCGCGGAAGAAGACCGCCGCCAGGCGCGAGCCGCGGCGGATGCGCACCGAGCCCGAGCGCTGCTCCTGCTCGATGAGCTGAAGCAGGTCGATCATGGTGATGTCGCGCAGGTTGCCCTGCATCTCATCGCGCTCCGCGCCGCTGAGCTGCTCTTTGGCGCGACGCTGGATCAGGAGCTCGGCGCGGGTGGTGATCTCTTTGATGTAGACCGGCTTGGTCAGGTAGTCGTCGGCGCCCAGCTCAAAGGAGCGCATCTTCTCGGTGATGGAGCGCTCTTCGGTCAGAAAGATAAAGGGGATCTGCTCGGTCTCCGGGGCGATCTTTAAGTCGGCGCAGAACTCCAGGCCGTCGCCATCGGGAAGCGTCGTCTCGCTGATGATCAGGGCGGGGGCTTCGGCCTCAATGAGCTCATGAGCTCGGGCGATGGCGTCGGTCAGGACGACGCGATAGCCGGCCTTCTTGAAGCTGACCTCCAGGACCTTCTGGGACTTGGTGTCCGCATCGACAATGAGGATGGTATCGTTCGCCACGCGAACTCCTTGACCGTGCGCTGAGAAGAGGGTCTGAAGCGGCACATCGAAGGTGCCGACTCGGGGACAGACCGCAGAGCTAAAACATCGAGATTGAGCGAGGCCGCAGGCCCGATAAAGTGCCACGGCAGCGCGGGAATCTTAGACTCTGCGCCGCTGCCACACAAGGCCGCCGGCAGGCCGCCCGGAGGGCTTATGCCGGGTGGTGAGCTTTGCTCGGATCGAAGTGGTGGACCGGCTCCACGAAGTTCTGTTCGGCGTCGTAGATCTCGATGCTGAGGTGGTTGTTCGGGTTGGCCGGGTCGACAAAGACGTCGAACTCGCTGCCGGCCTGGTCGTGAAGTCGGCTCATGCGTTCCAGAATTTTTTCATTTTTGACAAAGGGGTTGGTGCTGGTGGCGGCCAGCGTGATCTTGTTCTCGAAGGGCTGCCCGCGGTGCTCAAAGGCGTAATTGAGGTAATAGAAGGTCTGGTTGCCCTCGGCAGAAGGTTCGCTGGTGATGCCGGTAAACGTGGCTTTGAGGTTGAGCCAGTTGGCCGGGGGGGGCTGCCAGGCGTCGCGGATGTATCGCGCGCCCAGGATGACCAGGGGCACCAGGAGGCCAACGATGCTCACCGCCATGGCGGCGATGATGGGCAGCTCCAGGGTGGTGATCAGCTCGCGTAAGACGAGGATGGCGCCGACAAATCCGGCGGCGATGACCACAAAGCCGATCAGGCCGGCCAGAAAGGTCACGGCGGTGCCGGTGGCGCTGACCAGGGCGCGCTCGCGCTCGCGCTGTCGGCGGGCGATCTCGCGCTCGATGCGGTCGATGTGAATGAGGGTCTGGGCGCTCTTGAGCTGTTTGAGATCCTGGAGGAGCTCTCTGGCCGAGGGGTAGCGCTCGTCGATGCGCGGGGCGCAGAGCCGACGCAGGACGCGTTGGAGGTCGGTGGAGACGCCGTTGAGCTCATCGATCATGGCCGCGGCGTCTTCGCCGTGCAGATCGGAGGGGGTGCGCCGGGTCAAACACTCCAATGAGGTGATGCCCAGCGCGTAGAGGTCGCTTGCGGGGAGCGCGCGGCCCATCAGCTGCTCCGGCGGCATATAGCCGAAGGTTCCGATGATGGTGGAGCCGCCTCCCATGGTCAGGCGCACCACTTCGCGCACCGCGCCGAAGTCCACCAGCGTGGGGGTCTGGCCCTCGTCGCACATGATGATGTTGGCCGGCTTTAAGTCGCGGTGGACCACCGCCGGCTCCTGGCTGTGGAGGTAGTCGAGGATCTCGGCCAGGGCGATCATCAGATCCAGGAGGCGCTCCTCATCAAAGCGGATGTCGCTGTCGAGGAGCTCGCGCAGATCGCCCCCGCCGGCGTAGGCCTGCACGATGTAGTAGCAGACCGCGTCGCCCTCTCCCTCACAGAAGGCGTCGATGTAGGCGGGCACCCGCGGGTGGTCGAGCTGCTGGAGGATGCGGGCCTCGCGCTCAAAGAGCTCGAAGTCTTTGAGGGTGGCCAGGCGAGAGGGGTAGAGGGCTTTGAGCGCGACGGTCTGGCCGCTTGTGTGATCGGTGGCCAGGTAGGTGCGGCCCATCGAGCCTTCGCCCAGAATCTCGCTGCAGTGGTAGCGACCGTCTTTGAGGGTGAGCATCGCGCGTGACTCCGCCGTAAGCAGACCGTGGGGTGGAAGAGGCGCGATTGTAGAGGGAGGCTGCGGGTCGGGGCAAGAACCAAGGCGCGCTGTGGCGTCGCGGCGCGCGGAGTCGGCTCAGCCGCGCAGAAATGCGGCCAGCGGGCGAAGATCGTCGATGTTCTCGGAGACCGACTTGAGCGTGGCGACAATGGGGATGGCCAGAAGCAGGCCGGGGGCTCCCCAGATCCAGCCCCAGAAGATCGCCGAGAGCAGCACCGCCAGGCTGTTGAGCTTGAGGTGTCGGCCGATGGTAAAGGGGGTGACCAGGTTGCCCTCAAGTCCGGTGATGCTGCCGTAGATGAGCACGCACCAGAACACGTCGGTGAGGTCGCCAAACTGCATGTAGGCCACCGTCGCCGGGAAGACCGTGCCGATGATCGGGCCGACGTAGGGGATGAAGTTAAAGAGGCCGGCGAAGATGCCCAGCAAGAAGGCGAAGTCCAGACCGTAGATGTACAGCGAGACGCCGGTGATGATCGCCACGCAGGTGTTGGTGGCGAAGCGGTTAAAGAGGTAGCGCTGCACATCTTCGTTGACGTTGCGCAGGATCACGTCGATGGCGTGGCGGCTGCGCGGGCCGTTTCCGGCCGCCTCCAGCACGCGCTGACGCATGCCCGGGCCCTGGGCGAGCACAAAGACGAGCACGAAGATGCACATCAGCGCCTGGGCCAAAAAGCCCAGAAAGCCGGTGATGCCGCCGGCGATAAAGGAGGAGGTGGTCCCCCAGAAGTCGCCGCTGCCCTGGTCGAGGAAGACCTGCACGCGCTCGGCGGTGTCGAGGCGTTCCTCATCGCCGGCGGGGGCAGCGGCTGGCGAGATGGCCTCGTCTTCGCGGCGCAAAGGCTCCAGCGCGCTCTCCACGCGCAGCTGCAGCTCGGTGACGTTGCCGCGCAGCTCGGTGAGGTTGTCGACCAGGCGATCCTGGTAGTTGGGCACCTCCAGCGCCAGGCGTCGGACCTGATCGCCGATGAAGGTGCCCACCACCCCGGTCAGCCCCACCGCGAGCACGACGATGATCAGAGCGGCCGCCCCGCGCGGCAAGAAGAGGCGCGTGCCCGGCAGGCGCACCCGCATCAAGGCGTTGACGAAGGGGGCGAGCACGTAGCTTAAGAAGAAGGCCAGGACGACCGGGATGAGGATGGTTTTGGCAAAGCTCAAGACCGCGATGGTGGCGGCCAGGGCGATGAGCACCAGCGCGATGCGCATCACGTGCACGTCGTGAAGCGCGGCGAAGGTGCCCGTGCGCAGCTCATCGGAGCTGGCCGAGGCGTCGGCGGTGCCGGCGCTCGACTCGCGGGGCTCGGTCTGGGGAGGTTCGGGGGTCATGGCCAGGGGGATGCGCCGAGCTCGGCAGCATGCGTGTGAGAGGTACGACGTGAGAGTGCGAGCCGCGGCGCGGCCCACCGGCAGGCTACCATAGCGGGGCCGGTGGCGAAGTAAATACGTGCTCAGCGGGCAAAATCACAGGGGCGATTTCAGGCGGTGCGCATCTCCATGGGCTGGGAGAGCAGCCAGAGGGCGGCGACGCTGAGCAGGAGCGCGAAGATCGCCACCGGGATCAGCGCTTTGATGGCCTGACGGCGGTTGCCAAACATGCGGTGGGTGGCGCGGTTGACCAGCCACAGCGTGGCGAGGTTGCCCAGGAGCACCAGCGTGAGCTGGGCGCCCCAGAGCCACTCCAGAGGCACGACCATCGAGAGGGGGCTTTTGGCGGTGCCAAAAAGATCCCAGCCCCAGCCGAAGGGGTCGCTGATCAGGCGCAAAAGCTTGCTGCCCTCGTAGAAGAAGTGCAGCGCGTTGTGCGCCAGGTGGTAGGCCAGCGCCACCGGCAGAAGCGGGTAGGCGTAGGCGATGAAGAAGTCGCGCAGGCGGTAGAAGACGTTGCCGCTGGCGAACTTCGAGAGCCAGCACACCCCCAGGTAGAGGAGCGTGGACGCGCCGAAGAAGCCCACCATGCCCAGGGTGAAGGTGGTCAGGTAGCCCGGGTCGACGCCCAGCGTTGCTTCGAGAGCGTCGCGCAGCGGCGGGACGGTCTGGCGGGTCCAGACCGGGATCATCGCCAGGCCGTGGAAGATCGTGACCAAAAAGATCGCCAGCAGCAGCCATGCCTCATCGAGGCGCTTGCGGTGGGGGCCTAAGAGGTCGGCGATCGGGGCGCGGATGTTGATGCCGATGTTGTCGTGGGGGCAGGTCTTCAGACACTCGGTGCACATGGTGCAGTAGCTGTTCTCATTCATCGCCCCCATAAATTCGCCGGTGGGGCAGGGCAGGCCGCGCTCGTTGCCGTGGAAGCAGTCTTTGGTCTGGCAGGACTTGCAGATCTGGGCGTCGCGGCGGCGGATCTCCAGCATGCCGGTGGTACCGTAGGCCCCGGTGACGCGGCCTACCGGGCAGACGTAGCGGCAAAACCCTTTGCGCTCGAAGATAAAGAGGGTGGCTGCGGCCATCGCCACCATCGCCAGCCCCATGATCGAGGTGAGCGCGGGGCGGTAGGGGGCTTCGTAGGCGAGCTCCAGCCAGGTCAGCGCCATGAACATGACGATGGCCGGGTAGAGGTTGCGCAGGGCTTTAGGCCAGGTGCGCTCCAGGCCGATGGCGCGGTCGCGACCGGGGAGTTTGGCGCTCAGCCGCTTGATCCAGTCCGGCACCGCCATCCAGGGGCAGACCGTGCACCAGATCTCGCCGGCAAAAAACGCAAAGAAGATCAGGCCCATCCACCAGATGTTCCAGGTGAGCACCGGCGCGATGTTGCGGGAGGGATCCTGAGAGCCGATGAGACCGGCGACGATCACAAGGATGAAGAGCGCGACGACGGGTAGCTGCACCAGGGGTTGGAAGCCCCGCCAGGTCACAAAGGTCTTAAAGAAGGAGAGGCGCGTGAGCTCAAAGCGGGGGTAGTCCCAGCGTTTGGAGGTCTTTTTCATGTTGCGCGTGGGTTTGCCCAGCGCGAGGAGCAGCACAAAGGAGAGGGCAATGAGCAGAGCGCAGCCCAGGTAAAAGATCCAGTTCGGTACCCCCGGCATCAACGCGCGCTCGGGGCGCTCGGCGATGACCTCGGCCTCGCTCATCAACGCTTCACTGTCGAAAAAGCCCCCCTCCTCAAGCTCGCCGAAGAGGTCGGCATCGGCCGGGGCGCTGCGGCGTACGCGGTGGGGGACCACGTCCATGCCGCAGATCGGGCAGCTGGTGAACTCCTCAAAACGAAGGTCGTTGCACTCCATCGGGCAGATCCACTCCAGGACCTCTTCGGAGCCTTCGCCTGATGCGTGCTCGTGGGCGTGGCCGGCGTGTTCGTCGCTGGCGTGTTCGTTGCTGGCGTGTGCGTCGGTCGAGGTTTGCGCCCACGACGCCAGTGGAAAAACGCCTACGAAGAGCGTGATGAGAAGAAGGCTGGCGAGCCGCAACAAGGGGAGACGCATGGAAGTGACCTACGGCATACGGCTTGGGAGCGGTGGTGCTTGACGTGGGGTGCTGCGCTTGGAAAAGAGCATGTGGGCGCGTTGGATTCCCGGCGCGATCGCTATCAGGAGAATGAGACCATGTCTGCACTTGAGATCCGCGACTACGTCGCCCGCGCACGCCGCGAACCTACCACAGAGAACATTGAGGCGCTCTGGCGCGCGGTGTTTTTGCTCAAGGGCTGGTACTTTTTGCCCACCGAGCGCCAGGACGGCCCGTCGACGCCGATGGTGACTCTGCTGGGGGATCAGCCCTGGCTTGTGGCCTTCACCAACGTGCGGCGTATCAAGGAGTTCAGTCGCCAGGTGGGGCGAGCGGCGCCCGATGGCTCGGTGCAATTATTGGTCCTCGACCCGCGGGAGTCGATGGAGCGAATCGTCGCAGTTCAGGATCAGATCATGGGGGTGGTCTTCAACATCGGCAGCGAGGAGACCTTTCGGGCGCCGGTGGCCGCGATCAAAGCCTACGCGGCTCGGATGGGGCTCGACGATCTGGAGTGAGAGGGGAGGGCGCGGTGCGACGCGACGCCGCACCGCGCGTTTGATGCATCGGCTTAGATCGAGATGTCGTGATGCAGCGCGGCCTTAAAGGGAGTTAGCTCGGCCTGGGCGTCGGGCTCGCGGGCGCCGAAGTGGCTCCAGACCTCTTCGGTCTTCTGGCGGGTGCCGTTGTTGAGTTTGAGGCCCATCATATCGAGCTTTGTGCCTGTGAACTGCGTGCTGGAGCGGGTGATTTTGACCTCCAGATGTTCGGCGGGTTTGCCGACGATGTTGAAGAGCTCGGCCGGGGTGATTGAGCCCTCGTTGAGGGCGCGGGCCAGCTCGTCGGGGGTGCGGTCGAGGGCTTTTGCGAGCTCGGGCAGATCGTGAAGCGTGACCTTGACGTGAAGCTCATGTTCGGGGCCGGCCAGATCGCCGGTGAGCTTGAGGTCCACCTCCAGGGTCTGGGGGGTGATGTTGTGGAACTCCACCGCCATCGTGGCCTCGGCGGCGAGGCCGGCTTTGAGGCCGACCTGCCCGCCGGTCTGGGAGGCGAAGATTTCGGCGAGTGTGCCGGAGGCTGCGTTGGAGGCATTCCGGGAGAGGGAGGCGAAGACCTCGGGGGGGAGTTGGACAAGATCTTTGCCCAGGGAGAGCTCCGGCTTGATGCCCATCTCGAAGCGATGGATGGAGGCATGGTCATCAACGCGGTGCTCATGTGCGACGGTGGTGGTGGAGCCGATGTCGATGCCCAGGGGGAGTGTAGGCATGGAGGCGGAGGCGGAGATGGAGGTGGCGATCTCCTGGCGAGTGGCGACGTAGTGATCTTTGAAGACGTTGGCGAGGGTGTCGGGATCGACCGAAAGGAAGGCGGCGGTGGTGGCCATGCGCGCGCGGTTGAGTTGGGCGGGCTCGCGGGTGTCGAAGCGCAGGGTAGCGCTGTCGGTGCGTTTAAGGCCGAGGTCGAGTGACGCGCCCTGGCCCTGCACGCTTTTGCCTAAGACCAGCGCTCCGGCGTCGGCGTCTTTGAAGGTGATCTCGATGAGATTGGGGTTTTTGGCGTCGCGGGTGATTTCGACGGAACCCGAGGTGCTGACGCTGGCCCCGAAGCCGACGGAGAGCTTGGCGAGAAGCTCACCGCTGATCTCGCGGGTTTCGCCCGGTTGAATGTCATCGAGCATCGCGTTGAAGTTTTCTTCCGAGGGGAGCGCTTTGGCGGCTTTAAGGAGGACCTCTGCGGCGTCGGGCACCACTTCGAGCGCCTCGAGGGCGACGCTGGCGGCAAACGCCACGCGAGAATCGCCGATGAAGAGCTTTGCGGCGATCTCCGGAAGGCTGTCGTCGCTGAGGTTGACCGGGCTGGAGGCCCAGTCGTGGGCAGCTTCCAGGTGGCCGAGGGCGTTCATATAGGCCTCGCGCTCTTCGACGATGGTCTCGCCAATGCCGGTGACGATACCGACGACGGCGCTGCTCACCGCGTCTCCGGCCATCGAGGCGACCCCGACGATGGCGGAGTCGACGAGGCGATCGGCCAGCTCGTAGCCTTTGTAGAGGGTCGCGGCGTCTTGCAGGCCTTCTTTGATGCCTTCTTTGATGGCGGTTTTGGCCTCGGCGATCTCCTGATCGATCTTTTTGTCGATGGCGTCGGAGACGGCGGCGTGGGCCTGGCCGAGGGTTCTGGCGGCGTTGGTGAGGTTGTCTTTTGCCTCGTTGATGTTGTCTTTTGCCTCGTCGACTTTTTGATCAAAACGCTGCTCGACGGTGGCCAGCGCGTCGTTGCCCAGAGCTCTGGCGGCGTCGACGGTGGCCTGGGCCCGGTCGATGGAGACTTCAATGGCCTGGACGAAGAGCTCGGGGTTCTCGGCCAGGGTTTGTGCGGTCTTCTCAAGCGTCTCGGGGTCGAGGTTGTCGGTGACGCGGGTGACGGTCTCCTCGATCTTCTGGCGGGTCTGGGCGATGGCCTCGGTGGTGGAGGGGGAGGGCTCAAAGAAGTCGACGACCGGCTCAAAGGCCTGGCGGGTCAGTGCGCCGGGGTCGCCCAGGGCCTGGCGGGCGCGCTCCAGGCTGCCGGTGGCGGCGCTTTTTGCGCGCTCAAAGAGGGAGGGTTTTGAGGGCTCCTCCCAGGCGTCGGTCTGGGGGGAGGTTTCGCTCACCGACGATGCGCCCGAAGCGCCGGCGCTCTGCGCTGGCGAGGGGGTGCAGGTGGGCGGAAGGGGCCCGACAAACTCCTCGTCGGTGGGGAGGGGGGCGGGGGTGTTGGAGCCGTCGATGCGGGTCATGGGTTCTCCGAGAGGGCAGGGACGAGCACGCGCACCTCGCGCGTCGGTCAGGGTCACCCTCTTATTGTCGAGCGGCGGCGGAGAAAGTTGCGTGCCGGGGTGAAAAAACTTTGAAGCTCCTCGGGGTGTGTCTTTGTAAGTGGTTGATTTTGCTTGGTTTATGGACTCTGTTTTTCGCTGTTGAATAATTCCTACCACGTCGCTATGTTTTGTCTTGTTCGTAAATCCTAGTTTGCGAATAGGGATTATATAAAAACGGATGCCCGGCAGGTGTCGGGCCTTTTTTTGACGCAGGAAGGGTAGCGATGAGCATGATCGAAGCGACGAGGGCAGCTGGTCGATGGTCGGTGTGGGCTGCGGCAGCGGTGACGCTGACGCTCTCGGTGGGGTGTGGTCAGGAGGCCGCGCAGTTTGAGACGCCCGAGGGCTGCTCGGAAGAGACGGGGACCTGTGAGGCGGAGGTTTTTGTTAACGCCGAGGAGTTTGAGTTTTTGCGTCGCCAGGGCGCGCTGGTGCTCGACACGCGTGCCGAAGCCACCTACGCCACCGGGCATGTTCCCGGGGCGATCAACATCAAGTGGAGCGTCTTTGCGAAGCCGGACTTCAACGGCATTCTTTATGATGACGCCGAGACCCTGCAGACGATCGCGCGCGAGTACGGCGTCAATGACGAGCAGCCGGTGCTGATCTACGGCGGTGGGGGCAGCTCGGAGTCGGCTTCGGGCCGCGTCTTCTGGACGCTAGAGTACCTGGGCCACGAGAACGTCTACCTGCTCGACGGGGGCTTCGATCAGTGGACCGGCGCGCGTTTTGAGGCGATTGAGGCGGGCGTGAATGAGGCCGTGGCGGGCGACTTCACCGTCGACCTTCAGCCGCAGCGCCGCGCCACGATCGAGGAGGTTGAGGCGGCAATTGAGGATGACACGATTCGCCTGGTGGATACGCGCACCATCGAGGAGTGGTTTGCCGAGAATCTGCGCGACAACCCCGAAGGTGGCCACATCCCTGAAGCCGTGCATTACCACTGGGAGAACGTGTTGTCGGAAGATGGCACGCTGCGCCCGGTCGATGAGCTGCGCGCCGAGCTTGAGGCGCTGGGCATTGTGGATGGCACGCTGGCGATTCCCTACTGCCAGAGCGGCGTGCGCAGCGGGTTCTTTTACGCCGTGCTCAAGTACCTGGACTACCCCGAGCCCAAAAATTACGACGGGTCGTGGTGGGAGTGGTCGCGGGATGAAGACACGGTGAAGGTGGTCGAAGAGCGCGAGTAATGCTTCATTCAGGAAGCCTGGCGAGGCCCACGCTGCGTGGGTGTTGCTCGCCGGGCAGCCACTCGTGATCAAATAAAGAACGCCGCCGAGACGTCTCTACGTCGAGGCGGTTTTTTTAATCAGGTTATTTTAATCAGGGCGTTCAGGTGATGTTGGGAGTGTTGGGGGCATGATGGGACGTCGTGAGGGTTGGGTGCGAGTAAAGAAAGAGAACAGGAGCGGATTTGGCAGCAGAGAGTGGGCGTAAAAGAAGCGTAGGGAGCCTTCTGGGAGGTGGGGCGGTGGGGAGCGTGTTGGTGGCACTTTTGCTCTGCGTCAGCGGTGTGCTTTGCCCGGTGCAGGCGCAGGAGCGCAGCGGCGGCGCCGGGTCGCTGGTGGCGTTCGGGGAGCAGGCCGTTGAAGTGTTTGTGGATGTGGAACGCGCCCGGGAGCTTGTCGCCGAGGGGGCGGCGGTGCTCGATGCGCGGGAGGCCTCGGATTTTCGACGGGGACATCTTCCCAACGCGGCGAACCTGCCCTGGACGACGCTTGTGAGCGGGGAGCAGCAGGGGGCGCTGGCGGGCGATGCGCATCTGGAGGTGCGCATGAGGGAGGCCGGCGTCTTTAACGATAAGTCGGTGGTGGTCTACGGGGGCTGGCGCGCGCCGGGGACCTGGGGCGAGGAGGGGCGCTTGCATTGGACGCTGGAGTATCTGGGGCATGGGAAGGTCTATGTGCTCTGGGGGGGCGTTCAGGCCTGGGAGGCGGCTGGACACGAGCTTGAATCCGGAGCGCAGGCCGACCGAAGCGCCGGTGATTTTGAGGTGCGGCGCCAGGAGGCCCACCGGGCGACCACCGCCGAGGTTCAGGCAGCGCTCTCCCGCGACGATGTGGCGCTGCTCGATACGCGCGAGGCCGAGGAGTATGGCGGCAAGGTCAAGTACGGGGAGTCGCGCGCCGGACACATCCCGGGGGCGCAGCATCTGTGGTGGGAAGATCTCTTTGAGGGCCAGCAGCTGAAGACTCGCCAGGCGATTGAGGCGATGCTCAAAGCGCGGGAGATCGAGCGTGGCGACGAGGTGATCGCGTACTGCACCGGGGGCATCCGCTCGGGCTTTGTGTACTCGGTGCTGCGGGCGCTGGGGTACGGGGAGGTCGCCAACTACGATGCGTCGATGTGGGAGTGGACGCGGCAGGGCGATCGGCCGGTGCGGGTGCCTTAAGCCAAAAACGGGGATGCAACGCGATCGCGGTGAGGCCGAGAGGGTGTCCATTCACCGCAGATCGCGTGATCGGGGGCGCGCGCGCTTGCGGTGGGGGCTAAGTCGTCGAAAAAAGACGAAAAGATGTGAAATTGAAACTGATTTTCATTGTTAGGGTGGAGTGATTACGCTATGGAAGGAGCGTGGTTTGACGTCCACCGAAGCGATGAGAGCAGTGATGACGCTTGGCGAATTGATGACAAACGGGGGATGGGCGATGGCCCCGATCTACGCCTGTTCGGCGTTGATGGTGGCCATTTTTGTCAAAAAGGCGCTGGAGTTTCGGGCGCAGCGCTTAGGCCAGGTGCAGTGGCTTGGCGAGGTGCTTGAGGCGATTGATGAGGGTGATGTGGCCGGGGCGCGCGAGCGTGCCCGGGGTAGCGTGCACCCGGTGGGGCGCGTGATCGACGCGATGCTGGAGACCTTTGAGCGTCGCCCGGATCGGGTGGAGGCCGAGGCGGCGCGTTGCGGAAGTCTGGAGCTGCAGCGTCTGGAAAAGAATGTCGGCGCCCTCTCGTTCATCGCGCAGGTCGCTCCGCTCCTGGGGCTTCTGGGCACGGTGGTGGGCATGGTCGAGCTTTTCATCGGCCTGCAGGGCGCGGGCGCGGCGATGGTCGACGCCCAGCTTCTGGCCTCGGGCATCTGGAAGGCGCTTTTGACCACGGCGGCCGGCCTGATGGTGGCGGTGCCTTCGCTGGCCGGCTACACCTTTTTGAACGCGCGCACCGACGGCTTCCGGCTGACCTTGAGCGACGCGATCTCGCAGGTGCTCACCGCGCTGCCGTTGCCGCAGACCGAGCCTGGCGAGAAGCGCCCGGTGCCCACGCTGGTGCGTGAGGCGGCCGATGCAGTTTGAGAGTTTTGAGCGGGAGTCGCCCACGATCAATGTCTCGGCGCTGATCGATGTGGTGTTCATCCTGCTGATCTTCGTGGTGCTGGCGGCGAACTTCGATCGGGTGCGCGAGATGGGCGTGGTGCTGCCCCAGGCCGAGTCGACGAGCGCGGTCTCGCCAGAGGCGCAGACGCTGACGCTCAAGGCCGATGGCACGATGCTCCTTGGCGAGGACCCGGTGACGCGCGAGGGGCTGGGCCAGGCGCTGGTGGAGGCCCGCGAGAGCTTTGAAGTGCTCGTGCTCGTGGGCGACAGCAAGGTCGCGCTCGAAGAGGCCGTGTTTGTCTTTGATGAGGCGTCGAAGGCCGGCTTTGAGTCGGTCTCCATCGCCACGCGCAAGGCCGACTGAGCGCGCGATGAACGAACCTTCGCAAAGGGTGGGGTGGGGAAAGCCGCTGGGCGTGGTGCTGGCGTTGCACCTGGGGCTTTTTGCGGTGCCGCTGAGCTTTGATTCTTCCGCCGAGGTCGAGCCCGAGCCGATCACGCTCACCTTAAAGGCGCCCGAGCCGGTGGCCGAACCGGTGGAGCCAACGCCTGAGCCCGAACCGCCGCCGGAGCCTGAAGTGGTGCCCGAGCCGCCGCCGGAGCCCGTTAAACCCCCACCACGCCAGCAGGTGGAAGCGCCAAAGGTGGCCAGCTCCGAGGTCGTGGTGCCGGAGCCGGAGCCCGAGATCGTGCCGCCCCCCGAGGAGGCGCCAGTGAGTCTGGAGGCGCCCGTCGAAGTGGACCCCGAGGCCGCAGAAGATCCCGTGGAAGAGACGCCCGTGGCAGATGAGCCCGCGCCCGAGCCGACACCCGCCGAGCCGCCGGCGCCGCTTGTAGACCCGGTGGACTGGGGCGCCTACGAGTCGCGCATCACCGGCGCGCTGGAGGCCGAGAAGCGCTACCCGCGCATGGCGCGTCGCATGGGGGTGGAGGGCGAGGCGGTGGTGCGGATGATCATCCGCCGGGACGGCACGCTGGCGCAGCCGCCGCAGCTTGTGCGCTCCAGCGGAAACAACCTCCTCGACAAGGAGGTGCTGCGCATGGTGGAGGCCGCAGAACCTTATGCGGGGCTCCCCGAAGACTCGGTGATCGATGAGTTTGAGCTCGTCGTGCCGGTGAACTTTTTGCTCGAATAAGCCCCGGCCCTGGCGAGCGCTCGCCAGGGAGAGGGCGCGGGGGATCAGGCGCGAAGATCGCGGTGGATCTTGGTCACCGCACGCTCCACAAAGGTGGTGGGGGTGGGGTTGACCGGGGGCGCGCCGAAGACGAGCTCCACGCAGTCAAAGCGGTTGGGGCCGCGCAGAAACCACCCCGGCAGGTAGGCCACCGTGCGAAAGCCGATGGCGCAGAGCTCGTGGTAGGCCTGCTCGTGGTTGACCGGCAGGGTCAGACGCACATCGCGCACGCCTTTTTTGCGTACCCGCTCGGTGAACTCTTTGATGATCTCGACGGGGAAGGCGCCGGCGGCGTTCTCGATGTAGATGTAGTTTCCGCGGGAGTGGTAGGTCGGCCAGATGCGCCCGGAGATCACCGGGGCGCCAGTGCCGCGCGGGCATCCCACCGGAAAGCTCCTGGGGTAGGGCACGTTGCGCTCGGCCTCTTCGAGAAGATCGATGATGCGCATGGCAAAGGGCGTCGATGTCAGCGCGTTATGCGGAGGCTCGGCGCGGCGGTGCTGGCCTGCGGGGTTGATAAAGCCCATCAGGAGTTCAGCCTGACCGATGTCCTGGGAGCCGGGCGCCGGGCGGTAGCCCCAGCAGGTCGCGCCCATGTCGCGGCCGCGGCGAAAGCTCGACTCGGTGGAGGCTCGAAAAAAGGCGATGCCATACGACTTGATCCCCAGCCTGCGCAATGCCTCAAAGAGCGCCTTCGCAATCTCGCCGCGCCGGGGGTGGGCGGACACGCTCAAGGTGCTGATCTCCAGCGACTGGTTCCAGCTGCGCACAAAGGCCAGCCCGCAGCCCAGAAGTTCGCGCTCGTGGGTGGCCACCACAATGGCGATTTCGCCATCGGTGAGCAGCTGCGCCAGGGTCTCGGCTTTGAAGAGCTCCTGGTGGGCGAACTCCGGGCCGTGAATCGAGCGGTAGAACTGGCTGAGGCGCGGGGCCTGTTCGGGGCGCGCAAGTGAGAGTCGCATAGGCGAAACGGTGGCCGTAAGAGGGTGCCAGGGGTGTTGCCGGGAGCGTGTTCACGAGGTGCTCCAGAGCGGCTCGGCATTCTCGGCATCCGGTGGGGGGATGTCAATCAAGGGTGGTCGGGTTCGGGGGTGTGCGTTTTGTGGTTGGGTGGTTGGGTGGTTGGGTGGTTGAGGGCGTTGGGGGGTACGCGGTGTGGGGAGGTTCGTGTGGGCGGCCGGGGGTTCGCTTTGTGGTTGGGGGGTACGCGGTGTGGGGAGGTTCGTGTGGGCGTGGGGTGGGGCGTGTTTTGTGGTTAGGTGGTTGGATGGTTGAGGGCGTTGGGGGGTACGCGGTGTGGGGAGGTTCGTGTGGGCGGCCGGGGGTTCGCTTTGTGGTTGGGGGGTACGCGGTGTGGGGAGGTTTGTGTGGGCGTGGGGCGGGGCACGTTGTCTGACCATTTGGTGTTTTGATGTGGCGCTGCCCATGTGGTCGTCGTGGGAAGTTGTTGCTAGGGTGCCGGGGAGGTTGTCGGTTGAAAACGTCAGTGTGGGAGTAGGCACGATGGCATCACCAGTCAGAGCGGCGGTTCAGGACATCAAGCGCCTGCGGACCATCTCCAGTGTGCTCACGCGGCACGGGTTCTCGGCGGTGGCGCGGCGTGCGGGGTTGGGCCGCTTTTTGGGCGAGAGCTCGACGTTGCGGGGGGATGACGGGTTTGAGGGCGATGAGAGCGTTGAGGCGCTGATCGGGCCGGACCGCTCCGAGGCGGCGGTGCGTTTTCGGCGCGTGCTCGAAGATCTGGGGCCGACCTTTGTCAAACTCGGGCAGGTGCTCTCCACGCGCCCCGATCTGGTGCCGAAGGAGTTTCTCGACGAGCTGCGCAAGCTTCAGGACGCGGTCAGCCCAATGCCCATGGAGACGATCCGCCGGCAGGTGGAGTCGAGCCTGGGGCAGACGTTGGAGGAGGCCTACGCGAGCTTTGAGGAAAAGCCCCTGGCCGCCGCGAGCATCGGGCAGGTGCACCGTGCGACGCTGCATGATGGCACGTCGGTGGTGGTCAAGGTGCAGCGCCTGGGCATTGGCGAGCAGATCCGCGCCGATCTCGATCTGCTCTACTATCTGGCCCGCTTTCTGGAGGCGACCGTCGAGGAGATCGAGCTTTATTCGCCCACGGCCATCGTGCAGGAGTTTGAGCGGGCGATCCTGGCGGAGCTGGACTTTCGGCAGGAGGCCAAACATGTGCAGGAGTTCGGCAAAAACTTCGCCGAGGTTGACGCCGTCAGCGTGCCTTTTGTCTACGACGAGCTGACCCGCGCCGAAGTCATGACCATGGAGTTTGTGCAGGCCGGCAAACTCGCGGACATCGAAGGGGGCAGCGAGCTTGCCGAGACGGTGCTGCATAACCTGCTCGACGCCATGGTCAAGATGGTGCTTTACGACGGGTTTTTTCACGGCGATCCGCATCCGGGCAACATCATGGTGCGCGAGGACGGCGCGCTGATCTTTATCGACTTCGGGCTGGTGGGGCGCCTCTCGTCGCGCCAGCAGGACGATCTGATCGGGCTGATCCTCAATGTGCTCACCGGGGATGTCGACGCGATCGCCCGGGCCCTTCTGGAGATGGGCGATCCGGTGGGGCGGGTGAACCTGCGGGAGTTTCGCTCGGACGTGGAGCGGGTGCGCGACAAGTACATCAGCGCGACGGTGGGCGACTTTGATGTGAGCCAGTTCATCCAGGAAGTGATGGACGCGGCGCAGTACCACCGCATTCGTCTCAACCCCAACTACGCGGTGCTGGTCAAGACGGCGGCGACCATCGAGGGCATCATGCGCCGGCTCAAGCCGGATATGGACGTGATGGCCATCGGGCTCCCCTACGCCCGCGACCTGGCGCTGAAGAAGTATTCGGCCAAAAAGCTGGCGCAGTCGGCGTTGAGCGCAGCCGTGGGCGTCTCGAGCTTTGTGACCAAGGTGCCCCAGCAGCTCGATCAGGTGCTGATGGACCTGGAGGGCGGAAACCTCACGGTGACGGTGCGCAATGAGTCGCTCGATCAGCTCGGGGAGGTGCTCAACACCCTGGGCACGCGTCTGTTCTTGGGCGTGATCGCCTCGGGGCTGGCGGTGGTGGCGGCGATGCTCTTACGCCCCTTCGATCGGGAGATCTTCGGGGTCTCGGTGCTTTTGATCATCGGGATTCTGGCGGCGCTCTCGGCCACCACCCTCTTCTGGTGGTCGCTGGGCTGGCATGTGGCGGCGAGCCGTAAGGGTAAGAAGTTGCGCCTGGGGCCGTTGATGCGGCTTATGCGGCGAGATTGAGGTGCGCGGGCGCCGGGCAGGTGTTTTGGGAACTCAAAACGTGAGCGCGAGGGTCGATCGGGCGATTTTCCAGCCCAAAACACGTGAACGGGGGCCGAGCACGCGTTTTGGAAACCCAAAACGCGATCGCGAGGGTCGATCGGGCGATTTTCCAGCCTAAACCACGTGAACGGGGGCCGATCACGCCTTTTGGAAATCCAGAACGTGTTGTCGAGGGTCGATCGGGCGTTTTGAGCTGAGATGTCGTGATCGCATCGCTCGGGCAGGCGTTTTGAGTTGAGATGTCGTGATCGCATCGCTCGGGCAGGCGTTTTGAGCCGAGATGTCGTGATCGCATCGCTCGGGCAGGCGTTTTGAGCCGAGATGGCGTGATCGCGTCGCTCGCGCAGGCGTTTTGAGTTGAAACGCCGCGATCGCGTCGCTTGCGCAGACGTTTTGAGCGTTGGGAGTCGAGTGAGACCCGTCCGGAGTTCTCTGCGCTTTGCCCCGAAACGCCGACGCTGATAAGGCGGAGGGCAGAAGTCGAGGGGCCGGCCTGTGCGCGGGCCCCGCAGAAGCACGAACGAGTGAGCCGGGCATGAGCAAGACGATCGACGACGTGGTGATCGCCGGGATCGACGCGAACTTTGAGGGGTGGGTCGAGCACAACCAGCGCCGGGTGCTGGCGCCGGGCGTGGTGCCAGGCGACCGGGTGGATCTGGAGGTGGTGGCGTCGAGCCAGCATCATCCGCGCGACTTTGCGCGGGTGAGCCGGGTGCACGGGCGTGGCGAGGGGTTTGAGCAGCCGGTGTGCGCGCACGCCGGCCCGGTGCGGGGGCGCTGCGGGGGATGTCCGGGGATGCATGTGCGCGCTTCGCTGCGAGCGCAGATCTTAGAAGATCGCGTCACCGAGCTGCTTGGCGAGCGCGAGATCGGCTGGAGCTGGCACGAGGCGCCGCGCCAGCTCGGCTACCGCAACCGCTCCAATTTTGTGGTCACGCGTCGCGCCGGCCGCCTTTTGCTGGGCTCGTATGCCCCGCGAAGCCAGGATGTGGCGGCGATGTCGGGCTGTCAGGTGGTGCGCCCGATTCTTTCGCGGGTGCAGGCGGAGCTGGAAGTGCGTTTGGGCGCGCTGGATGTGCCGGTGGGCGATGAAGCGCAGGGGCTGCGCTACATCTCGGTGCGGGCTGCCGGGCAGCCGGGGGCTGGCGAGGCGGTGGTGGTGGAGCTTGTGGTACGCGAGCCTGACGCCCACTGGCTTGGTGCGGCCACCGAGGCGATCATGGCGATCGAGGGGGTGCAGGGCGTGGCGCTGACGGTCAACGATCGCGACACCAACGCCATCCGCGTCGACGCCTCGCGCACCCTGGCCGGGGACTGCCGGCTGATGGAGCGTTACGGAGACGTGGCGCTGGCCATCGATCCGGGGGCCTTTGCCCAGCTCAACGTGGAGGTGGCCTCGGCGATGTACCGCCAGGCCGCGCGCTGGGTGCAGGGCGCGCAGGTGATCTGGGACCTCTACTGTGGCATCGGCGGGCTGGGGCTCAACGCGGCGGTGGGGCGCAGCAATGTGCATCTTTTTGGCGCGGAGAGCGTGGCCTCGGCCATTGAGAGCGCGCGGCAGAACGCGGCGCGCGCCGGGGTGGAGGCGCGCTACCGCGTGGTCGACCTGGGAGCCGCGGACTGGCGCGCGTCCTGCCCCGATGAGGGGGCGCTGGCCCGGCCGGAGGCGATCCTGCTCAACCCGCCGCGCAAGGGGCTCTCGCGGCCGATGCGGGAGGTGTTGAGCAAGCCGGCGTCGCTGGGCGCGAAGATGCTCGTTTATATGAGCTGCGATGTGGCGAGCTTTGCCCGTGACACCGACGAGCTTGAGCAGGGCGGCTGGAAGCTCGTGGAGCTTCAGGCCCACGACATGCTCCCGCAGACCACCCATGTGGAGCTGTTGGGGCGTTTTGAGCGCGCCAGAGGTTCCTGAAGGCCGCCCGTGGCGCGTTGAGGGGCGGTGCGGGGGCAAAGGCACGCGCGTTCAATCGGCCGTCCAGGTGCGCTCTAAGAAGCCCTTGCGGCCGCTCCCCTCGTAGTAGCGCTGATAAGGGGTGGGGTTCTTTTTATAATAGTCCTGGTGGTACGCCTCGGCGATCCAGAAGGGCTGGGCGGGCTTGATCGGCGTGACGATGGGCTCATCAAAAGGCCCTTCGGCTTCGAGCGCCGCTTTGGAGGCCTCGGCCTGATCGCGCTGCAGGTCATTGTGGGTGTAGATGCCCGGGCGGTATTGCGAGCCGCGGTCGGCGAACTGCCCTTCGAGGTCGGTGGGATCGTGGGCGCGCCAGAAGACGGTGAGCAGCTCCTCATAGCTGACGATATCGGGGTTGTAGAGGATCTCGACGGCCTCAGTGTGGCCGGTCTGACCGGAGGAGACTTCGCTGTAGGTGGGGGCTTCTTCGGGGCCGTCGGTGTAGCCGGAGGTCACCGAGACGACGCCCTCCAGGCGCTCAAAGGGGGGCTCCATGCACCAGAAGCAGCCGCCGGCGAAGGTGGCGCGGGCCAGCCCTTCGCTCTCCAGATCGGGCGTGGAGAGCTCGGTGCCGCCCGGGCGATCGGCGGCCTCGCTCTCTGGCGAGGCGCCGGGTTGCTCGGTCTGCGCCACGTCGCCGTTGCGGTGGGTCTCGGAGGGCTGGCAGCCCAGGGTCAGCCCGGCGACGAGCAGCACCATCACGAGCAGCAGGTTGGGGAGAAGTTGACGGGACATCAGGACCTCATGGAGGTGGGAGTGGGGATAACCAGGGGTAATTATGGGCGCCAACGTTGGCGAGCGGGCGCGCATCATGGATGCGTCTCGGCGAGCGTCGCGCTAGGTTAAGACTGAACACCGGTTGCGGTGTGGCGAGCGAGCCTTGCGAGAACGTGGAACAACGATGGGAGCCCTATGACGGCAGAGAGGATGATCGCGGCGATCGACCTGGGGTCGAACTCCTTTCATATGGTGATCGCGCGCAAGCAGGATGGCCAGCTTCAGGTGGTCGACCGTCTTAAAGAGATGGTGCGCCTGGCCGCCGGTCTGCGTGACGACAAAACCCTGAGCACCGAGGCGCGCGCCCGGGCGCTGGGGTGTTTGCGCCGTTTTGGGGAGCGACTTCAGGGCATTGCGCCCGGTGATATTCGCGCGGTGGGCACGAACACGCTGCGTAAGACCCGCGACCCGCGCGCCTTTATGGAAGAGATTCAGGAAGCCCTGGGCGGGGTGCCCGTCGAGATCATCAGCGGTCTCGAAGAGGCTCGTCTCGTCTATCAGGGCGTCGCCCACACGATGGAGCCGGGCCCGGGGCGTCGGCTGGTCATCGATATTGGCGGGGGCAGCACCGAGTTTGTGGTCGGCCAGGGCTTTGAGCCTCTGGAGCGCGAGTCCAAGTATATGGGGTGTGTGGAGTGGACGCGGCGTTATTTTCCCGATGGCAAGGTCAGCGAGGCGGCCATGGCCGAGGCGATTCTTGCGGCCAAGCAGGAGGTGGAGATGCTGGCGACGCGCTACCGCCAGGTCGGGTGGAGCGAGGCGGTGGGCTCGTCGGGGACGATCAAAGCGGTGGCCCAGGTGCTCGATGAGAAGGGCTGGAGCCGTGGGGCGATCACCGCCCGCGGGCTGCAGCGCTTGCGGCGGCGGCTGATCAAAGATGGGGAGGCCCGGCCCGATCAACTTCCCGGGGTCAGTGAGGATCGCGCCCCGGTCTTTGCCGGCGGGGTGGCGATCTTGAGCGCGGCCTTTGAGATCTTGCAGATCGAGCAGATGGTCCCCAGCGACGGCGCGCTGCGCGAGGGCTTGATGGTCGATCTTGTGGGGCGCTTGAGCCGCGAAGATATCCGCGAGCAGACTGTGGCCACCCTGTGCGCGCGCTACGGGGTGGACATGCCGCATGCGGCGCGGGTCGAGGCCACCGCGCTGGCCCTGTGGGAGCAGGTCGCCGCCGGCTGGAAGATCGAGGACCCCTACCTTGCCACGGTGCTGGGGTGGTCGGCGAAGTTGCATGAGATCGGCCTGGCGATCGCGCACGCGCGCTACCACAAGCACGGCTCGTACCTGGTGGAAAACTCCGACATGCCCGGGTTTTCGCGCCAGGATCAGCATATGCTCTGGGCGCTGGTGCGTACGCATCGCCGCGAGTTTAAGCCGCATCGTTTTGACGGGATGGCCGGCAAGCTTCCGCGCTCTGGAAGGCGGCTGGCGGTGCTTCTGCGGCTGGCGGTGCTGCTCAACCGCAACCGCGTCGATCAGGCCGTGCCCGAGTTTAAGGCCGAGGTGCAGGGACGTGAGCTGACGCTGAGCTTTCCAAAGGGCTGGTTGCGCTCCATGCCGCTGACCCGCGCGGTGTTGCGCGAGGAGGCCGAGCGTCTGGAGGCGGCGCGTATTCGGCTGAAGGTGCATTAGAGCTCTGGCGTGATCTCGGCGGCGTGGTTTGCACGATCGTCGCCGGGCTGCGATAGATGGGGGGCTGGAGAAGAACTTTTCACTTCTGAGGCTTTGACCTCGGGCGCCGGGCGCACACACTTGCCCGGGCAGATTCAAAAACCTGCAAAAATGTCTGGTGCGTCGGATGGGTTGGTTGCGAGAGGTTGAGATGGGACGGAGTTGGCGCGGGGTGCTCCTGATAGGGGTGCTGCTCGGGGCGATGGTGCTTACGGGCTGCGGCCGGGAGTTTGCCCCCTACTGGAAGATCGACAAGCTGCGACTGATGGCGATTAAGGCCGATCCGGTGGTGGTGGCCGGCCAGGGGCAGACCACGCTCTCGGCGGCGGTGTACGCGCCCGAGGGTCAGACGGTGAGCTACGCCTGGTCGTGGTGCCCGCTGGAGAGCTCGGCGGCCGACGGCTACGAGTGCCCCCTCGGCGATGAGGAGCTGGCCGAGCTCGGGGTGCAGGGGATCGATTTTGAGCTGGGCACGGAGGCGGAGGTGGTCTTTGAGAACCCCTTCACCGAAGCCCAGGTGCTGGGGTTCTGTGAGGCGATTCAGGAGGCGATCGCCGAGCAGTTCGACGACCCGGAGCTCGCGCGATTCTTGCCGGTGACCGACTGCAGCCGGGGCTATGAGATCTCGGTGCGCCTGGAGGTCTCGGCCGGGGAGGCGTCGATCGTCTCGTCGAAGTCGCTCACGCTCTCGACGGGAGGGGAGAACCCGAACACCAACCCGGTGATGATGGCGCTGGAGGTGCGGCCGGAGGATCCGGGCGATCTCTCGGAGCTGCGCGATCGGGCAGGCTGGGAGGTGGAGGCCGACGCGGCGCATGACGACCAGTGGGTGGCCATCCCCGAAGATACGGATCTGCGTGTGGCCAGCGGTGTGAGTCTGGAGCTGCGCGCGGTGGTCAGCCCGGAGAGCGTGGAGACCTACCGCCCCCCGATCCCGGAGGGCGCCGAGGAGGCGCCGCCGGAGCGTCAGGAAGCCTTTGTGTTCCGCTACTTTACGACCTCCGGCACCCTCGGTGGCTCGCGCCGACTTTTTGTGCTGCCGGATACCACGCTGGAGGAGGCGCCGATCACCACGCTGGTCGTCTCGTCGAACCAGGCCGATGTGGAGTGCCAGGAGCCCGAGGCCGAGGGTTGCGGGGTGCGCCTGTGGTCAGTGGTGCGCGACGCGCGCCTGGGGGTGGACTTTATGGAGCGGCGCCTGCTGGTGGTGGAGTAAAGGATGATGCTGATGAAGACGCGATGGATGATGTGGGTGCTGGCGCTCTCGATGGTGGCGACGACGCCGGCGACCCTTCTGGCACAACAACCCCCTGCCGAGGAGGCGCCGGCTGAGGCGCCTCAAGAGGATGAGAGCGAGCCTGGCGAGGCGCCCGAAGAGGCGCCGGCTCAGGCGCCGCCCACCCAGCGCTCCGCCCGCGGTGAGCTTCAGCCTCCGCAGCTCCTGCGCGACGTGGAGGCCGACTACACCGATGAGGCGGTGGACGCGCGGGTCGAAGGCGCGGTGATTCTGGAGCTGACGATCAACACCGCCGGTGACGTCTCGAAGGTCGAGGTGGTCGAGGGGTTGGGCTACGGCCTGGATGAGTCGGCCGCCGAGGCGGCGCGCCAGTTTAAGTTTGAGCCGGCGCGCCTCAACGGAGAGCCGATCCCGGTCTCCTTGAACTTCACGGTGCGCTTTAGCCTGCCGATCTTGCCGGCGGAGTTCACCGGCGTGGTGCTCGACCCGGACTCGGGTGAGGGGATTGAGGGGGCCGAGGTGCGCATCGTCTACACCGGCGATGCGTACGAGCCCAAACCGGAGGCCAGCGCGATCAGCGAGGCCGACGGCAGCTTCTACTTTGGAAACGTCCCCCCGGGCCCGTACCAGGTCTTTTTGCAGGTCGACGCCTACCTCGACTTTGAGACGGATATTGAGCTTCTGGCCGGTCAGCTCGTCGAGGTGGAGTACCGGGTGCCCCGCGCTCAGGACAACGTGATTGGAGAGATCCGCGAGGCGGGCTCGCGCGCGCCGCTGGCCGGCGTGGAGCTGCGCCTGCTCGATGCGCAGACCCAGCAGGAGGTTCGCCAGGGCTTTAGCGAAGGCGGTGGACGCTTTGGTTTTGCGGGCGTGGAGCCGGGTCAGTACATCCTGCGCGCGGCCTCCTCGGGGTACGTCACCTCGACCTTCGACGTGGAGGTGGCCGCCGGAGAGGTGACCCAGGGCAACTACTACGTGCCGGCCGACGATGAGGGGACCTTCCGCGGGCGCACCGTGACGCGACGGCAGCGCCAGGAGGTTAACCGACAGACCATTGAGCTCGATGAGGTCCGCCGCATCCCGGGCACCGGCGGCGATGTGGTGCGCGTGGTGCAGAACCTCCCCGGGGTGGCGCGCGCGCAGTTCATCAGCGGGCAGATCATCGTGCGCGGCTCCTCGCCAAACGACACCAAGATCTTTCTGGAGGGTGACTCCATCCCGATTGTGTACCACTTCTTTGGCGGGCCGGCGGTCATCAACACCGAGATGGTCGAGGCGATCGACTTCTATCCGGGCAACTTCTCCACCTACTACGGCCGGGCGACCGCCGGGGTGATCGACCTGCGCACGCGTTCGCCGCGCAACGATCGTTTTCACGGGATGGTGGAGGTCGATCTGCTCGACAGCTCCGCGATCGTGGAGGGGCCGATCAACGATCGGTGGAGCTTCGCGCTGGCGGGGCGTCGCAGCTACTACGACCTGTTCTTACCCACGGTGTTGCGGACTCTGGAGATCGATACGGTCGTGGCGCCGCGCTACTTCGACTACCAGAGCTGGGTGACCTATCGCAGCGAGAGCGGCGCCCATAAGGTCGAGTTCTTCGTGTATGGCTCCGACGATCAGATCGACGTGATCCTGCCTGATGGCGAGCCTCAGGGGGATCAGAACGTTCAGATTCGCGACGCGGGCTTTGGAAACTCCTTTCATCGCGGGCAGGTCCGCTGGGAGTGGAAGCCCGAGGGCGGCGCGATTGAGAACACGCTGATGACCTCCTTTGGTCTGAACACCGTGGCGCTGGAGGCCGGCGAGGACATCTTCTTTGACCTGGATTATTACCAGTCGATGATTCGCAACGATCTTCGCTGGAAGCTCTCCGAGAACTTTCGGTTGCGCACCGGTGTCGACGCGCAGCTCTCCAACGTCGTGTACTCCTACGCGGTGCCGGCCTTTGAGAGCTCACCCGACGACGGCGTCTCGCCAGACGGGCAGGGCGGCGCGCCGAATATTGGAAGTGACGGGCTGGTGGGCTCGCGCTCGACCCCCGAGATTTTGCCGGCGCTCTATGCCGAGGCGCAGTACAAGGCCTTTGATCGCTGGACGCTGACCCCCGGCGTGCGCGCCGACTATTTCGGGCCCGTCAACGAGGTCTCGATCTCGCCGCGCTTCTCGTCGCGATTTGAGATCAACGAGGCGGTCGTGCTCAAGGGTGGGGTCGGGCTCTTTACGCAGCCGCCGATCCCCGGGCAGACCGAGGAGGACTTTGGCAACCCCGATCTGACCTTTGAGAAGGCAATGCATTATGCGGTGGGTGCCGAGTGGCAGCCCCGCGCCCACCTGGAGGTGGACGCGACGCTCTACTACCGCGACGCCTTCGATCTGGTGAACGACACCTCGGCGCAGACGATCAACGAGCAGACCGGGGAGCCGGAGCCGCTGATCTACGAAAACGAGGGCCAGGGGCGCTCCTACGGGCTGGAGCTCTTGCTGCGACATTACCCCAAAGACAAGTTCTTCGGGTGGTTGAGCTACACCCTCTCCAAGTCCGAGCGGCTCAACCTGCGCACCGGGGAGTGGGACCCATACAGCTATGATCAGACGCATATTCTGACGATGGTGGCCGGGTATAACCTGCCGTGGAACCTCGATCTTTCGGCGCGCTTCCGGGTGGTCACCGGCAACCCGGAGACCCCGGTGGTCGGTGCGTCGTTTGATGCGGACAGCGACAGCTATCGACCCCGCTACGGGGAGCCGAACTCGGTGCGCTCCAAGACCTTCCACCAGCTCGATCTGCGCCTGGACCGTCGCTTTATCTTCGATACCTGGACGCTGGCGGTCTATCTGGACATCACCAACGTCTACAACGCGAAGAACCAGGAGGGGACGCGCTACAACTACGACTACACCGACTCTGAGCCGCTGACGGGCCTGCCGATTCTGCCGACCTTCGGCGTGATGGCCCGCTTCTGAGCTCGCGGCTGAGACAGGGTCGCGACGTTGCGTTTCACCGATCGGGGAGCGCGCGCCGCGGTGGGTGCTGGCGTTTTGTGTCCATCCGCGATGACTTTTTTTCTGCGCGCAACGTCGTAGTTCTCGGGAGATGCTGCTCCCTTTGGCGTGTTCGGGAGTGATTCCCCTGCCCCAACCTTTTTTACGCAGGAAGACCTTATGAAGACGTTCAAGCACCACGCCGGAGTGTACCTCGCGATGTGCGCGCTGTTGGTCGCGCTGCTGGCGGGATGTGCCCATCAAAACGAGCCCGAGCCCACCGCCACCTCCGAGCAGGCCAGCTCGCCGGAGCCCGATGCATCCGCACCGAAGACGCCGCCGGCGGACTGCATCTGCCCGATGCATTATATGCCGGTCTGTGGCGAGGATGGCACCACCTACGGCAACGCCTGCCAGGCCGCCTGCGTGGATGTGGCGGTGTCTCATGAGGGCGAATGCGAGACGGCGGGCGAAGACACGACCCCGGAGGAGCCGAGCGAGAAGATCTGCGCGTGCCCGCGCATCCTCGCGCCGGTCTGTGGCGAGGACGGCGCAACCTACGCCAACGCCTGCCTGGCGGAGTGCGCCGAGGTAGGTGTGGCCCATGAAGGCGAATGCGCGGCGCCAGGCGATGACGAATCGAGTGAGGCGCCGAGCGAGAAGGTCTGCGCGTGTCCGCGCATCTACAGGCCGGTCTGTGGCGAGGACGGTGAGACCTATGCCAACGTCTGCCTGGCGGAGTGCGCTGAGGTAGGTGTGGCCCATCAAGGTGGGTGTGGCGAAGCGCAGCCGGGCCAGGAGGGCTGAGTCCGGCGTCATGGTATCAGGAGGCCCCCCGCGAAGCGGGGGGCCTTTTTTATGCGTGTTTTAGGTGCGGTCAACGGGGTCGTGCGGCGAACGCTGCGGCCGCACGCGACTCGGACCAAACACCCCGGGAGCGGCGTTTCGTTTCGTTTCACAGATCTTTGGGCGCGCGCTGTGTTCCGATGTCGAAAATTTGAGGGGGTGTGGGGCGTGCGATCGGTGTAATGGGCCTCAGGCGGCGATTTTACGGGCGCTCCGGCAGGTGTTGTGTGTCTGGCACGGGCTTTGCTCTTGAATGGGGACGTTCGCAACTTTGACCGAAAACGGACCAGGGAGGTCAACATGATGATTAAAATGATGAATGGATATGGACTGCGTGGCGCGTTCTGCGCGCTCTTGATGGTGGCTCTTATGGGCTGCGGTGGCGAGGTCGTCCCGGACGATTCGGCCAGCGCCCAGGGGGCGGTGGAGAACGATCACATCAACAACCCCGCCTCGGACGAGGAGTCGCCGGCCGACGAGCCGCCGCCCGGGGAGCAGCCCGACGATTATTTCGAGAACGAAGATATCGATGAGGATGCGTATCCGGCGGAACCGCCGCCCGGGGAGACGCCGCCTCCGGCGGATTGCATCTGCCCGATGATTCACGCGCCGGTATGCGGCGACGATGGCAACACCTATGGCAACTCCTGCCAGGCGGCCTGCGTCGATGTGCCGGTGGCCTATGAGGGCGAGTGCGTCGAAGACGACCCCGGGATCTGCTATTGCCCTGAGGGTTACGTGCCGGTCTGCGGCGAAGATGGTCAGACCTATTACAACGCCTGCGAAGCCGATTGTGAGAACATGGACGTCGCCTACGAGGGGGAATGCGGGGCCGAGGAGCCGCCCCCTGCGGATTGCATCTGCCCGATGGTTCACGCGCCGGTCTGCGGCGACGATGGCAACACCTACGGGAACTCCTGCCAGGCGGCCTGCGTCGATGTGGACGTGGTCTATGAGGGCGAATGTCGCGATGATGGCCCGGGCGACTGTGTCTGCACCGAAGAGTACGCGCCGGTCTGTGGCGCCGACGGCCAGACCTACTCCAACCGTTGTAACGCTGGCTGCGCCGGTGTGGAGGTGGTCTATGAAGGAGAGTGCCGGCGTACGCCTCCGGCGGACTGCATCTGCCCGATGATTCACGCGCCGGTGTGCGGTGAAGATGGCAACACCTACGGTAACTCCTGCCAGGCGGCCTGCGTCGATGTGCCGGTGGCGCATGAGGGGGCGTGCGGCGGCCTGTAAGTCGCGCTGAGGGCGCTTCGCCCGACATGAAGTTGCGAACGACGTGTATGACGAAAAGCGGCGCTCCGAGAGGGGCGCCGTTTTTTTTGCGCCTGGTGTAGGGCGCTTATTAGCGATGCTGGCGAGCGCGCAACAACTAATCACCTTGTTTAACAAGGCGAAACCTCACAACGGTGCGAGGCGGCGCTATAGTCTACCCACTTTGAGCGACCAGGGGCCCTTGCAGGGCACCCCATCGCCAGGGACGTGCGGGGCCCGGGCATCACGACGTCGGCGCAGCGAGTGAGGGCGCAACGACCGACGTCAGCCCGGGCACCCCCACGCCCGTGGTTGGCACGCGTCTTCGGGCGCGCCTCTCTGGCGATGGCGTGCGCTGCAGGGGAAAGCTCGCTTTCGGCAGAGAGACGTCTGCCCCGGAGGCGTCTTTTCATGTGAAATGAAATGGATAAAGGAGAGACGATGCGATCGATGTGGAAGTCATGGTGTGGCCCGCTGGCGATGTGTGCGTTGCTGGCGATGATGGCGATGGGGTGTGGAAGCACCGAAACCGAAGAGCCCGCCGCCTCCCAGGGGGCGTTGGCCGGCGAGTCGTTGAAGGAAGGCATGGATCTCGGGGGGCGCTGCATCTGCCCGGCGGTCCATGACCCGGTCTGCGGGAAAGACGGCCAGACGTACGGGAACAGCTGTGAGGCCGGCTGCGCCGGTGTTCCGGTCGCTTATGACGGGGAATGCGAGCCCGAGGGGTGCTATTGCCCACAGGTCTATGACCCGGTCTGCGGCGCGGATGGCAACACCTACGGTAACGCCTGCGAAGCGGGCTGCGCGGATGTTGAGGTGGCGTATGAGGGTGAGTGCCGCGAAGGTTGCGCCTGCCCGCGCGTCTGGGATCCCGTGTGTGGCGAGGATGGCGAGACTTACGGTAACGCCTGTGAGGCGCGTTGCGCGGGCGTTGCGGTGGCCTATGAGGGGGAGTGTCGTGATGAGAGGCCGGAGTGCCGCACCGACCGCGACTGCAAAGTGGGCGGCTGCTCCGGTCAGCTCTGTGGCTCGATCAACGACGACCTGATCAGCACCTGTGAGTACCTGCCGGAGTACGCCTGCTATGATCAGGAGTACACCAGCTGCGGCTGCTTCGACGGCAAGTGCGGTTGGGAGCAGACCGAGGCGCTTGAGAGCTGCTTGGAGTCTGCGGGGCCGGGCGGGTCGGTGCTCTCGGAGCTTTGAGGTGGTGCGTGTTGCCCGGTCGACGCTGAAAGTCGGTCGGGCAGAATGAGAAAGCCCAACGCCGGCGCTCCGATCGGAGCGCCGGCGGTTGTTTGATCGGGGCGGTCCTCTACACCGCGGCTTTTTCCCTGCGCTGCCGACGTTGTTATATTCGAGGGGAGGCTCTCTCTCGGGTGGTCTTCTTTCAATCGGATGCAGCGATGAACGCAGGGCGTACCAGGCAATGCGCGGTGGTCGCGACGCTCCCGGCAGCGGGTTTTGGCACGAGCTCGGCGTCGGCGTGGCTTCTGGTCGGCGCGGCGGTGCTGCTGGTGATGGTGGGCGTCTGGCTTCGTCGGCGCGCCCGCCAGGGCAGCGGGCTGGCCGCCCCGGCGCCTTCGGCTGCGGCGCTGGAGGTGGCCCGCACCCTCCAGCTGGAGGGTGCGTCGGCGGCGCAGCCGGCGCAGCCGGCGCGGCTGGAGGGCGGGGGCGCGGCGACCTCTGGCGAGGCCACCCGCGCCGCGCTTCAAGAGAGCCTTCAGGAGCTCCTGGCCACCGGGGCGCCGGCCTCGCCGGCGCACCACTGCCCCGGTTGCGGGCGGACGTTTCCAGAGATGCTGGAGCGCTGCCCCTACGATGGCAGCGCGCTTGTGAGCGCGGCGCAGAGCGCGCCAACACCTGGCGCGCAGCGCGGCTGCGCGCGCTGCGGACGACGCTATGAGGCCGGTGCGCGTTTTTGCCCCCACGATGGGCTGGCGCTCAGCGATGAGCTCGTGGGCAAAGCCGCCCGCGCCAGCTTTCGGGTCTGCCGCACCTGTGGTCATGAGGGGGCGCCCACCGAGACGCTGTGCCCGCATGATGGCGAGGCGCTGGTACCGCTGGAGAGCGCCGAGAAGGCCGGGGTGGTGCCCACCGTGCCGCTGCTGCGCTGTCGGCGCTGCGGGCGCTACGGGGCGGTGGGGCAGGTGCGCTGCCCGGTCGACGGCACCCTGATGATGCCCGAGCTCAACGTGCGCCTCACCGCGCTGCCGCCGACCGGGTTTGGGCCGCGTCGCAAGATCTGCACCCGCTGCGGGGAGGCCTTCTCGGCCCACTGCGACTTCTGCTGCTTCGATGGCGAGGCCCTCGTCGGCCTGAACTGAGGAGCGCGCGCGCTGCGTAAAGCATCTGCGTTGAAGTCCGGGGGGCAGATCGGGTAGCGTCGGCGCCGATGAAATCTCACCCGAGACAGATGGCTTAAGCAGGAGAATGACGATGCGCAAACGCGTGGTGATGTGTGCCTCGATGATCGGCACGGGGATGATGCTTGTGGGCGGGGCGGCCTGGGCTTGTGATGTGGACTGTCTCGGAGGGGAGCAGGGCTTCTCGCTGGCCGGCGCGACCGTGCCCGCCAACATCACCGCCGGCATCTACGCAGCGAGTTACGATGGGACGGCGCCCACGAATATGCAGCTCTTTAACGCCAACAGCGGCGAAGAGGTGCCCATCGCCGTGCAGTCGGTGGAGCTGCCGGGGCGAGCGGAGCGCTGGTTCTATGTGTACTTTAACGGGGAGCTGGAGCCCGGGCAGAGCTACCGCCTGGAGCCCGGCCCGGAGTGTGGTCCCTCGCAGCTCCCCGAGTTCGTCTTTGATGTGGTGGAGGAGGCGCCGCTTCCCACCACGCTGGGCACCCTGCGCCTCTCCGAGCCCCAGGCCGGCGATTTGCAGGTTTCGGTGGATGATGAATGCAGCGCCGAGATCGGCGCGAGCTGGGTGGAGGTCGAGGTCGAGCTTAGCGACGAGGCCGAGCCCTGGGCCGACGCGCTTTTCTTCGAGACCCGCGTCGATGGGGAGCGCTGGTCGCCGCTGAGCGCCGTTGGCGAGGAGCTTGTGCCGGGCTCAAGCTGGGTGGGGCACGGCTTTGATCGCGTTTACACCAAATGCGACTCCGAACGCCGCGGAAACTTTGGCGGCGTGGAGGCCGGGGAGGTCAACGTGATGGTCGCCGCCTTCTTGCCTGGCGAGGACTTTCAGCAGGTCGCCGGCGACGAAGACGTGGTCCTCGACTGCGAAGCGCCCGACCCGGGCACGCCCGACGGCGGTGACACCACCGATGGGGAGCGCGTCGACGAGGATAGCGAAGGCGGTGATGCGGAGGAGGGCGGCTGCGCTCAGGCGCCTGTGACCGGCGGCCCGAGCCTTCCTTTCCTGCTCGGCGCGCTGGGGCTGGCGGCGTTTCGGGCCAGGCGGGAGATCGTGTTGCATTGAAACAGGCTCGTCACCGTTCGGGAGGGTTTGCCCCCGCAGTGCATGACGGTGCTTAAGGCTTTTGGGCGTTCGTCTTTCTCGTCGATGCGAGGAGCGAGGGCTCAAAAGCCTTTTTTTGGGGATTCGATGAGCGAGGAAAGTGCTCGCGAGCTTTTTTTTGGGGATTCGAAGAGCGGGGCAGGTGCTCGCGAGCCCAAAAATCGTTCATCGATGAAGGCGTCGGGTGATCGCGAGCGTTTTTTTCGGGATTTGATGATCGGGGCAGGTGCTCGCGAGCCCAAAAATCGTTCATCGATGAAGGCGAAAGGTGCTCGCGAGCCTTCAAACGCTTCATCGGATCGCGATGGAAGTGCTCGGGAGCACTTTTTCGTCATTAATCTTGAAAGCCTGTTCAGGTGTGTCGAGCTTTGAGCGGGTCGGAGAGGTGGTTTTAGACCCCGAACATTTTTTCGCACATGGAGAGCACCTCGGGCTGCGTTGCAAAGCCTCGACGATGCTAACGCATCGTCTGCGTACGGCGCCTTGTCCGAAGCACGTTCAATGTCTCAGTCATCATCATCCATGACTGCTTCACGGCGTGGTCGAAGGAAGGGGCAGAATCAATGGCCTGGAAAGAGGGGGCGGGGGAGTCTCGGCAGGTCGCCGCGCTCGGGGGCGTTCGTGTGTCGCAGCACGTACATCGGGCCTTCAAACGCCTCCACATCAACGGAGTCGCCCGGCAAGATGCAGGCCTCGTAAACGTGGAAATCGCCATCGGTGATGAAGAGGGCGCGTTGGCGGAGGAAGCGTTTAAACGCCTTATAACGCGCGCTCGGTGCTGCACTTATCGAGCCGTTGAGCGAGAGGCCGGGGGTGTCGATGGGCTCGACGGGGGATTCCAGATAATACGACCCGGGCTGGAGCTCGAGCTCGCCATTGAGCGTCAGGGCGACGCCGCCCTGCTCCTGGAGCACCCACTCTGCGGGCCGGGCATCTCCGGGGGTGTCGAAGAGCACGCAGACCTCGTAGGCGATGCACTCGCGGCCGCTGACAGGCGCGGTGATGGTCTCACCCAGGGGCTGCGCGGACATCTCGCCAAGTGTCTTCTCCGGCGCGGCATGGGGCGCAGGTAAAGGAAGGGGAACATGCCACCTGTGAGGGAGGCGCGTTTGACGCTTGAGCCACAGGACGGAGAGAGGCCTGGGTGCCACATAATAGAGGAGCGGCACCAGCAAGACCCCGCCGACCAGGGAAAAGAAGATGCCGCCTTCGACGAGGGAGGGTGAGAAGTAGTCCGGAGCGAAGAATTCGCCGAGAACGCATACGCTAAATACGAGGATGAAGAAGCTCAGCGAGGTGAAGAGCACCGCGCGTTTGATATGCGGAGGCGCCTGCATCCGCGCCTCCGCCTCCATATCGCGGATGCGGCCGGCGGCAGGCTCCAGACCAAGGTCGATCCACTCGCTTTCGCCGCAGGAGGGGCATGCGCACGCGGGCATCGTGTTGTCGTCATCGCGCGGAGGGAGAAAGAAGTCGCAGGCTCCGCAGAGAAAGGCACAGTGAAATTCAGCGCGCTCCGGCTCGTAGTCACCCACGGGTTCGCGATTGAGCTTTCGCAGCCTTCGGCGCTGGTTCGAGAGCTCAATGCGTCGATTCAGGTCGCGCTGACGCTGCCGAATCGCCCTCGCCGCGTCGGCCAGTCCTCCTGCACCTCCGATAAAGAGCATCTGCGCTCCTCAGGCTCGTTTCTATGGGGCGACATCCCTGTCGTGTCGCCAGCAGGCTTCGTGATGCGCACTCTAACCCGAACCAGGGGGTAGATTCGAGGTTGAAGTTAGAAGCAGCCCGGGCGGCACACGACGTTCACCTGGCGAGGAGCTTTGAGAGGGTGGGGGGCCGAGCTTTGAGCGGGTCGGAGAGGTGGTTTTAGACCCCGAGCATCGCCTCCAGGTTGAAGCCGTGGACGTAGAAGACATAACCCGCAGCCAGCGCCTGCGCGGCGGCCAGCGCCCAGACTTTGGAGGGCAGCGCGCGGCGGTCGAGCAGGGCGCGCAGGATGATGAAGAAGAAGATCGCCAGCCCCCCCGAGGCAAAGCCGATGCCCAGGGTGGGTGCGCCCAGCGAGGCGGCGATGGTGATGGCCGGCAGCATGGCTGCGCCCTGCAAGAAACGCTGCGGGGGGATCAACCCGAGGATGAGATCGTCGGGGTTCTCGGCCTTCGCGGCGTTGTCGGGTGATTTGGCGTTCTCGGCGTTGGGCGTCTCGTGCATCGCGCGCTCCATAAAGTCCGGGACGGGGTGCCTTGCTAAGCCCTTATCGCCGTTGCGTTATTTCCACCATCATTGCCGTTCTCCCTGACTAAAAAATCACCGCTCTCCCTGATTAGAATAACGTGGGGAGGGTGTCGGTGTAGGGGGGGTAGACAACGCCGGCTTCGGTGATGATGGCGGTGACGAGCTCGGCGGGGGTGACGTCGAAGGCGGGGTGGGCGACGCCGACGCCTTCGGGGGCCATCTGGCGGCCGCCGATGTGGGTGACCTCGGTGGGGTCGCGTTGTTCGATCTCGATGTCGTCGCCGCTGGCGGTGTTGAGATCGATGGTGGAGAGGGGGGTGGCGACGTAGAAGGGGATGTTGTGGTGCTTGCAGAGCACGGCCAGGCCGTAGGTGCCGATCTTGTTGGCGACGTCGCCGTTGCGAGCGATGCGGTCGGTGCCCAGGATGACGGCGTCGACCTGGCCGAGTTTCATGAAGTGGGCGGCCATGGAGTCGGTGATCAGCGTGGCGTCGATGCCCTCTTTGACGCACTCCCAGGCGGTGAGGCGGGCGCCCTGGAGGTAGGGGCGGGTCTCGTCGATCCAGACGTGGTCGAGCTTGTCTGAGGCGTGCAGGGCGCGGATGACGCCCAGGGCGGTGCCGTAGCCGCCGGTGGCCAGCGCGCCGGTGTTGCAGTGGGTGAGAATGCGGGTGGGGCCCTCAAAGAGGGCGGCGCCGTAGTTGCCAAGGCGCAGGTTGTTGTCGCGGTCGTCCTGGAAGATCTGGTCGGCCTCGTTGAAGAGGGCGTCGGTGAGCGAGGCGTTGTCGGCGTCGCGCAGGCGTTCAGCGACGCGAGCGCAGCGCTCCAGGGCCCAGAAGAGGTTGACGGCGGTGGGGCGAGTGCTGGCGAGCAGGGTGTGCAGTCGGCTGAACTCGGCGGGGCGCTCGTGCAGGGGGCCTTCAAAGGCGCGCATGCCCAGGGCCATGCCGAAGGCCGCGGCGATGCCGATGGCCGGGGCGCCGCGGATGACCATCTCGCGGATGCCGCGGGCGACGTCTTCGGCGCTGTGCATCTTCAGCCAGACCTCCTCGGTGGGGAGCAGGCGCTGGTCGAGCATCAGGAGGCGGCCGGTGGCGCGGTCGCCCTCCCAGCTTAAGGGGACGACGTTGGAGGCGATGGCGTCAGTCATGAGAGTCGCTCGCGAAAGATCGAGGTTAGCAGTCGAGGGTCGGGCTCAACCTTAGCGCGGCGCATGGCCTGGCCAATGAAAAAGCCCAGGAGTTGGGTTTTGCCCCGGCGGTAGGCGTCGCGCTGGTCGGGGTGGTCGGCGATGACCGCGTCGACCAGGCCGCCGAGGAGCTCGGGGTCGCGACATTGCCGCAAAGCGCGCGCTTCGACAATGCGTAAGGGATCGTCACCCGTGCGCGCGACCTCTTCGCAGAGGGTGCTTGCGACCGTGGCGCTGAGCTCGCCGGTGGCCAGCAAGGTGGCGATGCTGGCGAGTTGGGCGGGGGTGATGGCGAGCGCGCTGAGCTCGGGGTGGTCGGCGTCGAGCAGGGCTAAGAGCGTGTTGATGAGGAGATTGGCGCAGGCCTGGGCGCGGGCGTTTCGGGCCTCGTCGGAAAGGTCGGGCGGAAACTCTGCGGTGGCGTCTTCGAAGAAGGTGGCGCGGGCGAGTGACTCCGCGAGGGTGCGGGCGATGGTGGGGGGAAGATTGAAGGTCGTGGCCAGGCGGCGCTCAAGGGCGTCGGGGTGTTCGGGGTGGGTGGCGCGCAGGCGTGCGATGCGGGCCTCGTCGAGAACAAGAGGCGGAAGATCGGGATCGCGCAAAAATCGGTAGTCGGGCAAGGCGTCGCGCTCGCGAAGGAGCAGGGTCTGGCGCGCGCGATCGTCGTAGGCGCGGGTCTGGGAGCGGATCGTCTGACCCTTTTGAAGGAGCGTGATGTGGCGGTCGATCTCGAAGGTCAACGCCTCGCGCACAAAACGAAAGGAGTTGAGGTTTTTGAGCTCGCAGCGCACCCCGGGCTCCTCGGAGCCGGCCGGACGCACGGAGATGTTGGCGTCAAAACGCATCGAGCCCTCCTGGAGGTTTCCGTCGCAGACGTTTAGCCAGACCATCAGGCGGTGCAGGGCGCGAAGGGCCGACTCGGTGGCCAGGGGGCAGTGCAGGGCCGGGGCGGTGACGATCTCGATAAGCGGGGTGCCGGCGCGGTTGAGGTCCACGAGCGTGTGGCCCGGGAGCGCGTCGTGGAGGGAGCGGCCGGCGTCTTCCTCCAGGTGGATGCGTTGCAAGGGCAGGGTGTGGGGCTGGCCCTCATGCTCAAAACGGATGCGCCCCTTCTGGCAGATGGGGCGCTCCTGCTGGGTGAGCTGATAGCCCTTTGGGAGGTCGGGGTAGAGGTAATGCTTGCGGTCAAAATGGCTGAGGAGGGCGATGTCGCACTCCAGCGCGATGCCGGCGACGAGGGCCAGATCGACGGCGCGGGTGTTGAGTCGCGGGAGGGTGCCGGGCAGCCCCAGGTCAAAAGGGGTGAGCAGGCTGTTGGGGGCGGCGTCGGTGGTGGCCGGCAGCGGCCCCGGGCTAAAAAGCCGGGTGCGGGTGCGCAGCTGGCAGTGGATCTCCAGGCCGATGTCGGCCTGCCAGCGGGTGGTGTCGTAGGTGGTGGTCGTCATGGTGAGCCGGCGGGATCAGGGGGCGGTGATGAAGGCTTCCAGGGCGCGGGCGATGGCGAGGTGGCGAGCGTCGTGGCCGCGGCGGCCGATGAGCTGCAGGCCGAAGGGCAGGCCGGCGGCGTCGTGGCCCAGGGGCAGGGAGATGGCGGGCAGCCCGGCCAGGTTGGCCAGCAGGGTGAATCGATCGCGGTGGTGCTCCGGATCGTCGGCGTCCTGAAGAGGCGGGGCGGTGTCGGGGGTGGTGGGGGTGAGCAGGGCGTCGACGTGGGTGAGCGCCTCATCGAGGTTTTTCTGGATGTGGGCGCGGGCGTGTTGCGCGTTGGCCAGGGTGGTCTGGCCGCTGAGCAAGCTGTGGCCCAGAAGCAGGCGGCGCTGCACCTCGGGGCCCAGAAGCGCGCTGCGGGTGTGCCTGGCGAGGGCTTCGACGCTGGTGGGCGCCTCGTCGAGAGATAGGGGGGCGCGCTGGCCAAAACGCAGGCCCTCGTATCTGGCAAGGTTGGAGGCGGCTTCGGCCGAGCTGATGGCGGTGTAGGTGGGGCCGGCGAGCTCGAGGTGCTGGGGGAAGAGATCGAGGAGGGTGGCGCCGGCCGATTGCAGGCGCTCGGTGAGCGCGCTGAAGGCCCGGGCGATGGCGGGGTGTATCGAAGTATTTTCGATCAGAGCAGGGAGGAGGCCCAGTCGGAGCGCGGGGATGCGGGGGAAGGGGGGCGTGCTTGCTCGGGGGGGCGCGTCGGTCAACGCGCGCGGGTCGCGGGGGTCGGGGCCGGCCAGCACATCAAAAAGAAGCGCGGCGTCGGCGACGCTGCGGGTGAGCCAGCCGACGTGGTCGAGGCTTGAGGCAAAGGCGATCAGCCCGTGGCGGCTCACCCGACCGTAGGTGGGCTTAAATCCCACCACGCCGCAGGTGCTGGCGGGCTGGCGCAGGCTCCCGCCGGTGTCGCTGCCGAGGGCGGCGGGCAGCCAGCCCGCGGCCACCGCGGCGGCTGAGC
>NZ_VOSL01000012.1 GCF_007997005.1 Lujinxingia vulgaris | reverse complement strand
ACGCCGGCGTGCCGGGCGGGCGCTGGTGGACCGACTGCGAGCCCACCTCCGCGGCGGCGCAGCCTGTCTGGCGGCAGCGGCGGGTGCATCGCGTGGCGCGTGGTCGCGATCTTGTGGTGGAGGCGACCTCCAGCGTGGAGGGGCAGCGCTACCTCAACGTGGTGGCGTATCTGGAGCGCCCGAAGGCCACGCTGCGAAGCGTGGTCGACGGCGGCGACCCGGGAGGGCGCGCCGGGCAGAGCCTGCGCCAGATCACCTCGCCAGAGCAACGCTTTGAACTCGTGGCGTCGGAGCGAAGCGCCACGCTTGTGGGAGCAGATGGCCGAGCGCTCTACGGGCCGGTGCGGGTGGCCGTGCCCCTGGGAAGCGACTGGCGACCGGGCACCCACCGCGTGCGCCTGCGCCTGGAGGCGGGCTCGGGGGCGTGGCTGCGTTTCTTTCAGCTGGAGGAGTGAGGGCCTCGGGTTGACGGGTGGGGGGTCATGGTCCGATGAGGCGCATAAACGTTGGGGCATGTCCGTGTCTCGGACGGACAGCGACGGGGAGAAGTGGTGTTGGGAACGAGGGGTGTGAGGGCGCTTCGGTGTGGCGCAGCGAGTCTCAACGGCAGGGAGGTCGAGAGGGCGAAGGGGCGCATAAATACTCGACGATGTCCGTGTCTCGGACGGTCAGCAACGCGAAAAGGGGGGTGGAAAAGGAGCGTTGAACGCGTCGTCGGAACGCACCATCATGCCGGCGAGTAGCCCGGACCCTGAACCCCTTTGAATGGAGGCAGAGTATGACGCGCGAGCCCAGTCCTTTTTTCGATATCCCCGAGGCGCTGCCTCAAGAGGAGGAGTTTTTTGAGACGCTGGCGTCGGGGGAGGGGCTGCGCATTGAGCGCATCATCTCGCACGGGCACACCACGCCAGAGGGGCAGTGGTACGACCAGGAGCTCGATGAGTGGGTGTTGCTCACGCGTGGCGAGGCGACGCTGGAGTGGGAGGATGGTACGCAGACGCGTCTGGTGGCGGGGAGCGCGGTGTTCATCGCGGCGCATCAGCGCCATCGCGTGGTGGCGACGAGCAGCGACCCGCCCTGTGTGTGGCTGGCGGTGCATGGGTCGATGTCGCTTTCCTGAGCGGTGGGTGATGCGGGGGCGATGCGGAAGGGGGAGGGGCCGAAAGGTCGCATAGATAAAGGACGATGTCCGTGTCTCGGACGGACATGAGGGTGCGGTTTTAAGGCCAAAAACACGACGACCACCGGTCATGAAGGGACCGGTGGTCGTCGGGGCATAGCCTGGCGTGATGCGCGAATGCTTATTCGGGCGGGTCGACGAGCACCTCATAGTAACGACACGACACGGTCACGCGGCCGTTGCTGCTATCGCAGGAAGTAACTTGCATGGGGGCGTCGGGATCGTTGCAGGGGTCGAAGTCGTCTTCTGCGCTGAACTCCGCGACCGTCGCGCAGTCGCAGGAAGGGGTGTCGCCACATGAAGACGGAGCCGGAGCACAGCTGTAGAATTCGCCGTTGGAGGCGTTGTGCAAAATGCAGACTTCGCCCTCGGCGCACTCGCCCTCATCCCAGCCGTCGACGCCGCCGCAGTGGTAGGGGGTGGGTTCGTTGTCCTGGTCATTCGATGTGTTCGGCTCGTCGTCTGCTCCGCAGGAGAAGAGCCCGACCAGCAGTACAAAAAACAGGCTTTTTACTTTGATGTTCATGTTCAACTCATCCGAAAAAAAGGAATCTGGGATACATCCACATATGGCGCTGGGTTGCGATGCCTCTCTCATAGACAGCCGAGGCGTCGCGTGTCAACGGCTTCGGAATTGTCCGTAGAGGAGGTCGTTCTGGCGAGCGGGCTGGGGGAGTGGATGAGCCGAAAGACCGCATGAATGCTGGGCGATGTCCGTGTCTCGGACGGACATCAACGCGTGGGAGTCGCCATGAAAACGCCCCCGAAGAGAAGGTCGGGGGCGTCCAGGATTAGCGTTGGGGCGTGTTGCGTTCGCGTCGCTCAGTTCGCCGAGAAGGCGACGATCACCGGCACGGTCTTCTCACAGGACCCGCTGGAGAAGGTTGCCGAAGCAAGGACCTCTTCGCCGCGGTTCAGGGCCGTGGCGTGGTCGAGGGAGTAACCGTAGGCGAAGCTCGTCTGCGAGATGCCAGCCAGAACCGGGTGGTCGGTGCCGTCGAGGGAGACCTGCCACTGGCCGCCCTCATCGCGGTCGGTGTACTGCTCGCAGGTGTAGGCGCCTTTGGACTCGTGCTCCAGGTGCAGGAGGTTGGTCATCGGGAAAGACTGGAAGCGTGAGTAGGTCATGTCGTCGCCGGAGAGGATCACGCCGCCGCCGTCGCCGGCGAACTTCAGCAGGGAGAGCAGCGTGTTTTTGCGGCTCAAAGGCTGGTCGGGGTTGGAGAACCAGACCACGTCGTAATCCTTGAGGACGCCGTTGTTCAGGCCGCCGTTGGGCTCGTTGATGAAGGTCACGTCGAAGCCGCCTTCTTCGAGAAGCTCGGTGATGAAGAGGGGATCGTCGGCGTAGTGCTCGTTATGGGCGCGGTCGCGCACCACGAGCACGCGCGGGGCGAAGACGGGGGTGGCCCAGGAGACGGCGTTGCGGGCGATGCGCGCGGCGGTGGCGCGCTCGATCGCGGGGTGCGAGAGCTTGAGCAGGATGCCCACCGAGCGGCCGGCCGGCGCCGAGTGCGGGCAGGGGATATGAACTTCGCGAACTTCGCCGTCCTCATAGAAGCTGTCGCTGGCGCCGTTACCTCCGTAGAAGACGCGCGCCCAGGCCACGCCGCACCCTTTGCGGGAGGTCTGCGCGCAAACCCGGTGGGTGGCGTAAGGGTAGTCTGCGATCGCGCCCAGAGAGATGTTCAGGGCGTCTTCGCCGAAGCTCTCCAGGTGGGTGCCGCCGGTGGCCTGCGCAAGTTGTGAGAGTTTCTCGTGGTCGGGCTCCAGGCCCAGGCCCACGGTGTAGACCGGGGTCTTGATGCCATCGATGTTCAGGTCGAAGAGCTCGTCGAGGGTGGTGTCGATGCCGTCGCTTCCGGGTGCGGCGAGCTCCTGATCGGCGGAGTTGTTGTCACGACCGTCGGTGAAGGCCACCACGGCGAAGGGGCGGCGGGCCTGGCAGAAGTCGTCGAGATCCTCGTGCGCTTCGGCTGCGGCGGTGCCCAGGGCGCGCCCCAACACCTCATTGCCCATGCGGATGCCGTCGTAGAGCGAGGTCCAGCCATTTTCGACAAAGAGCTGGTCGATGGCCGCGTCGATGATGGCCTGATCGTCGGTCAGCTCGGTGAGCACGCGTGCGTGGGTGGAGACGCGAACGATGCCCACCCGACCGCCGGCGGCAAGCACCTGGGCCGCAAAGCTCCGGGCGGAGTCCTCGGTGCGCTGGAGCACCGACTCCTGGGAGCCGGAGTTGTCGACCACCAGCACCACGTCGGCCGCGCCGGTCTGGCCGCAGGCGGCGATGGTCGAGGTGTCGACGGCCTCAAAGCCCGCGTCGGGCCCCTCAAAGGAGAGCTCGATGGCGACCTCGGGGGCACTCTCGGAGCAGCCCAGCGGCTGGCCATCCGGCCCCGTCGTCACAAAGTCCAGTCCGACGTAGGTCTCGCCATCTTCCGACGACTCGCCGCCCTGGTTCTGGCCGTTTCCGTTGCCCTGGCCGTTGCCGTTGCCGTTGCCGTTGTTGCCGCCGCGCACGCGCTGCAACAACACGCCGGGTTCGGTCTCGACGATGTTGGGATCTTCGAAGAAGTTGCAGGCAGGCAGGCTGAGCGCGACGGCCGCCAGCAGAAGGAGCGGGCGCAGCGCGCGCGGACGGGTCGTGTGCGAGTACGGCATGGGGCAGCTCACAGCGGTATACAGCAGGTTGTAAGTCAGAGAATGCTCTCGACCCCAGTGTTACACACTGTAACGCAAAGTTCAACCGTTGCCTCAACCCTTCACTCGGCCTGCTCGGGCGACCCGGCGGCAGATGGCGATTTCAGCAGGGCGCCCAGCGTGGTGGTCAGGGGGGTGATGTCGTCTTGCAGAGCGTCGCGGAGCTCGTCGCTGAACTCCAGATGCACAAAGCGGCCGGGGGCGTGCAGGTTGGCAAAGCGCCCGAGCACGTTGCCGGTGGCGCCCAGCGCGGTGGTGTCGCGGGGAAAGAGGGCGACGCCGGCCGCAGGGTTGAGTTGGCTTGCCAGGGTGTCGACCACCGCGTGGGTCCAGGCGTGAGGCTCGTCGCTGCCGTCGCTGACGATGATGTCAAAGGCGCGCTGGCCCTGATCGCGAGCCCGAAAACCGTGCAGCTGCACGATGCGAAGTTCGGGGGCGTGCGTGAGCGCGGCGGTGCTCATGTGGTGAAAGACGCTCGCGCTGTTGTGGCAGATATCCGATGGCGAGCCGTCGGTCTCCCGGAAGTCGGCGGTGGCGTGGTAGCGGTGCAGGCTGTTCATATAAAACGCCCGCACGTTGAGCGCCTCAAAGAGCGCCAGACCAATAAGGTCGGTGCCGCGGTCGTGGTAGGAGTGCGGCGACTGGATCACAACCTCCTGCACGTCGTCGCCGGCGCGAAAGAGGTAGACGCCGCTGCCACGCCAGGTGGGGCCGGCTTCAAAGAGGGCGTAAAAGGTGTGATCGCCATGCGGGTAGAGTTGCAGGCGCAGCCCGGCCTCAAGCAGACGATCGTCGAGGGTAGCGAGGTTGGGAGAATCGTCGTGGAGCGCGGTGAGAAGTTGCGGGATGACCTCCTCGAGAGCCAGTCGCTCGGCGAGTGTGGGAGCCTGGTAGTGGCCGGCCTCACCCTGGGGGGCGCGGGCGTCTTCGAGCACCTGCCCGGCGCGTAGCTGCGTGGGCGGCCCCTGCGCGTTGCTTCGCTGCACTGAGGTGCTCTGGCAGCTGCTGGCCAGCGCGACGAGAAGCGCGAAGGTGGTGACAAAAATAAGACGCGTCATGCGGAAGATCCCCGGAAGATGGAGGCGGCGATTGGCCCGGTCGGCCGTGAGGCCAGACTAGCGCTCGGAGCGGAGCTTCCGCAACTCACCCGGAGGAGGGGGAAAGCCCCCCGGGACGACGTCGGCGGCGTCGTTTCGGACTCGCAGTAGCGCTGCTACGGTTTCAACCTCACTCCTTGCCGGACGCCGTCCTGGAGGGCTGCTTGAACGTTGGGAGAGAGGGAGATGAGCGCGTAAATCAAGGGTGATGTCCGTGTCTCGGACGGATTGTGATGGCTGTGCCAGGCGGGCTTAAGTACGGTACATCGTGATGGTGAGCGATGTGAGGTGGACGTGATGAGGGTTCGTGAATGGGTGTGATCTATCTGTTGCTCTATATCTTCGGGGCGGTCGTGGTCTGGGTGGGCTCCAACCGACTGCTTCGAGACCTGCTCGACGGGGATTCTGTCATTGGTGCGTTGCAGATCGGCGGGTTCGGGGCACTGATGATCGTGCTGGCGGCGGTGCTTCATGCCGTGGTGCTGCGCCGGCGAGGAGACGCAGGGGTGCTCGATGCGATGGAGGTACCGGGTAGGCGGTGGTTTGCGGTGGCCGCGGCGGCGTGGCTTGTCCCGACGCTGGTGGCCTGGGTGCAGTTTGAGCTTTTCCTCGACCCGATTCGGATGCTTCCGGTGATCACGGTGGCGGGGGCGTCGGCGCTGGTGGTGGGAGGTGTCTCGCGGCTCTTGAGGGCGCATACGCTGCGCTGGCCGCTGACGATCGCTGCGGTGGCGCTGGTGGGGCTGCCGGTAGGGCTCTTGAGCGTGTCGCTGCCCCTGGCGCACTTTAACCATCACCTGAGCGCGGTGAAGATCTGGATCTTTGATGAGCCTCATGGCGGCCTTGAAGACGTGGTCTTTGAGGCCGATGACGCAAGCTATGTGCAGGAGCTCTCGCCGATGATTGGCGAGGAGACCGGGAGTTTGTTGAGCGCGCTGGCCAACGCAAAAGAGATCGACGTCAGCGAGGAGATCGCCGCTGGACGCATGCGCCGGCTTGAGGATGGCACGCTGGTGCGGGTTGGCGAGGATGGCGAAGACATCCCGCTGGAGCGTTGGGATAGCTTTGATGAGGAGTTTGACGCGGCGCTGCAAGCCGACCGCGCCGAAGCTTCGCTCGAAGAAGCAAAGCGTCGGGCCGACTGGGAGGCGGAGATCGAGGCTCGGCGCAGAGGCGGTCGGCTCTTTCGCTAAAAGCGGATCGGCCGCATAGATTAAGGGTGATGTCCGTGTCTCGGACGGTGGGGTGCAGCCCCCCAGACCGACGCCAGCGTCGTCGCAGCGTCCTCGCAGTAGCGCTGCTACAGCGTCGTCCTCGCTCCTTGCTGGACGCCGCCCTGGAGGGCTGCTTGAAGTTGGGAGGGTTGGGGCAAAAATGCGGATCGGCCGCATAAATTAGGGGTGATGTTCGTGTCTCGGACGGACATGAGTCGTCAAAATTACTGGCCCAGGGCGATGCCAAAACTCATGCCCAGATGAAACTCCCAGGAGGGGCGGATGCCGGCGTCGACGCGTTCATTGAGGGTTAAGGCGTAGAACTGGGTGCGCAGGCGGCGGCGCTCGGCGCTGGCGTAGAACCAGCGGTTGACGCCGGCCGGGATCGCCAGCGAGGCGCCGAAGGTGCGGTTGAAGCGGGTGAGGTTAAGATCCCCTCCCCAGGCCTGCAGGATCACGGGGTAGGTGGGGTTGTGGCGAAGCTCCAGCTGAAGCACCGCGGGCATGGCGGCGCCGGCGGTGAAGATGTGGCCGGTGCGGTCGCCGGAGCGCTGGAGTTTCAGGCCGACAAAGGTGCCCAGGGAGGGGCCGCGGTAGCCGTACATGCCGGTGTAGGAGAAGCGGTAGCCGTAGGCCAGGCCGCGTTCTTCGCGGCGGTTTTCGCCGACTTCGTCGAGCACGGTCTGGCTCTCGGAGGTGCGGGCACCGATGGAAAAGAGCAGGTCGAGCTGATCCTGGTAGACCCAGCCCAGGTAACGGTCCAGAAAGCCGTTGGCCAGGTTCGCGCGGTAGCCAAAATGCACCAGCGTGCCCTGGCGAGGGGCCTGGGTGGGGAAGCCGTCGTGGTTGACGACTCGGCCGGTAAAGAGCGCCTGGAAGGGGGCCACGCCGTGAATGGCGATGGAGGCCGGGTGGTCGAGCGGGATGCGCGTGTAGTCGAAGAGCGGCGCGGTGATGGTGGGGGCGTAGGGGGTGGGGTGGAAGTCCTCGCTGCCGCCGACCAGGGAGGCCAGGGTCACGTCGTTGGCGCCGGTGAGATCGCTGAGCCAGGCGCGGCCAGCGGTGCTGAGCGTGTCGGTGGCGTTGTGGAGGGAAAGCGCGATGGCCAGGTCGAGCTTTTCATTTTGAGAGAGGTTGGCGAAGTTGGCCTGCTGCCTGGGGATTAAGACGTCGGAGGCGTAGTGGGTGCGCAGCTGCGAGGGGAGCTCGGTGAGGATGCGGGTGGTGAGTTCGGCCCGAGTTACCTCGATGGTGGGGGCGTCGACGACGGCACCTGTGGGCACCAGCGCGGAGGGCAGCGTGGTCGTGAAGGCCACCGGCGCAGTCGTGGTCTGGCCACGTTCGTCGGTGATGGTGGCCTGGCCCTTGAGCGCCATCGTGCGCAGGGAGCGGTAGCCCGGGGTGCGAACCTCGCGCCAGAGCTCGACGCGGCGCGTGACGTCTTCCATCTGGCAGCGCTGGCGAGTCTCGTTGCGGGTCGTGGAGCCGCCGCCGACGTAGCTGCAGTCCCGAAAGCAGGTCTGCTGGTTGCGGCCGGTCTGGTAGCAACGCTGCGCTCCGCTGCAGACGCGGCGCGAGGGCTGCTGCACGGTGACCGGGACGGTGTAGGAGCGGCAGACCCGCTCGTTGACGGTGCGCATCTCGTAGTAGGGCTCCCGGCTGACAATGGTCTCGTCGACGCGGGAGGTGGAGGTCTCGCATTGCGCGATGTCGATGGCCACGGAGAGCGGGGAACTCGCGGCGGGTTCGGTGAGGCTGGCTTGCAGCTCGTCGCGCAGGGCGGTGCAGAACGCAGCCGGGTCGGCCAGGTTGGCATCCAGCGCGATGTCGATCGCGGCGATGGGCATCGTAAAAAAGTTCGTTCCAAAGCGAGTGCGCAGCGCCTGCTCCTCCGCCAACTCGCCGGCATCAGGGGCATAGAGCGTGGCGAGGTTCTGGTAGAAGGCACGGCTGAGCTCGGTGGAGCTGGTTTCGACGGCCTGGAGGGCTTCCTGGTGCAGCTCGGAGCGCAGCTGGATGTAGCGCTGCCAGAAGGTATAGATGCCCGGGAGAAGCTCGGCGACCGGGCGCGCCAGAATCAGGGCGTCGTCGCGCTGGCCGGCCTCGATCAAGGGGGCGAGCTCGGCGTCCCAGTAGGCCAGGGCCTCGTCGTTGAGGGCGGTGTCGACTTGCTGGCGGCCTTCGGGGGATTCGCAGTTGGAGAAACGCTCGCGCAAAGCCACCAGCGTGTCGCGGCGCGCCTCCCAGGTGGGGAGGGCGCGGGCGTCGGCGACCGCCGGGGTGACGAGTTCGTCGAGGGCGTCGCAGCGGCGCTGTGCGGCGCGCTCAAACTCGGCGGGGTAGTAGGTCGTCTCGAGAGCTCGGTCGTACTTTTGGAGTGCTTCGTCGTAGCGTCCGGCGTCCATGGCGTCTTCGGCGGCGCGGTAGGCGTCGCTGGAGGCGCAGGCGTTGAGGACGAGCGTGGCGAGGAGCAACGCGCTGACAGCGCGAAGAGAAGAGATCTTCATTGCTGGCCCTCGATCACGACAGGGTTGGGCGTGGAAGCGTCGAGGAGAACTTCAAAGACCGGCCGCGTGCTACCGGCGATGTGGAAGCGCCAGGCGTGACCCTCGTAGGTAGGCTGGTCGTGGCGCTGGCCGGGAGCAACCATGCCATAAGGGCGCAGCGTGCACTGGGTGTCGACCCAGAAGATGTCGAGGTCGACGGTCGTGGCGTTTTCAAAACTCACCGTGCGCGCCGCGCCGTTACCAGGGAGCGAGCAGAGGCTCGCTTCAATGGCCGGAGGGAAGTCGCTGTCTTCGGCGTAGGGATCTTCGAGGGGGTCGTAGAGACCGCGCGACTCCATCTCGAGGAGGTAGTCATCAAAGTCGCGGGCCTCGTCGTCGATGCAGTGCACGAGCAGGCTGGAGAGGAGCACGAGCGTCAGAAAAGGAAGACGAACTGGCGAGTGGAGCCAGCCTGGCCGAGCAGGGAAAACTGCCATGAATCGGTACTCCGGAGGGAACCTGCCTGTGCGGGGTGTTCGTTAGCAGAAGCCGGCATGGGGTTCGGGGTGTGCAAGCACATGTAACGTTAGTTGAAGTTGAGGCGTTTGGCAAAGGTCGACGGGGTGCCGGGGGGATGACTCATGGGGTTGCGTGAGCATCCGGGAAGCATGGCTCAGAAACCAAAAAACGCCCGACGGGAGGTCGGGCGTTTCGGGAATGCGAGCGCTGCGGTGATCGGGCGATGACCCGCATAAAATCTGATTGATGTCCGTGTCTCGGACGGACGTGCAGCCCCCCAGGACGACGCCAGCGGTGTCGCATCGTCCTCGCAGTAGCGCTGCTACAGCGTGTCGTCCTTGCTCCTTGCTGGACGCCGCAGCAGCCCCCCAGGACGACGCCAGCGGTGTCGCTTCGTCCTCGCAGTAGCGCTGCTACAGCGTGTCGTCCTTGCTCCTTGCTGGACGCCGCCCTGGAGGGCTGCTTGTGAGTTGGGCAGACAATCAGTCCACGCGGACCAGGACTTTTGCGGGCTGGCGCAGCAGATCTTTGAGGTAGATCTCCATGGGGACGAGCTCGCGGCGAGTGCCGAAGCAGCCCCCCAGGACGACGCCAGCGGTGTCGCTTCG
>NZ_VOSL01000011.1 GCF_007997005.1 Lujinxingia vulgaris | reverse complement strand
AAAGTCTCGGTCGCCGAGGTTGTGAACAGATCGAGCGCCTCGAAAGTCTCGGTTGCCGAGGTTGTGCTCGGTGAGACGTGGGCGCGAAGCGCGAAGGTTGAGGTTGGGGAGGGGCGGAGGCCCGCGGAGGTCTGGTCTGACGAGGTTTTCGAGGGTGGGATGGGGAGAGATGGTGCGGTTGGCGAGGTTTTGGCCGGTTGAGGGCTCGCGCGACATGGCGGGGAGATCGGTGACCGGGGAGGACGCGAGCCACTGTGCTTGTAGCGGTGGGTTCAGGGCGGAGAGCGTGGGCGACGATCCAGGGGAGGGAGGGCGAGTGCCGAGAGGCAGGGGGTGTAGATGGGATAGAGCTATGTTCGGGGTGCAGGACACTGTGCGAGAGCGGTGTACGGGAGGTTTGTTCGGAGAGGTGCTGGGTGGTGTTGCGAGGGCGTTGATATTTGGGAGGGCATGGGGGGCGAAGTTGACACTCAGGGGTGCTGCGCGATAATCGCGGGCTGCTTGATGATGGCGTGACGCGGGGAAGGGAAGGAGCGTGCGCCGAGATGACATGACCCAAGACTTGAGGCGAGACGAGATGGTTCCGAATCCCGAGAAGAAGACGGTTCGCAAGGCGGTGATTCCGGTAGCGGGTTTTGGGACACGGCTGTTGCCGGTGACCAAGTCGGTGCCGAAAGAGTTGTTGCCGGTGGTGGATGTGCCGGCGATTCAGGTGGTGGTGGAGGAGTGTGTTCAGGCGGGGATTGAGGAGGTTATTCTCATTACAGGGCGGGGCAAAGGAGGGGTTGAAGATCACTTCGACTACAACTTTGAGTTGGAGAATATCCTGGAGGTGAGGGGGAAGGTTGAGGAGTTGGAGCGCGTGCGCTCGATCAGCCAGATGATTCGGACGGTAGCGATTCGTCAGAAGAAGCCGCTGGGGCTCGGGCACGCGATTTTGTGTGCACGCGAGGTTGTGGGGGATGAGCCCTTTGTGGTGGTGCTTCCTGACGACTTGATCGGGTCGAGCCCGTCGGTGACGCGGCAGTTGATCGAGGTGTACGAGCGCTACGGGCAGGCGGTGGTGAGTGTGATGCCGGTCGGAAAGGATGAGGTGTCGCGCTACGGGATTATTACCGGTGAGAACTGGGCGCCGGGGCTTCATCGGGTGCGCGGGATCGTGGAGAAGCCGGACACTGAGCTTGCGCCGTCGAATCTTGCGGTGATCGGGCGTTATCTTTTGCCGCCGGTGATTTTTGACATGTTGGCGGAGGTGGAGCCGGATAGTTCCGGTGAGATTCAGCTGACGGATGCGCTGAGTCGTTTGAGTCGAGAGCGTGCGTTGGTGGGGTATGAGTTCAAGGGGCGCCGCCACGATATTGGCGATAAGCTGGGGTTCTTGACGGCGAACATCTCGTATGGCCTTCGGCATCCGGAGTTGGGCCCGAAGTTGTTGGAGTATCTGCGTCGGAAGGTGCGTGAGGCCGATGAGGCCGATGCGACGTAAGGGAGCCTATCAGGTCGCGGCGTGGGCGGTGGTGGCGGTTGTGTTTGCCTCGGGGCATGCGCAGGCGTCGCCGCCGCCTTTTTTGTTTGGTGTGGAGGCGACGGGGCAGCGGGCGGTGGCGAGGCAGGCGCAGACCTGGGTAGCACGCACGGTGGAAGGAGAGCTGCGCGAGTATTGTGGGCGAGGGGTGCTGCGTGATGAGCGTGGGCGTGTGGTGACGTTGAGTGGACGCTCGGATTGGCCGTGGGGGGCGGTGTGGGCGCTGTGGTGGTCTGGGGATGTGGCGGCGAGTCTGGAGTCGCTGGGGTTGAGGGTTGGGCGTGAGCGGTCGTGGGTGGATGTGGTGGAGGGGGAGCTTGCGTACTGCTACGCGGGGGAGGCAGTGGAGCTGTGTGTGGATGAGGGGTTGCGGGAGGTTGTGTACGCGCGGGTTGTGTGGGGCGGGGCGCGCTGGGAGTTTTGGATGGAGTCGGAAGGGGAGCGGGGGAGGGTGAGCCTTGACGGGGTGGTCAGGGTGCAGCTGGAGGCGAGTTCCTGCGGGGAGGATGATGCAGGGGGGCGTTAAGGTTTGGTGAAGTCGCGGCGTTTAAGCAGGAGGGCGTTTGTGACGACGCTGACGCTGGAGAGGGCCATGGCCATGGCAGCGAAGGCGGGGCGGAGCAGGCCGAGGGCGGCGACCGGGATGAGGACGGTGTTGTAGACGAAGGCCCAGAAGAGGTTTTGGCGGATTTTGTTGTAGGTTGCCGCGGAGAGGGCGATGGCGCGGCGGACACCGTCGAGGGATGAGGTCATCAGGGTGATGTCGGCGGATTCGATGGCGACGTCGGTGCCGGAGCCGATGGCGATGCCGAGATCGGCCTGAGCGAGTGCGGGGGCGTCATTGACGCCGTCGCCGATCATGGCGACGACTTTCTGGCCCTGGTTCTGGATGTCTTTGACGGCGGCGGCTTTGTCGCCGGGGCGCACTCCGGCTTTGACCCGTTCCGGGGGGATGCCCACGCGCTCGGCGATGATGCGGGCGGTCTGGGGGTTATCACCGGTGATAAGCCAGGTTTCGGTGCCACGCTTGTGAAGCCATTCGATGAGGGCGGGGGCGTCGTCGTGAGGGGCGTCTTCGACGGCGAAGAGGGCCAGGGGGGTGTCAGGTGAGGCCATGGCGACGACGGTTTTGCCCTGGTTTTGAAGGCGTTCGAGGTGGTGGGATGGGAAGGAGGCGTTGCAGGTGTCTTGAACCCAGGAGGGCTTGCCGATGGCGATGGTCTGGCCGTTGTGGGAGGCGGTGACGCCGTCGCCGGCGATGGTTTTGAAGTCGGAGATGGCGGGGAGGTCGAGGCCGCGTTCCCGGGCAGCGCGCAGGATGGCGATGCCGATGGGGTGTTGGCCGGCCTCTTCGATGGCGGCGGCCAGAGCGAGGTGTTCGTCGTCGGTTGCGTTGAGGGCGATGACGTCGGTCAGGGACATGTTGCCGGTTGTCAGGGTGCCCGTTTTGTCGAAGACCACGGCGTGCAGGGCACGGGCGCGCTCCAAGGCCTGGGCGTTGCGGATAAGGACGCCGAGGGAGGCGCCTTTGCCGGAGCCGACCATCATGGCGGTGGGTGTGGCCAGTCCGAGAGCGCAGGGGCAGGCGATGACGAGGACGGCGACGGCCGGGAGGATGGCGGCGGAGGGGGCGTCAAGGACTGCCCAGGCGATGAAGGTGGCGATGGCGATGAGGATGACGGCGGGGACGAAGATGGCGGAAATGCGGTCGACGAGGCGCTGGATGTTGGCTTTGGACTCCTGAGCTTCTTCGACTTGTCGGGCGATCTGGGCCAGGGCGGTGTCTTTTCCGACACGGGTGGCGCGGAGGATGAGTTGGCCGTCGGTGGAGATGGTGCCGCCGATGACGGCGTCGCCGGGGCCGCGGGTGACGGGTACGGACTCTCCGGTGACCATGGCCTCGTTGACGTCGCTCTGTCCTTCGAGGACTTCGGCATCGGTGGGGATCTTCTCGCCGGCGCGCACGCGGAGGAAGTCACCGGGTTGGAGTTGGGCGACGTCGACGGCGGTCCAGTCGCCGTCGCGCTTCACGAAGGCCTGTTTTGCGCCGAGGTCAAGGAGCGCTTCGATGGCCTCGCCGGCTTTTCCTTTGGCGCGGGCTTCCAGCCACTTTCCAAGGCCGATGAGGGTGAGGATCATCGCGGCGCTTTCGAAGTAGGGGTGGGCGTGTGCGACGCTCCCTGTGATGTAGAGGATGCTGATGATGGTGGAGAAGACGTAGGCGGTGCCGGCGCCCAGGGCGACGAGGGTGTCCATGTTGACGGCGCCGTGGCGGGCGGCAGAGAAGGCGCCTTTGAAGAAGCCCTGGCCGACGTAGGCGATGACAACACCGGTGAGGTAGATGAGTGTGATGAGGCGCGTGGCTTCGGCGGCGAAGTTTGCCTGCCAGTTGAGCCACATCGGTCCCATGTCGAGGAGCATGATGGGGAGGGTGAGGATGACGCCGGTGGTCCAGCGCTTTTTCCAGAAGTCGGCTTCGGCTTTGCGGCGCTCACTGATGCGAGACGCGCGAGGCGGGGCGGATGCTGAGGGGGCGGTGGAGGTCGAAGGAGTAGGTTCTTCGACCTCGTAGCCGGCGGCGTGGATGGCGTCGATGAGGCGCTGGTGGGAGGGCTCGGTGCCGGGCTTCCATCGCACGCGCGCCTGCTCGGTGGCGAAGTTGACGCGGGCCTCGGCGACGCCTTCGACGTTGGAGAGCGCGTTTTCGACGCGCGCGACGCAGGAGGCGCAGGTCATGCCACGGACTTCGAGGAGGTCAGCGGGGATGTCGATGGGCTCAACTGGGGCTGAGCCGCCGGGCTCCGCGGGCCCCGTTGATGGAGATGAGGGCGGCGCCGCTGATATTGTGGTGGAGGTGATTTCTTCGGGTGGTCGGGTAGGGATCGCTGGAGCGCGCTCCGCGTTGGTGGGGGACGCGGGGTAGCCGGCGTCGGAGATGGCGAGCGCGATGTCTTGGGGGGTGAGGCTAGCGTGGGAGGTGAGGGTGATGGCTGCGGAGTTGTTCTCGCGGTCGACGTGGTGTTTGGCGATGCCGGCGAGGTTGTCGAGGGCGTTCTGAACACGGGCGACGCATTTGCCGCAGGTCATGCCTTCGACGTTGAAATTCAGGGTTTTGGTCGGGGCCGCTGATGTGCGATCGGGCAGCAGTGAGGCCGGGTAGCCGGCGTCGGAGATGGCGCGGGCGATCTCGTCGTTGGAGGGCGCGTCGGCGCCGGCCAGAGTGACGGTCGCGAGGTTTGCCTCGCGTTCGACGTTGTGGTCGATGACGCCGGGGAGGTTGTTGAGGGCGTTCTGGACGCGGGCGACGCATTTGTCGCAGGTCATGCCTTCGACCTGGAAGGCCAAGACACGGGGCGACGCGGTGGTTGAGCGGGGGGAGGGCTCAAGAGGGGTGGCGAGGTAGCCGGCGTCGGAGATGGCGCGGGCGATTTCTTCGCTAGAGGGCGCGTCGGCGTCGGCCAGGGTGATGGTTACGAGGCCGGCTTCGCGGTCGACGTTGTGGTCGATGACGCCGGGGAGGTTGTTGAGTGCGTTCTGGACGCGAGCGACGCATTTGCCGCAGGTCATGCCCTGAACGTGAAAGGTGATCGCAGGCATGGTGCACCTCCCCGGCGCATGGAGTGCGGGTTACTTTGATGACGGCGTGGGCTGGTCTTTGTCTGAAGGAGGAGTCTCAAGCCCTTTCCAGGTTTCGACGGGTTCGTTGCGGAGCTTCGACCAGAGGAAGAGGCCGAGGATGAACATACCGATGGCGACCCACTGAGCGGGGGTGAGCATCAGGTAGCGGGTGTCGCCGTGGAGGCCCGCTTCACCGGGGGCGACGCGGAGGAAGTCGAAGAGGAAGCGGAAGGGGGCGTAGAGCAGCGGCAGGGTCCAGAGGTAGTAGCCGCGACGCTGAGGCTTTCGGCCTTTGTAGAGGACGAAGAGGGTGAGGAAGAAGAAGACGATGGCCTCGTAGAAGCCGAGGTCGTGGCGGGGCACGCCGTCGGGGTATTGGAGGGCCAGGGGCCAGATTTCGGGGAGGGAGTCACCGAAGATCGAGCGGATCCACTCCCAGACGATGAAGTCTGTGGCGTCGGCGCCGGGGTGATCGTGGACGAGTGCGCAACCGATGCGGCCGAAGAAGAAGGCGATGGGCAGCGTAAAGGCGGCGACGTTGGACCAGCCGATGTGATCTTCGTAGGGGTTACGTACGCGCCAGATGAGGAAGGCGATGACGCCGCCGATTAAGCCGCCGACGCTGGAGATGGAGCCCCAGACCTTAAAGAGGACCAGGGGATCTTCGAGGATGATGTGGGGCTGGTAGGCCACGACTTCAAAGACATGGCTGAAGCACCAGCCGAAGATGAGCAGCCACATGCCGAAGTTTTGCATGCGGTCGCCGGAGACGCCCAGGATCTTCTGGCCACGGCTGCCGAGGATGGAGAGGGCCAGGGCGACGCCGATGGCGACGGAGAGGCCGAAGGAGTGGAGGGTGAGCGGACCCAGCTCCCAGGGGCCGAGCTGCCAGTAGGGAAGGACCCCGAGCAGGTTCATGGTGAAGCTCCAGTCAGATATGGCGGGCCTGAGGAGGCCGTCCACGTGGGTAAGAAGTGCTGAACGTCAACAAAAGCAAAGCGTATGTGTGGGTCGGGGCGCGAGGGCAGGCCCGGCCGGGCGGCATGCGTACCGCATTCATGGCGTGGGTTCAATTCGCACGGGCGGTGGCTCATTCCCATGAAGTTGGAGGTTGGGTTTGTTGTACGATGAGGATGGGATTTGCAGGTGCTGAGTGAGAACGCGCGCATGGTTGTGAGCGCAGGAGTGTCGGTCAGGGGTTGTGGTGCTGGTTGAGTCGGCTGGCCAGGAGGAGGTCGGCGAGGACGAGGTTTGCCATGGCTTCGACGACGGGGACGGCGCGGGGGACGATGCAGGGGTCGTGGCGGCCTTCACGCGCCATGGAGCCGATGGTAGAGGCGGGTTTGAAATACACGCGGAGGGTGATTCTCTGACCGTTGGAGATGCCGCCCTGGATGCCGCTGGCGGCGGGGCTTATGCCGGCGGTGGGGCCGTCGCCGGGGATGCCGGTGTGGAAGTCGACGCCGCGGGCGGAAGCGGCCGCGGGGGCGTCGCCGAGGGAGACGCCGACGACGGCGCCGATGCCCATCATGGCGTCAGCGAGGCGCGCTTTGAGTTTGGCGAAGACGGGCTCTCCGAGACCGATGGGGCAGTGGTCGATGCGGAGCTCTATGACGCCGCCGCGGGAGTCGCCCTGTGATTTGCACTCGACGAGTTCTTGAGCGATGCGCTCGGCGACGTTGAGGTCTGGGCAGCGGGTGGGGTGTTGGTCGATGAGTGCGGTGGTGAGGTCTTCAGGGATGGAGAGGGCGATGTGATCGCCGATCTGGTGGGTGAAGGCCACGACGCGGGTTTGCTCCGGGAGGAGGCGGGCGGCGAAGGCGCCTCCGATGACGCGGCAGAGGGTTTCACGGCCGGAGGCGCGGCCGCCGCCGCGGTGGTCGCGGTGTCCGAACTTCTCCTGCCAGGTGCGATCGGCGTGGCCGGGGCGGAAGTAGTTGGGGTCGTAGTCGCGGGAGCGCTGGTCAGTGTTGTGGACGACGACACAGATGGGGGTGCCGAGGGTCTTGCCGTCGAAGACGCCGCTGAGAAGTTGGGCGCGGTCGGCTTCAGAGCGAGCGGTGGTGATGTTGGACTGGCCTGGACGTCGACGGTCGAGGTGGGGTTGGAGGTGGGTGGCAAGATCGAAGTCGACGCCGGCGGGCATGCCGTCGATGACGGCGCCCATCGCCGGGCCGTGAGATTCACCGAAGGTGGTCAGTCGAAGGTACGTTCCGAAGGTGTTTGCAAACATCAGCTGCTCCAGAAGGATCGTTGTGCGAGGGCCTGGGCGTCGAAGAAGGTGTCGCCGCCGAGGTGAAGGGTCGCGTAAGGGGGAGGTTGCACGTTGGCGTAGTGGAGGTCGAGCCAGGCTTGAGCGGGAGGAGGGGAGCCGGCCGCGGTGTGGGCGAAGGATGCGGCGGCGTTGATGATCAGGGAAAGGGGAGGGAGGTTGTCGGGGGCGCTGTCCCAGCCGGCGCGAGCGGAGAGGTGCGCGACGACGGAGAAGTCGGAGTCCTCGAGTGCGCGTAGAAGTGCGGGGCTGACGCCGCCCTGGCCGAAGATCAGGGTGGGGCCGGGTGTGATGCCGGCGCCGATGAGGGCCTGAAGCGAGGCGCGCATGCCGATGTGGTCGGTGTCGGTGCCGGCCCATCCGTGGGGTGTGCGGCGGAGGGTGTTGAGGGCGTGGTCGGCGCCGATATGGCGGGCAACGTGACGTTTGAGTGGCGAGGTGACGGAGACGCCACGGATGTTGATGTGATGGAGGAGCGCGAGTGTGTCGGGGAGGTCGTCTGCGGGGGTGGGGATCTTGAGGTAGCCCAGGTGGTGCTCGTTGTCGGGGCTCTCGGAGCGCAGAGCGGCGCGTCGGTGCCAGAGGTCGCCCTGGCTCCGGGCGACGGGGTCGCCGATGAGGGCGTCGAAGCGGGTGGGGGTTGGTGATGTGAGGGAGGGCAGGACGTTTTGGAGATCGAGGGCGGAGGGGTGGTCGGGGTTGCGGCTGGCGAGTCCGACGGGGAGGTAGTGAAGAGCGTTGGTGGCGCTCAAAAGGTGGCGGACCCAGGCGGCGCGGGGGCCCTGGGGGATGATGGCGAAGGGGTGAGGGCCGGCGTCGAAGGTGGCGCGCGTGTCGAGGGCGGCGCGGATGGCGGCGGCATCGGGGGCCAGCGGGGCGTATTTGAGGGTGATGCGTTCGGGAGCGATGTTGAAGGCGGTTGCCAGGACGCCCGCGCCGTCGAAAAGTTCGGAGAGGTCGGCCGGAGCGGGGTGTGCCGGGTGTGCGGAGAGGATGAGTGAGGCGGGGAGATGGGGACGAAGGTCGTCGATGTGGCGCAGGGTGTCGGGGAGGAAGCGTAGATCGATGTCCCAGGCTCCGGCTTCGGGGATGTTGCGTAGCCAGCGGGGATCGGGGGTGCGCAGGGAGAGGAGGAGGTCGCCGGGGTGGTGATTGTTCTGGAGGAGCTCGTCAGGAGCGGGGAGCGTCGGGAAGATATCGCTGCGAACTTCGACTCTGCCCATGTCCAGGAGGGCGCGATCGTGGAGAGCCCGGCAGAGATCGTCGGGGATGAAAGGGACGAGGGCGGTGCGGGGGGCTAGAGGGGAGCGAGGGACCTGAGACACCCAGTCGATGAGGGTGGCGAGGTCTTCGGCGGCGCGCTCGATCGTGCGAGCTCTGGGGATGCTCAGTTTGAGGTGTGCGGCGTCGAGCCAGTGTGGCTCGCGGGTGCGAATCATCCACCGGTGTTCTTCATCGAGCGAGAGTTCGGGGCGGACGCGGGGGCGGTTGCTCGAGGCGACGGTGGATTGCCAGCCGTCGCGGCTGATCCAGATGATGATGGCGCCCGGGGGCAAGGTGTTGAGACCAGCGCCGGCGGCGATGATCGGCGCGTTGGTTTGTGCGGTCAGGGTGCGGGCGGTGCGGGCCTCGATGGTGCGGAAGGACTCGATGTCGCGGGCGACGAGGTCGTCGATTGTCGTGCCGGATTGTTCGGCGATGACGTCGTCGAGGTCGAAGAAAGGGCGTCCGAGCCGCGAAGCGGCGAGGCGTCCCAGGGTGGATTTTCCCACCCCGCGGTGGCCAACAAGGAGGATTGGGGGCGTGTGGTGGTCTTTGCGCGTGGAGGGGGAGGAGGGACACATAGGGGCTCAATAAAGTGGGAAACTTGCAGGTCGGGCGCTGGTGGGCGATGGTGGGCTCGCTGATAGATTCGCAAAACAGGCCCGGCGTGCCATACTTCGCCCGCTTAGAACAACCGAGAAGTCCGTCGAAACGGCGCCGGCGGCGTCACCAACGGGGTATCCCAGTGAATATGACAACGAAAGAACGCGCGCTCGGCGCGCTTATTGCGATCGCGATGATGACTTCGACCTCGGCTTCGGCTCAAGGGCTGCCGAGTGCGGAAGATATGTGGAATGAGGCGCCGCCGGCGGAGTCGACTGAGGAGGTTGATGCGCCAGCGGAGGAGGAGGCTCCCGCTGAGGATGCGGCCGTTGAGGAGGCGCCCTCGGACGAGGCCGAAGCTGCGGAGGTCGTCGCGGAGGCCGAGACAGAAGATGACGGAGCCGAGGTTGAAGACGACGCTGCGGTTGCGAGCGATGAGGGTGCCGGTGCGGTCACCGATGAAGGCGAGGAGCCGGTTGAGGCGGAGCGCGTGCGTATCTCTCCGAGCATGAACCTTGAGGGGGCGCCGGGCTTTCACGGGATCGCGTCGGCGATTAGTCCCGGGGCGTTGATGTTCCAGGTCGGTTTTCTGGGGGAAGCGTCCGGCGGGTCGAACGTGATTCGGTTGAATGATGAGAACCGGACGTTGAGTGGTAACGTGGCGGTCAGCGGTCAGATTGTGGAGAACTTCGGGTTCAACTTCAGGATGCAGGCGCGCAACAACATCAACACGTTTGGTCGCCCGCAGGCGATGCTCTCGCAGGGGGATGTGAGCGCGGGTGTGATCGGGCGCTACGAGGTGTCGCCGGGGGTGTGGCTCGGTGGTGACTTGAACCTGTTTATGCCCTCGGGCTTTGGCGGGGTGGGGCTGTCGGCTTCCTCGCTGAGCCTGCGTCCGCGTTTTCTGGCGAGCTTTGATATCGGTGAGATGAGTCAGCAGCAGGGAGGCGGGGATGTTCCTGTGGTGGGTCACTTCAATGTGGGCTATCGCTTTGACCAGAGTGAGAACCTGGTGCCGGAGGGCGTGCAGCTCGACCGGGTGGAGCGCTTCGCGTACGGGATCTCGGCGTATGATCTGGTGGAGTTCGGGATCGGTGCGGAAGTTCCCTTGCCGTATGTGACGCCTTTTGTGGGCTATCAGCTGGCGGTGCCGGTTAACGGGCGAGGCGGAGTGTGTGATGAGGACCGTGCGCTGGCGTGTGTGTCGGATATCGGCGGGGCGGCGTTCCCGCAGAAGATCAGCGTGGGCTTGAAGGCCGAGCCGCTGGAGAATCTCGGGTTGCACGCCGGGGTGGATCTGGGGCTGACGAGCTCGGATGCGGAAGGGCTTCCGGTGACGCTGCCCTATAACGTGATCTTCGGGATGAGCTGGAACATTGATACGAGTGGTCCCAAGATCATCATTGAAGAGCGTGAAGTTGAGAAAGTCGTCGAGGTGGAGCCTACCCTTGGTTACGTGGTCGGCACGGTTGTCAATGCCGAGACTGGCGAGCCGGTAGGGGATGCGCGAATTTACTACACCAACCAGACGCTTGCCGGTCAGCTGAGTGGGGCGGAGAACGGTGTGTTCCGCTCCTACGGGTTTGAGCCGGGTGAGGCGCTGGAGCTGCGCGTGGTGCATCCGCACTATGAGGAGGCCGTCGCGAGCACCACGGTGGTTGAGGGCGAAGGGACGTTGGAGGTGAAGCTGACTCCGCTTCCGCGTCAGGCGTGGGTTCGCGGGCAGGTGACCGATGCCGAGGGCGGGCCACTGGCCAATGCTACGGTGCGCTTGAGCGGTGAGGATGGGCCTGTTGAGGTGATGACCGATGAGGAGGGGCGCTTTGAGGCGGAGTTGCAGTCCGGGGAGTACACCGTGGCCGCGAAGGCCGAAGGGTATCTGACGGCTGGCCAGGACGTGAGCCTGGAGCCGGACGCGGAGATGCAGATGGTGCTCTCGCTCTCGGAGGCCGGTGAGCAGCTGGTTGAGTTGAGCGAGGAAGAGATTCGCATCAACGAGCGTATCTACTTTGAGACAGGGGCGGCGACGATTCTGGAGCGCTCGTTCAACGTGCTCAATCAGGTGGCGGCGGTGCTGTTGGAGAACCCCCAGATCGAGCTGGTTCAGATTGAGGGGCATACCGACGACGTGGGTGATAGCGAGTTCAACATGGAGCTGTCGCAGGCCCGCGCCGAAGAGGTTCGCAACTACCTTGTGGAGCGTGGGATTCGCCTGGAGCGTCTGGGGGCGCAAGGGTTTGGTTCAGAGCGTCCGCTGGTTCCGAATACGTCCAACCGCAATCGCAGCTTGAATCGCCGGGTTGAGTTCAAGATCCCGAGCACTGAGGAGTAAGGAGAGTCGATGGCCAAAGCGCGCACCCTGTACGTCTGCAGTAGCTGTGGGCATGAGTCGCCCAAATGGATGGGAAAGTGCCCGGGTTGCGAGGACTGGAACACGCTGGAAGAGGAGGTGCGCGAGCGGCCGTCGGCCAGCGAGCAGGCCGCCGCCGGTAAGCGGGCGGGATATGGTGCGGAGGGGGGCGCCAAACCGGTACGCCTGTCGGATGTTGTGACGGAAAAGGGCGAACGCATCTTTAGCGGGGTGGAGGAGCTGGATCGGGTGCTGGGCGGGGGCTTTATGCGCGGGGGCGTGGTGTTGCTGGGGGGGGATCCGGGCATCGGCAAGTCGACGTTGTCGTTGCAGGTCGCCGGGATTCTAGCAGAGCAGGGGATGGACGTGCTCTATGTCTCCGGGGAGGAGAGCATGGGGCAGATTAAGATGCGGGGGGCGCGCTTGAATGTGGAGGTGGGCCAGGTTCAGGTGGTGGGGGAGACGAGCCTGGAGCGGGTGGAGGCGTTGCTGGAGGAGCATAAGCCGGATTTGCTGGTGCTGGACTCGATTCAGACGCTGGCGACCGAGCGGTTGACGTCGTCGCCGGGGAGTGTGGCGCAGCTTCGGGAGGTGACCGGGACACTGACGCAGCTGGCAAAGGGGTTGCAGATGCCCACGATCCTGGTGGGTCATGTGACGAAGGAGGGGGCGATCGCCGGTCCGAAGGTGCTGGAGCATATGGTGGATACGGTGCTCTATTTTGAGGGGCAGGCCGGGTTAAATTTTCGGATCTTGAGGGCGGTGAAGAACCGTTACGGGTCGACGAACGAGATCGGGGTGTTTGAGATGCGTGGCGACGGGTTGCACGGGGTGGAGAATCCGTCGGCGATGTTTCTGGCGGAGCGGCCGCTCGGAGCGCCGGGGAGCGCGGTGGTGCCGGTTGTGGAAGGGACGCGGCCCTTGCTGGTGGAGGTGCAGGCGCTGGTGAGTGCCAACAACTACGGGCCCCCGCGGATCACCGCGATCGGGGTGGATCAGGGCCGGGTGATGCTCTTGCTCAACATCATTGAGAAGCGCGCCGGGTTGAAGGTGGGCGGGCACGATGTGTTTGTGAATGTGGCCGGGGGGGTGAAGGTGGTGGAGCCAGCGGCCGACCTGGGGATCGCGTTGGCGATCGTGTCGAGCTTTCGCAACCGTGCGTTGCCGCAGGATACGGTGACGTTTGGGGAGTTAGGTTTGACGGGGGAGGTTCGCGCGGTGAGCCAGGCGGTGGGGCGTCTGGTGGAGGCGAAGAAGTTGGGGTTCAAACGCGCGCTGAGCCCGCGGGGCAACGCCCCGGGGATTGAGACTTTCGTGGATGCGCACGCCGGGGCGCTGGGTGAGCTCAAGGTTGAGACGGCCCGCACCCTGGGCGATGCGCTTCGCTCGGCGCGCCTGGTGGAGAGCGCCGAGCAGGGCTGAGGCGAGGGCCTCAGCGCGGGGGCGGCGTCAGGCGGCGGGGGCCCAGATGCGGCACCAACCGCCGGGGTTGATGGGACCTGCGACGACGGTGCAGCCGCCGCAGTCGGCGCCTGCTTCAGGTTTGGTGTAGAGGGCGCAGTTGTCGCAGCGCTGTTCGGGTTTGGGCGTCTGTTCGACGTAACCGTTGGTCGTGCGTGTGGCGATCTGGGCCTCATTGAGGCCGGAGGTGTCGTCACAGCTGACTGCGGGGGCGTCGCCCTGGGCCTGCCCCTTGCGGGTGGAGCCTGTGGTCTGAGATTCGCCGGACGGTTCGCAGGCCGCGAGGAGGGAGCCGGCGCCGGTGGCCAGGGCACCGAGGATGGCGGCGCGTTCGAGGAACTGACGGCGGTTCAACAGCTTCTTCTCACTCATTGTATCACTCCGGGGTTACGATTCGATGGTTGTCCCGACCGCATCGGTCGGGCGCTCGATCAATGATAAGCACCGGGGCCAGTGAGAAATGAGGCAGAATGTCGCGGTGGGGGCTATTCGCGGGGCGGGTACTTGTCGAGCTTGCGTTGCAAGGTGCGGCGGTGGATGTCGAGGCGGCGAGCTGCCTCGGAGATGTTGCCGCCGCAGTCGGCGAGGACACGTTGAATGTGTTCCCACTCGGCCCGGGCCAGGGAGGGGGCCTGGTAGTCGTGGTCGGCGCCGCTCATGGGGGGCTGCTCACCGCGCTCGAAGGCGGCGATGATGTCGTCGGCGTCGGCGGGTTTCTGCAGGTAGTTGATGGCGCCGAGGCGAACCGCGTCGATGGCCGTGGCGATGGAGCCGTAGCCGGTGAGGACGACGATTTTGGTCTGAGGATCGATGGATTTGAGGTCGCGGACGACTTCGAGGCCGCTTTTGCCGGGCATTTTCATATCGACGACGGCCCACTCGGGGCTCTCTTCGCCGGCGAGGGCGATGGCCTGGGCGTGTCCGTTGGCCACGCGGACCTCAAAGGTGCGGTCGCGGAAGGCGCGTGCGAGGCGCTCGCGGAAGATCTCGTTGTCGTCGACGATCAGGAGGGTGCGCTCTTCGCTCATCATCAGGCTCGCTGGGGCTGAGGGTGTGAGGAGGCCAGCGTTTCGCTGGAGCTGGCGGGCAGAAGGACGGTGATGGATGTGCCGCGGCTCTGCTCGGAGTCGATGCGCAGGGAGCCGCCGATTTTTTCGACGAGGGTGCGTGCGAGGAAGACGCCCAGGCCCATGCCTCGGCCGGTGGGTTTGGTCGTGAAGAAGGGTTCGCCGACACGCGCCAGGACGTGAGGGGACATGCCGCTGCCGTGGTCCTCGATGCTCAGGCGGATGTGGTCGCCATCATCATAGACGCTTAAAACCACGGGTTGATCGGGTTTGCTGGCGTCGATGGCGTTGTTGATCAGTCCGCGCAGGGCCTGGGCCAGAGCGCTGACGGGGGCGCTGATGGAGGCGGCGCGTTCGGTGTGAAGATTCACCTGGACGCGGGCCGGGTCGCGGCAGTCGCGGAGCATCTGAGCGACCAGCTCCTCAATGCGCGCCGGGCGCGCCAGCTCCCCCATCGACTCGCCGGCGTCGGCGGAGAGCTGTTGAAGGATCTCGCGGCAGCGCTCGACCTGCTCGCGGATGAGGCGGGCGTCTTCGAGGAAGTAATCGGGGACGTCCTGGGACTCCAGGCCGCGGTGGAGCTCGCTGGCGACGAGAGCGATGGTGGAGAGGGGGGTGGAGAACTCGTGGGCAGCGCCGGCGGCCAGGGTGGCCAGCGAGGCCAGGCGCTCGTTACGCATTTTCGCCTCGCGTGCGCGGTGGAGCTCGTCTTCGCGTCGGTTGAGGGTCTGTTGGATCATGTTGATGAAGAAGGCCAGCACCGCGGAGGAGACGACGAAGGCGGCCCATTTGCCCTGAACTTCCATGGAGGCAATGTTCGGGCGGAGCGCCCAGGGCAGGTGGTGGGAGGCGTAGACGAAGTAGAGGCCTATGTAGCAGCTGATGCAGACGGCAGTGACGGCCCAGGTCCACAGGGGGCGGAGCAGGAGGGCGGCCAGCGCGATGTGAATGAAGTAGAGGAGGCTGAAGGGGTTGTAGGCCCCGCCGGTGAGGAAGAGCAGGCCTGTGAGGAAAGCGATGTCTGCCAGGAGCACCAGGGCGACGAGGGCTTTGTGGCGCGGCCGGCCGGTTTTTGCCCAGCCGATGAGGGCGAGGTTGGAGAGGACCTCGATGAAGAGGACCAGAGAGAGCATGGGGTATGGGAATTCAACGTCGAGGAAGGCGTTGGAGACCATGACCACAGCGGTCTGCCCGATGATGGCGACCCAACGCAGGCGAATCAGCCAGGCGAAGTTGAGGCGATGGACGTCTTCAACGGCGGCGTGACGCGAGGTGTGTGGGGCGGGGGGGCTCATGGGATGGACGGCTCAGCGTGCGGGTAAAGTCAGGCAGGATACAGCGCAGCGGCGCGGGCTATTCCAAGTGTTGCAAACGTGTACATTGGGCCTTAGCTATGACACAATGCGGCATCGCGTCGCGGGCCGAGCCCGGAGGCGTGCATGCGGTAGGGGGCGTTGTCGCATCAGCTTATGCGCATCATCGATCTCGTAGGACAGCGATGCAGCCAGTTTCAGACGCACTGACCACACATATTCTAAGCCTGACGGTGCTGAGCGGTCCGGACGCGGGGCTTACACGGAGCTTTCAACAGGAGCGCGTACAGCTGGGGCGGGATCGTCGCAATGATTTTGTGCTCAGCGACGGGTTCGTGTCGAATCGTCACGGGGAGTTCTCGCTGGAGGGGAGCACGCTGGTCTATCGGGACCTGTGCAGCCGGCATGGCTCGACGGTGATGATCGAGCAGGTGTCGATGCGTCTGCACGATAAAGAGAAGGAGACGCAGGTTCGGCTGCAGAACGGTGCGGAGGTGCAGCTGGGGTCGAGCTTGATTCGGGTGGCGCTGACGCGCGCGCCCGGGGCGTCGCCGGATGACACCGGGGTTCACCCGGAGCCGGAGATCTCGGAGGCGGAGAGCTCAAGCGGGGAGCGTTTTATTACGACGGCGCATCAGCCGGTGCAGACGATCAACCGTCGTTTGCAGAGTTCCGACCAGCGAATGGCGGTGCTCTTTCGGCTGGCGGGGCAGCTCAACGGGCTTACGGCGCTCGATGAGGTTCTCAACCTGATTGTGGACGCGGTCTTTGATGCGTTTCCGGCGGCGAACTTCTTTGCGGTGACGTTGGCCAGCGATCCGGAGACGGTGGTCGAGACGGCGCCGATGATGACGCGAGTGCGAGGGGATCGGCCGCTGCCGGGGGATGAGGAGGCGCCGATCTTAAGCAGCAGCATTCTCAAGCGTGTGGCGCAGACGCGGGAGAGCGTGCTCTTTGTCAAAGACTCGTTGGGGGCGGACATCTCGCAGAGCATCATCGACGCGCAGATCACCGCGTGTTTGTGTGCGCCGCTGGTCGGTCAGCAGTCGTTGCTGGGGGTGATGCAGGTCGATACGCGGGGGCGGGGCAGTCTGTTTTCGAAGCACGACCTGGAACTCTTCAATATTCTGGCGTCGAACGCGGCGTTTGCCATTGAGCGAGCGCGCTTGACCGAAAGCATCGTGGAGATGTTCGAGGGGTTTGTGGCCGCGAGCGTGGACGCGATTGAAGCGCGCGATCCGATTACGGCCGGTCACTCCGAGCGGGTGGCGAGCTATACGCTGGCGTTGGCCGAGACGGTCAACGAGATCGAGACGGGGCGGTTGGGGGAGATATATTTTCAGCATGGTGAGTTGACCGAGCTGCGCTATGCGGCGTTGTTGCACGACTTTGGGAAGATCGCGGTCAGCGAGTCGGTGCTGCAGAAGGGGGCGAGGTTGCCTCCGGAGCAGATGCGTCTGATCGGGCAGCGTTTTGCGACGATTCGGGAGCTTGCGTACCGGCAGTGGCTGCGTGCCTACGCCGAAGAGTTAGAGCGGGGCGACGCGAGGCCGGATGGTCGAGGCCTGGCGCGGATCGACGGGAGGTTTGAGGCGTTCAGCGCGGAGCTTGAGGAGACCTTTGAGTGGCTGGGGTACATCGCCACGAAAGGGTTTGTAGAGACGGAGGAGATCGCGCGGGTTCGCGAGGTTGCCGCGCGCACGTACGTGGACCATCACGGGCGGGTGCAGCCATATCTGACGACGTTTGAGGCCGAAAACCTGTGCATTCAGCGCGGGACGCTTAATGAGGCGGAGTGGGTGGAGATGCGCAGCCATGCCGCGCTCAGCGAGAAGTATCTTTCCAGGATTCCGTGGAGTTCGGAGTTGAGCCGGGTGCCGTGCATCGCCGGTGCGCACCATGAGAAGCTCGACGGGACGGGTTACCCCCGGGGGTTGGGGGCGGAGAAGATCCTGCCGCAGGTTCGGATGCTGACGATCGCGGATATTTTTGATGCGCTCACCGCCAGCGACCGACCGTACCGTAAAGCGGCGACTGTGGACCGGGCGCTGCAGATTCTGGGGCTGGAAGCCGGCGATGAGAAGCTGGATCGGGACCTGGTCGAGCTGTTTGGGGCGCGGGTGATCCCGCGGATCACGCATATCATCCCGGGTGGCGGGCGAAGCTAGGCCCGGCCGGGTTGAGGGATCGCGTTGTTAAGCCTATTCAGCGGGGAGCGGGCAGGGCGGCGTCGAGGCGCGCCAGCTCGGAGAAGAAGTGCAGCCTTCGTCGCAGGTCCATGGTGGGGGCGGCGCCGTAGCCGGCCCAGAATGCGCGCTCGGTGGCGGGCGAAGCGCCGGCCAGATTCGGGGCGAGGGCGATGGCGAGGTCGGACTCGGGGGGGCGCAGCTCGGCCTGTGAGAGATCGAGGAAGGCGATGAGCTGGCCGTGCTCGGGTTCGCCGAGGATGCGGCCGGGGGTCACGTTCGTAATGGTCCAGACGCTGCGGGTGCGGGGGTGGAAGGAGCTGAGACTCTGGCGAAGCCAGGCGAAGGTCTCGGTGAGGCGCACGCGTTCGGTGTCGTCGTCGATGCGTTCAAGGCGACGGGCCATCTCGTCGAGGCGCGCAGCGAGCGCGGCGTTGAAGGTCTGGAAGTACGAGGTGCCTGCGAGGTGGAGGCGAGCGGGGACGCCGAATCCATCGGGGCAGGGGTGATTGTGGAGGCGGCGCAGGGCCTGGCCGAGCGCGCGCATCATGGTCAGCTGGCTGCTCAGGTCGGTGATCGCGCTGAGAGGACGACCCGCGCGGGCGGGGGCCCAGCGCGCGGCGCTAAAGCGGGAGGGGGCTTCGGTGGTGAGGGTGAGCGCGCCCTGTCCGATCTCGTCGGAGAGGGTCTGGTGGCGGCCAGCCCGCGCGGCGTCGGGCCAGCGGAAGTGCCAGCGGCGCTCGCGGTCGACCTCGACTTCGTCCCAGGTCCAGCCGGGCTCTTCGGCGAGCCGGCGTGTGGTCTCGGGGAGAGGGGGGCGGCGTGTGAGGGCCGGGGAGCCGGTGGTTTTGGAGTCGCTGGTCATCGGGCGCTCGACTGGCGAGGGGAAACGTGCGGCTCAGTCACGCATGCAGGCCTGAGGGATGGGTTGCTCGCGATCTTCGAGCATGTAACGCACCGTGCGCGTGACGGTACGGCAAGTGTAGCGGTCGCGGGTGTCCTGCGCGAGGCCTTTGCAGCTGGCGCCAACCCCGGGGAGGTCTTCGACCTCGGCGCAGCATTCGACCATCTGGCGGCATTCGGCGGGTTTGCAGGCGGTGGTGAAGGTCGCGAGCGCGGCGACAACGCCGAAGATGAGAAAGATGCGGACGGGGTGGGGCATGATGTCTCCGAGGCGAGCATGGGAAGAGAGCCGGGCGGTGCGAACAACGCCCGGGGGAAGATGCTTATGCACTTTTGGGCAGAAGATCCAGACGCGCCGTGGAAACAGGAGGCTGGAAGCCGTGCGAAGAGGCCGAGGCGTTGATCGATGCTTCACGCACGCGGGCGTCTTCGGTGAGCTTTGAGGGAAGGAGATGGGGCGCCGGCGTGGTTCTTGCTGTCACAAGGGTGTCACGTACGCTTATGCCAGCAAAGGTGACGCGACGCGTAAAGCGCGTACAATGATGCGGACTTCTGCCACGAGGCTGCCTTGCCCACCACCGCACCTCCCCCAACTTTGATCGGACGCTACGAACTCCTCACTCGCCTGGCCACCGGCGGGATGGCGGAGTTGTTCCTGGCGCGGGAGCGAGGGCTCGCGGGGCTGGAGCGGCTGGTGGTGATCAAGAGGATTTTGCCGCATCTGGCCGACCAGGCCTCGTTTGTGGAGATGTTCTTGAGGGAGGCGCGCATCGTCGCGAGGCTCTCGCATCCCAATGTGGTGCAGATCTACGAGCTGGGGCACGAAGATCAGACCTACCATATCGCGATGGAGTACATTCACGGCTCGACGGTGCGAGAGCTCCTGTTGATGAGCCAGGCGAGCAAGGTGAAGGTGCCCTTTGATGTGATTGCATCTATCGGGGTGCAGTCGTTGCGGGGGTTGCATGCGGCGCATGAGCTGCGCGATCTCGACGGGCAGCCGCTGGGCTTGGTTCACCGCGATATCTCGCCGCACAACTTGATGTGCACGAGTGATGGGCACGTGAAGTTGCTGGATTTCGGCGTGGCGAAGACCACGACGGCAAGCGTGGAGGCGACGTATTCGGGGAACCTGAAAGGGAAGTTCGCTTACCTGTCGCCGGAGCAATGCCTGCACGAGGAGCTAGACCGTAGGTCGGATGTGTTCTCGATGGGGATCGTGCTGTGGGAGATGTGCGCGATGCGGCGTTTGTTTAAGCGTCGCACCGAGCTGGACATGATGCAGGCGATCATCGGGGGGGATGCGCCCCGACCTTCCCGCTTTCGGTCGGATGTGCCGGCAGCGTTGGAGGAGGTCGTGATGCGAGCGCTGGCGGTCCGGCGCGAGGATCGCTACGCGAGCGCCGAAGTGATGCGTCGGGCGCTGGAGGATGCGGCGCGTGCCGATGGGTTGCAGGTTGGTGAGCGCCCGGTGGCCGCGTATTTGAAAGAGGTCGCCGGGGAGAAGCTCGAGGAGCGGCGCGCGACGGTGGCCAGCGCGTTTGAGCGGGTGCTGACCAGCGATGAGCGCCGGCGTTTGTTGCATATGACCGGGTCGAGTTCGCGTTCCCAGTCGATGCTGGGGCAGGAGGAAGACGACGATCTTCCCACGGTGGTGGAGCGGCCGGGGGCGCCGGGGACGACTCCGGGGGCGACACGAGGACAGACGGGGGATGTGCGGGCGTCAGGGTCGATGGACTCACTGCCCGGGGTGGATGTGGGCGGGGAGTTTCCAGCGGCGCGCTCGATGGTGAGGCCTCGGTCCGGGGAGGCGCCGGCGCATCAGGAGGAGAGCGGTGCGGCGGGGGGGCAGGTGCGGCGCCGACGGCGGCTGGGCGTTGCGCTGGTGGTGGTGGCGGTGATGGTCGTGGCAAGCGCGCTGGTGTGGGTCTCGCAGCGTGAGGAGACCATCGCGGTGAGCGGGGAGCCGCTGGCGATCGGGTGGGCGCCGACGGTGGACCCGAGCGTGTTGCAGACGGAGCTTGCGCCTTTGCATCGGGAGTTGGAGCGGGCCACAGGCCGACCGGTGCCGCTGGTGATCACCCGTGATTATGCCGACCTGGCCGAGCGACTGACGCGTGGGGAGATCGCCGCGGCGGTACTTCCGCCGATGCTTTATGTGGAGACGCAGCGTCGGGAGCCCGAGATCGAGCTGCTTGCGCTCAAAGAGTTTGATGGGGGCACGTCTTCGGATGCGCTTCTGCTGGTGCGGATGAACGCGCAGATCACGCGAGTCGAGGATCTGGAAGGGAGGACCTTTTGCCTGGTGGATCGCTTCTCGACGTCCGGGAACTTCCTGCCGCGTCAGTACCTGCGGGAGCAGGGTTATGAGCCGGACCGCTTTATCGGGCAGATTCACTGGAGCGGTGACCACTTCCAGGGGATGCGTGATTTGATCGAGGGCAAGTGTGACGCGGCGGCGACCTACTCCGGGGCATTTTTGTCGGGGGCGGAGTACGAGATTCCGACCGGGCAGATTCGCACCCTGGCGATCACCGGACATATCCCACAGGATACGGTGACGGCCGGGGCGCATATCTCTGATGACGATGCGGAGCTTTTGAGGCGCAGCCTGCTGGACTTCGACCCGCGCCAGGCGTTGGGGGTGAGTCGGCTGGGGGATAACCAGAGGATTACGGGTTTTTCGCCGGCGAGCGATGAGGCGTTTGAGAGCCTGCGGGAGGTGATTGAGGCGGAGCGGTTGGATGAGGAGGGCTCGGCGGGAGACGCGGGGCTCTAGGCGGCCGGACACCGTGTTGCAAGAGATTCTCAGGCCTAAAAAAGCCCCGCAGCGCTGCGCGCTGCGGGGCTTTTTTATTCGGGAATGAACGCGTCACGCTCAGGGTGCTTCGGCCTCAAAGGTGACCACCGGCATGCGCGCGATGGATTGAGGTTCGAAGTGGGCGGTGGGCGTCTGGTCACGGTTGTCGCGTCGGGCCTCGTCGGGGACATTTCCGCTGAGGTAGGCGCTGACTTCGCCAAGCTCCACAACCCCGTCCGCGTTGGCGTCGGCCTGTCCGCTGAGGCCTTCGATCAGGAAGTACGAGAAGAGGCCGTGGCCGGTGCCGCTCATCGTGCCGGTGACCTCGTCGGCGGCCGCAGCGCTGAGCAGGGCAAAGCGCGCGGGCTGGTCGTCGCGCGGGGCGACCTCGAGATCTTTGACAGGGACCAGGGGGCGAGTGCCTTCGGCGAGCACGCTGCGGCCGCCGGAGCCCGAGAAGCAGGCGTCGAGCATGACGACGACCTCGGAGGCGGTGAGCTCACGAAGTTGGGAGGTGAGCGCATCGATGCCCATGCCCTGGCGGTTGATGAAGCGCGGGTCGCCATCCCAGGGAACAAGGTAGGCGTCACCGGTCTGAGGATCGGGGGCGCCGTGACCGGCGAAGAAGACGTAGACGCGGCCGGTGCTTTTGGCGTTTTTCGGCAGCCACTCCTGGAAGTAGGCCTCCAGGGAGGAGCGGGTGGCCTGGTCATCGAGGAGGGTGATGATGTTGCGGCGCGGTAGACCCAGGTGGGTTTCGGCCAGGTCGGCAAAAGCGCGAGCGTCGGCGCGAGCGCCGGTGGAGGAGGGCAGGCCACCACGGTAATCCTCCACGCCGATGACGAGCGCGATGTCGTCGGGGCGAGCGACCACCGCGGGGGCGTCGTTGCCCGGGCGCTCCGGCCGGGGGGTGGGCGAGTCGGGCTGTCCGGCGTCGCGTTGGGCGCTCAGTGAGAGCAGCGCGCGGGCGGCGGCGTCGCGGACCTGGTCGTTGGCGTCGTTCTGGGAGACGTTCTCCAGCGCGAGCAGCACGCGGGCCTCGGGCACCGCGATGTTGCGCAGGGCGTCGATGGCCGCGCGGCGCACCGAGGGGTATTCGGAGCCGAGCGCGGAGACGAGGGTGGGAAGGCCCGCGGCGCCCTCGGGCCCCAGCGCGCCCAGCCCCAGCGAGGCGGCGTAGGGGTTGACCTTTGCGAGCTCCGGGACGCTGGACTCGCCGAATTTTGTGGCGGTGTTGACCAGGGCGTCGCAGGAGTTGTCGGTGACCCACTCGTCTGCATCTGGTGCGATGCCCTCTTCCACGTTGCATTCGGAGGCGTAGATGCGGATGAGCTCCGGCATCACCGGGGCGATGGTCTCGGCGTCGGCGTTGACCAGGTAGTAGGAGGCGTAGTGCCCGTCGGGGCCGCCGGCCTTGACCAGCTCGACCATGCGGGCCTGGCCTTCGGGGGTGTAGAGGGCCTGACGATCTTCAAAGCCCTGCTTGGCGTGCCAGGGGGTGCAGGCGCTGAGCGCGATGCTCAGACCTGCGCCCAGCGCCAGCCCCGTGAACATGCGGGAGGATGGCTTCATTACTCAACCTCCTCGTCGGCGGCCGGCACCTCGGAGGTGTCCTGAGCGCTCTCGTCGGCGGTGTCGCTCTCTTCGTCGAGCTCGTCTTCGATGGCTTTGATCTCCTCGTCGCCGGTCTGCTCGGCGATGGACTCGACCATCTCGCGGCGAGCTTTTTCTTCTTCGCTGTAGGGGAAGAAGGCCAGGACGCGGGCGGTGTACTGGATGCCGTCGGGGGATTCGGTGGTTTCGGCCGGGCAGTAGCGCTCATCTTTGACGCGGGAGGCGATGCCTTCGGCGGCGGTGGCCACGACGGTCTCGTCGTCGAGGTAGCCCTGGAGGTTGGCGCGGCTGACCGATTCGCTGACGATGGCCTCACCCAGGTATTGCACGACCTGGGTGCGGGCGTTGCGCATGGCCATGGTGCGGGCGATGTCTTCGGTGGCCGCCGGCGGGCTGATGCCGACGAAGTACTGGCCTTCATCGCTCTGCGGCGGGCGGTCGATCCAGGCGCAGCCGCCGATCTCGGCGTCGACAACGCGGAAGGCGAAGTAGACGTTGTCGAAGGTGATGGCGCGGCGCCAGGCCCAGCCGTCGGCGACCTCCACGTCGCCACCAACCTGGTAGGCGGTGCCGCCGAGGTCGGGTCCGCCCTGACCGCCGACGTTGACGTCGGTGGCGCGGCCGGTGTTCTGGAAGAGGGTGCCCTCGCCGGCCCAGAATTCGCCGATGTATTTGCCGGAGCATGCGCCGGCGGCCGACTCACAGCAGCTGTTGTAGGCGTCGAAATCTTCGATGTGGGCGACGAGCTTTTTGGTGAGGTTGTAGCGCACCCGCACGTTGGTGGTGCGCTCGTTGCCCACCGAGGCCTGACCGGAGGGGGCGCCGCTGATGGCCGGGGGCTGCAGGCCGAGCGAGGCTTTGACGGAGGTGGAGCTCTGGTAATACTCGTCGAATTGGCCGGCGGCGTTGACCTCGCGGTAGGTGATGTACTGGCTGCAGGAGGTCTGCACGCCGCGGTTCTCGTCGATCTCGTCGGAGGCCACGCCGGGGCTGATAAAGCGCCCGATGTACATGGAGGGATCGCTGTCGAAGGAGGCGCGCAGGTAGACCCCTTCGCGCGCGCCGGCCACGTAGGGGCCCTGGGCGATCTGGTTGGCGTCGGGGCGCTCGACGTTGTTGCCGGAGCAGCCGGTGCTCATGGCCGGGATGATCATGGCCAGGAGGCCCAGGGCCGCCAGGGGGCGCCCCAGTTGCGTGCTGACAGGGAAGATTCGCATCACTATTCTCCGTAGACTGCTTAGGTTCTGTGTTCGCGCCACGAAACCGGGCGCTTTCGTCATGTTTGCGCAAAGCCAATGCTTGCGAGGTGGGCAGAAGACGCCCCCGCCCGGGCATTATTCATCGACCGGATGAACCTGCCACAAAGCGTTGGTGTTTGTCATGGCGAGCGGGTCCGGCGTAAGCGTGGCGGAGGTTGAATGCCCCGGGCAAAGCGACGTCTCAGGGGCGGACGATGGTGAAGCAGGGCGCGGCGAAGATGCCGACGACGGAAAACAATGGCCCGAGGTCGGGCCGCGATTCGATGAGATGATGAAGAGGATGGCGATGGTGAAAGTCATGAAGGCCGGGCGATGGATCGGGGTTGCGGCGATGGTGGGGGTATTGGGGTGCGCCTCGCAGCCGGTAGCGCCGCGTGGCGAGGTGGCGCAAGAGGTGCAGGCGCCGGCCGATCCGCAGGCGTGCAGCGGCAACCTCGTACCGCCGACGGGCTACCATCAGGAGACGGCGTTTGTGCCGCTGAGCGTGAGCAACGCGCGGCAGCAGGCGGCCGAAGATGCGCGGACGCGCCTGCGTGACCGCCTGTGCCAGGGGTACCGCTGCGAGCAGATCGCCGAACATGTCACGGTGTGGCGCACCACAAACGACGGGCGTCAGGCGTGTGTGATGGCGGTGGCGTCCAGGGAGAAGGTCGCCGCGGTGTACGCCGAGCCGACCCGGGAGCTTGAGGCGGGGCTTACGCGAATGGCGACGACGATCGAGGGCGCGATCGAGGCGTTTGCGGGCGATGAGGGGGAGGAGGCGAGCTCGGTGGCGCTGGATACGATCAACGACTCGGGGGTCAACGGGGGACCGCGCGCGGAGTGGCTGCACGATCAGCTCCTGGCTGCGCTGAGCTACAGCGGAGTGTCCACGCGCAAGTTACCCGGGAGGTGGTCGGGGCTGGGGCTTCCTCCGTCGACCGGGGCGGTGGTGCGAGGCACCATCCGACAGATTCCCGGTCAGGAGGCGATGCTGGAGGCTAGCTTCCGGCTGGAGCGAGGCGATGAGGTGCGCGGGATCGGCTCGGTGCGTTTTCCGCAGGCGATCGCGCCGACGATCGATCCTCAGACGTACATGCCGCCGCTTCCCGAAGGCAACGGGAAGGTCGCGCTGCATATGGACGCGCGCCCCGGTGGCGCGCTGTGCGAAGGGCAAGAGACCGAGCTGTGGCTGGAGACGGCCGAGCCCCTGCACGTGCGCGTGATCAACCTCTATGGCAACGGCGAAGGCGGTCTGATGGTGTACTCGTCGGGCGAGGAGAGGTTACCGCCGCATCACCCGGTGAGCCTGGGTGAGTTTAAGGCGGTGCGCGCCAGTGAGGTGCCCGTGGAGCGCTTCCTGGTGGTGGCCGCGCCCACGCTGGAGGCGCTGGGGCGTTTTGCCTCGCTGGAGACGACGTGCCGCCTGCCGGTGACGATGGCCAGCGCGCTTAATCGGGGGCAGCAGGTGCCGCGGGCTTCGATGCCCTGGGCGATGGGCATGGACTACCGGCTGATGTCCGGGGAGGCCTGTGAGGATGTGACGGCGCCGCCGGCCCAGGACCTCTCGATGCTCGAAGGGCTTCCGACCTGCTGGTGAGCCGCTTTAGCCTCCAGGTAGCAAGAGCACCGGGAGGCTCGCGCCGGCGCTGAGCTCGCCCACCCCTTCGTCGACGATGCCTAAGGCGTTGGCGCCGGCGAAGAGGGCGGGGTTTCCGCTGCTCTGGTCGCTTAAGGGGGCGAAACGAATGACCCCACGCTGGGCGTACCATTGTCCGGCGAGGTAAGCCCTGCGCCCGCCCGCACCCTTTGCCGGGGCGTCGAGCACTGCGTTCACGCGCGGGAGGCTGGCCTGGTCGCGGGGCACCCCCTGGGCGCAGGCCAGCAGCGGTCGGACAAAGAGCTGAAAACCGACGAAGCTCGATGCCGGGTTCCCCGGAAGTCCCACCAGCGCCACGCCGCGCTCGGTGGTGCCAAAGGCCAGGGGCTTGCCCGGCTTCATGCGGATCTTCCAGAAGGTCATGCCCTGGCTCACCTCGTCGAGCACCCGGCGCACGTGGTCGTGCTCTCCGACCGAGACGCCGCCGATGCTGATGACGAGGTCGCTTGTGGCGCTGGCCCGGGCGAAGGTCTCCGAGACCGCTTCGTAGCTGTCGGCGGTGATGGGGAAGACGCGCGGGGTCGCGCCGCAGCTGCGCACCAGCGCCTCGATCATGTAGGCGTTGGAGTTGATGATTTGACCGGGGCCGGGCTGGGCGCCGACTTCGACGAGCTCATCGCCGGTGGCCACGATCGCGACGGTGGGCCGGCGCATCACCGAGGGGGCGGCGATGTTGAAGCTGGCCAGAAGTCCAATCGCCGCGGCGTCCAGGCGTTGCCCCGGAAAGAGCGCGGGCCGCCCCTTCGCCAGATACTCGCCGCAGCGGCGGATGTGGTCGTGGTCGGGGCGCTCGAGAATTTTGACCTCGTCGTCGCCGAAGTCGCAGAGCTCGCGGGGGACCACCTGGTCCGCGCTGTCTGGGATGCGCGCGCCGGTGGAGATGCGCATCGCCTCGCCATCGCGCAGCTCCCGGTGGGCCGGGTGGCCGGCGGCCGATTCGCCCACGATGGGCAAGGTGACGGGGAGGTTGGCCAGGTCGTCGCGGCGGACCACCACGCCGTCCATCGCCGAGTTGTCGAAGGCCGGGACGTCGGCCGGGGCGTTGATCACCTTCGCCAGGTAGCGGCCAGCGGCTTCGGGCAGGCTGACCCGCTCGATGCCCGGGTTGGGCGCGGCGTTGAGGATGTGGTCGAGGGCGTCTTCGACGGAGATAAACTGGCTCATAGGTGTTCGTTCGGGCGGGGGAAACGAAAAAGCGGGCCGCCCTGGATGGCGGCCCGCTTGAGCTAACACAGCGTGAGCGATGGGCTCAACGCGCCTCGTCCTCCGGCTCCCCGGAGGTGTCGTCGCCGGTAGCGTCGGTCTCCGAGAGCTGGCCGACCTCCGGGGGCAACTTCGCCCAGTCCGGGTTGCCGCAGGGGTTGCCCTCCAGCTCCTCGGCGGAAGGCTTCTCCATGGTGGAGCCGGTCTGAAGCACCCGGCGCTCCCCGCTGCGCGCGTTGCTGGCCTCGGGGGTGGAGCGGCAGCCTGTGCTGAGCAGCGCCAGGGTCAGCGCACTCAGCGTCAGAAGGCGAAGGGGTGGGGCGAGTCGCGTCATCATCAGTCTCACTCCGCGGCGCACGCCGGATCGTCACGGCGGTCCACGTCAAAGAAGCGGTTGTAGCAATACTCACGGCTGAAAGACTCGCCGAAGTCGTAGCGGGTGCTCAGGGCGATGGCCGGGTCCAGGAACCAGGCGCCGCCGGTGTTGGTGCCAAACTTGTACCAGGCAAAAGGCGTCTTGCCATTGCTGTTTGCGCTCTCGCTGCACAGCGAGGTCGGCAGGTAGAGCGGGCTGTTGGGGGTGCTTCCCACCAGGCGCTCGTAGTCGGGGACGTCTTCGGGGGCGTAGGAGAAGCCCACGCCGTCGAAGATGCCGCAGCTGAAGTCGGCACGGCGCGACCAGATGGCGTCGACGAAGGGCACGAGCTCATAGGTGATCTCGCGCAGACCCGTCTCCGGGTTTTCGGTGGCGTCGTCGTAGGTCTGGCCCTGGTCGCCCGGGCGAAGCACAAAGCCGGCGTCGTCGCTGCTGCTGTTGAAAGACTCATCGTTGTAGGGGCACTGGGTGTTGGTGATGCCGTCGGAGCGCTTCACCCAGTTGCATCCTGCGTGCACGCCGCTGGGCACGAAGAGGGGGTAGCGCGCGCCGTCTTCCAGGGCGCTGGCCGGGAAGGTCAAGAAGTCGTTGGAGCCGCGGCCGGAGACCGAGGAGCTGTTGGGCTTGTAGGTCAGGTAGGGCTCGTTGGAGTGGGCGCCTTCGACGCGGGTGCCTTCGACCAGTTCCACCTCACCGCTGGCGCGGTTGACGGCGACCACGATGTCAGTGAAGTCGTGCTCGGCGTACAGGAAGTCGCCGGCGTTGAGCGTGCGGCGAGAGGGGTAGTAGAGCGTGTAGTGGATGAAGTTGTGCGACTCGGTCTCGGTCACCGAGTAGTAGACGGCGGCGGAAGTACGCGTGGTCGAGCGACGCGCGTTGGCCAGGTTGTTGGACGCGTCGAAGTCGCCGTCGAAGTCGATCGTCGTGGGGACGTCGATGTTGATCTCGCTGCCTTCGACCAGGCGAGTATCCTGGTAGATGACCGGTGCGTAGGTCGCGGCGATCTCCTGGAGGTCGGCCGGTTCGGTGGAGTCGGTCACAAAGGTCGACTCAAAGCGCTGGAAGAGGGGGTTGGCCGGCTGGGCGTTGTCCTGAACACCGGTGGTCACGATGACCGTGTACTGGGTGGCCGGGCGCAGCGGCTGGCGCGGGGTGAGCACGGCGATGCGCTCGTCTTCCTGATACTCAATGTCGACCTCGATGTTGCCGTGCGTGCTGGCAATGCCGTCGGGGTCGGAGATGAAGAAGGACTGGATGTTGAGCGTGCGAAACGCGTCAATCTCTTTGCTAAAGGTGACCTGGATGTCGGTGTCCAGGGGCACCTGGCGGGCGCCGTCGACGGGGATCACGCGCGTGACGCGCGGTTGGTCGGTGTCGGGCTCTTCGGTGTCCGGCTCGGTGTCGGCATCGGGGATGTTGACGTCGGGGGTGGTGTCGGCGTCAGGCTCGCCAGCGTCCGGGTCGACGGAGGTGCGCTCGCAGATGGAGGCGACGCAGACAAAGCCCGGGTCGCAGTCGCTGTCGCCGCTGCAGGTGGGTTGACTGACCACGGTGCATGCACCTTCGCGGCAGACTTGACCCTCATCGGGGCAGTCGTCGGAGGTGCCGCAGGCGGGGCGCTCATTGCTTGCGCAACCGGCCGAAAAGGCCAGCGCGGCAAGAGCCAGCAAACAGAAGTGTCGAATCGAGGCGGGCATGGGGAACTCCATAAAGATCGTTGTTTGCGCAAGTGCGGCGCGAAGTTAACAAAAAGTTTAGCGGGTTTCTATCATAACGCGCACCCCGGCGCGCAAGCGTCGTGTGGGAATGAGGCGTCGCGCCGGGCCGGTTGTCAGCGCTGCCGGGTCGGGGTAGTGGTGGCCGGGTATCGTACGCGCGCTTTATGCCGCCTTGAGCTACCCTGAACGCTGCGCTCATCTGCGGCATCGAGAGCGCCGCGTGCAGCGCGGCACAAGCGTCGACGGTGCGAAGGCGCGAGCGAGCATGCTCCATCGCGACGTGCTGCTCGCCATGATGGACCAACGTCTTTTGATGGGCCCCCATGTCTTACGAACGTTTTATCGCCTGGCGCCACCTGCGCTCAAAGCGAACCTCTTTTCTGTCGACGATCACGATCATCGCGATCCTGGGCGTCTTTCTGGGCGTCACCGCGCTGACCAGCGTGGTGGCCGTCACCGGTGGGTTTGAGGAGGCGTTTCGCGAGCGGGTGCTTGGTGTCAACAGTCACCTGCTGGTGATTAAGTATGGCGTGGATTTTCGCGACTACCGCGAGATCCAGGACGATATCGAGCAGATGGAGGGCGTCACCGCGACAAGCCCCTTTGTGCTGCACGAGATGATCGCCACCCACGGAAACGTCAGCGCGGGCATCCTGATCAAGGGCATTGAGCCGGAGACGGCCGAGTCGGTCAGCGACATTCCCAAATACACCCTGGATGAGGGGGCGGTGGCCGAGCTTGAGTTTGAGCGTTTTCCGCCCGACGGGCAGGTCGCGCAGCCGAAGATCTTGCTGGGGCAATCGCTCGCGGAGCGCCTCGGCGCGGGGAAGGGTGATCTGGTGCAGGTGACCAGCCCGCTGGAGAGCCTGGACCCGGGACGCTGGAGCTCCAAAGGAAGCTCGCCATCGAGCCGGCAGTTCGAGGTCGCCGGGATCTACCGCAGCGGGTTTCATCAGTACGACGACCGCATGGTGATGGTCGATTATCAGGCGCTTCAGGACTTCTTTAATCAGGGCGACACGGTCACCGGGGTGGACGTGCGGGTGGAGGATGTTTTTGCGGTGGGGGCGCTCGCTGATCAGCTGCGACGCGACCTGCCGGAGGGGCGTTTTCGGGTGATGGACTGGCGTCAGCTCAACCATAACCTCTTTACAAGCCTGGGGCTGCAGCGTCTGGTGCTGGCGGTGCTCTTCTGCTTCATCGTGCTGGTGGCCAGTTTTAACATCGTCTGCATCCTCATTATGATCGTGCTCGAGAAGAACAAAGACATCGCGATCCTCAAGTCGATGGGGGCGACGAACTGGGGGGTGATGAAGACCTTTATCTTTCAGGGCGCGGTGGTCGGTTTTGTGGGCACGGTCAGCGGTCTTGTGGGCGGGCTGGCGGTGTGCCTGGGCATTAAACACACCAGCTTCGGGCTGGATCCGTCGATCTATATGATCGATCATTTGCCGGTGCGTATTGTGGCCTGGGAGTTTCTGGCCGTCGGGCTGGTGGCGATGATCATCAGCCTGGTGGCGACCATCGGGCCGTCGTGGTGGGCCTCGCGGCTGAACCCGGTCGATGGGTTACGTTACGACTAAACGAAAGGGCGCAGCGCGCGGCGCTTCGTCGCGCACACGCAAAAGGCCGACGTCCGGGCAGGGCGTCGGCCTTTTATGTTTGAAGAGAGGATGGACGCGTGTGGAGGTGCGCTCAGGCGGCGCGACCCACACGCATGGCCCGGGAGAGCTGTCGGGCGTGTTCCTGATGGTGGCTGGCCTCGTCGGTGCGACCGAGCGCGCGCAGGGCGCGCGCCAGGAAGTCGTGGCCGCGGTAGACATCTTTGGGAACACCACGCTCGGTGGCGCGCCGCAGGCTCTGGCGAAGATGCTCCAGCGCCGAGTCGGCCCCCTCGTTGAGGTGGCAGGCGGCCAGCGCGCGAAGATCGCGGGCGCGCTGTTCGCTGTAGCGATCGTCGTGGCGAGCGGCCTGGGCAGCCGCGTCGTCCGCCCAGTGGATAGCGGCGGCGAAGTCGCCGGTATGAAGCTCCACCGAGGTGCGCATGCGCCGCACCTCGATGGCCAGAGCGTTGAGGCCGTGGGAGGTCGCCAGCGCCAGCGCTTCATCAAGCCCCTGACGGGCGCGCTCGACCTGACCCTGGAAGCCGGCCAGACGTCCGCGGGCGATCAGCGCGCGGCACTGGATGGAGGGCAGGGTGTGCGCCCGCGCCAGCTCATCGAGCGCGTTGAGGGGGCGCAGCGCGCGCCGGCCCATGCCGCGCTCACCCCACATCTGGGCGCTGCGTTGAAGCAGGGCGGCGCGGGGCCGAGGTTGCATACGCTTTGCGCCCCATCGGCCGGTGAGGTTGACGGCGCTGTCGATGTGGTTGAGCGCCGCGCTCGGGTCGCCGAAGCGCTCGTACCAGCCGGCCAGCGCCAGGGAGGCGCGCGCCAGAAGCTCGGGGTGCTCCATGGCGGTGGCGCTTCGCCATGCGCGGTTGAAGTGGGCGCGGGCCTCGTCGAGGTCGTCCTGCTGCATGGCAAGCTGGCCCAGAAGAAGCTGGCTGCGGACAAAGCCGCTCTCGTAGCGTGTGGCTTCGGTCAGCGCGCTGAGGGGATCGAGCACCTCGCGGCACTCTTCGATCAGTGCCATCTCCAGCGCGATCTCGGCGGCCTGCAAGAGAAGGTCGACACGTCGCTGAGGCACGCCCAGGGCGTGGGCGCCGAGCAGGCTCGCCAGGTGCCGGTAATACTCCAGGGCGGTGCGCTGCCAGGCGTGGGCCTGCAGCCAGTCACCAAAGCGCGTGGCCAGGTCCAGGAGGGCGCGGCGGTCATGAGCGTACGCATAGAGGCGAATCAGCGTAGGCGTCAGCCCCCCGCGCTCGCCAGGGGCGCTGCGCAGGGAGAGGTAGCGCGCCAGGGTCGCGGCGTAGCGGTTGACGCCGCTGTCGCCGCGCTCGGCCAGCCGCCACGTCAGCCAGTTGGGCACGGCCAGATGCACGACGCCTGACTGCGGCTGACGAAGCGCCCCCAGCTCCGAGAGCGACGCCGCGGCCTGCGCCACCGCCTCGCCAGAGAGGCCGGTGAGCGCGCCGAGATCTTCGGTGGGCAGCGGCCGCTCGGCCAACGCCAGCACGGTCATCACCGCATCGGCCTGCTGGTTTGCCTGGCTGACCTCCTCCGGCGAGAGCGGTCCGATACCACGCACGCGCACCGCTTCCAGATCTTCGGGGTGGCCCGCGTCAAAATGACTTCGCATCGCGTCGTCCGCTCCTGTGCCCATAATCAGCAGCAAGGGCCACTTACCGATCGAGGCCACCGCGTCGCGCAACACGTCGAGTGAGGCGTGGTCCAGATCTTCGACCTGATCGATGAGCCAGACCAGTATGCCTTCGCCGGCCTGCAGGTTGACGAATGCGCGAAGCACCTCCACCAGATGGCCGCGGCGCGTCTCCCAGCCGAAGTCGAGCCCCTCGCTGAGCTGCCAGAGGCGCTTGAGGGTGGCCAGGGCCGGAGAAGAGACGCCGGCGTTGGCCAGCAGCTTGAGCGCCTGGCGGCGACGGTCGACGCCGTGAGGGGATGGGGCTCCGACGAGCGCGTCGAGCATCATCTCGCTGATCGCGCCGAAGGGGCGAAGGCGATCGTCGGCGCCCACCAGCATCAGCGCTGCGCGGCTGGTGTCGCGCCTGGAGGTGGCCACGCGCAGACGATCCAGGAGGTGCTGGGCGCCGCGGCCCAGACCGCCCGAGAGCAACGCGGCTTTGCCGCGACCGCCCTGCGCCGAGCGGAAGAGCGTCTCCAGCGCGCCGGGAAGTCGCGCGCCGGCGGGCTCCTCGCGCGCGCCGAGCCGGCTGGAGGGGAGGGCGCCGCCCTGACGCGGATCGGCGGTGCTCTCGTCGTGAAAGGCCCCCCCGCGCGCGAAGGCCGACTCCAGCTCGTGCACGCTGATCTCTTCAAGCCCCACTTCTTCGATGACCTCGGCCTGCTCGCTCTGCGGCTCCCTGCGGCGAAGTTCCTGCATGGTCAGAGAGAGGAGACGGTTGTCGGCCTGAAGGTTGTTGCCAAAGAGGTAGCCGATGAGCTCCTCGTAGAGCTGCCCGGCGCTGGCCGCGCGACCGGCCGGGTCGGGCACGAGCATCGACTCGATGAGCTGCTGAAGCTGACGGGGGATCTCCACCCGCTCCGCGATCGGGGCGACCTCGCCGAGGGCCGCTCGGCGCTGAACTTCGGCGATGTCGGGGTGCCCGTAGGGGTGGGCGCCGGTGAGCATCTCGTAGAGGATGAGCCCCAGGCTGAAGATGTCGCTCTGGCGGGTGTAGGCCTCTTTGCGCACCGCCTCGGGCGCGGCGTAGAGCACGCGCTGGCGCACGTCGTTGTCGTCGAGCGCCTCCACCAGGTCGAGGGCGCGGGAGAGGCCGAAGTCGGTGATTTTAACCTCCCCGTCGTAGGAGAGCATCACGTTCTCGGGGCGCATTGAGCGATGCAGGATGTTGAGGTTGTTGAAGTTGAAGTCTTTGCGGCGGTGGGCGTAGTCGAGGCCCTTGGCCACCTCGCTGGCGATGAAGACGGACATCTCCTGGCTCCAGCGCTGCCCGGTGGTCCGCGCCAGGTTAAGCGCGCGGGCCAGGTCCATGCCGTTGATGTACTCCATGGCGACATAGAACTGCTGGCGGCCCTCCTCGTGACCCAGGTCCAGGACCTGAGCGATGTTGGCGTGACTCAACGCCACAGCGCGCTTGGCCTCGTCGATGATCACGTCGACGAAGTTGGGCACCGCGGCCAGCCCCGGGTGAATCACCTTGACGCAGAGGATCTTCTCAAAGCCTTCGACGCCGTGACTTTTGGCCTTGTAGACGTCGCCCATGCGCCCGTGAGCGAGGCGAGCGACGAGCTGATATTTGGCAAACGACTCGGGTTGAGCCAGGCGCTGGGTGCGTCCCATGAGGACCTCGAGAAAAGAGGATGTGACCAGACGGCATCAGACGGCGGCGACGATAGCGCACCCCGGCCGGGTTGTCATGATCAAGCGGGGCCCGACGAAGGGCGGGAGGCGAGGGGGCAGGGCGGCCGGCCGCGGGGGCGCGAGACTGCGAGAAGATGGTGCGTACCTTTGGGAGGATGCCGCGCGAAGGCGTTGAGGACGCGCCGCCAGCTCACGACGTGATAACGACAGAGAAGGGGGACCTATGGTGAGGGCATACAGGTGGGGCATTGCGCTGATCGCGCTGCTTCTTGTCGCGGCGTGTCAGAGCAACCCGCCCGCGATGGGCGGTACCGGTGGCGGGCCCACAGAGGGCAGCTCCTCCCGGATGATCGATGAGGAGTTCGGCCCGCTGAGTCAGGAGCAAATCGAGGGGTTTCATCGCGAGATGCTCAGCCAGTACTCCCAGCTCGACCTCCAGTACGAACGCTACGATGAGGCGCTGATTCAGGCGCAACAAGACGCCCTGGTGGCCATGCCCGCGGAGTTGGCCGAGGAACACGAGCGAATCGCCCGGCGACATCTGGGCATCGCGCGCCATCACGAAGACCGTCTGCTCCTCGACCTGGGTGATGAGCAGGCTCGCATCAACGATCGCGAGCTCGCCGAGATCAACCGGGCGTTGGGCAGCTGGCATCAAAACCGAAGCACCGCCGCCCAACTGCCCACCGAGGGGGAGCTCGACCAGATGTGGCTCCTGCGCGAGGAGCTCTCGAGCGCACGCGAGCAGATGCTCGAGATTCACCTGCCCGATGAGAGCCTTGATGATACCCTCGACGATGTGCCTCCCCAGGCCCCCGGTGAGCCGGAGGATGACCCCTGGCGCGGGGAGCCGGCGCCGCCGGACCAGTTCTGAGACGGTCGTGCCGCTGAACGTTGCGTTGCGAGGCGTGGGCGACTAAGAAGAGGGCCACTTTTTAACGCCTCGCTGCGCAGGAGACGCCATGGGCCGCAAAGACAACCAGAGCTACTACGACGAATTCGCCGCCTGGTATGAGCGTGAGCGCCACGACGGTTATCACCGCCTCATTGACGATCTGGAAGTTGACCTCGTCAGCCGTTACGGACGCGGCAAAGACGTGCTCGAAGTCGGGTGCGGCACCGGGCTGATTCTGGAGCGCGTGGCGAAGGTCGCGCGCAAGGCCGTCGGCATCGACTTAAGCCCCGGGATGCTCGAGCAGGCCCGCGCGCGTGGCCTGGAAGTCAGCGAGGGCTGCGCCACCGAGCTCCCCTTCGAAGACGCCTCCTTCGATGTCGTCTACAGCTTCAAGGTGCTCGCGCACGTCCAGGACATCCGCAAGGCCGTCGCCGAGGCCGCCCGCGTGGTGCGCCCCGGCGGCGTCATGCTGCTGGAGTTCTACAACCCACGCAGCATCCGCTACCTGGCGAAGACCCTGGGCGGGCCGCAGAAGATCTCGGAGGCCACCCGCGAGTCGGCTGTGTACACACGCTGGGACGACCCCGAGACGGTGACCTCCTACCTGCCCGAAGGCGTCGATTTGATGGAATGGGCCGGGGTGCGCGTGTTCACCCCGGCGGCGTTTGTGCACAAACTTCCCGTGCTCGGCTCGGCGCTACGCAAACTTGAGTTTGTGGCGCGCGACAGCCCCCTGAGCCGCTATGGCGGCTTCCTGGTGGCCGTGGCCCGACGCCAGGAGCAGAGCGCCGACGACATTTCCTTTCGCAACGCCGAGGCGATCGGCTAAGCTCAGGGCGGAAGACTTCGACGCTGGCGACAACCGGCCAGGATCCCCGCCCGATGAAGACCCTCTACAAAGAGCCGCTCTTTAGCGCTGACGGTCAGCTCCGCATGGAGCGCTTCACGCCCGAGGCCACCGAGATCTTTGCCGCGCTGCTCGCCCACCTCGAGGCGATCGGCCGGCGGATGTTTCTTCCGATCGATCTGCTCCTTGTGCTGATCGAAGCTGGAGACATGGATCTGGCCCGGGCGGTGGCTTCCGGCGCCGATGCCGCGTTGAGTTATGCCGACGTGCTCCCGCGTCTCCACGTCCTGGCGCGAGAGCTCGACGAAGACGCCGCCGGTCAGGCGCGTATGGAGCGCTCGTGTTTCTCGCGCGGCTTCACCCGCATCCTCGAAGAAGCCTGGGAGCTTGCGCTGGGGCGTGGCGGTGCCGCCATCGCGGTGGCTGACCTCTCGCGCGCGGTCACCTGGCGCGCCGAGGCGGTGGAGTCCGCCTCCATCCGCTGGGCCATCCGACGCCTTGGCGAGGGCAAGGGCGATGAGCTCTTCGACGATCGCGGCATGCTGCGTTTAAACCTCTTCGACGGGGCGTCCCGAGGCATGCTGGAGGGCGCGATGAAGATCGCCGCCTCCCACGGAAGCTCCTTCCTGGGCACGCCCCACCTCATCGCCATGCTGGCGTCGGTACGAGATTCGGTGCTCTGGCGCTCGGCGATGGCCAGAGGGCTCGAGCCTTCGCGCCTGCGCGACGAGCTGTTGCGCCTGATCGGCACCAAGCCCGATGCGTTGCCCGACTTCTTAATCGGCCGCAAAACCCTGACGCCACGCATGATCCGCATGTTGCAGATCGCGCGCAGTGAGGCTGGCGGAAGCGTGAGTGAACACGACCTCGTGGTGGCGTTTCTGGCCGACGGAGGCTCCTCGCTCGAGCTGGTCCAGGCGCTGGGGCTGGAGCACGATATCCGTCAGGCGCTTGGCGAGCCCCGGGTGCTGGCCGGGGCCGAGCCGGTTGAGGCGGCGGTGCGCTTTGCGGCGCGACGCCCCTCGTCACCCACCCTCGATATGCTCGGTCGCGATCTCACCCGCGAGGCCGTCGAAGGCCGGCTTCCCGAGATCGTGGGTCGAGAGGTGGAGCTTGAGCGCGTCTTCAACGTCTTGATGCGCCTCGAACAGCGAAACCCCTTGCTCACCGGGGAGGCCGGTGTCGGTAAGACCGCCCTGGCCACAGCGCTCGCTCAGGCGATCGCAAGCGGCCAGGCGCCGAATCGTCTTGCCGGCCACCGGGTCATTGAGCTCAACGGCGCGAGTCTGATGAGCGGTACGAGCTACCGCGGTGATCTCGAAGCGCGAATTACCACGCTGCTCGAAGAAGCCAGCCGAGACGTGATCCTCTTCATCGATGAGGCGCACGCCGTCTTTGCGCCGCGCTCCGGCAGCAACACTCCGGCGGAGGTGCCCAATCACTTTAAGAGCGCGCTGGCCAGCGGCACCATCGCGGTAGTCGGGGCGACCACCGAAGAGGAGTACCGCCGCTGGTTTGAGCAAGACCCCGCGCTCAAGCGCCGCTTTGAGAGGGTGGAGGTCGCCGAGCCGGATGCCCCGATGGTGCGCCATATCCTCAACGCGCTGGTCCCCCACCTTCAGGAAGACTACCAGGTCACCATCGCCGAGGAGGCGGTGGACGCCGCCATCGAGCTCTCGACCCGCTACATCCCGGAGCAGCGGCTGCCGGACAAAGCCAAGAAGGTGTTGATGGACGCCGCCATCGCCGGCGCTCGCCATGGCGAGAAGGTCGATGAGGGTGCCGCCGTGGTGGATCGACGCGCGGTCGCCGAACAGATCCACGTGAAGACCGGCGTGCCCACCGAGCGGCTTTTGCGCGGGGAAGTCTCCTGGTGGGTCGGTCTGGAAGAGCGTCTCGCCGAGGCCATTGTGGGCCAGGAGGGCGCTGTTTCGATGATCGCGCGCGCGCTCGTGGTCAGCCGCCTCAAACACGGAGACCGGCGCCGGCCCCTGGCGACGCTGGCTTTTGTCGGACCGTCGGGGGTTGGCAAAGCGACCGCGGCCCGCGCGATGGCCCGCGAGATCTTCGGCGACGAACGCGCCTTCCTGCGCGTCGATCTCAGCGACTTCCAGGAAGCCCACGCCCTGAGCCGTCTTATTGGCTCGCCGCCGGGCTACGTCGGCTACGAAGACGCCGATATGCTGGTGACACCGCTTCGCCGCAGGCCCAGTAGCGTGGTGCTCCTCGATGACTTCGACAAGGCGCACCCCCGCATCCAGGACCGCCTCCTGCGCATGATGGAAGAGGGTGAGCTCGTCGACACCCGTGGCCACAGCGCCGACGCGACGAACGCCATCTTTGTGCTCAGCTTCTGCGCGCAGCCCGTGGCCTCGCAGCCGATCGGGTTTGGCGCGCGTCAGGCCGGCCAGCTCGACGGTGTGGATGCGGAGCTTGCCGCGCGCGTTGAGGCGCGCGTGGACGCGCTGGTACCCTTCCGAGAGCTTTCAGGCGATGGGGCCGCCGGCGCTCGCCAGCTGCTCAAGCGCCTGCTCGACCAGCTCTGCGCCCACGCGGAGCGCGAGTATGGACTTCGCGTGGACCTCGACGCGTCGCTGCATGAAGTGCTGGAGCGGCGGGTCAGCGCGATTGGAAACGCCCGCGCGATTGAAGCGCTGGTCGATGAGGTGGTTTACCGACCGCTGACCGAGCTCTTGCTGGGCGGCCATACGCAGAGCGACGTCACGCTGAGCTGGGACGCCCGGCAGGGCAGGGCGACGCCGACCATAAAAAACGCCTGAACGCGCGGGTGCGTTCAGGCGATCTCGATCTTCAATCTTACAACAGCCCGTCATGGTTCTCGGGGGGCGTGCCCTAGCCGGCGCTGCTCGCCGTATCAGGGACGTCGGTCTCTTCGGCACCCAGCGCACGCAAGGAGGTCGACGTGATCTGCCGCTCTCGATGGGAGCTGCGCGTACGCATCGCCTCTTCTTCGAGCGCCATCACCTCGGCCAGGAGGTTGGTGTCGCAGCTGTGGCAACGCGCGTGGATGATGGCACGACCGCCGAGAACCAGACGAACATCGTGCGCACCACATTTAAAACATCGGACGTTGAATACCACCCTGGCCTCCGGTTCTCGCGTCGCTGCATGCAGAAAAGAATAAGCTCGACACAAAGTTAGCGCACGCTTAGCGTCCCGGGCAAGCGAGCTGTCGTTTTTTCACGGACTCAGGAGCGCGGCTTCGGCGCCGTGGGCGGGGGGCCGGGAACCCGGAAGACCCCTTCCCAGTTGTTCCAGCGCAGCACTTCGGGCTCACCGCCTTCTTCACCCAGCGGCGTCCAGCCAATCGCCCGGTGCGATGCCCCGCGCATAAATGTGATCGCGCCGAGCACCTGCACCTCGGCATCCGCAGCCGGACGGTGTGCGATGCGGCGCTCAAAGATGCGTCCGACGAAGTTGCCGATCACCTTGTAGATGCCCACATAGTAGTCACGCGCGCCTTCCTCACCGCGATCCACCGCGTAAGGAATGAGCACCTGCAGGGTGCCGTCACGCACGACCCGGAGCGCGCCGGGCTGATGCTCGGTGATTCCCTCCCAGCTTACGCCGTCGGTCGCGGTGTGACTCAGGTCGAGCTGCGCATGCAGCTGCCCGTTGGTGTAGAAGTTCAAGCTCTGGCCGGGTGTGTAGACCGCCGCCGCGCCATCCTGATAACGCATAAAAGGACCCACGAAGGCCAGCGCCCCCTCCTCCGGCGTGACACCATGCGCCGCGGCAAAGACCTCGCGATCCGCGTCACTCTCAAAGACCGCCTGCGCATCGGCCACGAATGGATCGACCGGCTCAAGAGGATCGCGCGTGGGCTGAGCAACCTCCTCGTCCTCCTCGACCACCTCTCGCTGGAGCCGGCGCGTCTGTGCGCTGGCAGCGACCTCCTCCTCGATAAGCTCTTCGCCTTCCGCGGGGACATCCTCGCTTTGCGCCATCGCCCAGAACTCGTTGGCGTCGAGCTGAGCCTGGGTCAGCGCCTGATTAAGCTCGTGCTCGGCGATGATCTGAGCGCGCATCTGTGAGCTGACCTCGGGCGCGTCGCAGACCATGGGTTGGAGCGCCTGACGCGTCATCGCGCAGCCGCTGGAGAGCCAGAGCGCCGCACAGCATGCCAGCGCCGCCAGCGGTCGTCGTCGTCGTGGAGTTTGGTTCATAGCGCAGAAGGGGAGCGAGAGAGAGCAGCCGCCGGGCTCAGGGGTTGAGCGCAGCGAGGTGGAAGTTGGGCGGGCTGTTACGCGTCCAGTAGCGCAGATAGACGTTCTGCAACCCCACCTCCGTCGTGCCCAGCGCGCGCGCCGTGGCGATCGACATGTCCAGAATCCCCCGCCAGTTTTTATCAGGAGAGCTGGAGACAACAAAGTCCCACTCCCCCTCGTCGTTGACGTAGCCGTACGGGCCGCGATCGTTGATACGGCACCAGACGCGCCGTCGGTTGGCGCGGTTCTCAATCAGCACCATCGTATCAAAAGGCAGCGAGCGGTGGGCACAGGTAAACTGCATCGGGTCAAAGGCCTCGCCATTGGCGGTGATGTCGCCATGCCAGGCGCCATCGCCATACCAGGATGCGAGCCCGGCCTGCTGCACAGGCGGAAGCTCCACGGCGCTCAGCTCAATCGACTCCCCGCCGACGGCCAGCTGCGAATACATCGCGATAAGTACGACCCAGTTCATAAGAGACATAAGTGGCCTCTCCTTGAAAGTGGTGTGCGCGTACTATCCAAACAATTCGTTACGCGCCCGGCGATGGCTCTAATCGAAATGCCATGCCTAAGCAAGCGTGGAACTTTAAGCGCAAATCGCGCGCTCTCAACCCCGAGAGGGCGCCGTCAGGATTCTAACGCCACCTTCGGGCCGGTGGGCTCCGGTGGCGATCACGCTGGCTGTCCGGCGCCGATGAGCGCGTCGGGGTCCGCTCTCCATAAACGCTGCCGGAGCGCGAGAATTCAGCACTTTATGGCCCTCTCTCGGGATTTCGCCTTGACAGCAGGCCCCCCATTTTGTGTTTTAGTCCACTACCTTAACGGCGCCGATCTCGAAGGTCGGCACGGTTATTGAATAAGAATCTGTCAGTGTTAGCAGGTGAACGCTTGATAACAGAAACTGACAGTTTGGTTCGGTGTCTCACCGAGATCTGACGGAGGACGGCAATGAGATTAGCAACGACCTGGCAAGCGATGGCCGGGGCCGTAGTGGCAGTGGCGCTGAGCAGCGCGGTAGGGTGTGTCGAGCAAGTCGGCGACATCAACCGCGTTCAGCCCAATGTCGTGGAGAAGGCTCTCTTTGAAAATGATGACGAGTGGTACATGCGTCAGGTGGTGACCGACACCGACATGCAGGGCTCGGTCATCTTCGCGGCGCAGGAAGGCTCGCTCAAGCGAATTCGCTGGACGGTGACCGAAAACTTCCTCTACGCCCACTCGACGGTGGAGCTGGCCGACGGCCTGATGGAAGGCTTTGACGAAGAAGAGTCGCGCCGCCTGGGCGTCGTGGCCGCCTACCCCATCATGGGGCACTTCGACATTCAGCGCGCCTATAACCCCTCGACCGGTGAGCCCAGCAACCAGATCGTCGAGAACATGAGCGACCGTCCCTGGTACGAGCGCGATTACATGCGCGTGGCCTGGGATCGCAACATGATCGACGGTTTCTGGAACTTCCAGAGCCAGCTGGGGCGCTTTGCGCCGGCCGGTCGCACCGTCCCTCAGGATGACGGCCGGGTCGATAAGGATCGCGCTCGCATCTCGGAAGACTACATCGATACCGTCGCTGAGTACTCCTACGAGCCCGACATCTACGCCTGCTACGGCGCCTACGGCTACGACACCATCTTCAGCTGTGAAGGTGGTCGTGTGCGCGTGCGCTCCTCCTTTATGAAGGTCCCCGAAGAGGAGACCTTCATCCCGATGCAGTACACCGACAACATGCAGGTGACCCGCGACGGATCCGAGTACGGCGATCCGATGCTGGTGGCCTCCATCGTCGACCAGGACCTCGGCTACGAAGTTGAGGTGGAGTGTAACGACCAGGTCCGCGGCTGGATGCTTCAGCAGTACGGCTATGAGTGGGAGCAGCTCTGTGGCCCGGCGACCTTCGATTACCACCAGCGCTTCGGCTACTTCCGCACCGAGCGGGTGGCCTGGGACCGTTTTGTCGGCACCGCCGACGACACCCGCCGCTACTACGCCAACCGCTGGAACATCTGGCAGACGATGCTCGACGAGAACGGCAACGAGTTGCCCTACTCCGAGCGCGTCCCGCAGCCGATCACCTACCACCTCAACGCGGAATACCCCGAGTTCATGTTCGAGGCGGCGCAGGTCACCGCGGAAGAGTGGAACAAGGCCTTCCGTAACGCCGTGAAGCTCGCGCAGAATATCGACGACGAGCAGCTCGACACCGTCCTGATGGACGAGTACGGCCACACCAAGATGTACCGCATCGTCGAGAACAGCTGCCACCCCGGCCCGCTGGTTCAGTGGCGTAACACCCACGGCGTGGGCCAGGCGGCCGACCGCACCAGCCCCTCCGAGATCTTCCGTGAGTTCGTCGGTAACCCCTCCAGCGATGAGGCTCTGGAAGCCGCGCTCTGGGGCCTGAGCAACGAGAGCCGCGTGCAGCTCTGCGCCGAGCTCGAGTACGCCACCGAGACCCGCGACATCGAAGACGAGCGCTTCACCTATGAGCGCATCGGTGACCTTCGCTACAGCTTCTTCAACTGGGTTGAGACCGATGTACCCTGGGCCGGCTACGGTCCCTCGGCCGCCGACCCGCTCACCGGTCAGATCATCAGCGGTAACGCCAACTTCGCCGGTGGTTACATCCGCAAGTCGGCCACCTACGCTGCCGACCTGATGCAGTACTTCAACGGTGAGCTCTCCGACACCGACATCATGTACGGTACCCAGATTCGCCGCGACCTCTTCCACGACAGTGATACGGCCAGCCGCCGCTTCAACCTGACGCCGGAAGCCAAAGAAGAGATGGCGCGTCGCTCCGGGGTGAACCCCTCGCAGACGAGCAAGGTCGGCCTGCACGAGCGCCCCGAAGTCAACGAGCTTCACGACTTCATTCTTGCCCACGGTAAAGATCGCATCCAGCGTGAAGCCGACATCGTCTCGATGGCCAGCGAGAAGCTCGACGCGCAGGACGAGCGCATGGTGGAGTTCTTGCAGAGCCCCACCGTCAAGAACTTCCTGATGCGTGATGTGGAGACGGCCATGGCCATTGAGGCCACCGCGCGTGAGCGTTTTGGCCCCTCCTTCAACGACGAGCAGCTTCACCAGGCTTACCTCGACGTGCACACCCCGCGTCACACCTTTGCGCGTGTTGAGCAGCGTGACCGCATGCTCGCCGAGCGCAGCATCATGACCTACGACTCGCTGACCCGCTCTGCGGAGATGCTGGTCACCTACCGTGGTGCCGCTGACTACTTCAAAGGCAAGAGCCGCGCCGACATCATTGAGTACTTCATGAACAAGATGTTCATCGGTACTCAGCTCCACGAGATCGGCCACACCGTGGGTCTTCGCCACAACTTCTCGGCGAGCACCGACGCGCTCAACTTCCACGACGAGTACTGGCACATTGAGCAGGCTGTTGTGGACGGCACCATCACCCGTGAGCAGGCCTACAGCCTCCAGGGCGAACTCGCTGAGCAGATCATCGGCAAAGAGGTCGATTACGCCAGCCAGGCCGAGTACCAGCTTGCCAGCGTCATGGACTACACCGGTGACCTCACCGGCCGCTTCCAGGGCCTTGGTAAGTACGACTACGCCGCCATCGCGTTTGCGTACGCCGAAGTGGTCGAGACCTGGGATGATTCGGTGCAGCTGCCCAACCAGCTCGAGCAGGACTCCTGGTTGAGCGACTACAAGCAGATGCCGCGCATCCTCGCCGGCGCGCCGGCCACCGGTAACATCGACCCGGCGGTCTACGCTCAGGGCATCGATATCCTCATCAATGGTCGTAGCTACATGCCGATCAGCGAAGCCAAGGAGCGTCGTCGTCAGGGCATTCAGGCCAACACCCGTAACTGGGCGAACTTCGACCTGAATCAGGGTAACCAGCCCAACCTCGACCGTACCGTCGCCTACGAGTTCTGCTCCGATGAGTTCCGTGGCGGCATTCTCAACTGCTCGATCTGGGACTTCGGTGCCAACCAGCGTGAGATCGTCAACCACAGCTTCGACACCTACCGTGCGCTGCAGACCTTCTGGCGTTACCGTCGTCACCACATCAGCCGTGGCTACGAGAACTACAGCAACTACATCAACCGCGTGTACTCCACCTTCCAGATGGCGCAGGAGCCCTTCCGTTACTACGGCCTCTACCGCTTCTATAACCTGGGTGATTACACCGATGACCTGCTGACCGCTTCCATCGACACCTTCAACTTCTACAACGAAGTTATGGCGATGGCTGAGCCGGGCCGCTTCTGCAAGTACGAGCCGGCCAACTCTCGCCTGGATGAAGGTTGGTACTTCGACCTGAACAACACCTACCTGCCGGCCGAGTACCACGCCGACTACGGTGAGTGTGATGACTACATCGACATCCCCAAGGGTATCGGTAACCACTACAACTTCGGGTTCACCGATGAGTACGATTACCGCATCGACCGTGTCGGTACCTACATCGACAAGATGGTCGCCTCGCAGTCGATCTTCGACATCAACGCGAACTTCGCGCAGAGCACCTTCTTCACCGACTTCCGCGCCACGAACCTCTCGTTCTGGACGGTCTTCAAGGGTGAGATGCTCAGCATGCTCGAAGGTGTGCTCCTGGGTGACTACACGGAGTACGGCGGTGTCATTGACAACGGTCAGTACGACGACCCGCGTCCGATCTCGGCGGCGAGCTTCGGCCTTGGTCTGAGCAACCCGCAGGAAGGGATGCCGCGTATCTTCACGCCGCAGTCGATCAACCACGAGTTCAACATGATGGTCGGTGGCCTCATCTACAACTCGACCTGGGAAGACCGCTACGTGGACTTCACGCACTACCTCAAGATCGGTGTGACCAATGGCCAGAACCAGCCCTTCGGTCCGGATATCGAGGTCAAGCAGTTCATCCACCCGATGACCGGTCAGATCTACCAGTCGGCTGATGTCGAAGGTCGCTCGATTTCGGGTCGTATGATCGACCGCGCCAATGATCTTCTGGCCGAGTACCACTTCGGTCAGGAACTTCTGGCGGACGCCGAGCCGGGTACCCCGGCGTATGAAGACGCTCGTGAGTACGCGGAGATCCGCGAAGAGCAGTTGAACAACGTCGTGGCCAAGATGGACATGAGCCGCTTCGTGTTCGACGCCCTGGGTGCCAGCGTCCAGCGCTGATTGCAGTCACACCTCCGCCGCGACCTTCGGGGCGCGGCGGGGGTAAAAGGTGTTAGCGACCATCATAAAGCCCCGACGGAGCCTGGCTCCGTCGGGGCTTTTTGCGTCAATCGCAGGTTGTGAGCGCGCCTCAGGCGTTTGCGCCAAAATGCTCGCGGAGCACGGTGGCCTGGGCCTCGAAGATCTGAGTGATCTCGGAGCGCAACGCTTTGCCGATAAAGAGCGAGAGGCCCGGCACCGAGACCTTAAACTCCAGGTTCTGCACCACGACGCTCGCATTGCCGGCGGGATCGGCCTCGACGCGCAGTGAGCCCTCATTGGAGTAGTAGCTACGCCACTTCTCGGGCATCTCCGGCACGATCTCGTAGCGCAGCTCCCGGGTGGTGGGGTTGAGCACGCTGCGCTCCTCCCAGTACACATACTCGGGGGCTTTGTCTTCAAAACGTTTGAGAAAGCGGGGCAGCTCGGCGCGCGCGGTGTAGCGAGCCACGCGCGTAAGCGTGCCATCGTCAGCGCGCTCTTCGCTCACGGGCTCAATCGCCTCGACCAGGCGCAAGTGGGGCACGAGCGCCCTGTGGTATTCGGGGCTCTGAATATAGGTAAAGACCGCGTCAGGGCTGGCCGCGATCACAGCACGGTGTTCCACATTCATGGGGCATCTCCATCGTCGACAGGGCACAAAGAGTGGCCCGACGATAAACACCCCACCCCGATTCGCAAGGTCTTCGACGGCGATGTGTGGCGACTGCTCAGGCGAAGTCGCGGCGAGCGAAGATCAGGTAGCCAAAGCCCAGCAAGAGTCCGGAGGTCACGCCGGTGTAGAGCAGGGCGTGCACCAGATAACCCCAGCCCACCTCGATGCCGGTGGCGAGCTCATAGGAGAGGTTGAGCTTCTCCAGGTCGGGGATCACATAGAGCGTCGCGTCGAGGATCAGATGAAGGGGGTTCCCCTCATTGGCAAACTGGCGCGAGGCGTCGGCCAGCTGCGGGGTGAGGCTTCCGACCACAAAGAGCCCGAAGGTGAAGAGCGCGCTTAAGAGGGGGCCGGAGAAGGCGCTGAAGAAAAACGCCAGCGCGAGCACCAGCACAAGCTGCATCAAGGAGCCTGCGTAGGTCGCCAGGTGTAGCGCGCCCACCTCGTAGCCCAGCGCGAGCGCGGTGAGCGCTTTGGCACCAAACATCAGCGCCCAGCACACCGTCAGGATGCCCACGCTGGCCATAAACTTCCCGATGAGAAAGGACGCGCGGGTGACGGGTTTGGAGAGCACGGTGAAGATCGTCTTCGAGTCGATCTCGCGGTGCAGCGCGTTGACCCCCTGGTAGATCGCCAGCGCCACCAGAAAGAGGTGCCCGATGGCAAAGACCAGGTTGTTAAAGAGGCGCTCTTCCTGGTGCAGGCTCAGCGCGCCGAAGGCGCTGGCCGCGCCCAATGCGGCGAGCGCGGCGACGAGCACCGCATAAAGGACTTTGTTGCGCAGGCCCTCAAGCAGGGCATTGCGGGCGAAGGCGTCGATCTGTCGCAGAGTGCGGATCATGGGCGAGCCTCCGAGGTTTCGGTGGTGTCGCTGGTGTCGCGGATGAAGACGTCTTCGAGGCGTTGTTTCTGCGGCTGCAGGCTCTCGACGCGGGCGCCGGCCGAGGCGATGAGAGCGAGCGTCTCTTCCAGATCGATGTCGCCCCGGAGGTCGACGCGGCTGACCTCGCCAATATCGAAGCGTTGCAGCACCCGATCACCCAGGGTGTCGGTGAGCTCGGGGGTCCAGCGGCGCGCGAAGAGCTCGTAGCGCAGCACATCGGGGTTGAGCAGCTCGTGGATATACCCCGTCTCGCGCACCTGGCCCTGATGCACCAGGGTGACGCGGTCGCAGATGTCTTCGACGTCGGGCAGAATGTGGCTGCAGAAGAGGATCGTTTTGCCCTGGCGTCGCAGATCGACGACCAGGTCACGGATCTCGCGGCGACCGATGGGGTCGAGGCCGGACTGGGGCTCGTCGAGCACCACGAACTCCGGGTCGCCCAGGAGCGCCTGGGCGATGCCCGCGCGCTGCTTCATGCCTTTGGAGAACTTGGAGATAGGGCGGTCCAGCGCGTGCCCGAGGCCCACCTGCTCCAGAAGTCGCTCCGCGCGGGCATCGGATTCCTTGCGACTGAGCCCCAGAAGGCCGCCGTAGAAGCGCATGAGCTCGCCGGCCTTCAAATGAGGGTAGAGGTTCGGGTTTTCGGGAAGAAAGCCCATGCGGGCGCGTGCGGCGACCCGGGTGGAGGGCATCCCGAAGATGCGCACCTGCCCGCGGTCAGGGCGCACAAGCCCCGTGATCATCTTGATTGTCGTGGATTTCCCCGCGCCGTTGGGCCCGACAAGACCAAAAATCTCGCCGCGCCGAATCTGAAAACTCACGGCTTTGACGGCGTCGACGCGTTTGCGGAAAAAGCCCACACGGTAGGTTTTAGCGACGTCCTGGACGTCGAGGACGATCTCATCGCTCATAGGTAGGGCTCGTCGATCTTTAGAAATCGCCAGCGGCTTCAAGGGTGCCGGGCGCACGGTAGAGCCCGGGCTCGCTCAGTGTAAAGACATCGGGAGGCAGGTAGGCGCGGCGTTGGTGCTCGCGCTCAAACTCCCGGCGGTAGGTCTCGATGCGCGCGACCAGCTCGGCACCGGCGCCCAGCTCGTAGAGCTGGCGCAGCATAAACTGCTGGCGGGCCGGGTCGGTCGCGGCGAAGTAGCCTTTCATCAAGTACGCGATCTCGGCCGGGGAGGCTTCGAGCTGCGCTTCGTCAGGGTCGTCACCATTGACGACCGCGCGGGCTTTCGCCAGGCGTCGCTGGAAGCTCGTGGCCAGCATCATCATATCGTCGGGCGCGCCTTCCATCTCGCTGCCGAGCCTGGCGTAGGTGTAGGCCTCTTCCATATCGGCCAGATGCTCTTCGGGGGTGCGGGTGTAGCGTTGGCCGATATGGTTGGTGACGATGGCCTGCGCGAACTTCCACTCGTCGGGGAAGGTCTGAAGACCACGTTTGAGGATGGCGTTGGCCGCAGCGATGTCGTCGTAGGTGACGCGAGATGAGGATTGCGTGCGGGTGGCGTGATGCCACATGTAGACCGGCTTAAATTGGGGATCGAGGTCGATGATCGTGTTGGCGTAGTCGGTGGCCTCTTCGGCGCTCTGGCGTCGGGTGAAACGGTCGGCCCCGTAGAGCAGCGCGTTGATCCAGACGACATCGGCCGCAGCCGCGCGATGGTTGAGCGTGGCGATGGCGATTGTGTCGGCGGAGGGCAACACGTAGCGCGAGGGCTCGCTTAAACGGCGCGCGTTGCTCTCCAGGTTCAGGCTCAGCCCGAGGTGGAGGTTAGCGAGCACGCCGAGCACAATCGCGCTGAAGATCAGGCTGTTGCGAATGGGGAGAGTCAGCATCGTGAGACGAAGACCGGGGGGGAGGAAGCTAAAACGACACGAGCCACGGCCCCGGTGAAGGGGCCGTGGCTCGTTAGCCTACATCAGGTCAAGCGAGTTGTCTTAAAGGAACTCGTTGAGGGTGTAGGGGGGGAAGCAGGTCGCGCCGAGGTTGGTGCCATCTTCGATGTCGGCTTCGCAGTCGAGGAGAACAGCGTGCGAGTCGGTGATGGTCTCGTCGCAGGTGGTGGTGGCCGCGGTGGTACCGGTGAAGTCATGGCAAGCCGCGACCTGGAAGGTGGCGTCGCCACCGGTTCCGTCGCTCTGGATGTGGTAGCCGAAGTAGGTGGGCTCTTCGAGGACCAGGTTCAGCTTGTGCAGGGCGGCAGTGTTGAGCGCCGCGCTGTTGTCGGTGTCCGGGACACCCTTGGCGCCACCAATCGGGAAGTTGTCGTGCGTGGTGAACGCGACGCCGTCACCGCCGGGGAAGACCTTGTCGGCCAGCTCAACCGGCATACCGGGGCGGGTGTCGCGATCGGCAACCGTGCCACCGGTCGAAGCAGTGTGCCAGGGCTGGTCACCACCGGCCGGCGAGAAGTTCTGGTCGCCTTCAAAGTAGCCTTTGGCCGCGCCGGAGACGTTGGAGAGGATGTTGGCAGCCTCAGCCGTCTTGGAGCGGTTGATGTACTTGATGAAGGCCGGGATGGCGAGGGCGGCGAGGATACCGATAATCGCGACGACGATCATCAGCTCAACGAGGGTGAAGCCTTTCTTGTTGGTGCGAAGTTTCATCAACATGGTCGCTCCTTTCAGCGTGGGGTTGAGGGTCGTGCCTGGAACACGGCACGACGATAGAGCAAAGACCCTGCCACGGGTTCACAAAAGTTCAAAAAAAGTTCAGAAATCGCGGATTCGCCCGGATTGTCGCGATATTTTGCGTTTCGTAACGTGGGCGCCGTGGCGCGGGGCAGGAGGGGGAGAGGGCGGATCTGACGCTCAGCGGCAGGGCGGGTGACAATTTTTGTCACCCGCGCCACGGCGCGTCATCAGGGCTTAAGCTCAATGGGCTCGGGCATGTCGTTCGTGAAGAAGGCCTGGTAGGCGTCGCCACCGAGCTCTTCCTGGGTGACGAGCACCGCGAACCAGGGGTTGTTCTCGGCTCCCGTGCCCAGGGGCTCGGCGCCGGCCGGGCAGATGGTGCAGTTCCCGCCGATGTCGGCTTCCACGATGATGGTGATGCCCGTTGCGACGTTGGAGTTGAATTCGAGCAGGTTGTTCCACTCCGGCATGTCGGACTCCGCCATCTGGGAGCTGTAGTCGGAGTCGGGCTGGTAGTAGCGGTTGTTGCGCGCGCGGAACTGCTCCTGACCTCGAGCTACGTCCATGGCGTATTGCTTGAGCTGGGTGACTTTGCCCTGGCGGATGTAGCTGGAGTAGCTCATGCCGCCGATGGCCGCGAGCACGCCGACGATCGCCACGACGATCATCAGCTCCACGAGGGTCATGCCGCGGCGATCCACGCGGGCGGCGGCCTGAACGAACGTTGCGAAGCGCTGGGAGAGGGTCTGCATGGTGGGGCTCCTTGAGGTGACGAGTGGCAGAGGGTTGAGGCTTAGTCGTCGTTAAGGCCGTATTTATCGAGGCGGTAGCGCAGCGAGCGAAAGCTGATGTTGAGCAGGCGCGCCGCCTCGGTCTTGACCCCGCCGGCGCGCTCAAGCGCGCGGGCGATGAGGTTGCGCTCGAGCTCTTCGACGAGCTTTTCCATATCGACGCCCTCCTCGGGCACGTCGATCTGGCGGGCGACCCGCGAGAAGTTCTCTTCCTGCAGGTGGTAGGGAAGGCTCTCCGGGGTGATCAGTGAGCCGGTCTCCAGCGTGACGGCGCGCTCGACGATGTTTTGCAGCTCACGCACGTTGCCGGGGTAGGCATACGCGGTGAGGATCGCCAGGGCGCGGGCGTCGATGCCTTCGATGGGGTTGCCGATCTCTTCGGCGTAGCGGTGCAGGAAATGTTCCAGCAGAAGTTGCACATCGGCGCCGCGCTCGCGCAGGGGGGGCATCTCAACCGGGATGACGCTGAGGCGGTAGTAGAGGTCTTCGCGAAAGCGTCCCTCCTGAACTTCCTGGCGAAGATCGCGGTTGGTGGCTGCCACAATGCGACAGCTCACCTCGCGTTCGGCCGAGTCGCCCACCGGGCGCACTTTGCGCTCCTGCAGCACCCGCAGAAGTTTGACCTGCACCGATTGCGGCAGCTCGCCGACCTCGTCGAGGAAGACCGTGCCATGGCCGGCGGCCACAAAGAGGCCTTCTTTGTCGGCGTGGGCGCCGGTGAAGGCGCCTTTTTTATGGCCGAAGAGCTCGCTCTCAATGAGGTTTTCGGGGATCGCGCCGCAGTTGATGGGGAGAAAAGGGCCTTCGGCGTTGGGGCTTAAGTCGTGAATGGCGCGAGCCACGAGCTCTTTGCCCGTGCCCGACTCGCCATGGATCAAAATGGTGGTGCGGGTGGGGGCGACGCGCCGGATCATCTGGAAGACGCGCTGCATCGCCCGGGACTCGCCAATCAGCTGCCCCAGCCCCTGGCGGTGATCGAGTGCGTCGCGCAGGTAGAGGTTCTCGCTGACGAGCGCAAACTTCTCCAGCGCACGGTTCACTGCCACGCGCGCCTCATCGATCTTAAAAGGCTTCGTGATGTAGTCGTAGGCGCCGAGCTTGATGGCTGAGAGCGCGGTCTCGGCGGTGGCGTAGGCGGTCATCACGATGACCTGGCAGGAGGGCTGGGCGGCTTTGATCGCGCGGAGCACATCAAGCCCCCCGATGCCGGGCATCTTCAGGTCGGTCATCACCAGCTTAAAACGCTCGCCGGCGTCGATGCGGGCGGCGGCGTCTTCGCCGCAGGCGGCGACCTCGACCGGGTGGCCGTCTTTTTTGAGCATGACGGTGAGGAACTCACGCATGCTGCGTTCATCATCGACGACGAGGATGGGAAGTTCGGCGCTCGCCGGGCTGTCGGTTGCGGGATCGCTCATGAGCTTGAGGGGCCGTATTGTAAACGTACGAAACGGGGTCTTCCTCAGGATGCCTCTTCGACGGCCTCAGGGGAAGGGAGACGTGAGGATGACTCACGCGAGCTGTCGGTCGCGGCCGGAATCATCAGCTCGAAGCGCGCACCCGTCAGGTGAAGGGGGGACTCCACGCTGATGCGGCCGCCGTGGGACTCGGCCAGGCGGAAGTTTGTGGCGAGCCCCAGGCCCGTTCCGTGGTCTTTGGTGGTGAAGAAGGGCTCAAAGATGCGATCGCGAAGATCGGGTGCGACGCCTGCGCCGCTGTCTTCCACGGCGATGAGCCAGGCGGGGTATGAGCCTATGGTGCTCGCGCTGAGTTCCACCCGCACCCGGCGATCTTCGGCCGGAAGGCCGCGCACGGCGTCGCCGGCGTTGATCAGCAGGTTCCAGAGGATCTGGCGCAGGGCCTCGGCGTCGAGCATCGCCTCGATGGGCTCCGGGCCGGGGGTAAGATCCACATCCAGGTGAATGCGATCGCGTTCGGCCTGCGAACGGTAGAGGTGCAAAAGCTCGTCGAGAAGTTCACGAAGATCGCGGCGCTCGGTGCGCAGGGGGCGGGGCTGGCAGTAGGCCAGAAAGTCGGTGATGAGGCCGTTGAGGCGGTCGACTTCGCGCAGGACGATGTCCATCAGCAGCTGGTTCTCATCGTCGATCGCGTCATCGGCGCGCAGCATCTCCACCGAGCCGCTGATCGAAGCCAGGGGGTTGCGGATCTCGTGGGCGATCGCCGCGGAGAGTTGACCAACGGCGGCCAGGCGCTCTGAGCGTTTCATTTGCTCTTCGAGTTTTCGAATGTCGCTTAAGTCCTGGAAGATGATGATGCGTCCGACCTCGCGGGCCTCGGCGTTTCGCAGGGGGGAGACGGAGAACCCCAGATGAACCTCGCGCCCGTCGGAGCGCACAAAGGTGCTCTCCAGGCGCGGGTCCTTGCCGGGAGAGGGCCCCAGGGCGGCGTTGGCGAGGTTGGGGAAAAGATCGCTGAGCGCGCGGCCGAGCACCTGCTCGGAGGTCCAGGCGGTGATCTCTTCGGCGGCGCGGTTCATAAAGATCACGTTACCGCGCCCGTCGACGGTGAGCAGGCCGCTGGAGAGGCTGCTGAGGATGTGCTCGTTGAGCGCGCGAAGTTCTTGAAGATCGATGTCGCGGCGCTCCAGCGCTTCTGTCGCCTCACCGAGGCGCTCGGCCAGGTGTCCGGCGAGTACGGCGATCATGATGCCGCCGACGCTGTTGACGACGACCTCGTAGGCGACCGTGCCCCAGGCGCGCAGCGCCGGGGGCTCGCTTAAGATGGGGTGGGGCAGCGCCCCGGCGCTGATCAGCGCCAGGTAGCAGAGCGAGAGCACCGTGATGCCCGAGGCCACGAGCCCACCCACGCGCCCCAACACGATCGCGGCGTTGATGATGGTGAAGTGGAAAAAGAAGAGAAAGAGGCTGTCGAAGCCCCCGGAGACCAGCGCCAGGATGGTGGTCACGCCCAGATCGCCCAGGATCTGGGCCCAGGCCAGGGTCTGGGTTTTGAGCTTCTGACGCAGCGCCAGGGCGTGGGCGATCGTGAGCACGTAGGTGCCCACGATGAGGCCGAGCAGCGTGAGGTTTCGTGGCTCGGAGGCGCTGGCAAAGGTGCGCACATCAAGCGCCACCGCGCTCCCCAGGAAGAGTGTGACCAGGACCACCCGAAAGACCAGGAGGCCTTTGAGGCGGTCGCGCTGTCGGTCGCGCGTCGGTGGCATAGGTGGCGAGGGGGGAGCCGAAATTATTGCTGAATGTTACCGGCCATCTCGAAGATTGGCAGGTACATCGAGATGAGCATCCCGCCGACCATCCCACCCAGGCCGACCATCATGATGGGCTCAATGAGTGCGGTCATGCCTTCGACGGCCACGTCGACTTCGTCTTCGTAGAAGTCGGCGATCTTGTTGAGCATGGTGTCGAGCGCACCGGTGGCCTCACCGACGCCGATCATCTGCACGACCATCTTCGGGAAGATGCCCGTCTCCATGAGCGGGTCGACCATGTTCTGACCCTCGCTGATGCGCTCGCGCACATAGAAGATGGCCTTCTGGATGGTCATGTTGCCGGCGGTTTTTGCCACGATCTCCAGGCTGTCGACGATGGGAACGCCGGAGGACACCATGGTGCCCAGGGTGCGGGTAAAGCGCGCGACGGCGGTCTTTTGCAGAAGGTCACCGAAGACGGGAACTTTCAGCAGCACGTCATCGATCACCGCGCGAGTGGGCTGGTAGCCCATCAGCGTTTTGACCGTGACGCCAAAGCCGATCATGCCGCCGACGATGTAGAGGAAGTAGGCCTGCACGAACTCCGAGAGCGCCATCACAAAACGCGTCGGCGCGGGGAGCTCGGCGCCGCCGCCCATGTCGGCGAACATCGCGGCGAAGGTCGGGATGATCTTGTAGAGCATGCCGATGAGGATCACGATCGCGATGACGACAACGATGGTCGGGTACGTAAACGCCCCTTTGATGCGCCGGCGCAGCTTCTGGGACTTCTCGATCTGCATGGCCAGGCGGTTCATGACCGTATCGAGGATACCGGCGACCTCACCGGCGGCGACCAGGCTGACGTAGAGGTTGTCGAAGGCGCCGGGATGTTTGGCCATGGAGTCGGAGAGGGTCGAGCCCGACTCAATATCTTTGCGGATCTCGGCGATGATGCGCTGGAAGCCTTTATGAGGCTCGTTGGCGCCGAGCAGCTCCAGGCACTGCACCAGGGGCAGGCCGGCGTCGATCATCGTGGCGAACTGACGGGTGAAGATCACCAGGTTGTCTTGAGGAACGCGCGAGGCTCCCTTGAAGTTGAAGCTCTTGGAGGCCTTCTTCTTCACTTTGGAGACGTTGATCTCCTGCTGGCGAAGACGCTGCTCCACCTCTTCGGCGTTGCTGGCGTTCATCTGACCCTTACGGGCTTCGCCGGAGCGGTTGGTTCCTTCCCAGACAAAGACAGGCATTGCTCACCTCAGACGCGTTTGTATGACTCGGTGCAAGACGCACTGCCTTTGAAGAGGCAGCACGGCTCGCTCAGGTGTATCGGATCGAAGAGCTGCGGTTACGGGGGCCGGAGCCGCCGCCGGAGTTCCCGGCGCCGCCCTGCTCAAGCATGGTACGGAGTTCTTCGGGGTCGTTGGATCGTGCCAGACCGTCTTCAACTGTGATTTGTCGATCGCGGATAAGCAAGAAAAGAGACTGATTCATCGTCTGCATGAAGCTTCGCGACTGACCGACCTGCATCGAGCTGTAGATCTGGTGGATCTTATCCTCGCGGATCAGGTTGCGGATCGCCGGCGTGGGCACGAGCACCTCGGTGGCCAGCGCGCGGCCGCGGCCGGAGGCGTGCGGGATCAGCTGCTGGCTGATGACGCCTTCGAGCACAAAGGAGAGCTGGGCGCGGATCTGCGACTGCTGGTGCGAGGGGAAGACGTCGATGATGCGGTTGATCGTCTGCACACAGCCGTTGGTGTGCAGGGTGCCCAGCGCCAGGTGGCCGGTCTCACTGATGGTCAGCGCGGCCTCGATCGTCTCCAGGTCACGAAGCTCACCGATGAGCACGACGTCGGGGTCCTGACGAAGGACGTAGCGAAGCGCGCTCTTAAAGCCGCCGGTGTCCGCGCCGACCTCGCGCTGGTTGACCAGGCAGTTTTTATGGGGGTGCAGATACTCGATCGGATCTTCGATCGTGAGGATGTGCAGGCGCTTCTCGACGTTGATCTTGTCGATGAGGGCGGCCAGCGAGGTGGACTTACCGCTGCCGGTCGGGCCGGTCACCAGCACCAGTCCGCGGGGCTTCTCGGCAAACGAGCCGATGACCGGGGGCAGGCCAAGCTGCTGAAAGCTCAGGATCTCAAAGGGGATCTTACGAAAGACGCCGGCGACCGCGCCGCGTTGCATAAAGATGTTGCCACGGAAGCGGCTCAGGCCCTTGACGCCAAAGGAGAGATCGAGCTCGTTGTCGGTCTCAAAGCCCTGCTTCTGCTTGTCGGTGAGCACGCTGTAGCAGAGCTGGCGCGTCTCAGTCGGCGAGAGCTTGGAGGTTTTGAGCGGCACGAGCGAGCCGTCGATGCGAAGCTGCGGAGGGGCTCCGACGGTGATGTGAAGATCGCTGGCGTTCTTGTCGACCATGATCTTCAGGAGCTGGTGCAGGTTGGCCATAGCGCTCTCAGGACGAGGGGTAGAGGAAGAACAGCGTAAACGTATCGACGGTGCGGTCGGCGTGCGGGATCAACGGTCCGGGGCGCTGTTGCGCACGACCTCTTCGGGGGTTGTGACGCCCTCGAACATCTTGATGATGCCGGCGCGACGCAGGGTGTTCATGCCCAGACGGATGGCCTCGGCCTTGAGCTCGGCGGTGGAGTAGCCCTGCAGGATGTAGTCCTTGATGGCGTCGTTCATACCCAGGACCTCGTAGAGCGCGACACGGCCGCGGTAGCCCGTATCGCCGCAGGAGGAGCAGCCGGCGCCGTGGTAAACCGGGCGGTCGAGCCACTCTTCGGGGACCTCCATCTCGACCAGTGTCTCGCGCGGGACGTTGTAGACTTCTTTGCAGTCCGAGCAGATGCGGCGCGCCAGTCGCTGGGCGACGACGACGTTGAGCGAGGCGGTGACCAGGAAGGGCTCAATGCCCATGTTGAGCAGACGGCTGATGGTGCTGGGCGCGTCGTTGGTGTGCAGGGTGCTCAACACCATGTGGCCGGTGAGCGCCGCCTTAATGGCGATCTCGGCCGTCTCGAAGTCGCGAATCTCGCCGACCATGATGATGTCGGGGTCCTGACGCAAAAAGGAGCGCAGGGCGGCGGCGAAGTTCAGGCCAATCGATTCGTGCATCTGGCACTGGTTGATGCCAGCGAGGTTGAACTCGACGGGGTCTTCGGCCGTGGAGATATTTTCGCTGACTTTGTTGAGGTCGCTGAGCGCCGAATACAGCGTGGTGGTCTTACCGGAACCGGTGGGGCCGGTGACCAGGCACATGCCGTAGGGGCGGTGAATGGAGTCGAGGAAGACCTTCAGGGCCTTCTCGTCGAAGCCCAGCTTGGTCATGTCGAGCTGCAGGTTGGACTGGTCGAGCAGTCGCATAACGACTTTTTCGCCGAAGAGGGTCGGCAAGACGCTGACGCGGAAGTCCATCTCTTTGTTGCGGCCCATCTTGAGCTTGATACGGCCGTCCTGGGGAAGTCGCCGCTCGGCGATGTCCAGGTTGCTCATGATCTTGAGACGGGAGGTGATAGCGTTTTTGAGCTTAAGCGGCGGACGCATCACCTCGGAGAGCACGCCGTCGACGCGGAAGCGCACGCGGAACTCTTTCTCGTAGGGCTCGATGTGAATGTCGCTGGCGCCGCGTTTGATAGCGTCGACCAGGATGTGGTTGACCAGTCGAATGACCGGGGCGTCTTCGCTGGCGCGGGCCAGGTCGTTGACGTCGGCGGCGTCTTCTTCTTCGACGTAATCGACATCGTCGAGATCGAGCTCGCCGAGGATGGCGTCGTAGTCGACGCCGGCGCTCTCTTCGCCGCCGTAATAGGTGTAGATGGCCTGCTCAATGGCCGATTCGCTGGCGACGACCACCTCGATGTTGTAGCCGGTCATGAACTTCAGATCGTCGATGGCGTAGATGTTCGACGGATCGGCCATCGCGACCACAAGCGTGGCGCCGCTGCGGTTGATGGGCAGACACTGGTGGCGTACCGCGACCTCTTTGCGGATGAGCTGGATGATGTTCTCGGGGACTTCGATGTCCGCCAGGCTCACCGAGGGCACGCCAAAGTGGCGGCTCAAAAATGAGGTCAGCTCGCCCTCTTCCACAAATCCCAGGCGGGTGAGCTCATATCCCAGGCGGCTGCCGTCGCGTTTGGAGCGGTCCTGGGCCTGCTTGAGTTGGGCTGGCGAGACGAGGTTCTCGCGGACGAGCAGCTCTCCGATACGTTCTTTGGACATGTGTGTTTGCCGTGCAGAGGGGAATCTACCACCATCGGGGGGCGACCTGAGCTGGTCACCGGACGATCGGCTGGGGGAAGACCCGGGTATGAGGTCAAGCGATTGTCGTACGCCTGGTTGTCGGACGCAAATTCTTTCCGGGAGGGTACCAAGCCCGACAAAATACTGTCAATTTGGCCAGCGCGCTTGCGTGGGAGGTGATTGTGATCACGATCCGAGCGCGCGGCGAGCCGCGTGTTTTGTACCTCAGAGCGGCTTGTTTTGAGTTTCGATGATGCGGTTGTGGGATCGGCGCGATCCTTGACCCGAACGATGGTGACGCAGTGAGCGATGGTGAACAAGGGATGGAGGCGGTGGTTGAGCTCAAGGGGCTGACCAAACGCTATGGTGAGTTACGTGCGGTGGATGATGTGACCTTGAGGATTGAGCCCGGGGAGATCTTCGCGTTGCTCGGGCCCAACGGGGCGGGCAAGACGACGATGATCGGGTGCATCACCGGGCTGATCACCGGGTTTGAGGGGCAGGTGAAGGTGGCCGGGCTCGATGTCGTCGATCACTACCGGGTGACACGCCGGATGGTGGGGCTTGTGCCCCAGGAGCTCAACTGGGACGCCTTCTTCTCGGTGCGGCAGGTGCTGGAGTTTCAGGCGGGGTATTTCGGGGTGAAGCCCACGCGCGATGAGATCGACGCGCTGCTCGACCAGTTTTCACTTCTGGAGAAGGCCGACGCGAACACCCGCTGGCTCTCCGGCGGGATGAAGCGCCGGCTGATGATCTGCAAGGCGTTGATGCATGACCCGGTGGTGCTCTTTCTGGATGAGCCGACCGCCGGCGTGGACGTGGAGCTGCGCGATGAGCTCTGGGGTTATGTGGAGGCGTTGCGGGCGCGGGGCACCACCATCGTGCTCACGACGCATTATCTGGAGGAGGCCGAGAAGTTGGCCGACCGCGTGGGGATCATTAATCGGGGGAGGTTGCTGCGCGTCGATGATCGCGAGGCGTTGATGGAGGAGTTTGGCAGACGTCATGTGGAGGTGCGGCTGCGCGAGACGCCGTCTGCGCAGGTGATTGAGGCGCTGGGGCAGCATGAGGTGGAGGTGCAGGGGCGCACGCTCAAGCTGAACTACACCCGGGCTGGCGGGGACGAGGAGGGTGGCGAGGAAGTGGACTACCTGCTGAAGACGCTGGTGGGCGCCGGCGCGTCGATTGTGTCGGTGGAAGGGGGGCGAAGCTCGCTGGAGTCGATCTTCCGGGAGGTGTTGCATGAGGACGCCGACGCGTCGTCGAAGGGGGCGTCATGAGTGTGAGCGACGAGCGCGACGTGAAGGCGCCCGAGGGCGGGCGTGAGGCGGCGCGGCAGGCGGCGCTGGAGAAGATCGCGCGTAGTAGGGATGTGGCCCAGGAGCGCCAGCTCCTCGGGGCGTGGACGCTCTTTTATAAGGAGATTCTTCGCTTCTGGACGATCGCCGGCCAGACCGTGATAAGCCCGGTGATCACGATGATGCTCTACTTTCTGGTCTTCGGCTATTCGCTGGGGGATCGGCTCCAGGAGATCCGCGGGGTGCCCTACGTGGACTTTCTGGTGCCGGGCCTTGTGATGCTGGCGCTGATCACCAATTCGTACATCAACTCGGCGTTCTCGCTCTTTATCACCAAGGTGCACGGCACGATCGTGGACCTTTTGGTGACGCCGCTGACCTACGTGCAGTTTCTGGGCGCGTATGTGGCCGCGGCGGTGGTGCGGGCGATGTTGATCGGCTCGATCATCTGGATCGTGGCCTGGCTGATGGGAGCCTCACCTTTTTATTCGGTGCCGGTGGCGCTGATCTTTATGGCGCTGACCTCGATGGCCTTTGCGTTCATCGGGGTGGTGGTGGCGATCCTGGGCGAGGATTTTGATCATATTAACCTGCTCCCCAACTTCCTGATCACGCCGCTGACCTTTCTGGGCGGGGTGTTTTATTCGATCGAGATGTTGCCGGCGCCCTGGGATACCGTCTCGCTTTTTAACCCGGTGCTCTACATGGTCAACGGGGTGCGTTACGGGATGGTGGGCGTCTCGGATGTGCCGGTGTGGCAGGGGGCGGTGATGTTGCTTGTGCTCAACGCGATCTTTGGCGGTGTGGCGTTGTGGTTGCTCAAGACGGGTAAGAAGTTGCGAGATTAAGCCAGGAAGGGGGGCAAGAACGCGAAAAGCGCGTCTCGATTGAGACGCGCTTTTCGTTGAGTAGCGGGGACAGGATTCGAACCTGTGACCTTCGGGTTATGAGCCCGACGAGCTACCTGGCTGCTCCACCCCGCATCACGATCAGCACGTTAAAACTCTACGTGCCAATCTGGTTGTAACAAGTAGCGGGGACAGGATTCGAACCTGTGACCTTCGGGTTATGAGCCCGACGAGCTACCTGGCTGCTCCACCCCGCATCAAGGCTGGCAATGATGCGTTTGCCAGACCTGGTGTTTCGAGTAGCGGGGACAGGATTCGAACCTGTGACCTTCGGGTTATGAGCCCGACGAGCTACCTGGCTGCTCCACCCCGCATCAAAGTCGACGCCCCACAAGGGTCGACCATCAAATTGTAAGTAGCGGGGACAGGATTCGAACCTGTGACCTTCGGGTTATGAGCCCGACGAGCTACCTGGCTGCTCCACCCCGCATCAAGGCTGTCTGACGTCGACGGCCACTGCGTTCCAGGGAGGCGGAACCTAAGGGAGGAGCCGGGAGGTGTCAAGCAGCATTGTGAAAGAAAGATGCGAGAGGCTTATTTGGAGCGGTTTTTGCGCTTTTTGGCGCGGTGATCGGGGAGATCACCGCGCTCAATGGCCTCGCGCTCGCGTTTCTGGGCGCGTTTGGAGGGCTGCGCCCGCTCGGGGATCGTGGCTTCAACTTCGCCGTAGAGGTCGAGGACCTCGGCGTGGGTCAGTGAGCGGAAGGTGCCCGAGGCGATGCCGTCGATGGTGAGCGGCCCGATGGAGATGCGGCGCAGCTTCATGACGGGGCGCTCGATGGCCTCCAACATGCGGCGAATCTGGCGGTTTTTGCCCTCGCGGATCACGATCTCCAGCCAGGTGTTGCGTCCGTTATCCCGAATCAGGCGGACCTGGGCCGGGGCGGTGACCTCGCCCTCGCCGATCTCCACGCCGGTGCGCAGCGTCTCAAGTTCGGGGCTGCTATCGGTGAGCAGGCCGCGGACTTTGACGGCGTAGGTCTTGGCGACCTCGTGGGAGGGGTGGGTCAGGAGGTTGGTGAGCTTGCCGTCGTTGGTCAACAGCAGCAGGCCCTCGCTGTCCCAGTCCAGCCGACCCACCGGCCAGACGCGCGGCATGGAGGCGGGCAAAAGGTCGACGACGACCGGGCGGCCCTCCGGGTCGGTGAGCGAGGTGATGTAGTTGGCGGGCTTATTGAGCAAGACGTAGATGTAGCTCTCGGGCAGGCGCACCACCGAGCCCTGAAACTCCACGGTGTCGCGGGAGGGGTCGACCTGGGTGCCGAGCTCTTTGCAGACCTTGCCGTTGATCTTGATGTGGCCGGCGAGCATATGCTCTTCGGCTTTGCGCCGTGAGCAGACACCGGCTTTGGACAAAAACTTCTGGACGCGCATTTCTTGGGCCATAATCAGGTATTCCGGGTCAGGCAGATCGCAAAGGATCGGGGGTGAGGCGACGGGCTCAGGCGGGCCAACTGGAGAGCGGGCCGGGCTATTCCTGATCGTCAGAAGGGGAAGCGAGCTCGTTGGGGGCGTCGTCGATCGCGACGTCCGCCTCGGGATGATCGAGCTGGTTGTGCATCTCAATAAGGGCCTGAAGTTCGCTGGCTTCCAGGGTGGGAAGCTCGCCGATGCTCTCCAGGCCGAAAAAGTCTAAGAAGCGGGGGGTGGTGCCGTAGAGGTTGGGTTTTCCGATGTCATCGAGGCGTCCGACGACTTCGATAAGTTGAACTTCCTGCAGGGTCTGGAGGACGCCGGAGGAGTTGACGCCGCGGATCTCGTCGATCTCGGCGCGGGTCAGGGGCTGGCGGTAGGCGATGATGGCCAGGGCCTCCATCGCCGCGCGGGAGATGCGCACTGGCCGAGTCTCAAAAAGTTTGCGAATGGCCTGGCCGATCTCGGGATCGGGGTTGGTGCGCAGCTGGTATCCGCCGGACATGCGCACCAGGTGGATGCCGCGGTGGGGGCCTGCGTATTCGAGCTCCAGCGCCCGCAGCACTTTGTGCAGCGCTTCGGCCGAAGCGGTGGGCAGCGCGTCGCGGAAGCGGTCGAGCGAGAGGGGCTCTTCTGCGGCGAGCAGCAGGGCTTCGACCCGGGCCCGGGTGGTCTGTTCGTCGAGGATCTCGGTCATGGTGTGCTGTCGTAAAACTCAAGGGTCTGGCTGACTTCGACGATGTCGATGACGGCGCGCTCGATGATGAGGGTGTCGGGTCCGCCCAGGCGAGATTGGAAGAGCTTGATCATGCGCAGCTTCGTCATCTCGAGGAGGGCCAGGAAGGTGGTGACGACGCGGTGGCGGGTCAGGCGACCTTCGCTAAAGAGGGACTCAAAGGAGATGCGGGGCTCATCGCGCAGGATCGAGGAGATCTCGAGCACCATGCCGCGCAGGGTGAGCTTTTCGCGGGTGATCTCGTAGGCCCAGGTGGGCTCTTCGCGTTGCTTTTCGATGACGCGGCGCAGGGCATCGACGAGATCGGAGATGTCGGCCTCGCGCAACTTCGGGGGGCCGACCTGCTCGCGCTCCTCGCGGGCTTTGGGGGCGGCCAAAAAGAAGTCACGCTCAAGCTGGGGGCGATCGTCGAGCTGCTCGGCGGCCCACTTAAAGACCTGGTACTCGATGAGGCGGCGGACCAGCTCTTCGCGGGGGTCGGGACCGAGCTCGTCATCGTCTTCTTCGGGATCGGGCGGAAGGAGCGTGCGCGACTTGATGTAGACCAGGGTGGCGGCCATCTCCAGCCACTCGCCGCCGACGGTCAGATCGAGGGCCTGAAGCTGGTCGAGGTAGCGGAGGTACTCGGCGGTGATCAGGGCGATGGGGATGTCGAAGATGTCGACTTCGTGCTCGCGGATCAGGTCGAGGAGAAGATCCATCGGGCCCTGATAGCTCGGCAGATCGAGGCGGAGCTCAGGGGGGACCTGGGCGTTGTCTGCGGCGCGTGGGCCGCCGGGGGCGCTCTTCATGGCGTGTGTGGCGAGTCAGGCTCGCGGGTGGTGGTCGTCGTAGAGGCGTTTGAGGCGCTCACGGGCCACGTGGGTGTAGATCTGGGTGGTGTTGATATCGGCGTGACCGAGCAGGGCCTGCACGATGCGCAGGTCGGCTCCGCGTTCCAGCAGGTGGGTGGCGAAGCTGTGGCGCAGCTTATGCGGGCTGATGGGTTTGTCGATGCCGGCGAGCTCGGCGTAGCGTTTGATGTTTTTCCAGAAAGCCTGGCGGGTCATCGCGCCGCCGCGGCGGGTGACAAAGAGCGCCGGTGAGGCGCCGGGTCCGCCGGCGTTGGCCAGAAGTTGGCCACGCGCCTGGTCCTCATACTCAGCGAGCGCTTCGATTGCAACCTCGCCAAGGGGCACGACGCGTTGTTTGGAGCCTTTGCCGATCACGCGCACGTAGCCCGCGTTGAGGTCGACCTCGCGGATGAGCAGGGTGACAAGCTCGGTGACGCGCAGGCCGGTGGCGTAGAGGACCTCGAGCATGGCCCAGTCGCGCAGGCCCTCGGGGGTGGAGCGGTCGGGGGCGTTTAGCAGCGACTCCACCTCATCGAGGGTGAGCACGGTGGGCACGCGGGTGCCGTAGCTGGGGGCGTCGACGTGGGCGGTGGGGTCGCGCTCGAGCTTCTGGTTGCGGCGCAAGAACTTAAAAAGGCCGCGCACGCTGGAGAGTTTTCGGGAGATCGTGCGCGTCTTGACCGATTCGCCAAGCTGGTGGGCGAGGAAGGCGCTGATGTCGGCGTCGCTGATCGCCTCGATGTCGGGGCTGGGGCGGGGGGCGTCGCTCTCGGCGTCGGTGAGAAAGTCGACAAACTGGCTTAAGTCGTTGCTGTAGGCCAGGATCGTGTTTTCGGCGAGGTTACGCTCGACTTTGAGATGGAAGAGGTAGCTGTCGATCGCTTCGTCGAGCTTCATGGGGCCTCCGTAAACCAAAGGAGTGCGGGCGGTGCGTGGGGCAAGGGCGCCGGGCGCAGGCTAAGCGGGCAGCCGCCACAGGGCAAGGCCGGCAACCGGTGAGCATAAAAAGGTTGGCGCGCTTGCTTTAGTTCTCGGGCAGGCGACTTAAGGCGTCTTCGATCGCGGCGACGACCTCGTCGCAGCGCTCGGCGGAGAGTTGTCCGCCGTGGGCCTCTTCGACGTAGAAGTTGTCGATGGCCTGGCTGCCCAGGGAGTCGATGCGGCTGACGCGGGTCTCGACACCTGCCTCCCAGAGCGCGCGGGTGATCTGGTAGAGCAGGCCCAGGCGGTCGGGGGCGCGGACCTCAATCACAGTGAAGAGCTCGCTGGCGTGTTCGACGACGCGCACCTCGGTGGGGACCTGGGGGATGGGGCGGGGGGTGAGGCGGCGCTCGTCGAAGCGCTGCTGGAGGAGCTCGTCGACGTCGAGGCGCTCTTCGAGCACGTCGATGATGCGGGAGGTGATCTTCTCGAGGCGGCGCGGATCGTCGACGGCGCGGGGCTCGGAGACGGGCAGGGCGGCCGGGTTGAAGTGGGCGATGTGGAAGATGTCGAGCGTGCGGCCGCTGGCGGTGGAGACGATGTCGGCGGCCATGATGTTGACGCCGGCGCTGGAGAGGGCGCCGGCGATGCGGGCCAGGGTGCCGGGGGTGTCGACGGTGGAGACGATGATCTCGGTGATGCCGCGCTCCGGGAGCGGTGCGAGCTCGACGGCGACGCCCTGGATGCGGGTCTCCACGTCGTTGCGACGCGCGCGGGTGTAGGCGGCGAGCTGGCGGGCCAGGGCGTCGGGCTCGGCGTGCAGAAGATGCTCCTGGGGAAGATCGTTGAGGAAGGTGTCGAGGTCGACGGCCTCCATCGGGCAGTCGCTTAAGTCCTGGATGCGGCGCTCCAGGCGCTGGCGGATGCGACGAAGTCCGCGCGGATCGGCGCGGTGGCGCTCGTCGCCCTGCTCAAGCGCCTCACGCAGGCGGCGGTAGAGCTCCATGAGCAGGGTGGCGTTCCAGTCGTTCATCACGTCGGGGGCGACGGTGGACATGTCGCAGAAGGTCAGGGCGGTGAGCAGGTTGAGGGTGGCCACATCGCCCAGGCGCTCGGCGATCTCATCGACGACGTGGGGGTCGGAGAGGTCGCGGCGGCGGGAGGTCAGGCTAAGGGTGAGGTGCTCGCGGACGAGCATCGCCAGAAGATCGACCTGGGCGGCGTCCAGCCCGAGCCTGGGGCCAATGGCTTCCATCAACACGGCGCCTTTGCGGCTGTGATCGCCGCCGCGGTTTTTGCCGATGTCGTGAAAGAGGCAGGCCAGCAAGAAGACCTCCGCGTCGGTGATGCTGGAGGCGACGTAGCGAAAAAAGGGCCAGCGGCCGGCGGCGCCCGGCGCGCCGTTGAGGAGCTCGCGGCCGAGCTCCAGGCATTTCAGCGAGTGAACGTCGGTGGTGTAGACGTGGTAGACGTCGTGCTGGACGTGGCAGACCAGCGGGTCGAATTCGGGCACGGTGCGAGTGAGGATGCCCAGATCCAGCAGGCGTTGGGAGGTGCGTGAGGAGGTGGTTGGCGAGGTGAGCAGCGCGCGCAGGCGGTGGGAGCGCGCCGGTGAGCTCTCATCGCCCAGGGGCCAGGTGCCCACGGCGGCTTCCATGGCGGACTCCAGGCGCGGATCGAGCAGAGCGTCGTGGGTGCTGGCGAGGCTGAGGGCTTCAAAGACCTCATCGGCGCTCAAGGTGTCATGACGATGTGCGGGAAGTTGAATGACATCGCCCATCAGCTCGAAGCTGCCCAGGACGCGGGCTGGCCCCGGGGGGCTTGAGGCCGACCAGCGGCGCAACATGCGCTCGCAGGCGACGCTGACGGCGCGGGCCTGCCAGTAATACGCTCGCATCAGCGATTCGACCTGGGGGTTGAGGCGCTGGCGATCGTGCTCGTCGGTGGGGCGGTAATGTTCGGCGATGGCGTCGGGGTCGACGGTCTCCAGGCGCTCGGGGGATTGCAGGCGAAGTTCGTCCAGGCGCACCAGCAGTTCTTGATCGCTGAAGGTGAGGCGGTCGGTTTTGCGGCCGTGGATCAGGTGCAGGGCGTTGCGCACGCCGAGGATGGCGTCGAGGCGGTCGATGTAGCGCAGGCGTTGCTCTTCGGTCCAGCCGACCTCGTCGCGGGTCTGGGTGCGGGCGTCGATCTGCCATCGGCAGCGCGCCGCCCAGCCAATGCAGTTGAGATCGCGCATGCCGCCCTCGCCGTTTTTGACGTCGGGCTCCAGCAGGTAGACGGTCTGTCCGTGGCGGGCCACGCGCTGGCGGTGGCCTTCGAAGAGTTGCTCGACGAAGGTGGCGCCTTCGTCGTCGCCGCGCAGATGTTCGATGGCGGCGTTGCGATCGGCGGCGCGAGAGGCCGGGCCGGCCAGGGGGCGAAGATCGATAAGCGCGATGGCCGTGCGGGGATCTTCGGCGAGGGCCTCCGGGGTCTGCGCCGGGGTGCGTACGGCGTGGCTCAGGCGCAGGCGGGGGGCGCGTGACCAGGCCATCAGTCGCTCGACGGCAAGGGAGAGCTCCTCGCGTTCCAGCCAGGCCTCGTCATTGAGGGCGATGAGCACGTCGATGTCGCTGTGAAAGGCGAGCTCGTCGCGGCCGTAGCCGCCGGTGGCGTGAAGGGAGGCGGCGGTGCGAAGTTCTTCGCCCAGGGCTTGCTCCCAGAGGGTTTTGAGCCAGCGGTCGGTGACGGCGCGAAGGCGCGCGGCGATCTCCAGGCCGCCGGCGCCCATGACGATGGCGCGGGCGATGGTGTGGCGCGCGGCGATGAGCTCGTCGTTGGCGCGTGTGACCGCCTCGGGTATGGCCAGGGGGCTGGAGTGCTTCACAAAGGGGGCTCCGAGAGAGGGGGCGGGCCAGTGGGGCTGGTCGGCGTTGGCGGGTCAGTGTTAAAGGTGCGCGGCGTCAACGCCCGTCCCTTAGTATGCTACGCACGCAGGAGAGAAGATGTCTTCGACCGCCTCACAACCCACCCCAATCGCCTGTCCGCGGCTCTGCGCCGACCTCCCCGGGCTCGCCGGCACGCTTAAGGCCAGCGCTGAGGACTTTGTGGTCGAGGAGATCGCTGCGTATGCGGCGAGCGGTCAGGGCGATCATCTCTTCTTGTGGGTCGAGAAACGCGAGCTCGATGGGGCGCGTCTGCTGCGTACGATCGCCTCGCATTTTGGCATAGACGAAGCGGAGGTGGCCAGCGCGGGCACCAAGGATCGGGTGGCGGTGACCCGCCAGTGGCTCTCGGTGCCGGCCAACGTGCTGAGCGGTCGGGAGCCCTCGGAGGTGGTCGGCGAGGTGAGCGCTGAGGTTCGCATTCTGGAGGCCGCGCGGCACACCAACAAGCTTCGCACCGGGCACCTTTCGGGCAATCGTTTTGAGCTGCGCGTGCGGGATCTCGAACCTCTGGACGACGGGGATGATGCCGATGTTGCGGCGCGCATCGCTTCCATTGAGGCGCGCCTAAAGGCGCTGGGTGTGCCGAACTTCTACGGATCGCAGCGCTTCGGGCGTCAGGGGCAGAACCTCTTTCGGGGGCTGCGCTGGCTGCAAGGGGGCCGCGCGCCGAAGGGGCGCTTCCAGCGCAAGATGGCGGTGAGCGCGGTGCAGAGTGAGATCTTCAACCGTGTGCTCGCCAGGCGGCTCGACGAGGGGAGCTGGCGACGGGCGCTCGACGGCGATGTGTTTGAGAAGCTCGATAGCGGCGGGCGCTTCTGGGTGGGGGCCGACGAGCTGGAGGAGGTGCAGGCGCGCATCGACGCCGGCGAGCTTGTGATCACCGGACCGATGCCCGGGTATAAAGAGGGGGTGGCCGCAGCGGAGGCCGGACGCATCGAGCAGGAGGTGCTCTCGGAGCTGGGGCTTGAGGTGGAGATGTTTCGCACCGCCGGGAAGATGGGGCGCGGCGCCCGTCGCGCGCTCACCCTGCCGATGCCCGCGCTGGAGGTGGCGATGGAAGACGCGCAGTGCGCGCGTATCGCCTTTGAACTCCCGGCCGGCTCCTACGCTACGGTGGTGATGCGCGAGTTCCTCGGGAGAGAGGACTTGGACGAGGCGGACCCCGTGTTATGATGCGCCCGATGAGAGCGCGCTCTACGCGCCCGCCCAGGCGATGACAGACGACGAGGCAAGCGGTGATCCGAAGAGAACTTCAGGCGCTTTCGAGCCCACAATTTCAACACCTCGCTGCGCAATGCGGTCTGGAGCTCAGCGAGGTCGACTTCTCGCAGCTCTCCCGGCGCAAGTTGCTCGCCCCTTTTGAGGCGGTGGGGGGGTACACGCGGCTGCATCTCTTTGTGCTGGCGCAGTACCTGGAGGCGGTGCGCCCGGTGCGCCACCCCTGGGGATCGCGCGCGGCCGAGCGCACCCTCGATGAGGTCGCGGAGCTGGGGCGCGAGCTGGAGGCGATCTTCGAGGGGTTGATCGAGGGGCGTCTGGGCGAAGATCTACTCTCGCGGGCCGATAAGGTCTTTCGCGATCTGGAGCGCTTCCTGGCCAGCTGCGATCCCTTCGGGCCGCTGGGCGATGTGATCGATCTTCTGAACCCTGATTTTGTGGGGAGGCTGCGCAACCAGGGCCGCCTCTACACCGAGCTTCGGGGGGCGTCGCGGGCGCTGGCCGAGGCGCTTCAGGGCGGGGAGAGCAAGGCGGAGCGCGAGCCGATGACCCGGCCGATGTTCCAGTTGGATGTGGAGGCTGCGGCACGGCCGGCCCCGGTCGATGATCTGCGCTCCACTCAGGTCATCGATGAGGTGATGGAGACCTCCCCGGGAGCGCGCGAGGCGATCGACGAGGTGCTCAGCGCGGCCTCGGAGGTCTCGGATCACTCCGGTCACGAGGATGACGACGACTTTGGCGAGGCCACCCAAATCCTGAAGGCCCCGAACTCGTTTCAGGAGGATGATCTGCGCTCGACGCAGGTCATTGAGGTCTCCCTCGATGATATTGACGTGCTTGAGGAGGACTCCGAGCCCTCGTCAGCGAGTGAGGTCAGTGACGTCAGTGAGGTCAGTGAGGCGGACGAGGTCGATGGCGAGCTGGCTGAGCCGAGCTCCGATCCGATCTTGCTGACCGAAGAGAAGTCCGCACCGGAAGAGGCCGCCGGGCCTGCCCGGGCGTTTCGGCGAGCCTCACAGCCGACCGAGCGCACCCGCGATCTTAATGAGCGTCTGGCGCGTCTGCGCAGTGATTTGAGCGAGGCCGAGGAGACCCCGCCGCCGGCGGTGGAGGATGGGGATGGCGCCAACGCCGGCGAGGAGACGACCGCCCCCACCGATGATCTGGCCGCGCGGATTGCGATCCTCAATGAGCAGCGCGAGCGCTATATCAAAGAGCAGGCCTGGGAGGAGCTCGCCGCGCTTTACGAGGACGGCATCGAGCTCTTCTCGGCACCGAACGAGCGCCAGCAGGTCTTTCTGGTGCTGGCGATGCTCTATGAGGTGAAGCTGCGCCAGAAGGAGGAAGCCTTTGACGCGTTTGCCCGGGCGTTCGCCGAGCGCCGCGCTGAGGCGGGGCGCGCCAAGGCCCTGGAGGGGTTGCAGCGGTTGGGGCGGGCGGCCAGCCTGCACCAGCGCTATGTGGAGTGGATTCAGACCCAGCTCTCCACGCCGCTCGACGATTCGGAGCGCGAAGGGCTGCAAAAAGAGCTGGCGCTGGCGCTCTTTTCGGACCGCCAGTATCAGAAAGCCTTCCTGTGCTACGCCTCCTTCCTTGCCGACGATCCGGAGCGCAACATCAACCCGGGCAACCTCGCGCAGCTCAGCCGCCTGGGAGAGTACGTGGAGAGCGAGGAGGTCGCGGCGTTTTACCAGGATCTTCTGGAGCAGAAGCTCAGCGCGCCGGTGGCCGGGTTGTTGCGCGAGCATCAGCAGGCGGCGCTCAAGGCGGAATAAGCGCGACGAAGGGTTTGCCGAAGGGTTCGCCATCCTCCCGGAATGATGGCGCTTTTCGGGTGCGGGGGGGCTATGATAACAATTCGATACTTGACATAGTGTTCTGAGGTCTTTCTTTGCGCCAATGGTTCAAAGCGCAGGAAGGAACCCACGTGGTGTCATGTTATCGACATGCGGGCGCGACGGTGCGCCCTGCACAGCGCAACGCTTCGGCAACGCTCAGGAGAGGCCGGTGAAGATTTGCCCATCATGCAACGCCCGTGTGCAACCTCAGGCATCGACCTGCCCCGGCTGCGGGGAGGTCTTTGAGGAGCGCGCGCCCCGTCAGACGATGATGGGGATTCCGGCGGTCTTCGATGAGGAGAGCGAGGCGGCGATCCAGCAGGGTCGCACGGCGGCCGCGCCGCGGAGCACGCTCTTTGGACTGCCGGCGATCAGCGGCGCTGAGAGCGAAGGCAGCGGGGAGCATGAGGCGCGCACGGCGATGGTCTCGGCCAGCGATCTTCCTTTTCAGCATGCCGCGTCTGGCGAGGCGGAGGATGATTCGACCCGTCAGGTCGACGCGGCGAAGTTGCGTCAGGCGTTTGACGCGCAGAAGGCCGATCCGCGCGCCACGGCGTTTGGTATGCCCTCTCCGCTGACGCCGAACGCGCCCGGGCGTGAGCCTCAACCGACGCCGATTGCCCGCTCGCAGCCCTCCGATGAGGGTCAGGTGATGTCGGCCTGGGGCCTTGGCGAAGAGAGCAGCGAGGGCCTGGCCACACAGGTGCTCTCGGCCACCGATTTTGCCAACCCGGAGTCGGGCGGCGGTAGCATGTCGGTCGATAAGAGTGAGGGCGCGCGCGGAGATCGCGGGCGTCTGCACACCCTGATGGGGATGTCGCTGGAGGAGGAGAGCGACCTGATGTCGGGGGGCGGCGCGATGCGCGTGGGCGGGATGCAGAGCGATGCAGACGATGCGCCAACGCAGGCGATGAGTGTGGCGCAGCTGCAGGCCGGGGCCGAGAAGTTAAGCAAGGGTCCGAGCCTGCGCGATCGCTTGAAGAAGAGTGTGCAGAAGGCCGAGCGGACGCCGCTTCCCACGCCCGAGGATCTTCGGGTGGACAATGTTCATACCGATGTGATGCCGGGCCAGGTCAGTCAGCCCTCGGCTGGCGAGGCCCGGGAGAACCCGTTTGAGCGCTCGAAGAACCGCGATACGCCGCGAAGCGGCGTGTACAAGGTGGCGCGTCGGGGTCGGGAGGGCGAGGGCGCGGGCAGCGGGATGGCCGAGGACTCCGGCGTGCTCGGCACGACGGGGACTTATCAGGTGGGGAACGGAGCCAGTGAGCCGCTTCGCGAGCAGCCTTTTGGCGGTGAAGTCCGTCCGCGCACCGCGTTTCCGACGAGCTCGGCAGGGGCGGCGTCGACACCTTCGCCGCAAGCGCTGACGCAGCCGGACGCCGACACCGATGTGGGCAATCCTTCGCTGGCGCAGGCCGCCGGGGCGAACCCCTGGCAACGTAGCGCCACCGGGCCGCGCTTTGGCATCACGTTGCCCGAGCCCGGTGCAGCGGCCGAACCGACGAACGACGAGGTGCCGGAGCTGGAGGTTGAGGCGTTGGAGCCGCTCTCGCCGCAACGTGCAGCGAGTGAGCCGGGGGCGTTGCCCCGGGTGGAGCCTGCGCAGCCTGAGCCTCAGCGCACGTCGGCGCCCTTTACGGAGGTGACCCCCGCGCCGGTGCATCATTCGCCGACGGGCGATGCGAGCTTCGGGGCGACGCCCGCGCCGGCGTCTGCCGCGCAGCCTTTCGGGGCACAGGCGGGCGGTGCGAACTTCGGGGCGGCCCCCGCGCCGGGGGCTGTGGCGAGCCAACCTTTTGACAGTGCGTTTCAGGGCTCGGGAGCGCCGGCGCCTGCGGCACATGCTCCCCAGGCGGGAGCGCCGATGGCGGCGCAGCCTCAGGCTCCGGCGGCGCCGTCGGCCGCTCCGACTGCCAGCGATAGCGCCGAGGCGTTGGTCGCCACGTTGCAGAAGGTCTGCGGGGTGATGGCGGGCGTGACCCTGGTGGCGGCCACGGCGCTGGGAGTGCTCGGCGGCGGGGCGTTGACGGCGCTTGCGCTTGTGCCGGCGGTGATGGGCGTGCTGGCGATTCTTCTGCCCTTTTTGCCGGTGTCGCGCCCGATCGCGTCAGCCGGGTTCGGCCTGGTGGCGCTGGGCACGCTGGGCGCGGTGGTGGCCAGCGCGCTCGGCGGAAGCATCGGACTTGCCATCTTCGTGCAGTTCGGTGGCGGGTTGCTCGCCGGCTTTGCGGCGGCGTTTCCGCTGGTGCTCAAGCTGGTGAAACCTTAGTAGGTGTGGGCGAAGGGTGCGTGAGCGCAAAAACCTGCTAAGCTCCAGGGCCGCTGACGCGCTGCGTCGGCGTGATGCCGGGTGCACCGTGCTGCTCGACTGGCGAGCGGTGCGGGACGACCGCCAGCTTAGAAGGTGTGCGCTTTGAAGGTGATCGTTCAGAAGTTCGGGGGATCCTCACTCTCAGATCTTGGCAAGATTCGGCAGGTCGCCGAGGCGATTGTCGCCACGCGGGAGCGCGGCTACCAGGTGGTGGTTGTGGTCTCGGCGATGGGCGACACCACCGATGACCTGCTGGGGATGGCCAACGAGCTTGCGGCCAGCCCGTCGCGGCGCGAGCTCGATATGCTGCTCTCGGTCGGCGAGCGCATCAGCATGGCGTTGATGTCGATCGCCATTCAGGCGCGCGGGCATGAGGCGGTGAGCCTGACCGGATCGCAGTGCGGGATCATCACGACGGCCAGCCACTCCAACGCGCGCATCATCGATGTGCGGCCCTTTCGGGTGCAGGATGAGCTGGCGCAGGGGCGCATTGTGATCGTGGCCGGCTTTCAGGGCACGAGTTATCGCCGCGATGTGACGACTTTGGGCCGCGGCGGCAGTGACACTACGGCGGTGGCTCTGGCGGCGGCGCTGGGGGCGGAGGCCTGCGAGATTTACAGCGATGTCGACGGGGTCTTCAGCGCCGATCCGCGGGTCGTGCTCAGCGCGCGCCAGCTGGAGAGCTTGAGCTACGAGGAGATGCAGGAGATGGCCCGCGCCGGGGCAAAAGTGCTCAATGAGCAGGCCGTGGAGTTTGCGCGCCGCGCCCAGATCGCGCTCTACGCCCGCAGCACCCAGATGCGCGGGGAGGGGGGCACGGTGGTGCGGGTGGATCTTCCGCAGGCGGAGCTCACGCGCCTTGAAGAGGGCCGGCCGGCGGTGGCGGTCAGCCATATTCGGCGTGGTCTTCGGGTGTGTGCTCAGGCCAGCGCGGATCGGGTCGCCGAGGCGATCGAGGCGCTGGCGACGGTGAGCTTCAGCTGGCAGCCGGGGCGCAGCCTGGACGCCTTCATCGGGCTGGATGATGTGCACGGGGTGGCGGAGCTGGAGGCGTCACTGCGAGCGCTCGGCGCGGATGTGGAGGTCAGCCAGCCGGGAATGATCAGCGTGGTGGGGCTGGGTGTCGGCGGGCAGACGCGCTGGAGCCGCCTCGGGGAGGCGGCGCTGCGCGAGGCCGGTGTGGCGACCCTGGGGCTGAGCGCGAGCCTTGCGCGCCTGAGTTGGATCGTGGAGGCCGGGCAGGTCGAAGCTGGCGCCAACGCGCTGCATGAGGCCTTTGTTGGCGAGCCGCTCCCGGCTTGAGTACGTCAGGCGACGAGAGCGATTTAAGTGTCTTAAGTGCGTGGGGGGAGCGGCGAGAGGTTGGCTCAGAGTGCGGGGTTAAGCCAGGTTAGCGCCTCGTGTGCGACGAGCTGACTCCAGCTCTCCAGCGCATCCATCTTCGCCTGAAGTTCGGCCGGATCGACCCATTCACCGACCATCTTGTCGGTCTCGCGCACGCGGATCTGCGCGGGGTCCGTGGCGTGGTACGCGCTGAAGACGACGCCCAGGTGCACCTGGCCGACCTCGTTGGTGTCGTCGTTGATCAGCCCCCGGTAGGTCAGAGTGAGGGGGTGATCGATGAAGAGCTCCTCGTAGAGCTCCACGAGCATGCCGGTCCACAGCGCGTCGTCGGGGCGGCGCAGCTCGGGGGGGGCGTCGCTTTTTTTGTCGCGGGCGATATGCCCGCCGACACCCACCGAGAGTTTGTCGTGGAGGCGCGCTTCGCCCTGGGTGGGCAGGCGGCGCAGCCGAAAGATGTGGGTGTCGTTGTGGACCACCACGTAGGGGATGAGCTGCTTGCGGGTCGGATCCTCTTCGAGCGGCGCGCGCGCGCCCCAGCGCAGGCGGCCGGCCAGCTCGGCGTAGAGCCGTGCCTGCGCGTCGGTCCAGAAGCCATGCTCAAGCGCGCCGAGGGCTTTGAGCTCGTCGCGGGGGACGTAGGCGATGGTTTCGTCGGCGTAGCGTGCTGGGCTCATCTGGGAGGCTCCTGGGGGCTCTACACATCACACAAGGTCGCAGGGGAAGAAGACGTGCATCTTACGACGTCACCCGAGGTCAACGCGGACCGATCTGCGGGCGGGAACTCGGCGCGGGCACTCTGGCCGGGGGCGGGCGGGCTGGCAAGGGCGGAGTCGCCAGCGTGTGCGGCGTAAGGCGTAACAGGTGTGCTGGAAAATTCTACCAAGAAAAAAAGCGAGGCCCCTGGGAGGGGCCTCGCTTTTTGAGCCGCGTGTGCTCTCGTGTGCGAAGTAAGTAGGAGGGATTTTGGTAGGATTTCCAGGAAGGAAATGGGGTGGGATATCAGGAAGATATGGGGAAGGATGCAACCTACCTCGCACACGACAGAACACGCGGCCTTTCTTGCGTACTCACGATGTAAAACTGAAGCGGCCAGCTTTCTATTCCGAAGAGACTGTAAAGTATCAGTGTTACTGGAACCTGTCACCTTTTGTCTCGGTGCTTCGCGCCTTACGCAGTCTAAATTACAGCCTCGGTGGAAAATGTCAACCACACTGTAAAAAATAATTGAAAAAAAATGCCTCCAGGGGCACTGGAGGCATCTTTGGGGCTAAAACTAGCGAGGATCGGGTGATCTTACCGGAAGGTCAGCGATCGTCGGGCTGCAGGGTGATGCGCAGATCCTGGCCGGCGAGGGACTCTTCGACCCGCAGAGTTTGATCCTGGTAGCCCTCCAGGCGCAGGACAAAATCGACACCTTGCTGCCCCTCAAAGACAAAATCGGTCAGGGCCTGGGGGGTGGCACCCAGGAGGCGCTCCTCGCCGCTCTCGGGGCTCAGGGTGTAGAGGCGGGCGCCGGGGGGCTCGGAGTGGATCTGCAGCCCGGAGGTCAGCACCTGGGCTGTGGGGCCTTCAGGCTGGCTCTGGGCGTCGTCGGCGGGTTTGCCCATGGCAAAGAAGAACCAGCCCAGGTTGGAGAGGATGAAGAGGGCCAGCGCCAGGGTGAGCAGGTAGCCGCTGGGGCGAGGGCTGACCGACGTCGGGCCGCGCGGGGGTTGCGGGAGGGCGGTTGCGTCGGGCTGCTCGTCGAGCGCTTCGCTCTCGGCAGGGGGCGCGGCCGCCGGCGAGGGGGGGGAGGCTTGCGCGGTGTCGGGATCGGGGCCGTGAACCGCAAGGCGCAGCTCACGGGCGAAGTCGGAGAGGGCAGGCCAGCGTCGGGCCGGATCGCGCTGCAGAGCGCGATCGATGACCGAGGAGATGGCCTCTTCGACGCCGAGCTCTTCGAGTTTGGGCGCGGGCTCCGAGGCGATGCGCACCAGGCCTTCGCTGGCGTCGATGGGATCGTCGAAGTAGGGGTGCACGCCGCAGAGGGCGCGGTAGGCCAGGGCCCCCAGCGCCCACTGGTCGGCGGCCGCCGGGTCTGGGGCCTCATCCCCGGCGAAGATCTCCGGGGCGTAGGCGTCGACGAGATCGGTGGTGAGGGCGGCGTGCGGTAGCGCGCGCAGCTCGGCCAGGGTGAGGCCGACGGAGAAGAAGGAGAGGGTGGCGCGCTCAAAGGCGTCGGGGCCCTCGGGAAGTCGCACCCAGCGGGCGGTGAGCGCGCCGTGGAAGAGCTCGCGCTTGTGAGCGCGCTCCAAAATGGCGGCCAGACGCTCGACGAGCTGCACCACTTCTGTGGGGGGGAGGGTGCCGCGGCGCTCCAGCACCGCCGCAAGGGAGGTGCCCGCGGCGCTCTGCTCGATGACAAAGGGGACGCCGCGCTCCAGCTCGCCGAAATCCACCACCGAGAGGACGCCCTCCATGCGCTGATGGCTGGCGCGCTCGGCGCTGTTGCGGATGCGTTCGATGAGCGCATCTTCGGCGCCGGCCTCGGGGAGCCCCTCGAAGATCACGACCTGCACCGGGAGCCCGAAAGGCTCCTGGGTGGCCGCATAGCGCGAGATGAGGCTCTCGGTGCTGATGCGCCGATCGAGGTGGTAGCGATGTTCCAGCGCCAGGGTGCCGCCTTGAAGGTTCTCCACGATTACTCCGCCTGGGGCTGATGATCTTCGGTGGACTCAGAGGGTGCCGGGGCGGCGGGGATGCCGCCTTTGCGCGGGTCGCTCACCGCGGTCCAGCTGCCGTCGGGCTGACGCATGATGGCCTGCACCGCGTTGTAGGCGCGGCGGGTCTGCAGCTGGTGGCCGCGCTCGACAAGGCCCGGGGCGAAGGGGAGGTTGTCGAACTCCACAAAGAGCTGCTCGGGCAACCATTGATGATGCATGCGCGGGCCGCTGACGGCGTCGAGAAGATCGCGGCCGAAGATCATCGTGGCGACCATGGTGAAGTAGGTGCCGGTGATGATGGTCGGCCCGCCGCTGCCTCCGAGGCTCATAAAGGGCTCGCCCTCCTTGAGCACCAGGGTGGGGCTCATCGAGCTTAAGGGGCGTTTGTCGGGGGCGACGGCGTTTTGCTCGTTGCCCATCAGGCCGTAGAGGTTGGGCTGGCCGGGGGCGATGTTGAAGTCGGCCATCTCGTTGTTGAAGATAAGCCCGAAGTCCGGATCGTAGACCAGCGAGCCGAAGCGGGTGTTGATCGTGGTGGTGCAGGCGAGCATGTTGCCGGCGGCATCGACGACGCTTAAGTGGGAGGTGCCGGGGGGATCGTCGGAGGGGGCGGTCGATCCGTAGGCGTCGATGGGTTTGGTGCTGTTGAACTCGATGGTCTCTCGGAGCTGGGCGGCATACTCTTTGGAGATGAGTCGCTCGACGGGGACGTCGACAAAGTCGCTGTCGCCCAGGTGGGCGGCGCGGTCGGCGAAGGCGTGTTTGAGCGCTTCGACGATCAGGTGAATGGCCGGGGCGTCCCAGGCCTGGGACTCAAGCTCGAAGCCTTCCAGAATATTAAAGGCCTCGATCAGCGCGACGCCGCCCGAGGAGGGCGGGGGCATCGAGATGATCTCAAAATCGTTGTAGGTGCCGGTGACCGGCTCGCGGATGGCGACCTGGTAGCGTTTGAGATCGTCGAGGGTGAGGATGCCGCCGGCCTGCTGCACCGCCTCAACTGAGGCCTCAGCGATGGCGCCGGTGTAAAAGGGCTTCACGCCCTCGTCGCGAAGAAGTTCCAGGGCGCGGGCCAGATCTTCGCGCACAAGAATGTCACCCTCCTCGACAAGTTCGCCGTCCTCGCGGGTGAAGACGGCTTTGAGCTCGGGCCACTCTTCGAGTGTGGGGGCCAGGGTCTGAAGGTGTCGCGCCAGCGTCGCTCCCACCGGAAAGCCCTCCCTGGCGAGGTTGAGCGCCGGGTCGACGATGCGCTCCCAGTCGAGTTGACCGAAGCGCCCGTGCAGCGACCAGATGCCCGCAGCTTCGCCGGGCACGCCGACGGCCAGCCCGCCGTGGCGGGCGAGCTGAGGATCGGCCTCGCCATCGACCAGGTACATATCGCGATGGGCCGCACCCGGAGCGCGCTCACGGTAATCGATGACGGTGGTTTCGCCAGTGTCTGCTTCTCGGTAGAGGCAGAATCCTCCGCCGCCGAGGCCGGAGGCGAAGGGGTTGGTAAGCCCGACGGCCAGCATCGCTGCGGCGCCGGCGTCGGCGGCGTTACCACCGGCGGCGAGCATGGCCGCGCCGGCCTCCGAGGCCAGCTGGTGATCGGCGGCTACAAGCCCCGCCGACGATCGCACCCGATGCTGGCTGTAGTCCGGGGTCTCGGCCGCTGGCGCGCTCTCCTGCGCCACAGCTGGCAGGCTCAGCCCGCAGAGAAGCAACGCAATTGTGACGCTGCTGAAACAATCTTTCCTTCGAGTCATGATCCATCCACGAGCTTGTTGACAGTCCATAGCGACACTCTATGCTTCGCCGCATCGCCCCGGGGCGAAAAGAAGTTTGATGTGAGAATCGCCAAGTGAAACGCCCGTAAGCGTTTTTTGTCGGTGAACCCTTTCCACCACAGGTAGTCCATGATGGTCCGTTCAATCTTCGGTCTCTTCGCCAAAAGTCCCTTCCCGTATATCCGAGAGATGGCCCACAAGGTCAAGGAGTGCGCCGATGAGGTGCCTGTGCTCTTCGACGCAGTCTTTGAAGGGGATCAGGACAAGGTCAAAGCGATCGCCGAGAACATCAGCCACCTTGAGCATGAGGTGGACGTGGTCAAGACGCGCATTCGCGACAGCCTGCCCAAGACGATCTTTATGTCGGTGGACCGCCGCGACCTGCTCGACGTGCTGGCCTCGCTCGATGCGATCGCCGACAACGCCGAAGACGTGGGCATCCTCTTTACGCTGCGCAAGATGGAGCCGCACCCCGAGCTTGTGCCTCAGCTCAAGAAGCTGCTCCGCCGGGTGATGACCACCGTCGATAAGGCCGTGGAGATCGTCGACGCGCTCGAGGTTCTGGCCGACGTCAGCTTCACCGGCCCGGAGGCCGAGCGGGTGCTCTTGATGATCGATGAGCTCAACCGCCTGGAGCACGAGGCCGACCTGGTGCAGGACGCGCTGGCGCGACTGCTCTTCGGGATGGAAGACGACATCAAGCCGGGCAGCCTGCTGATCTGGAACAAGATCTTCAACAAGGTGGGCGACATGGCCAACGCGGCCGAGAAGATGGGCAACCGCCTGCGCCTCTTCATGTCCAAATAAGTTCCGAGCAATCAACCCGCTGCGCTCCGAACTTCGGCGCGCAGCCCGCTGCCCGGGCCTTACCTTGTGAGGGAGGCCGGGCAGCGATCAGCGAACCGTAGTACCGGGAGCGTAACTCCATGGGTGTGGAACTGATCCTCTGGGTGGCCATTGCGTTTGGCTTTTATATGGCGTGGAGCATTGGCGCCAATGACGCAGCCAACGCCATGGGCACCAGCGTCGGCTCGAAAGCCATCTCGTTTAAAGAGGCGGTGATCATCGCCGCGATCTTCGAATTTTCCGGGGCGTTTATCGCCGGGGCGTCGGTCACCGATACGATGCGCCGGGGCATCATCGATCCTCTGCTCTTTAATGATGCGGCGGTGGTCGGTACGGCGGAGGGCTCGACGCTCTTTATGCTGGGGATGCTCGCGGCGCTGATCTCGGCGGCGGTGTGGCTGCACCTGGCGGCGATGCTGGGCTGGCCGGTCTCCACGACGCACTCGATCGTGGGTGCGATCACCGGCTTCGGTCTTGTGGCGGTGGGGCCTTCGTACATTCAGTGGGGCACGCTGGCCAAGATCGTGAGCAGCTGGGCGGTGAGTCCGCTGACCGGCGGCATCCTGGCGTATCTCGTGTTCTCGCTTGTGCGAAAGATGATCTTCGATGCGGAGAACCCGGTGGCGGCGGTCAAGCGCTGGAGCCCGGTGCTGGTCTTCCCGGTGTTTCTGGTGCTGGGGCTTGTGATCTTCGTCAAGGGTATGCCCGGCGTCGATCTGGAGTCCTACGGGATTGGCACGGTGCAGATCTGGCTGCTCTCGGCACTCGTCGGCGTGGTGGGCTCGGCGATCAGCTGGCTCTTCGTGCGTAAGATCGAGGAGCCCTCCGGCGATGATCCCGACCTGCACGTGGCGCGGGTGGAGAAGGTGTTTCGCTACCTGCAGATCGCCACGGCGTGTTTTGTGGCCTTTGCGCACGGTTCCAACGATGTGGCCAACTCCATCGGGCCGCTGGCCGCGATCGTGGGCACCTTCAATGAGGGCATGATCACGGCGAAGGTTCCGGTGCCTACCTGGGTGCTCCTGCTGGGCGGACTCGGGATTGTGATCGGTCTGGCGACCTACGGCTACAAGGTCATTGAGACGATTGGAACCAAGATCACCGAGATCACCCCCTCGCGCGGGTTTGCCGCGGAGTTCGGCGCGGCGTCGACCATTTTGATGGGCAGCTGGCTGGGGCTACCGATCTCGACGACGCATACAGTCGTGGGCGCGGTGATCGGGGTGGGTTTTGCGCGCGGGATGACGGCGCTCAACCTGGGGATCATCTGGAACATCGTCAAATCGTGGGTCTACACCCTGCCGGTGGCCGGCGGCTCCACGATCTTGATTTACCTGGGTATGAAGGCCGCCTACTCCGCCTTCATCGCCCCGCTCTAAAACGAGAAAAGGCCCGGCGCGTGCCGGGTCTTTTTTTGTCTCAGACGTCGTCGATCCAGGCGTCGATGCGCTCGCTGTTCAGGGGGGAGATCCCCCGGGCTGCGAGCGTCTGCGTTAAGGGCTCGGTGTGCAGCGCGAAGTCGTGATCGCTTAATCCCTGCTGAACCTCGCGCTGGTAGTCGCGGGTCTCAAAGTAGGCGCGCAGGCGCTCGGAGATGGGGTAGACCATCAGCTGCTGGAACCAGTCGAAGGGCTGCTTTTCGGGGGCGTTTTTGTTCTCGACCATCTCCCAGTAGAGCCCCCAGGAGGAGGCGGCCACCGAGCCTGCGGCCTGGGGCATCACGTCGCGGCACAGGGCGAGAAAGGCGCCCTGCCAGTAGGGGTCGAAGTGGCGAAACTCCTCGCTGTAGAAGATCGCGTTATGAAAGTAGGAGGGCACGGTAACCAGCGCGCCGAGCTCCAGGCGCTGGCAGACGTTTCGCAGCAGCTCCAGGACCTGGGGGCCCACGCCCAGACCGGGGTAGCGCTGGCCGGGCAGCGGGGGGCGCTCCGGGCTGAAGTCGGTGGCGGGGTTTTGCAGGAGCAGCCACTCGATGTTGAGCACCGGGATATGGGTGGTGGGCTGATCGCCCAGGCCCGGGGCCTGTAAAAAGTCGCGGCGCACCACCAGCTCGACCAGGGGGGCGTCGCAGCGGGGCTTGTCGCTCCAGATGCGCAGCAGGTGTTCATCGGGGTCGTCGGTGCGCAGCTCCAGGCGGCGATCGCGAAAGCCGATGCGCTCCAGGTCGCGCATAAAGCCGTACTTCTCCAGCGCGATGCGCAAGCCATCCTCGGTGTAGAAGCCCAGCCAGAGCTCGTCGTCCTGCCCGAAGAGGTCGGGCAGCGCGCTGAGCTCATCGAAGCCGGCCGAGCCCTGCTGCAGCTCGGTGCGGGTGAGCAGGGTGTAGATCTCTTCGTAGCGTTCTCGAAAGCGCGTCATCTGGAGGCCGGGGGGCACAGATCGAAGGAGCGACGGGCCGCGGGTGATGGAACGGGCGGCCCGGGGAGATGTCGTAGAGTGACTGCGCGCAAGTATAGGTGCGGGGTGGTCGGGTGCCAAGCCGGCCGGTCAGCGTGCCGGTCAGCGAGCGGCGTAGACCGGTGAGCCGAAGGCTCCGAGGTGGGGCGCCGGCGGTGCCGGGTCGACGTGCTGGGCGATGTAGGCGTAGGCCTCCCCGGGGCGAGCGCTGGCGTCGAGGTAGGTGCCCGGGGAGGGGCCCTCCAGCGCGACCAGGGGCTCCCAGGGGGCAGGCGCATCGGGGGAGGTCGCTGCCAGCGAACGGCGCATCAGGCGCACGCCCCACCTCCCAGATGGCTCCCAACGCAGCCTTACGCCCTCAGGCGTCGCTTCCGCGCTCAGGTTGGCTGGTGGGGGCGGAAGCTCTCTGGAGCTTGTCTCCAGGGCTGTGGCGAGCTCCCAGGAGCCCTCGGCTGTGGTGGCCAGGGCCAGGGTGTAGCGCAGATCGGGGCAGGCGCCGACCTCGGCGTCGCGCAGCTCCAGCGCGCCGCGCTCCCAGGCCTGCTGTTGGGCCGGGTTGAGCGCGATGTCATAAAGAGGTGCCGGGTTATCCCGGGCGCAGCTGCGCTCCAGGCGCAGCGCCCCGGGCGCCGGCGTCTGCGCCGGCACGATGCGCAAAAAAAGACCCTGCTCGCTGACGCGCTCCACACTCAGGCGGACCGTCTCAGAGGGCGGGGTTGCAAGGGGCGCGCGCAGCGCGGCGCACCCTGGTAGCGTCGTGGTCACGGCCACCAGGGTGACAGCGATGGTCGCCAGGCGCACCGTTGAGCTTGCGCCAAACGCAGCACGACGCGCCTCAATGGGCGCGTCGTGGCGAGATATCTTCGGGATTAAAACTTCCACATCAGGCGGCCCTGAAGCGTCCAGGCCAGGCCGGGGTCGACCGATTCACCGAAGGGGCCCAGGTCGCCGTAGTGGTTGAAGCGGGGGCGGTCCACCTCGGCGGCCAGGCCGGCGAAGGGGAAGAGCACGCCGGCGTCGATCGCCGCCAGGAAGGTGTCGGTCGCCAGGTAGCGCAGCGAGGCGTCGAACTCCAGTCCCAGCCAGGGCTCGCCGGAGGGGGTGCCGGCGGCGTTGAGCGCGCGCGAGGCGATGGCGTCGAGCTGAAACTCCATGCGCTGCAGGCCGCTGTCCAGGAAGGTCGCCATCACGTAGGGGTTGGCGTAGGTGGCGTTGGTGACCGTGCCGATGACCTCGCGGAAGAGGATCAGATCGAGGTGGTAGTCGGGGCTAAAGCGCATGAAGTCGAGCTGGTTTGCCGCGCTCTCGCCATACCCCCAGTTGGGGCTCTCGCCGCCGGAGGCAAGGCCGGCATTGAGGCCGAAGGTGATCGGCCCGCCGAAATAGAACTCCGACTCCAGCGCCAGCCCGAACTGCGAGACGGACTTGGAGGTCACGTTGCCGTCGGCGTCGGTGGAGCAGGCCCCGGGGTTGGCCTCGCGGGAGGCTTCATCAAAGCAGTTGACGCTGCCGGTCTGGTCGGGATCAAAGCCGACGGCGGCCGAGGTGGTGTTGTCGATGTTGCCGAAGATGCCCAGCGCTTCGAGCTCCAGGCGGATGCGGCGATCGTCGGCCGGCTCCCAGAGCATCTGGCCCCAGAGGTCGGCCGAGTAGATGTCCAGTCCGCGGTAGGTCAGCTCCGGGGGCGCGACGGTGTTCAGGCCGCTCTCATCGACGTTGGCCTGGCCGCGGTTGTGACGACCGCTGACGTAGAGGCCACCGTTAAAGACGGGGCGGCGCGTGGTGTAGAGCGCGTGCGCCTGGCGTTCGCGATCGGCGCGGCTGATCGGGGCTCGCCAGACCTGGGCGGTCCACTGGTGGGTGCCGTCGAGGCGGCTGAGCTCGTGAGGGGTGCCGTGGGCAAAGCCCAGCGAGTCGCTGGTGAGACCGGCGCCGGCGAAGTCGTAGGCGGCCAGGATGTTGAAGTTCCAGAAGCTCGTGCGCAGCGCGACGCGGTCGACCACGTCGCCGAAGTCACAGTCGTCGCACTGGCCGCCGTTCGCCAGGATGCCCAGGCCCCAGTGGTTGAGCATACGACCGGCCGAGAGCGTGCCGAAGAAGGCATCGACCTCACCATAGGCCTGACGCACCGTGAGCAACGAGGGGGCGCCGTTGTAGCCGCCGAGCAGGCGAGCGTCGGCCCCGGGCATGCCTTCGACGAAGTAGCTGTGACGCGGGTCGGCGCCGAGCGCGATGGTGTCGAGAAGGTCGGCCTCGGTGTGCACCCGCAGCGTCTCGGAGATGTGGAAGGTCGGCGCCAGACGCAGGCGGAGATCGGTGGTCCAGAGGTTGCTCGCCTCCGGGTTGGCCGGCGCGTCGGAAGGGCTCACCGTCTCCAGCGGCGGCAGGACCGCCGAGGTGCCACCGGTTCCCAGGTCGAATCCGACACGGGCTCGGCTGCGCGTGCGCAGGTGCCCGGAGACCTCCACGTAAGGGAAACTCGCCAGGGGGGTGAGGCGGTCGAGCATCGCGTCGTCGATGGCCGCGGCGGGCACAAAATCGATGTCTTCGGCGATCTCGTCGAAGTCCGAGAAGTCGTCCTCGGGCCAGTCGTCGCCGGTCTCCTCGGTCGTGGTTTCTTCGGTCGCGTCGTCTGCGGAGGGCTGCTGCACGAGCTCGGGAGCGTCGTCTTCGGCGGGGGGCTGCTCTACGGGCTCTTGTTCTTGCTCTTCGGCCGCGCTGGCGTCGTCTTCGGCAGGCTCAGCGTCTTGCTCGCCATCGTCGTCTGCCGTGGGCTGTGCGTCCTCGCTCTCCTCAGCGGGCTGCGTGTCATCGGTGGCGGGCGCCTCCGTGGGCACCGGCGCATCACCTTCGGCGTCTTCCTGGGCCACCAGAGAGGAGGGCAGGGCCAGAGCCAGAATCAAACATGCACCAGAGAACGAACGCGAGCATTTCATAGGAAGCCTATCGAGCCGAACAGGGAAAAATTCCACAGCCAAGGGGGGCGGACGCTAGCACGCACCTATAAGGGGGTCAAGGTAGCCGCTGGACCGCTAAATTGAAGGACGAAGCGAGGTGGTTAGCTTCTAAAAAAGACCACGGAGCGGACGCTCTCCACAGGGTGATGGCCAGGAGCGAGCATGGAGATTATCTGGACGCAGGCGGTACTTGCCGGGGTGGTGGGCGTGGTGCTGATGACGATGGCGATGGTCGCCGGGCGTGTGATGGGACTCTCGACCGATATGGTGCGGGCGATCGGGCTGCTCTTCGTGCCGGACCGGGACCACTACCTGGTGTATCTGATCGGGATCACAGTGCACCTCTTTATGGGCGCGATCTTCGGTCTGACTTATGCGCTCTTATTGAGCGCTGTAGGGGCCGTCGAGGTGGTTGGTGCCGCGGCCGCCTGGGGGGCATTTTTCGGCGTGCTCCACGGCGTGGTGGTCGGCGCCGGGCTGGGGCTTTTGCCGGCGGTGCACCCGCGGATGGGGCCTGGTGAGGTGCTCAGCGCCCCGGGGTTTTTTGGTCATAACATCGGGGTGGGGATGCCGGTCTTTCTGGTCATCCTGCACATCATCTACGGCATCGTCGCGGCGGTGGTATACAGCGTGGGCGTGGCTTGAACGCAACGCGGGCAGGCTTCTGCATACGTGAGTTTCCGCCGGGCTTCGCTCAGATCTCGCTCTGATCCATCCAGATCTGCGTCAGCGGCCACTCGAAGGCCTCCATCTTCGTCAGCAGCGCATCGGGGGAAGCGTCGACGAGCACCAGCTCGCGGTGCTCCGCCTTGAGAAAGCCACAGGCCACGGCGTGGTCGAGGAAGGTCAGAAAGGGATCGTAGTACCCCTCCAGGTTGAGCAGACCGATGGGGCGGCGGTGGATGCCCAGCTGCGACCACGTGATGACTTCGCAGAGCTCCTCCAGGGTGCCCATGCCGCCGGGCATGGCGATAAAGCCCTGGCTCTTCTCGATCATCATCGCCTTGCGCTCGTGCATGCTCCCCACCATATGAAGCTCGGTGAGCCCGGGGTGGCCGGCCTCTTTGGTGGCCAGCCCGCGGGGCAGGATGCCGATGGCCTGGCCGCCGGCTTCCAGGATCGCGTCGGCGATCGTGCCCATCATCCCGTAGCGCGAGCCGCCGTAGACCAGCGCGCTCTGGCGAGCCGCCAAGGCCTGGCCCATCGCCCGCGCGCCTTCGAGAAAGCCGGGGTGGGTGCCGGGGCTCGAGCCGCAATAGACACAGATGGCCGAGAGAGACATGTGCACACTCCTCAAGGGGGGGAAGGGGGAGGTCGCGGCGGACCACAGAGGCCGATGTAACGCGGGTTGGCCCGGGTGTCGAGGCTCCGCTTGGGCGCGCGCCGAAATGGCCGGCGGGGGATGGGTGTTGTCACCGGGCGAGCCTTTGCGTAGATTGCGCTCGCGGAGCGCGCTTTGCTCGCCCCATCGGGCGCTAAACTCGGGCTCCACCACAGGATTCGGTCCGGGAAAGAACTCCCCGGCCCACCCCCGGTGCCCGGTGAGACGCGCGGGCCCGTGATCAGTTCATCATTATATCCCAGGCAAAGTATCGTGGCTGAACAGTCGTTAGAAGAGCGAGAGGCCCGCGTGGCCGAGGCGATGGAGGCATTCTCGGAGCGTCTTCAGGAGGCCGGGCTCAAGTCGACCAAGCAGCGTGACGTGATCGTCGAGCGTTTCTTCTGGCTCGACAAGCATATCAGCGCCGACGAGCTGCTGGAGGATGTGCGCGAACACCAGCCGCGCATCGGATACGCCACGGTGTATCGCACGTTGAAGTTGCTGGTGGAGCAGGGCTTTGCGCTCCCCAAAGACTTCGGTGACGGGCAGACGCGCTACGATCCGATCCACAACCAGGATCCGCAGCACGACCACCTCATCTGCGTGGACTGCCGTAAGATCATCGAGTTTAACGACGACGGGCTCAACGAGCGCATCCAGGCCATCGCCGAGAAGATGCAGTATCAGGTGCGGCGCAAGAAGATCGAGCTCTACGCGGAGTGTCAGATCCCGGCCTGCCCCAACCATCCCGATCAGGGCGCCTGAGGGCGTCTTTTCCCCCTTTTATTCACAGTATTGAATCGGCCGGGCTGGTGATTACGACCACCCCGCTTGCGGAGCTCCGGGACGGAGGCCTTCGGCCGGCAATCGCGGCGCCGCGCAGCGATGCGCGCGTCAGCGGCGGCGAGATTCCAACTTTTCGAGGCATGCATGAAAGACGATTTTTCGATCAAAGGTGAAGTGATCGCGGCGCTCGAAGGCGTCGAAGATCCGGGCCAGGGCGGCAAGAACATCGTGGACACCCACCTGGTCGAGCAGGTTGAGGTCAAAGCCGGCGTGGCCGACATCACCCTGGTGATGCCCAAGGGCCGCGCCCGCGAGGAGCGCTTCGCGATCGAAGACGCCGTCTACGATAAGGTCGAGGCGATCGACGGGGTGCTGGAGGTCAAGGTCAAGACGATGACCCCGCAGGCGCTGGAGCGTGAGCAAAGTGGCGAACCCGCCCCGGCCGCGCAGCCCGCCGCTGCCGCGCCTGCCGCGCGTCCGGCTGGCGCGAAAGCCTCGCCGGCC
>NZ_VOSL01000010.1 GCF_007997005.1 Lujinxingia vulgaris | reverse complement strand
TTGGTGGCTAGAGCGGAGAGGGTCCACCCGATCCCATCTCGAACTCGGAAGTTAAGCTCTCCAGCGCCGATGGTACTGCGACCGAGAGGTCGTGGGAGAGTAGGTCGCTGCCAACCCTTTAGTTAAAAAGCCCGCCCCGTTCTACGAGAGTAGAGCGGGGCGGGTTTTTTTGTGTTTTGGTCAGGGGAAAAGGTGGGTGTTGGGGGGAAGATTGGCGACCCGCGTATTCAATACGAGGAGGGCGTGTGAAATGGGGATCCCGGGAGATTGTGTACGGGTGCCAGGCGTTCGATCATGAACGCCGCGTTCGGGTGCCAGGCGTTCGATCCTCAACATCGTGTGCGGGTGCCGTGTGCGGGTGCCAGGCGTTCGATCCTCAACATCGTGTGCGGGTGCCGCGTGCGGGTGCCAGGCGTTCGATCCTCAACGTCGTGTGCGGGTGCCAGGCACTCGATCCTCAACGTCGTGTGAGGGTGCCAGGCGTTCGATCATGAACGCTGCGTTCGGGTGCCAGGCGTTCGATCTTCAGGCACTCGATCCTCAATGTCGTGTGCGGGTGCCAGGCATTCGATCACAGTCACCGTGTAAGGACGGCTGGCACCCGATCATCCGTGTACGGATGCCTGGCACCCGATCGTATCTAACCTTCAACAGCGCCGCTGACAGACCGCTGGCATTTTTGTGGAGTTACACGGCGCTACCGGGCACAAAAAAACCGCCCGGTCTCCCGGGCGGCTTGTCACATCCTACAACGCGCGATCGTGATCAGGACTTGGCTTCGGTGCCTTCGACCTTCTCGGCATCTTTTGCCGTCTCGACCTTCTCAGCATCTTCAGCCGTCTCGACCTTCTCAGCATCTTCAGCCGTCTCGACCTTCTCGGCGTCTTCAGCCGTCTCGACCTTCTCAACGTCTTCGGCCTTCTCAACGTCTTCCGCCTTCTCCGGCGTCTCGGCCGCCACGGGGCTCTCCTTCACCTCTTCAGCAGGCTCGGTCGCCGCGGAAGCGACGTTTTCGGCCTTCTCGGTCTTTTCGACCTTTTCAACCTTTTCAACGCTCTCAACCTTCTCAGCCTGCTCGCCGGCAAAGCCGGCGCGCTTAAGCTCCTCTTCGAGCAGCTCAATGCGCTCGCGGGCCGCGTCGAGCTGACGCTGGGTGACCTTGTAGGCCTTGTCGTTGTTGTCGGCGCGGCGGCGCTGCTTGTCGACCTCGCGGGCGGTCTTGTTGAGCTTGCGCTTGAGGTCCTGCTCGGCGCTGCGCACCTCGTCGGCCTGGGCCTTATTTTGCGACTCGATGCGGGCGCGAAGGCGCTCGATCTCGTCGCGCTGGCGGGCCAGCTCGTCGGTATCAAACTCGACCTTCTCCGGTGCAGAAGGCGTCGGGGCGGCTTTGGCCTCGGCGACTTTGGCCTGCGCTTCGGCGCGGACCGCGCTGACGCGCTGGTCGGCGTTGGCGAGCTTCGCTTTAAGATCGGCGATCTCGGCGCGGGCTTCCAGCAGCGCGGTCTGGTCGACGCCGGCTGCCTCTTCGCGCGCCTTACGGGCGCTCTGGCGGGACTCTTTCAGCTCGTTTTTGAGCTCGTAGACCTGAGACTTCAGAGACTTCGTCTCGCTTTGTGCCTCGGCGAGCTCTTTCTCCAGGCGGGTGGTGTCGGCCGAGGGCGCGGCCTGGGTGCCTTTGTCGCTCTCGATCTTTTTGGAGGATTTGGAGCCTTCTTTCTTCTCGAGCTTCTTCTCGCGGGCTTCCAGGTCGGCCAGGCCGGCGAGGTAGGCGCGCTTGGTGCGGTTGCCCTCCATAAAGAGGACGATGCCGGCGATGAAGCCGACGACCCCGATGGCGATGTAGAGAATTTCCATGACGATCCCTGCGTGGCGCCGCTCGTCGAGTTCGGCGCGGTCGGTAAAGGCAGCGGTGGACCCGGTTGGTGCAAGGAGGAGGTCTGCGCGATGCGACGAGCCACCTGACGCGGGACGTCCTCCTCGGCTGCGCCGACCCGCAGATGACGGGAACGGCAGATCTTGAATGCCACAATGGCCGCATCAGCGTGCAAATTCGGGCATAAAGACGCGTGGTCTTAACACCGGGCGTCTTTTTGCGTCAAGGCGGCCGACCTGCAGATCACCTTGATAGGGCGGGGGGCGGCGGGCATACTCCCGGCGCATAGACGAGGTGGAGTTCGATGAGTGTTGTGAAGTTCGAGAATGTGGCGGTGGCGGGGCTGGCTGAGATGCGTGCCCCGCGTGCGATAAGCTCCGCAGAGATTGAAGCCAGGCTGGAGCCGGCGCTTACGAGAGCAGGTCTGCCGACGCGGGGGCTGATCTACCAGCTCACCGGCATCGCCGAGCGCCGGGTGTGGCCCGACGGGGTGATGGCGAGTGTGCCGGCGGCGATGGCCGGTCGTCGCGCGCTGGAGCGCGCCGGGGTGGCCCGGGAGAAGATCGGAGTGTTGATCAGCACCTCGGTCTGCCGCGACTTCGTCGAACCCTCGGTCGCCTCGATGGTGCATCGCAGTCTGGAGTTGGGCTCGCACTGCTTGAACTTCGACGTGGGCAACGCCTGCCTGGGCTTTCTCAACGGCATTCAGATCGTAGGGGATATGATCGAGCGGGGCTCGATCGACTACGGGATGGTCGTCAACGGGGAGTCCAGCCTGGAGGTGATCGAGGCGACGATCGCGCGTCTCAATCAACCGGATTATCCGGTCGAGAAGATGCGGGACCAGCTCGCCACGCTGACCCTGGGGTCGGGTTCGGCGGCGATGGTGTTGGGGCGGCGCGACCTGCTCCCGGCACATGCGCCGCGCGTGGTCGGCGCGGTGACGGAGTCGGCCAGTGAGCATAACGAGCTCTGCCGCGGCCAGCGCGACTGGATGGAGACCGACGCGGCGATGCTGCTCCTGCGGGGGGTGGAGCTCGGCCAGAAGACCTTTGCCCGCGCGGCCGAGGAGCTGGGGTGGTCGCCGGAGGTGCTCGATCTCATCTGCGCCCACCAGGTCAGCGCCGTGCATATGACACGGGTGGCCGAGGCATTGAAGCTCGATCGCGAGCGTTTTTTGAAGATTTACCACGATCATGGAAACGTCGGCCCGGCCTCGATTCCCATCGCGCTGGCGAAGGCGGTGGATCAGGGGCGGGTGCAACCCGGCGACCGGGTGGGACTTATGGGGATTGGCAGCGGATTAAACTGTTCGATGATGGAGATCGCGTTTTGACTCAGGCACAGCTTCACCCGAGCCAGGAGGCTGTGAGCCCCTCGCTTTACCCCTATTCGCCGAACTTTCATCAGGTCGCCGGCGGCCATAGCCTCCACTATGTCGATGAGGGTGAGGGCCCGGCGGTGTTGATGGTGCACGGCAACCCGACCTGGTCCTTTTATTACCGCAACCTCATTGAGGCGCTGCGGGGGGAGCATCGCACCATCGCGCCGGACCACATCGGTTGCGGTCGCTCCGATAAGCCCGCGGCCGACGCGTACCCCTACACCCTTGAGAGGCGCGTTGAGGATCTGGAGAGCCTGGTTCGGTCGCTCGATCTCAACGAGCCGCTGACGCTGGTGCTTCACGACTGGGGCGGGATGATCGGGATGACCTTTGCGGCCCGTAACCCGCATCTGGTGGGACGGATTGTGCTCTTGAATACGGCGGCGTTTCATCTTCCCAAAACCAAGCGTTTTCCGCTGCCGCTCAAAGTTGCACGGGATACCGCGGTGGGGTCGGTGCTCGTCAAAAAGCTCAACGCCTTCAGCCGCACAGCCTCCCGCGTGTGTGTGACCTCGCCGCTCTCTGCGGAGGTGCGCAAGGCGTATGAGGCGCCTTACGATACGCCGGAGAATCGTATCGCCACGCTGCGTTTCGTGCAGGATATCCCGCTCTCGCCAGGGGATTCGGGCTACGAGCTGGTCAGTGAGACGGAGGCGGCGCTGCCCTCGCTCGGGGATCGTCCGATCTTCATCGGCTGGGGCTATAAGGATTTTGTCTTCGACCGCCACTTCCTGGCGCGCTGGAAGGAGATCTACCCGCAGGCGACCTACGCCGAGTATCCGGAGGCCGGGCATTATGTGCTCGAAGATCGGCGCGAGGATCTCATCCCGAAGATCGTGGACTTCATCAAAAGCACTGACGCCTGGGAGGGCGCATGAGCGCACCGGCGACCACGCACGACGCGAACCCGGGGGAGGCGCCCGATCCGAACATCGCGCGGGCGATCAGCGCGATGGCGCGGGCGATGCCCGATGCGCCGGCGATTCATTTTCCGACATCGCGTGCGCCCGATGGCACCTGGCGTTACGAGACGACCTCGTACGCGGAGCTGGACCGGGTCAGCGATGAGATCGCCGCCGGGTTGCATGCCATTGGCGTGGTGCCGGGCACCCGCGCGGTGCTGATGGTCAAGCCCTCGATGCCCTTCTTTGCGCTGACTTTCGGGCTCTTTAAGGCCGGAGTGGTGCCGGTGATCGTGGACCCGGGGATGGGGCTTAAGAACCTGAAGGTGTGCCTGGCCGAGGCGGAGCCCCAGGCCTTTATCGGCATCCCCACCGCCCACGCCGCGCGCCTGGCGCTGGGGTGGGGCCGAGGCACGATTGAGCATTGTGTGACGGTGGGGCGACGCTGGTTGTGGGGCGGGTTTACCCTCGATCAGGTGCGTCAGAAGGGGGCGGCCGCCGAGGGCTGGGAGCCGCCGCGCGTGAAGCCCGATGATATGGCGGCGATCCTCTTTACCTCCGGGAGCACCGGGGTGCCCAAGGGGGCGGTGTACACGCATGGGAACTTCGCCGCCCAGGTCGCGCTGATTAAGGCGACCTATGCGATTGAGCCCGGCGAGATCGATCTTCCGACCTTCCCGCTCTTTGCGCTCTTTGATCCGGCGCTGGGGATGACGACGGTGGTGCCGGATATGGATTTTGCAAATCCAGGCAAGGTCGATCCACGCAACCTCATCGAGCCCATCCGACAGATGGGCATCACGAACATGTTTGGCTCGCCGGCGGTGCTCAACAAGCTCGGGCGCTATGCGGAGGCCGAGGGGGTGAAGCTGCCCGGTCTCAACCGGGTGATCTCGGCCGGGGCGCCGGTGCCGGCGGTGAGCTTGAGGCGAGTGAAAGCGATGCTTGATGAGGGCGCGCAGATCTTTACGCCTTACGGGGCGACGGAGTCCTTGCCGGTGGCCTCGATCGGCAGCGATATGATCCTGGGGGAGACGGCTCAAGCCACCGATGTGGGGAAGGGCGTGTGTGTGGGCTTCCCGGTCGACGGGGTGGAGGTGAAGGTGATCGCCATCACCGATGACCCCATTGCGACCTGGGAGGAGGCGCAGGTGCTTGCGCCCGGTGAGGTTGGCGAGTTTGTGGTGAAGGGGCCGCAGGTTACCCGCGCCTATTATAATCGGGACGCGTCGACGCGGGGGGCGAAGATCGCCGATGGCGAGGCGGTGCGCCACCGTATGGGCGATGTGGGGTACTTCGACGCGCAGGGGCGGATGTGGTTCTGCGGTCGCAAGACCCACCGCGTGGTGCTCGACGGGGCGCGCACGATGTTCACGATCCCGGTTGAGGGGATCTTCAACACGCATCCGGCGGTCTTTCGCACGGCGTTGGTCGGAGTGAGGCGGGCCGGCAAGGTCGTGCCGGTCTTATGCGTGGAGCTGGAGGCGGAGCATCAGGGCGCGGTGCGCGATAAGGTGCGCGAGGAGCTTCTGGCCCTGGGCGCAAAGCATGAGCTGACGCGCGAGATTGATGAGGTGCTCTTTCATTCGGGCTTCCCGGTGGACGTGCGCCACAATTCGAAGATCTTTCGAGAGGCGCTCACCGAGTGGGCGCGGGAGCAGCTGGCATGAAAGTTCTGGTCACCGGTGGCGGCGGGTTTCTCGGTGAGGCGATCGTCGATCAGTTGCTCGCGCGCGGCGATGAGGTGCGCTCGCTGGCGCGTAGCGATTATCCGAACCTGCGCGAGAAAGGTGTGGAGGTGATGCGCGGCGATCTGACCGACGCCGACGTGGTCGCCGCGGCGGTGGAGGGCTGCGAGGAGGTCTACCATGTTGCAGCGCGCGCCGGCGTCTGGGGGCCGTATGAGGATTATTATCAGGCCAATGTGGTGGGAACACAGAACACCATTGAGGCCTGCCGCACTCACAGCGTTCCTCGTCTCATCTTCACGAGCTCGCCCAGTGTGGTTTACGGCGATGATCCGCTGGAGGGCGTTGATGAGTCGGTGCCTTATCCGTCGACTTACCTGACGGCGTACCCCGAGACCAAGGCGATGGCCGAGAAGGCGGTGCTCGCTGCGAACAGCGACACGCTCAAAACGGTGTCCTTGCGGCCGCATCTGATCTGGGGGCCGGGTGACAACCATCTTGTGCCGCGCATCATCGATCGGGCGCGGCGGGGCAAACTCAAGCGCGTGGGGGATGGTCGGGCGCTGGTCGATTCGGTCTATGTGGAGGACGCCGCACGCGCGCATCTGCTGGCCGCCGAGGCGCTGGCGACCCACGGGAAACCCGCCGGCAACGCCTACTTCATCACCCAGGATGAGCCGATGGCGGTGGGCGAGCTTATCGATAAGATCCTGGTGAGCGGGGGGCTGGAGCCGCTTAAGGCACAGGTACCCGCCGGGGTTGCTTATGCGGTGGGCTGGGCGATGGAGACGGCGTACAAGGCGCTGGGCAAGCGTGAAGAGCCTTTGATGACGCGCTTCCTGGCCAAACAGCTCTCGACGGCGCATTACTTCGACATTTCGGCGGCGCGCGAGGACTTTGGCTATGCGCCGCAGCGCACCATCGATGAGGGGATGGTGGCGCTCGGCGCGTGGATTCGCGAGGCCGGGATCTGAAGAGGCGCGTTGTCGGGGTGCCAGGCGTTCGATCATGCTGCTGCGGATCGGGTGCCAGGCGTTCGATCATGCTGCTGCGGATCGGGTGCCAGGCGTTCGAACAAGATGTTGCCGATCGGGTGCCAGGCGTTCGATCATTTTAGAAAAGTACGGGTGCCAGGCCTCCGTACACCACCATATCCGAGCGCGTCCAGGGCATAGTCCAGCAAGGAGCCAGGGCGAAGCTGTGGCAGCGCCACCGCGAGCCCGCAGCGACGCCGCTGGCTTTGTCCTGGGGCGCTCGGCACGGGTGCCAGGCGTTCTTGCCGCGTTGCCAGCCTGAGGTGGCAGGTCTAGGATGGGCGCCCGAACTCACCGATTGCGCCCTGAGGCCCCGATGTTTGATGCATGGACGAGGCAGGATGATTCGCCGCTCTTTCGCCTGGCGAGTGAGCGCTCGCAGCTGGTGGCCGAGGTCAGCCGGCGTGCGTTTAACGACTTTGTGCGGGCCTCGCGCGATGCGCGGGGAGCGGGCATTGAGTACGTGCTCAATGACGCGGCCTATCAGGAAATCGCGCGCTTGCAGCGGGAGCGCGGCGCCGAGGAAGAGGTGCGCTCGATCGCCTGGTGGCGCAACATGTCCCGGCGCCTGGCGACGATGCCCGAGCCTAAGAAGCGCGAGATCCTCTGGAAGCTCGTCGAGAGTTACGCCGACGACCTGGCCGGACGCTTTAACCCCTGGGTCTACAAGATGGCCACCGGGGCGCTGCCCATCGGGCTGAGCTTTTTGTTCAAGGCGCAGGATCTTCCGCGGGTGGCCACGATGCCCACGCGGGTCGGCGAGCTGCGCGAGACCCTCTCGCATGTCCGTGACCTGACGCAGCGGGTGGTGTTGCAGGGGGATCTGGCCACATTGCGGGTGCTCGCCAGGAAGGGGACGCTGGTCTTTGTGCCGACGCATAGCTCCAACATGGACTCGATCCTGGTGGGGTGGGCGCTCTATGAGGCGGGGCTTCCGCCGGTGACGTACGGGGCGGGCAAGAACCTCTTTACCAACCCCCTGATGAGCTTCTTCATGCATAATCTGGGGGCGTATAAGGTCGATCGTCGCCTCCAGCATCGACTTTATAAAGATGTGCTCAAGACTTACTCGCAGGTCTTGATCGAGCGCGGGTATCACAGCCTCTTTTTCCCGGGGGGCACGCGCAGCCGCTCCAACGCGGTGGAGCAGCACTTAAAGCTGGGGCTTCTGGGCACGGCGCTCCGCGGCTACATCCACAGCCTGATGCGCGACCCGCAGGCGAAGCCGGTCTACATCGTGCCGCTGACGATCAACTACAACCTGGTGTTGGAGGCCGACAGCCTGATTCAGGATCATTTCAAACGCGAGGGTAAGGGGCGCTACCTGCTGGAGAACGATGAGTTCAACCAGATCTCGGCGGTCACGCGTTTTGTGATGAACACGATGAAGATGGACTCGACCACGATCCTGCGCTTTGGCAAGCCGCTGGACACCTTTGGCAACCAGGTGAAGGTCGACGGGGAGAGCTACGACAGCCGGGGGCGGCGCGTGAATCGCATCGATTATGTGCGCTCGGCGCGCACCGGTGAGGTTGTGGAAGATGCCGCCCGCGACCGCCAGTACACCCGCCACACCGGGGAGCGCATCGCGCAGGCGTTTCTGGAGCATACCGTGCTTATGCCCACCCAGGTGGTGAGCTGGGTGCTCTTTGATCTTCTGCAGCGGCGTTTTCCGGGCTGGGATGTCTACCGGCTGGTGCGTTTTGGCGCCGAAGAGATCTTGCCCTGGGAGGAGGTGCACGCCGGGGTGGAGGATGCGCTCGCTCGCCTCAAGATCCTGGAGCGCAATGGCAAAGTGCAGCTCTCGCCATTTCTGCACGAGGCGGCCCCCGACCGGGTGGTTTATGAGGGGCTGGAGTACCTGCGCATGTACCACGTGCCCGAGGTGGTTAAGAGCTGGGCGGACGGGGTGATGCTGCAGAAGCTCGAGGTGATCTATTTTTATGGCAACCGGGTGCGTCCTTTTGAGGACGCGATGCGGGCGCTGCCTTAAGCCTCAGGTCGTGAATATGACAATGAGGGGGGGAGGCGGTGATCGGGTGCCAGGCGTTCGAACATGTCGCGATGATCGGGTGCCAGGCGTTCGGACAAATCGCGATGATCGGGTGCCAGGCGTTCGGACAAATCGCGATGATCGGGTGCCAGGCGTTCGATCTTTTTCAGACGTTGCACGGGTGCCAGGCGTTCGGACATGCGGGAAGGCAACCTATCCCAAGAACTCCAAAACCCGCCACAGGATGGGCCTGGGCGGGTTTCGGAGTGCGGGCTGCAGGGTTCAGGCGCGTAGCAGCGCCTTAGCTTGATGCAGCAGTGAGGCGCAAGGCATCACTGGGGTAGGATGTGGCCGACCAGGGTGTTGTCGCACTGAGGTACTGAGGGCCAGGGGTTGGGAGGGGGGCTGGGGCAACCTGGGCAGGGAAGAATAATGAAGCTTGTCTGACAGGTGCATCGACCGTCGCATCCGCGAACCTGGACTTGTCCAGCGGCACATGAATTGTTGCACGAACCAACATGCTTCTGGTTGGCATAACACTTCGTGTTAAATGACAACGTTCCCGGACGCACATCGCAGTAGCCGTTGGTCACGCGGTAGATGGGCAGCGCGCCATCGACGGCGTCCACATCCACCGCGCCCGCAGCGAGCATGCCGGCGGTGATGGAGCCCGCCTCGTCGCGGGGGACGAAGTCCACGGGGTTGAAGCCGTCGAGGGCCACGGCGACGTCAGCGATGGCGGCGGTGGTCGCGCGCGCGGCGTAAGGCACCGAGCCCAGGGCCATGCGCGGGCTCATCTCGCTGTCGGTACCGACTTTGATGCCGAGCGAGAGCTCGGTGTACTGCGCGAAAAGTTCGGCGTCGAGGGTCTCCACCGAGCCGACGTAGTGGGTGAAGGCGCCGTTGTCGATGTTCACCGTGGCGAGCTCGGTGAAGACGTCGTTTTCGGACTCATCGTAGAGGCGAAAGCGGATGTCGAGCTCACCGTCGATGGGCTCACCATCGGTGTCGGTGAGGTAGCCCTGGACGGGGTAGAGGGCGGGCGTCTCCGCGAGCGCCGAGGGCAGCGCCAGGGCAGTGGCGGCCAGGGCTGCGGCGAGGCTGGTAAGCAGTTTAGAGGTGTTCATGGTGTGGGCTCCTCGGGTTCTCTCGAGCGTGGTCTGTGAGGCATGTGCCGACGCTCGATAGGGTCATTAAGGTTCAGTCATTGACATCAGTTGCCGGCGGCGGTGGCCGGTCGGGCTTTGTAGCTTGCGCTCTCTGCGGGAGCTGGGGTCGGAGCGCCGAGGTTGAGGCGAAGTTGGTAACTCTCCGAGCTGGCTTTCTGGGCGCCGGAGCTCTGCTGCACGATTGAGCCCACGGGAGCTGCCGGTTCGGGGTCGTTACCGGTGTCTTCTTCGGGATCGGGGTCGTTACCGGTGTCTTCCTCGGGGTTCGGATCGTTACCGGTGTCTTCCTCGGGGTCGTTACCGGTGTCTTCCTCAACCTGGTCATCGGGGGTGGGTTGACGGTTGGCGGTGTCGCCGACGTTGCAGGCGCTGGCCATGAGCAGCGCGCTTATCAGCAGCGCGAACCAGCCAGTCTTTCGGCCAACGTTGTAGCGCATAGAGGCTCCTTTTGGGTGGGGCGGAATCAGCATTCTGGAACAAGGTAAGGTCAGCAAAGCAAAAGCGGGCGTGAGGATCAACCCTGCGGCTGACTTATCGGTCAGGGGCGGCTCGGGGGCGCTTCCCGGCGGTGAGCGCATGTTGCGTTGCGTCAATTGCGTGCGACGTTAAGCAAAGCAGGCGCGAAAATCAAAGGAGGATTTTCGCGCCTGTCGGGCTTGAGTGGAGCGTCTTACGAAGGCGTATGACGCCACGTCAGGGGGCCGAGATCAGGGCATGTTGACGGTGACGTTGGTGGTCTGATCGGCATGGACCACGATGTCGTGGGTGTGGGTGAGGTGGAACGTTCCGGCGGTCGCGCCTTCGATGTAGACGCCGACTTCCCACTCCCCGGCCGGGACATTCTGCAGGTTAAAGGTACCGCTGGCGGTGGTGAGCACCGCGGGCACCGTGTCGTTGATAAGCCCGCGGTTGAGCGAGATGGTGGCGCCCGCCACAGGCTGTCCGCCGCTGTCGGTCACAATGCCACTGATCGAGCCCTTGCCCGGATCGTCGCCGATGCGCAGCAGGTAGGTGGAGGAGCTTCGGTTGAGGTAGCCCATCGTGTCGACCGAGACCAGGTGGAAGGCCCAGATGCCGGGCTCCAGATCGGCCAGCAGGATTTGTTTCTGGGTGACAGGCAGCGCCAGATCGTCGTGGGTGGGGACGGTGTCGCCATAACGGTCGACGACGTAGCGGTAGCCGGTGAAGTTGCTGTCGTCGTGGCGATCGGACCAGCGAATGAAGGCGTCGTCGTTGTTGTAGAACTGCGCCTGATTGGCGTGGGTGTCGCTGGAGAGGGTGGGCGGCCCGTCGGTCAGGCGCACGGTGAAGTGCGTGGGCGACTCACCGACCTCAAAGCCACTGTCGACGGAGGTGACGTGCAGGTAGTTGCGCCCGGCGGAGACGTCGTCGCGGGTGTAGGTGATCACATCCTGGTCGGTGAACTGGCCGTTGGAGGGCTCCACCAGGGTGTAGGCCGCGCGATCGAGGCGGTGGTAGTAGCCCTGGAGGCCGGGGAAGGGCCGCTCCCAGCTCAGCGCGATGGTCTCAAAGTCGTCATTGTAGACGCGATCGCTGACCGGGTGCGTCGAGCTGAAGAGTTGCAGCGGAGGCAGGATGTCTTGCGTGAGGACGCCGGTGATGGTGCCGGTGACCTCGATGGAGTCGCCGTAGAAGAGCTTGATGCGCCCCTCACCACCAGAGCCTCCGCCGCTGTCGGTGGTGCCTCCCGCGGTACTGATGGTACCGGAGACAATAAGGTCATCGGCTGCCAGACGAATGCCGCCGCCGGAGCCCGCGCCGCCCTGGTAGGTGGCGCCGTCCAGAACATTTTGACCGTCGGCACGCAGGCTGCCTTCAATGAGAATGGTGCTGGCTTCCAGGCTCAGGCGACCGCCGCCCAGACCACCGGGGGTGCCGTTGTTGCCGTATCCCTTGCCACCGGGGCTACCGACGCTGACATCGGAGTTCGCTTCTCCACCGTGAATTGAGCCGCCGGAGCGGCAGGTCGCGGCCTGGCCGCGGGTGCCGTAGCCCCCGCCGGTGCCATCGGTGTACACGTAGGAGGGGTAGCCGCAGTAGTAGCCGTCATTGCCCTTGCCGGCGAGGTTCTGGCCGGTGGGTGCGAGGACAATCGAGCCGCCCAGTTCCACATGGATGGAGCTTGCGCGGATGGTCAGGTCACCGTTGGGGCTGGTCACGGTGACGCCGGGGCGCACGATGAAGGGGCCGTCGACGACGATCAGCCCATCGAGGTTGGTGTCGGCGGTGATGTCGAGCTCATCGAGCGCACAGGTCGATGAGGTGATGTCGCAACTTCCATCGCAGGTTTCGGCAATTTCCCAGGCGGTGCCGGCAGTGTTGCAGGTCTCGACGTTCTGACCGTTGCAGCGCCGCTGGCCGGGCTCACAGGCGCCGGTGCAGAGCCCCGCGTCGCAGCTCACCGCGCAGGTGGCTACGTGCAGGTAGGCGGTGCCCGTGGCGTTGCAAAGCTCGGCGACCTGGCCGTTGCATCGGCGAGCGCCGGGCTGGCAGGCGACCTGGTCGTCGCACTGTCCGGCCGAGCAGCTTAAGGGGCAGGACTGGCTCGCCACCCACTCACCGCTCTGGCAGGTTTCAACTGCGGTGGCGTCGGCCGAGCAGCGCTCCTCGCCATCGGTGCAGCCGATGCAGATGCCCTCGTCACAGGTGAGGTTTTCGCTGCAGGATTCGGTGGCCGACCAGTCCAGGCATCCCGTGCTCTGCTGCTCGCAGGCCTGGAAGGCGCCTTCGCCATCGCAGCGAAGTTCGCCCTCGGTGCAGGCATCCTCGCAGCTCGACTGGCACTGGCCGCCGGAGCAGATCAGATCGTCTTCGCAGGCTTCAACCGCAGACCACTCCGGGCAGCCGTCGACGTTCTCAACGCAGGTGCGCACGCCTTCGCCGGAGCATTCGCTGGCGTCGAGCTCGCAGATCTCCTCGCAGCCGGCCGCGCAGCGCCCGCCGGTGCAGACCTCGTCGTCCTGACAGGCCACCGGGTCGGCCCACTGCGCGCAGCCCTGCAGGCTCACGCAGCTCTGCGCGCCCTCGTCGGTGCAGCGCGAGGTGCCCGGGGTGCAGACGTCGCAATCGCCCGTATCATCGGGAGCTTCGGTGTCTTCGGGATCTTCAGCGTCGCCGGGATCTTCGGCGTCGGTGCCCACGTCGCGGAGATCGCCGGCGTCGGGGGTGTTGGCACCGCCGTCATCGGAGCCGCACGCGCCCAGACTCAGGCTCAGCGTGATGATCATCAGGCTCGTCAGCATCTGCCGACGAACGCGTCGTAAAAGCGCACGGTTCATTCTATCCTCCGTAGGCGTCGCGGGTGATGCGACGACAAAAACAACGTCGAAAACTTTGAAAGTTGAGTGCGGCGCGAAGGTTAGAGCGAGACGAGCAACATTTCAATAAGCGCGCCGATGCTCCGCGCTGACTCCGAATGAGGTTCGCGATGATGAAACAAGACGCGACGATATACCTGGTGCTCAATCCGAGCTCAGCGGCCGATGAGGATGTGCGCGAGGTGGTGAGCGTGCTCCGTGATGCGGGCTACACGGTCTGCCCGCGCCCCACCTGGGAGAAGGGTGACGGCGCGCGCGCGGTGCAAGAGGCTGCCGCAGACAAGGCCGATCTGGTGGTGGCCTGCGGCGGCGACGGCACTCTGCACGAGGTCGCCAACGCCCTGATGGCCCTTGATGAGGCGCAGCGCCCGGCGATGGCGGGGCTCCCCTACGGGACGGGCAACGACTTTTTGACGGCGCTGGGCGTCGACCCCAAAGGGGGCGCCGTTCAACTTGCAAGCTGGCTTGGTGGCGAGCCCTGGCCGGTGGATGTGGGGCGCATCAACGACCGTCATTTTATCAATATGGCGACCGCCGGAGTGGGCGCGACGGTGACCGCCGAGACCTCCCGCGGCTTTAAAGATGTGGCCGGAAGTCTGGCCTACTTCGTCAAGGCCATCCCGGCGGCCTTTGATATGCCCGTGCATCGGCTTCAGGCCCGCGCCCCGGGGCTGGAGTGGGAGGGGGAGGCGGCCTTTATCTTTGTGGGAAACGGCCCGCAGTCCGGCGGTGGCTGGAACTTCTGCCCGGCTGCTGAGGTCGACGATGGCCTGCTCGATCTGGTGATCGTGCCGGCGATGGGGCTCACCGAGATGGTTCGGCAGATGCGCGAGCTGGTCAATCAGCCCGAGGCCACCGACTGCCACGACATCGTCTACCGTCAGGTCAAAGAGGCGCATCTTCGTTTTGAGGAGGAGGTGCCGCTGAACCTCGATGGGGAGAGTTTTCCCGGCCAGGAGTTCGCGTTTTCGGTGCAGCCCGGTGCGATCGCGTTTCTGGGGCCGCGCCCTTCCCGCGTCACCGCGGAGGGGGAAAAGCAAAAGAAGCGGGAGGATGAGGGTTAGGCCTGAGCCCGCCACGTTGAAACAAAGTGTGAACCGGTTTGGCAAAGGGCCGCGGCGAGCCTATGGTTTTGCGGCACTGAGGAACATGTGTGCAGGATCGGGGGATGGAAGCGTTGATAAACTGCGTCAGGAGATGATGTGAGCGAGGAGACGATCTTTTCGAAAATCATTCGCGGGGAGCTCCCCTGCGACAAGGTCTATGAGACCGACGAGGTGCTGGCGTTTCGGGACATCAACCCGGCCGCGCCGGTGCACGTGCTGGTGATCCCCAAAAAGCCCATCGTCAACGTGGGCCACGCCGAAGACGACGACGCGCTCCTGCTGGGCAAGCTGATGCTCGCCGCAAAAGAGGTCGCGCGGCTGGAGGGCCTTGAGGAGAGCGGGTTTCGGCTGGTGGTCAATAACGGGGCGGAGGTGGGGCAGACGGTCTTTCATCTGCACGTGCATGTGCTGGGCGGACGCGACTTTTCCTGGCCGCCGGGCTGAGCCTGGCAGACCCGTGGGAAGATGGTGTGGCGTTGAAAAAGCGGCGATGAGGCCCGGCGCGCGAGGGTGAGTTGCGTGTGTGCGCGGCACTAAAATGGCGACGTTGATAAAGGGAGTTGGGTGATGGCAGAAGCCTATGTGTATGAAGCGGTGCGAAGCCCCATCGGGCGTCGAAAGGGCGGGCTTGCGGAGGTGCGCCCCGATGAGCTGGCCGCGGCGGTGTTGCGCGCCCTGGTGGATCGCGCCGGCGTCGATCCGGCGGAGATCGAAGATGTGATCATGGGCTGTGTGACCCAGCTCGGCGAGCAGGGACTCAACATCGCGCGCAACGCCGCGCTGGTGGCGGGCTTCCCGATCACGGTCTGCGGCACCACCGTTAACCGGATGTGTGGCTCGAGTCTGACGACCATCAACTTCGCGGCGCAGGCGGTGATGAGCGGCGCCCACGATCTGGTGGTGGGCGCCGGGGTGGAGTCGATGAGCCGGGTGGCGATGGGCTCGGACAGCGGCCCCTTAAGCGATCTTCTCACCGATCGTTTCGACATTGTCTCTCAGGGGGTGAGCGCCGACTTGATCGCGGAGCGCTGGGGCTTGAGCCGCATCATGCTCGATGAGCTGGCGGTGGAGAGCCACCGTCGCGCGCTTGCGGCGATGGAAAAAGGGCGTTTTGAGCGCGAGATCGCGCCGGTTTTCGGCCTCGAGCACGACGAGGGGCCGCGGGCCGACTCGACCTATGAGAAGGTCGCGAAGTTGCGCCCGGCCTTTCAGAAAGACGGCGTAATCACGGCGGCAAGCTCCAGTCAGATCTCCGACGGCGCGGCGGCGGTGCTCATCGGCTCGGCGGAAGCTGGCGAGCGCCTGGGGCTGAAACCCCGTGCGCGGGTGCGCTCGATGGCGCTGGCCGGGGTCGACCCGACGATCATGCTCACCGGTCCGATCCCCGCGACTGAGAAGGCGCTCAAGAAGGCGGGGCTCGGCCTGGGCGATATCGATCTTTTTGAGGTCAATGAGGCTTTTGCCTCGGTGGTGCTGGCCTGGGCGAAAGAGCTGGGAGGTGCCGATGGCATGGAGGCGCTTTTGGAGCGCACCAACGTCAACGGCGGCGCGATGGCGCTGGGTCACCCGCTGGGATGTTCGGGGGCGCGTCTGATGACGACGCTTCTGCACGAGATGGAGCGTCGCGATGTGGAGCTGGGCCTGGCGACGCTCTGCATCGGGTTCGGGCAGGCGGTGGCCACGGTGATCGAGCGCGTTTGAGCGTGTTTGCGTGCGTCTTAGCGCGGCGTTGAGCGACGTCGAGGATGCCTTCTTTGGGCAGGGTTACAAGAGGAGTGAAGATGGGTGCGTTTGATGGAAAGGTTGCGTTGGTCACCGGCGCCGGGGGCGGGTTGGGGCGCGCGTATGCGCTGGCGCTGGCGAAGGGCGGTGCTTCGGTGGTGGTCAATGACCTGGGCGTAAGCCGCCACGGTGAAGATGAAGGGCAGGCCCTGGCCGAGAAGGTCGTCGACGAGATCAAAGCGCTGGGCGGCAAGGCCGTGGCCGACCGCGGCTCGGTCGCCAGCGCCGACGACGCGCAGGCGATGGTGACCCGCGCCATCGAGAGCTTTGGTCGCCTGGATATTGTGATCAACAACGCTGGCATCCTGCGCGACAAGACCCTTGTGCGCATGAATGAGGCGATGTGGGATCAGGTCATCGACGTGCATCTTAAGGGGACCTTCCTGGTCACGAAGTTCGCCGTGGAGGCGATGATCAAGGCCGGCCAGGGGGGGCGCATCATCAACACCTCGTCGTATGCGGGGCTTAAGGGAAACTTCGGGCAGACCAACTACGGCGCGGCCAAGGCCGGCATCGCCGGGCTGACGCGCGTGGTGGCGCTGGAGTGCGCGCGCTACAAGGTCACCTGCAACGCGATCGCGCCGGTGGCCAAGACCCGCATGACCGAAGAGCTCGATATGGTGCCCGAGAGCTATGCGGCGGAAGACGTCGCGCCGCTGGTCATGTGGCTCGCGAGTGAGGAGGCCGCCGGGGTCTCGGGGCGCGTGTTCGGGGCGCATGGGCGCCACTATTTTGAGTATGTGATGGAGACGACGCCCGGGGTGGAGCGGGAGCAGGCCTGGACGCTGGAGGCGGTTGGCGAGAACTTTGAGGCCATCACCGCGCCGGCCGGCACCGGTGGCGAGGCCGCTGGCGAAGATGCGGCAAGGGCGCGGGCGATCTTTGAGGCGCTCCCGCAGGTCTTCGACCGGGAGGCCGGCGCGAGCTGGGACGCCGGGCTGGTCTTTGAGGTGCGCGGCGCCGGGACCTTTGGGCTGCGCGTCAACGAAGGGAGAGCGAGCTTTGTGGAGGGGGCACCCGACAAAGTGAGCGCAAAGGTGGAGTTCGACAGCGCCCAGACGCTCATTGAGCTTGCCGCCGGCCAGCTCTCGGCGCAGAAGGCCTTTATGGCCGGGAAGATCAAAGCCGACACCATGGGGGCGTTGATGAAGTTCGCGTCGTTCTTTGATTTGCAGGCGGCCGGGGCGATCGCCGCAGGCGGCGCGGCGGATGCGCAGTCCCCGAGCGCGGCATCGGAGGGGGGCGGTCAGGGGGCCGAAGGCCCCAACGGGGAGGTTGTGGGCAAAAAATTCAAGATGCCCGCGCGTCACCTTAAGCCTTCCGAGATGATCGCGTATGCGGAGGCGGTCGATGATCGCCAGGCGCGCTACCTGAGCGAGGAGGCCGAGGGGGGGCTTGTGGCCGCGCCGCTTTTTGCGGTGCAGCCGCTCATCGGTGCGCTGGAGGCGGCGATGACGGATGAGGAGCTCAACGCCGATATGCTGCGCCTGGTGCACGGGGAGCAGGAGATGATCTTCCACGATGTGCTGCGCCCCTGGGATCTTGTGTCGCCGCGCTCGGAGATCGCGTCGGTGGAGGAGAAGTCCTCGGGGTGGCTTATCGAGGTGCGTCAGCGCCTGATGCGGGAGGGGGAGGTTGTGGTGGAGGCGTCGAGCGCGCTCTTTGTGCGTAAGCCCTCCGATGGCACGAGCCCGAAGAAGAGCAACGACTCGAAGAAGGCACGCGCTGGCGAGGAGGAGCGGGAGTCGCCGGAGGTTGTTTTCAGCCAGGAGCAGGTGGTGGCCGAGGATCAGCCGCGGCGTTACGCGGCGGCCTCGGGCGATCATAACCCCATTCACGTCGACGAGGAGGTGGCCCGCGCAGCGGGACTTCCGGATGTGATCTTGCACGGGCTGTGCACGATGGCCTTTGCGGCGCGCGCGGCGGTGGAGGGCGTGGCCGACGGACGCGTCGAGCGGCTCAAGCGCATGAAGGTGCGCTTTGCGCGGCCGGTCTTTCGCGGCCAGCAGCTGACGACGCGTCTCTGGGAGGTGGAGCCGGGGCGATATGGTCTGGAGACGCTCAACGAGAAGGGGCAGCCGGTGCTTACCCACGGCGAAGTTGAAGTCGAGTGAGGATGAAAGGCGCCGCGGTGCGATGACGCGCTGCGGCGTTTGCAATGTGTTTGAGGCCGCGGCTACCATCGGGATATCGCGACGACGATGATCCGCAGATGGTTTCAGACGATCGCCTCCGGCGCGCGCGTGACGCACCGCCGGGGCATGAAGAACGGGTTTCGGGCATGAGGGAACGGGTGATGAAAAAGCAGCATAGCCTTATCGGGCTGGCGATGTTGGCGGCCGGTGTGATGTTTGCGGGCGGATGCTCCGGCGATGACGTCGGCGGCACCGACACCCCTGACACCGAGGTTGTGGCCGATAGCGGTGACGAGGCCGGGGACACCGGCGGCGACTCAACCCCGGATGGGGGCGAGGATACCGACACTGCGGCAGAACCCGACGCCGGTGATGCGGATGTGCCCGACGCCGCGGAGCCGGATGCCGACGCGGATCCGGGGCCCGATGAGGACGATTACCCTCCAGTGGAGTGTGCCTACCCTTCGGATGATGAGACCTGCCCGGATGGTCCTTTTGGACCGGGGACGTACTTCTCAAAGTTTGAGATCGTGACCGATAAGACGTGTTGCGCCGACATCGACGGGGATGACGCGATCGACAACTACCTGGGCAACGACGTGGTGGGTACGCTCGGGCCGCTGCTGGGAGGCGACGTCAACGGCAACATTCAACTCGCCATCGACAACGGCCTGCTTATGTACTTGATGGAGGCTCAAAGCTGGGGCAACACCGCCTACGACGCCAGCCTGGAGCTGAAGGTGCTCGAAGGCGACTATTCGGAAGAGACGCCTCAGACCAACCTCTCCGGGGAGGGCTCGGTGTATGTGAGCGCTGAGAGCTATGATGAAGACGGTGCGCCGCGCTTTGGCTTCACCTCAGCGCGGGTCGATGAGGGCGGGGTGTTGCGCGCCAGTGGCGGCAGCCTTAACGCGCGCTTTCCCGGGATGATCGAGGCGATTGATCTGGAGCTGACCGATGTGAGCATTCGCGCGCAGGTGGTCGAAGATCCGCAAGCTAACCTCCAGGCAGGCGGAGGTTTTGCGCTGGTGGACGGCGAGCTCTCCGGGGTGTTGATGCGCGATCGTTTCTTTGAGTCGATGAATGAGGCGGCGCTGGAGTGTGAGTGCATCCAGAATACGCCGCTCCTCTTTACGTATGTGGGAACAGGCACCAACGATCGCTACCAGTGTTCGCTGGCGTCGAGCGACGCACAGAACTGCAGCTCCGCGTCGGCGGCGTGTCGTACCCTGGCCGATAACACCCTCTGTAGCGGGTTGGCCGGGCTCTCGGGGCTGGCCGATATTGAGACCGATGAGGGTCGCGCGTTTAGCATCGGGGTACGTTTTGAGACGGTGCCCACGGAGCTTTTGGAGGTGCCCTGAGCGGCATTTTGGCGGGGCGTCACCTTGGCAGGTGAGAAGTGCCTCGAAGTTGTGTTAGAAGCGGGGCGGTCGTAAGGCCGCCCCGCGTTGTTTCGGTCGTGTTCGTTAGAAACGCGGGGGAGGTCGGGTGCTCGCAGGTTGTGGCGAGTGGTGCCGGCCAGTTCGACGACAGGGATGTCCGGAGAGCGGATCACAGAGCGAGGACTCTATGTGTGGAATCGTGGGGTATGTTGGGGAGCAGACGTGCAGCGACATTCTGCTGAACGGGCTGCGGAAGCTGGAGTATCGCGGCTATGATTCGGCGGGCATCGCGATCGCCGATGATGAGGGGCAGGTCCAGATTTGCCGCGCCGAAGGCAAGCTGGCGCGCCTGGAGGCGGCATATCGTCGCGAGCCTTTTGACGGCAGCATCGGGCTGGGGCACACGCGCTGGGCGACCCACGGTCGGCCCACCGAGCTGAACGCCCACCCGCATCGCGCCGGCCAGGTGGTGGTGGCGCATAACGGCATCATTGAAAACTACCTGGAGCTCAAAGATGAGCTGCGCGCCCGCGGTCGGGAGTTCTCCAGTGAGACGGACACCGAGGTGGTGGCGCACCTGATCGATGACGCGCTGGAGCAAGGCGCGACCAGCCTTCATCAGGCCACCTGCCAGGCGCTGGAGCGCATTGAGGGCTCGTACGCGCTGCTGGTGATGCGCAGCGAGAACCCCGAGGAGCTCGTCGTAGCCCGCTTCGCCTCGCCGATGGTCGTGGCGCGCGGAAGCTCCGGGGCGTTTGCGGCCTCCGATGTGCCGGCGGTGCTCAGCCATACCCGCGACTTTATCTTTCTGGAAGATGGCGACACCGCGGTGCTCAGTCGCCAGGGTATCGAGATCTTTGATGCGGCGTGTGCGCCTGTGGAGCGGCCGGTCAAGACCATCAGCTGGGATCCGATCTCGGCGGAGAAGCAGGGCTACAAGCACTTTATGCTCAAGGAGATCTTCGAGCAGCCGGCGCGCATCATCGACACCCTGCGCGGTCGCGTGAGCGTGGAGCGCGGGGAGGTGAACCTGCCCGAGCTCGCGCTGGACGAAGATGCGGTCAAGGCCATCGACAAGATCGTGTTTGTGGCGTGCGGCACCAGCTACTTTGCCGCGCAGGTGGGGCGCTACATGATCGAGCAGCACGCCCGCATCCCGGTGGAGGTGGAGCTGGCCAGTGAGTTCCGCTACCGCGACCCGATCGTCAGCGCCAACACGGTGGTCATTGGCGTAAGCCAGTCCGGTGAGACCGCCGACACGCTCGCGGCGCTGCGGGAGGCGCGCGCGCTGGGCGCGCGCACGCTCTGCGTCTGCAACGTGATCGAGTCGACGATCGCTCGCGAGAGCGACGGGGTGCTCTACACCCACGCCGGCCCCGAGATCGGCGTGGCCAGCACCAAGGCGTTCACCACGCAGCTGGCGGCGATGGGGATGTTGGCGATCTGCCTGGGCCGACTGCGCGGCACCCTCGCCAGCGAAGACGCCCGCAAGCTCATCGAAGCGCTGCGCGAGGTGCCCGCCGAGATGGAGGTGATGCTGCGTGATATGAAGCCTTATGAGGCCATTGCCCGGCAGTTCTCCAAGGCGCACTCCTTCCTCTACCTGGGCCGGGGCAACCAGTTCCCGATCGCGGCCGAGGGGGCGCTCAAACTCAAAGAGATCAGTTACATTCACGCCGAGGGCTATGCCGCCGGCGAGATGAAGCATGGCCCGATCGCGCTGATCGATAAGCAGCTTCCGGTGGTGGTGCTCTGCCCCAAAAACCGGGTCTACGAGAAGACGGCCTCCAACCTCGAAGAGGTGCGTGCGCGCGGAGGCCGCATCATCGCCATCGGCGATGAGGGCGACGAGCGCCTGGAGCAGTTCGCCGATGTGGTCATTCGACTGCCCGAGGCCGCTGAGTTTGTGCAGCCTCTGATCTCGGTGGTCGCCGTGCAGCTGATCGCCTACCACATCGCCGACTTCAAAGGCACCGATGTGGACCAGCCCCGCAACCTCGCCAAGAGCGTGACGGTGGAGTGAGTGTTTTCGTCTGGCACCCGCGTTTTTCAATCAGGCGCGGGTGCTGAAACGTTCGGGTGCCAGGCGTTCGATCGCGTCGCCGAAGTCGTTGAAATCTTTGGGTGCCAGGCGTTCGATCTTCTAGCCAACGCACGGGTGCCAGGCGTTCGATCTTCTAGCCAACGCACGGGTGCCAGGCATTCGATCGCGTCGCCGAAGTCGTTGGAGCGCGCGGGTGCCAGGCGTTCGATCTTGTGACTAAAGATCGGGTGCCAGGCATTCGATCGCGTCGCCGAAGTCGTAGGAACGCTCGGGTGCCAGGCGTTCAAACATCACTCAGCCGCGGCTGCGGTAGAGCGGCCCGCGCTCATCGTTGATGCGCTCGGCCTCGCCACGCTCGACCATGCGCTGGAGGTGGGTGTCGCTGTTGGCGATATGAACCCACCAGCGAGAGGTGGGCTCCAGGGCTTTGCCACCGACCATCTTCAGTACCAGGCTGTAGAGATCGGTGGGCTCGGGGCCCAGCGCCTGGCGGAGGTTAAGGTCGAGTGAGGTGATCTGGTCGCGGGAGCGCGCCACGGCGCGGGCGATGTCGTCGCCGCGCTGGTGGGTGCCGTGGCCGGTCAGTAAGAGCTCGGCGGGCAGCCGGGCGATGCGTTTGAGGCTCTCTTCGTAGAGGGTGAGATCGTCGCCCATCGCGCGGCTTAAGGGGCTGGGCATCGCCAGCAGAAGATCGCCGGAGAAGAGCCAGCGTCGGGTGGGCTCCCACAGCGCCAGGTGGCTCGGGTCGTGCCCGCGGGCATCCAGCAGCTCGAGGCGAAGCTCGCCAACCTCCAGGGTATCGCCAACCTCGTAGCTCCGGGTGTGCGTGAGCGCGCCGGGCCCGAAGAGCTCGAGCATGCGCGCACCCCCGGCGCTCCGACCGACCCGCTCTTTGAGGATGTGGGAGCGCTGCGGCTCCGCAAAGGCCTCCTCCACCCAGGGCGTCCAGTTGTTGACACGATCCTGGTAGTGGTGCCAGCGCTCCAGCTCGGGCTTCACCCAGGGCCAGACCATATGCGGCGCTTCACTGCGGCGCTGCAGCAGCACCGCCGCCCCCATATGATCGATGTGGCTGTGGGTGTAGAGCCAGTGCGTGACGGCTTTGATGCCTCCGAATCCCAGATCGCTGAGCGCGTCGTCCAGAAGCTGCACCTCCCAGGGCCAGCCCGGATCGATGACGGCCAGCGTGTCGCGGTGCCGGTAAACGAAGGTGTTGACCAGCAGGCTTCCCACCGGATTTTTCAAGCGCAGCCGCCACAGATCGTCTTCGATGCGAACGGAGCTTCCCCAGGGTTTGCGAAGGTAGGTCTCGGTCGATGTGCTGCTCAAGGTGGTGCCTCGGTGCGGCTTCAAGGTGGGATGCGGGGAGGACGTCTCATGGTGAGGCGTCGCGGGGGAGGGCAGACCTACACCCGGGGCTTTGCTCTTGCCAAGTGGCGAGTCGCCGGGGGATCGCATAAAGTGGAAGACGATGACGACAGGGATGCGCCAGCTAACGTTACGGGGGCCGGGGCTGCGTGATGGCCGTAGCTGGCGAGGCAAAACGATGGGCGACCGGGCTGCATTTCGGTGGCGCAATGCAATGAGGCGATGATGGTAACGTGGCGGATGATTGGCGTGGCGATAATGGCGCTCGGGCTGGGTGCTGCGGCCTGCAGCTTTGATCCTCAAAGTGGAGAGTTTCAGCCCGACGAAGATACCGGCTGGAACCTGGAAGATCCGGGCGACGCCGCCTCGGGCGATGCTCGCGATGAGGGCGACGCGGAGGTTGATCCTTCCGATCCGGGGGACCCCGACACAGGCGCTCCGGATGCCGATTCCGGCGTTGCCGACGCCGAAGTCCCAGATACCGACCAACCCGACGTCGGCGAGCCCGATGCCGACCAGCCCGACGCCGAGGTTCCAGACGCCGAGGTTCCAGACGCCACCGACCCGGGCCTCGAGATCTGCGAGGGCCAGGAGGTGAACCTGGCCACCGACCCGAACCATTGTGGCAGCTGCGGCAACGCCTGCGACGCCGAGTTTGGCACGTGCAACAACGGCCAGTGCGGCTGCACCGGCACCATGGAGGCCTGCGGCGGCGACAACGCCTGCGAGGAGGTCTTGCGCGACGCCGACAACTGCGGCGGCTGTGGCGAGGTCTGCCCGGCCGGGGCCTACTGCGACCTGGGCCAGTGCGCCTGCCGCCCCGGCTACACCCTCTGCGACGGGGAGTGCGTGGATCTGGAGACCGACGCGCGCCACTGCGGCGGCTGCGGCACAAGCTGCGGGCTGGGTCACTGCAAAGAGGGCGCCTGCGGCAGCGGCGGCTGCGGCTTTGGCTGGATCGAGTGCACCCAGGGCGAAGGCCTCAGCTGTTTGCCCGGGCTCCAGCAGGTCGACCCGCTCTACTGCGGCCCACGTCCGCTGCGCGGGGAGCCCTGCGGCACGGTCTGTGAGGCCAGCGAGGTCTGCGCGCTGGGGCTGACCGGGGCGGAGTGCCGGAGCGTGCGCCCGGCCCGCGACTGCCTCAACTGCCCCTGCGAGGACTGCGGCGATGGCGAGCGCTGCCGCGATGATATCGCCTCGCTCTCTCCGGGGGCCTACTGCGTGACGCAGTGAGGGCGAGGTCTTTCCCCCGCGCGTTGCGGGCGCGCGGGGGTGGAGCGATAATACTCCACAAAATTTGACAGAGGATGGCCGGCTGGTACACTGATCGACCGGCGCTGGTGCTTCCGCTGACTCCGCGGTCACTCTGCGAGGTTGTTTTTAGCGCCCTTGTCTCGCCCGCAGCAGCCAACCTCGTTGGCGCGAGGACGCCGCTCTCGGCGCCTCCGCCTCCCCCTCTCCACGCACGATGAGACTTCATGGGATTGATACCGCAGTCCGTGATTGAAGACGTGCTCGCTCGCACGGACATCTTGCAGACCGTCCAGCAGTACGTCTCGCTCAAGCGCGCCGGCAACAACTACAAGGGGCTCTGCCCCTTCCACGACGAGAACTCGCCGAGCTTTTTTGTGCACCCGGGGATGGGCATCTACAAATGCTTCGGGTGCAGCGAGGGCGGCAACGTCATCCAGTTTTTAATGTCGATCGAGGGGTGGAACTTCCCGGAGACGGTGCGCACATTAGCGGAGCGCGCCGGCATTGAGATCCCCGAGGAGAGCCCGCAACAGGCCGAGGCGGCGCGTAAGCGCCGCGAGGGCAAAAAGATCTACCTGGCGATCATGGACGCCGCCCGCGACTTCTATCAGGAGCAGCTCTGGGGGGCGCGCGGCGAGGTCGCCCGTCGTTATCTTGCTGAGCGCGGCATTGATGAAGAGACCGCGCGCACCTTCGGGCTGGGCTATGCGCCCGATGGCTGGGAGAACACGATCGAGGCGCTGGGCAAGAAGGGCTTTAAGCCGGCCTGGCTTGAGCGTGCGGGGCTTGCGATCGCCAACGATCGCGGCGGCCATTACGACCGCTTTCGCCATCGCGTGGTCTTTCCGGTGGTCGACGTGTGGGGAAATACCCTGGCTTTTGGCGGGCGCGCCCTTGCTTCGGACGGCGGCGGCGCTAAATACATCAACTCCCCGGAGACGCCCTTTTATACCAAGGGGGAGCAGCTCTACGGGCTCGATGTGGCGAAGTCGGCCATGGGCAAGGAGGAACAGGCGCTGGTGGTCGAGGGAAACTTCGACGTGATCGCGCTGCACGGCGCGGGCATCGGCGTGACGGTGGCCCCGATGGGCACCGCGCTGACCGAGGTGCAGGCGCGTCTTCTGCGGCGTTTTGCGCGCCGGGTGATCATTGCGTTTGATGGCGATTCTGCTGGCGAGGAGGCCACGTTGCGATGTCTGGGTGCGTTAGAGAGCGCGGGGTTGGAGGCGCTGGTCGTGCGTTTTGACGAGGCCGACGATCCCGACACCTTCGTGCGACGCGAGGGCGCAGACGCGCTGCGCGCGCGGATGGAGGCGGCGCAGCCGCTGGTGGCCTGGGCGCTCGACCGGGCGATCAAGCCGGTGGAAGGCGCCACCATCGAGGCGCGCCTGGGCGCGCTCGAATCGGTGGGTACCATCCTCACGCAGGTTAAAGAGCCGGCCGCCTGGGAGCATTACGCCCGGGAGGTCGCCCGGCGCCTGGCGATCGAGCCGGCGCTTTTAAAAGATTATCTCAAGCGTCCGCCCGAGCGGCGCGACCAGGCGCGTCAGGCCGTGCTGAAGGCCGGCCAGGGCGCGCGGCTTCCCAGCGCGGAGTACGGCGTGCTGGCGGTCCTGCTCGATCAGCCGAAGTGGCTCTCGGACTTTTTTCGCGAAGAGCTTGACAAACTCCTTTCCAGTCAAGAACTTGCCGACTTTCTGCGCGTGGTCCAAAACCACTACCAAACCCATGATGGTATCAACCGGCCGCTGCTCTTAGAGGCCACCCCGCCGGGCGGGATGCGTGAGACGGTGATCGCGGCTCTGGCCGAGGTCGAAAGTCAGCGCCTCTACGGCCCGGAAGAGGCGCTGCGTTGGTATCGGGACTGCGTGCGGACGCTCAAGAAGGCCTGGGCGGTGCGCATGGACGAGCATCTGCAGCGGGAGCTCAACAACGTCGACTTTCGCAGCGAGCGGGAGCGCTTTGTGCAGATCAACGAGCAGCTTGAGCAGGTTCGCCAGTTTCGAAAGGCCCTCGATCTTGACGCGAGCTCTCCGAGCTCGGCCTCGGGATGAGACATGAAAGTGGCCACCCTAACCCCCCTAAATCAGGATAAGGCGTTGATAACTTAGCGAAATCCTTTGAGTTCGCCCGGAATAACCATCCTCAAGCGCAGTTTCTTGCCCCGGCCTCCTCGACCATCTAAGACATGGGGTGGGGGAGTAAACGCGACGACAGCGCCGACCCGATCCGTCGGTCGAAGTGGCACGTACCAAGGAGAAGTTTGATGTTCACAGCCCAATCGAACCCTCGAGCGACCAGCCTGGAAGTTCGAAAGCTCATCGACATGGGGAAAGAAAAGGGGTTTTTGACCTACGATGAGGTCAACAACGCCCTGCCCGCCGGCACCCTCTCCAGCGAGCAGCTCGACGATATGATGATGCTCTTCGTGGAGCTGGGGATTCAAATGGTCGACAAACCGGCGCAATACAAGCCGCCGGTTGAGGTCGAGAGCGACGTGCCGCACACCAAGGCGCAGAAGGCCAAGGCCACCAAGGGCAGCGATGAGTTCGTCAAGGGGACCGACCCGGTGCGCATGTACCTGCGCAAGATGGGTCAGGTGCCGCTTCTGACGCGTGAGGGCGAAGTTGAGATCGCCAAGCGCATTGAGGAGGGCGAGAAGACCATTCTGACGGTGGTGCTGAGCACCTCGGTGGGGGTGCGCGAGATGATCCTGCTGGGCAACCGCGTGCAGGCCGGCAAGGTCAAGCTGACCAGCGTGCTGCAGGCGCCCAACCCCGAGGATCTGCCCCGCGATGAAGAGGGCAACGTCATCGAGATGAGCCTGGAGGAGCGCATGCGCTGGTTCCTCAACCAGATCGACCGGGTGCGCCAGCTGCATAAGCGCAACCGTTCGCTGGGCGAAGAGCTGATCACGCGCCGTGGCATCTCGCTGGTCGATCGCAAGAAGCTGCGCGAAGAGATCAAGGCCAATCGCCGCGAGATGTTCGCGTTGATGAAGAACGTGCGCCTGACCAAGAAGCACACCGACAAGATCGTGGCCAAGTTCAAGGGCCTGATCCTGCGCATTGATAAGGCCGAGAGTGAGCTTGCGCGGGCCCAGCGCCTGACGCGCTTTACCTTCGTGGAGGCCACCGAGATCGCCAGGGGTCTGCGCGTCGACGACGAAGATGCCATCGCGCAGCTCGAGCGTCGCCGTATGACCGCGGGTCGCTTCAATGAGATCTACCAGGAGATGCGCAGCCTTCGCCGGCGTGTGCGTGCGGTGGAGATCGAGGCCGGCCAGTCGGTCAACTCCCTGCGCATCACCTACCAGGCGGTGCTCGCTGGCGAGAAGATCGCCGAGCGCGCCAAGGCCGAGCTGGTCGAGGCGAACCTGCGTCTGGTGGTCTCGATCGCCAAAAAATACACCAACCGTGGCCTACAGTTCCTGGACCTGATTCAGGAGGGCAACATCGGCCTGATGAAGGCGGTCGATAAGTTCGAGTACCAGCGTGGTTATAAATTCTCGACCTACGCCACCTGGTGGATTCGCCAGGCGATCACGCGTGCCATTGCCGACCAGGCCCGCACGATCCGTATCCCGGTGCACATGATCGAGACGATCAACAAGCTCGCGCGTACCGAGCGCTACCTGGTCCAGGACCTGGGACGCCCGCCGACGCCCGACGAGATCGCCGACAAGATGGACATGCCGGTGGAGAAGGTCCGCAAGGTCCTCAAGATCGCCAAGGAGCCCATCAGCCTGGAGACGCCCATTGGCGAGGAGCAGGACAGCTCGCTGGGTGATTTCATCGCCGATGAAGAAGCGGTCAACCCCTCGGAGGCGGTGGTTAACTCCAACCTCTCCGACCAGACCCGCAAGGTGCTCTCCACGCTCACCCCGCGTGAGGAAAAGGTGCTGCGCATGCGCTTTGGCATCGGCGGCAAGTCTGACCACACCCTTGAAGAGGTCGGTCAGGACTTCAACGTCACCCGTGAGCGTATCCGCCAGATCGAGGCCAAGGCGCTCAAGAAGTTGCGTCATCCCAGCCGCGCCAAGCAGCTTGAGAGCTTTGTCGACTTTTAGGGAGCCGGGGCGATGAGTCCCGGAAGCGACGACTAAGCAATCGCGCAGTGGCTGCAATCAGCTAAAAAAAGACCGCCGGAGATTCTCCGGCGGTCTTTTTTTTGCTCGCTCACCGCCGCGGCGCCCGATGCGTGTAGGTAGGATCGCAGAGTCGGGAGGCGCGGCGGCGAGTGAATGCAACGCTTAGCCGGCTTTGACGGCCTGGACGTTGATGTCGATCTCGACGTTCTCGCCAACGAGCACACCGCCGGCCTCAAGGGCCTGGTTCCAGGTCAGGCCGAACTCTTTGCGGTTGATGGTCGTCGAGGCGTTGAAGCCGATGCGGTCGTTGCCCCACGGATCGACGGCTTTGCCGAGGAACTCCGCCTCAAGGGTCACCGGTTTGGTGACGTCGCGGATGGTCAGGTTGCCTTCGATGAGGATCTTCTTGCCCTCGGTCTTGAAGTTGGTGCTCTCGAACTCGAGGGTGGGGAACTTCTCGGCGTCGAAGAAGTCGCCGGAGCGCAGGTGGTTGTCGCGGTCTTCGTTGGAGGTATCGATGCTCGCCGCCTGAATCGAGACGGTGGTTTTGGCGGTGGAGGGGTTCTCCGGATCGAACTCCAGGGTGCCGGTCCAGTCGGTGAAACGACCGGTGACCTTGGCAAACATCATGTGGCGCACTTTGAAGGTGACGTCGGAGTGGGAGATGTCGAAGTTCCAGGTGGCGTTGGCCATGGTGTGACTCCTGTAGGGCATTTTTGAAGGAGTTGAATGAGTTGTTGTGCAGCGGGTTCGCTGCGACATCCCCAAGTCTGCGCACAGGCTTTTATCTTTCAAATGCATAATATACGTTATTGCTATGAACCAGATTCATTTAAAAGACGTGGACATGAACCTGCTGGTGGCGCTCGATGTGCTGCTGACGGTGGGAAGTGTCAGTGAGGCGGCGCGCCAGGTGGGTTTGAGCCAGTCGGCGATGAGCCACACGCTGGGGAGGCTGCGCGAGGTCTTTGGCGATGAGCTGCTGGTGCGCTCGGGACGACAGATGGTGCCCACCGAGCGCGCGCAGGAGCTGGCCGGTCCGCTCAAAGAGGCGCTGGAGGCCCTGCAGGTGGCGGTCTCACCGCCGGAGCATTTCGATCCGGCGAGCAGCGCGCGGGTTTTCCGGCTGGCGACCAATGATTATGCGCAGTTTGTGTTGCTGCCGCCGCTGATCGAGCGCCTGGAGCGCGAGGCGCCGGGCGTCGATCTGCGGGTGCGCGAGCTCGGAGGGAGCTCGCCGGTGGAGAGGTTGGCCACCGGAGCGCTCGATCTGGTGCTGACGCTGGGGCTGCCGGAGCATGTGCCGGAGACGCTCTATCGAAAAGATCTTTTTCAGCTCGACCTGGTCTCGGTGGTGCGCCGGGGGCATCCCGGGGTGGGGAAGACGCTGGATCTGGACACCTATTGCGAGCTCTCGCACATCCTCGTTTCACCGCGCGGCGATGATGAGGGGGTGGTCGATGCGACGCTGGCTGAGCGGGGGCGCTCACGGCGGGTGGCCGTGGTGGTGCCGCATTTTATGGTGGCGCCGCACCTGGTGGCGACGACCGATTATGTGCTGACAACCTCGCGCAGCGTGGCGGAGAGTTTTGCGAGTTACCTGCCGCTGCGCATCTTTGAGCCGCCGGTGGAGCTGGAGCGGGGCACGGTGTCGATGGCCTGGCACCCGCGCACCCATCGCAGCGGGGCGCATAAGTGGCTGCGCCGCACCCTGGAGGAGGTCGCGGTGGCGCAGGGGCTTAAGCGTTGACGTCGCCGTCGAAGAGCGCGGCGAAGGACTTCGCCAGTCCGCGGCCGGTGCGGTGGGCTTGATCGGGGGAGAGTGGCGGGAGGTGGATGAAGAGGGCGTCGGCGTGGATGCCGCGGGCCCGGGCGGCCTCGGCGGCGCGCAGCGAGTGGTAAAGCAGCGCGTTGCAGACGTAGGAGCCGCAATCCTGGCTGAGCGCGCTCGGGGGAAGATCGGGCTCGGCCTGGCGAAGTGCTTCGTAATGGTCGCGAAGCCGCGCGAGCGGAAGTTGGGTGTGGCGACGGGGAAGATCGTCGGCGCGCAGCGGTTGCTCGGCCGGAAGCGAGGGGTTGAGGGGGCGCTCGGCGTTGTCGGGGATGTGGTCGCGGCGGTTGAGGGCGCGCTCTTCAAAGGCCAGATGGTCGCGGCGCGCCGCAAGTCCCAGGTGCACAAAGAGGATACGCGATCCGGGCTCCGGGGCGCGTGACTCCAGGTGGGCGCGAGCGAATTGCGCGGCGCTGGAGTAGGTCACCGAGAGCAGATGGGCGCGCGCGCCGAGGGTCTCTGCCATGGTGCTGGCGGCGTCCCAGGAGGGGTTGTAGGCGTGGTCGCCAAAGGGCTCAAAGCCCGTGATGACAAAGTGAACAGGGGAGGTGGGAGAGGTCATCACGGGCTCCGGGTTTAGTCGGTATCTCGCGAGAGTTCGGTGTCGGAAGGTTCAATGACGGCGTCGTCGTCAGCAACATCCGGGTCGGCGTCGAGCTCGGCGTCGGGACCCACGTCGGCTGAGGCGTCGCCCTCATCGACGGGGTCATCGTCGAAGGGCTCTTCGCCGCAGCGTTGGGGCACAAATTCGAGCATCTCATTGAGGATGACGCCGCTCTCCGGGAGGCGGTTGGAGTCGAAGCACCACAGGGCGATGGGGCTGGCTTGCGGGTCGCCATTGTCGTCGAAGTTCAGCGGGCCGGAGGCGCCGCGGAAGTTGATGGAGCCGCCGCCGCGCAGGGTGTTGATGGCGTTCTGCGCCTGGCTCTGTCCCGGGTCGACGGTGTTGCCGGAGCTTAAGCGCTTCATGCCCTCGGCGATCTGGGGGCCTGTGAAACCTTCGGCGGCCGCGCCCAGCGCCACGACATAGAGGGCGTCGAAGGCGTTGGCGACAAACTGGAAGTCGTTGGGATCGCGGTTGTACTCCGAGAGGTACTTGAGGCGGAAGCTGATGTAGGGGGCGTAGTCGGCCGCGCCGATGTTCTGCGGCGCGGTGCCCCAGATGCGGCCCTGGAGCGACTCGGGGGCGGCCTCGGCCTGGTCGGTGTTGCGGGCGGCGTCGACGAAGACGTAGAGGGGCGCGCCTTCCAGGCCCTCGTCGAGCGCTTCGGCGATCTCCCAGGCCTCCGAGGAGCCCAGGATCACCACCACGTCGGGCTCGCCACTGGAGGCGGCGTCGGCGATGACGTCGCCGACGGTGTCGAAGTAGTCATCGCCGGTCTGGCCGGCGCTGGCGTTGGCGTAGTTGTAGGGCGCAAAGCGGGTGTCATCGCCGCCGGTGATCTCGGCGGGAAGTTGGGCGATGAGCGCGCTCTGCAGGCCGTCGGCGTAGGTGTCGTCGCGGCGGGTGAGCAGGGCCAGTTTGGGCGCTTCCGCTTCCACGACGTCGTTGAGCATGAAGGTGAGAAGTTCGCCCAGCGCGATGCCCTGAATGACATCGGAGGCGGAGGTGCGCCAGACCAGGTCGTTATCGCTGAGCCCGCTGATGGTGGCGGCGGTGGCCGAGGGGCTGATGAGCACGACCTCGTTGTCGATGGTCAGGCTGGTGGCGATGTCGATGGTCTGGCTGGAGTAGTCGGGGCCGATGATAGCTTCCACGCCGGCCTCTTCGACCAGGTGGCGGGCACCGGCGAGCGCCTCATCGTCGAGGCCCTGGGTGTCGCAGATGATCAAGCCGACAGGGCGGTTGAGCACGCCGCCGATGCCGTTGAAGTCGGACTGGGCCAGACGGATCGCGTCGAGCAGCGGCCGGCCAAAACCCTCTTCGGGGCCCGAGAGGGGCAGGAGCACCCCGAGGTTGAAGGCGTTGTCGGCGGTGATGTTGCCGGAGCTCAGCTCGCAAGGCGGCGCGAGCAGCCCTTCGGTGGAGACGCACTGGCCGGCTTCGTCGCAGAGCTGACCTTCGGGGCAGGGCTGCTCCTCGGAGCAGAGCGCGGCGTCGTCGTCGACGCAGATGTTGTCGGCGGAGCAGGTTCCCCCGTTGCAGTCGGCGTTGGACTGGCAGGTCTCGGTCTCAATGAGCAGGCTGCACCCGCTTAAAGCGAGCGCTCCGGAGAGCAGCGCGGTGGCCAGTACGGACGATCCAATAAGCCGGTGCAGCAGGTTCATCGAGGGTGCCTCAACAGGGCGTAGGCCGAGCAAAAACCTCAGCCTTCGGGTTCGGAGCAGGTCAGGGGCGTGAACGCTCGGGTCTCCGAGTAGATCTCGCCCTCTTCAGGAACGGAAGCGTCTTGGAAACACCATAGCGAGATCGGTGTGGGTTGTGGATCTCCATTTTGATCGAAGAACATCGGGCCGCTGGCCCCCAGGTAGGTCACCGAGCCGCCGGCCGAGAGGGTGTTGATGGCCTGCTGGGCTTCAGCGGCGCGCGGGGTGATCTCGGGGCCTTCACTTAAGCGGCGCAGGCCCTGGGCGAGTTCGGGGCCGGTAAAGCCTTCGGCGGCCGCGGCAAAGGCCAGCGCATAGACGGCATCGAAGGCGTTGGCGACAAACTGGTATTTGTCGGGATCGTCTTCGATGCGGGACTCAAACTGGGTGCGGAAGGTCAGGTAAGGCACGTAGCCTGCGTCACCGATGTTGCGGGGGCCGGTGCCCCAGATGCGACCTTCCAGGTTGGTGTTGGCCTGGCCGGCGAGCTGGGCGTTCTTCATGGCGTCGACGCCGAAGTAGAGGGGCTGGTTCTCCAGCGCGATCTCAAAGTAGGAGATCAGCTCCCAGGCCTCGGCGCTGCCGAAGATGGCCACGACATCGGGCGGGGTGCTCTGGCTGGCGACCACAGCGACATCGCCGGTGTAGTCGACCGGCTCACCGACCCCGGAGTTGGTGTAGTTGTTGACCGTGAAACGATCCTCGCCGCCGGATGTGATGGCGGTGGGGAGCATGGGAATGATGGTCTCACTCAACCCTTCGGCGTAGCTGTCGTCGCGGCGGACCATGATGGCGAGCTTGGGTTCGGCGACGCCGGCATCGGGGAGTGTTGTCTCGAGCGTGTGGGAGAGGAGCTCGGCAAAGGCCTCGGCCTGGAACTCGTCATTGGGCGCAGTGCGGAAGACAAGATCGTTATCTGCCAGCCCGCTGATGGTCTGGGTGGTGGCCGAGGGGCTCATCAGCAGCACGTCGTTGGGGACGGTGATGTCCTGGCTGATGCTGATGGTCTGGCTGGAGTTAAAGCCGATGATGGCGCTGACCCCGGCGTTGTCGACCAGGTGTTCGGCGGCCTCTCGGGCGGTGGCGTTGCTGCCCTGGGTGTCGCAGACGACCAGGCCGATGCGGCGGCCGGCGATGCCGCCGAAGCCGTTGATGTTGTTGGTCGCCATCAGGATCGACTCGAGCATCGGCGTGCCGAAGCCGGCGCCGCTGCCGGAGAGCTGCAGGACCACGCCCATTAGAAAGGGGTTGTTGCTCTCGGGCTCGCCTTCGAGGCGTTGACACGGGCCGCCGGTGAGCTGGCGGCCTTCGTCTTCGCCCGGGGCGGCGCAGAGGCCCTCGGCCGAGCAGGTCTGGTCACCGGCGCAGTCACTGTCGGAGGTGCATTGGTTCAGATCCAGGGTGAGGCTACAGCCGGAGCTGAGCGCGAGTGCGGCGAGAAGAGGAAGTGCGAGGAGAGTTTTCATCGAAGGCGCGCCCATAAAATCCTCAATAAGTGCAGTGGGGGGCGAAGAGCTACAGGTTTTTACCGTATTGGTGGCGGCGGGCCAAGCGCGGGTGGTAGGGAAGGCAAACGCTGGCGGAGCGGTTGAGGTCAGCGAGACGATCGCGCCGGGTGCGGGCGATCGGGGTTTTTGCGCAAGGGAGACGGTGTGAATGACGAACTCAAACGCTTTGATCGCGTGATGCGCTGGCGGGTGCGGCTGAGCGCGGTGGGCTACGCGCTCTTTGTGGCGGTGGGGCTTGCGGGGAGCTGGCAAGGATGGCTGCAGGAGGGCCCGACGCCGGCGGTGGTTTTGCTGGTGGGCTCCTTTCTGGCGTGGCCGCAGCGGGCGCTGCCGCGTTATTATAAGATCGATGATGCGCTCGCCGGGGCGGCGCAGCTGCGGGAGGAGCGGGCGCAGCGTGATCGGCGACTTCGAGCGGTGCGTGGCCTGTATTTTCTGGGGGCGGTGGTGGTGCTCCTGGTGGTGCCCTGGGCGATGGGCTCGCCACCGATCTGAGGGATGTGTGAAGCGTAATGATGATGACGCCAGGGAGTACACGATGCGGCATAGGATGTGGATGATGAGGTCGGGGATGTGCGCGCTGCTGGGGACGGTGGTGCTGGGTGTGGGATGCGCCTCCGGGGGTGGGGCCACCGTGGAGCTGAGCGTGGAGCAATGCGTCAGCCAGGAGGGGCAGCGCTTTTTGACGTACTGCGCCTCCCCGCAGGCGGCCGAGCAGGCGCGGCGCTACGAGGTGATGGAGCGGGCGCGTGCGGCCGGGGAGTCGGTCGATGCGATGATTCCGCTTCCGACCGAAGGGGCGCCGGCGTGGGGGGAGGCCGATGCCCCGGTGACGGTGCAGGTCTTTGCCGATCTTCGATGCGGGTATTGTGCGCGAGGGCACCAGACGCTCAAGGCGATGATGGAGGCGCGGGAGGGCGTGCGGGTGCTCTACCGCTTCTGGCCGCTGAGCGAGGATGCGGAGCTTGAGGGGGCGCATCGCGCGCTTGTGGCCGCGCAGGCTCAGGGGAAGTTCTGGGAGTACCTGGAGAAGATCTATGAAGCTCAAGGGGAGTTCGGAGAGCGCAGGCTCGAGGCGATGGCCGCCGAGGTGGGGCTGGATGTGGCGCGCTGGCGTGAGGATCGCGACGGCGCGTACACCGAGCAGGTGATCGCCCGGGACCGCGCTATTGGCGAGCGGGTGGGGGTGCAGGGCACGCCCACGTATTTTGTGAACGGGGTGCGGGTGGTCGGGGCGGTGGAGCCTTCGGAGTGGATGGCGGTGGTCGACGGGGAGTTGGAGGCGGCCGGGGAGCTTCTGGACGCCGGAGTGGCCGCTGAGGCGGTGAGCTGGCGTCGTACGTTGGAGAATTATCAGCCCGTGGACTGGCAGGAGGTCGCCGAAGTTGAAGAGGAGGCCGTCGCTCAAGGGTTTGAGGTCGCGTACATTCCGGTTGGCGAGTCGGCGGTGAAGGGGGCGTCGGCGGAGGATGCGCGGGTGACGGTGGTGGTGTTCTCGGACTTTCAGTGCGGGTTCTGCGAGCGCGCGCGCCACACCTGGGACGCGCTGGTGGAGCAGTACGGGGAGGCGGGGCTGAGGCTTGTGTACAAGCATTATCCGCTTCCGAGTCACGCGCGCGCCGGCCACGCTGCAGCGGCCTCGGTGGTGGTCGAAGATGGCGGGGACTTCTGGAAGATGCACGATCTTCTCTTTGAGGCTGAGGGCGACCTGAGCGACGCGAGTCTGGAAGCGATGGCGCGTGAGGCCGGCTATGAGGGCGATGATCTTTACGAGCGGATGCGCAGCGATGCGGTCACCGCGAGGATTCAGGCCGACGTGGAGGCCGGGTACAACGCCGGGGTGCAGGGCACGCCGACCTTTTTCATCAATGGCATCAAGCTCGCCGGGGCCTGGGAGGTCGAAGAGCTCGCGCCTTTGATCGAGGATCAGCTGGAGCTCGGTGGGGTGCTCGCCGAGCTTGCCGAGGCCGAGGGTGAAGAGCTCTACCGGGCGCTGGTGGAGGTCAACCAGGAGCCTCCAGAGCGTTGAGCGTCAGGGCCGATGCGAGGTGCTGGCAGGCGCTGAGCGCATGTGTTAGCTTCATCGCATCGAAGTGACATAACTGGAGGGCGCGCGACGACGTTGAGGCTGTAGACGCGCTGGATCACGCTTTAGGAGAGGTGAGCCATGCGGAGAAGTCTTGCGTGGGGTGGTGTGCTGCGGATCTGGGGGATGATGGGGCTTGTGTCGGTGCTGGCCGGCTGCGTGCTGATGGTCGATGGGGAGGCGGCGCTGCAGCTGGGAGCTGATGGCGGCGAGGAGCCGGGGGCGTTGCGAGCGATGATCCTCGATGGTCCTGAGATCGCGGCGGCGGGAGGCGCGGCGCATTTTGAGCTGGCCTGTGAGCCCGAAGTCTGCGCGCTGCAGTGCGCACGCGACGCTCAGACCTTTGAGAGCTGCGGATCGACCTATGTCTGGGACGCGCTGGAGGAGGGGGAGCATGTGCTGGCGGTGCGCGCCTTAAAGGGAGAGGCGATCAGTGACGAGGTCTGGTGGAGTTTCGAGGTGGGGCCGCCGATCGGGCTTGTGGTGGAGGGGGATCTCGGCGCGTCGCGCTTTTTTCGAGAGGTCGGGGAGCTCACGATCGCCTGTGAGGTTCCCAACTGTGAGCTGAGTTGCGGGATGTGGGCGCTGGAGGAGGGCTGCGAGCTGGCCAGCTGTGGCCGTGCGCTGGAGTGGGAGTGCGCGTCGCCCGGGAGGGCGGCGGTGGAGGTGCCCGGGCCGGGGCGTTATCTGGTGCAGGTCGAGGGGTGCGATCCGCAGAGTGGGGCGTGTGAGAGCTACGCGTCGCGATTTGAGGTTGAGGCTCCGCGTTGGTCGCAGGTCAGCGCAGGGGGGCGGCATAGCTGCGGGATTCTGGAGACCGGTGCGCTCTTATGCTGGGGAGACAACACCTCGGGTCAGCTGGGCGCAGGTGCGTACGACACGACCTGGCGCGCGCAACGTGTGGAGGGAGAGTGGGCCCAGGTGGCCGCCGGTGAGGCGCATACCTGCGCGGTCAACCTCGATGGTCAGCTGTACTGTTGGGGGGCGAACGAGGCCCACCAGGTCTCCCCGCAGGGGGGAAGTGAGCGCGGGGTGACGCGGGTGGGGCAGCGCTCGGACTGGCAGGGGGTAGCGGTAGGCGCGCAGCATAGCTGCGGCTGGCGAGAGGGGAAGCTCTACTGCTGGGGCGCGGGTGAGGCCGGGCAGATCGGGCCGGCCAGCGCGATCGCCGACGGGGTGGTCGTGGAGATCGAGGCGGTCGAGGGCAGCTGGGCTGCGGATGTGGCGGTGGGCGCGCAGCACAGCTGCGCGGTGGCCGGTGGTGAGGTCTGGTGTTTTGGGGATCGCGCCCATGGGGCGGTCGGCTACCTGGAGGCGGAGGGGGACCTGGGAGAGGTTCGCCAGCTAAGCGGCGCCGCGGGAGTGACGCAGCTTGTGGCCGGGGAGCGCTACAGCTGTGGTGTGAGCGCCGCTGGCGATGTGCGGTGCTGGGGGATGGTGCCCGGCGAAGAGGCGGTGGCGTCGACGGAGGTTCGCACGTTGACCGGTGTCTCCGAGGTGGCGGTGCTCAGCGGCGGACGCGGACATATCTGCGCGATCGATACGCGCAAGGTGCTGCGGTGCTGGGGAAGCAACGAGCACGATCAGGTCAGCGGTCATGTAAGCGCAAGCGTCGCGCCGGTCACGCGCATCGCCGCCGGGTGGGCGTGGGAAAAGGTCTCGGCGGGAGACTCCCATAGCTGCGCCATCGAGGATGAAACACGGCGCTTGTTCTGCTGGGGAAGCGCCGAACACGGACGGCTGGGCTCCCAGCCAGGCGTCAGCGAGGTTGGGGGCCCGCAGGCGATCACCTGGGAGTGGTAAGGCCTCGATCGGGTGCCAGGCGTTCGATCGTGTTTGAGAAGATCGGGTGCCAGGCGTTCGATCGCGGTTTAGAAGATCGGGTGCTGGAACCGATCGGGTGCCAGGCGTTCGAACATGGGTGAGAAGATCGGGTGCCAGGCGTTCGAACACGGTGGAGCCGATCGGGTGCCAGGCGTTCGAACACGGTGGAGCCGATCGGGTGCCAGGCGTTCGATCGCGGTTTAGAAGATCGGGTGCCAGGCGTTCGATCATGGTTTAGAAGATCGGGTGTCAGGCGTTCGAACATCAGAGTTCGAGGCGTTGGGGGAGGTGATCTTCGAGGTTCTGGCGAGCGATGGCCGGGGTCTTTCCCAGGGCGATGATGTCGAACTTTCCACGCTCGGCCAGGGGGCCGACGTTGTAGAGGATGTAGCGGCCGGTGCCGGTGGACGCGTCGTAGAGATCGTCGCCGAGCTGCTCGCAGAGCTCGGGGAAGGTCATGCCCTGATGGGAGGGGGGCAGGTAGAAGTCGGTGGCCACGTAGTGAGGGCGGCGCGCGGGGAAGAGCCTGTCGACCAGGTGCATCGGGGTGGAGGTGCCCCCCCAGCGGCCGTTGCACTCGGTGATGCGCGGGTGGGCATCGGGGCTAAGCGGATCGCCGGAGACGATGAAGTCGAAGGAGCAGCGGCCGACGTAGCCCAGCTGCTGGAGCGCGTCACAGACCTTGAGGGAGGCCTGCCCCATCTTTGCGTTGAGGGCATCGGGCAGGGTGGAGGGGCGGCTTCCCAAAAACATCTTCTCGGGGCCTTCGAGAAGTTGTTCGTAGACGCCGTCGAGGCGAGGGGCCCCCTGGGAGGCTGGCGGGATCCAGACCTGAGTGGAGGGGGAGAGATCGGTTTGAAGCCACTCGACGATGAGCACGTCTTCGCCCTCGCACCACTGGGTGCGGGTGAGGAAGGTTTCCACCAGGGTGCGCAGCTCATCTGGTGAGGCCGCGCGCAGCTCGCGGGCGTCGAGCACAAGGTTGCCCATGGCCGAGGCGCAGCGGGTGCGTTTGAGACCAACCCAGTCGCAGCGCGTGGCCAGATCGGAGAGCGCCTGCGCGATGGCAGGGGCGTCTTTTGCGCGCGCAGTCTCGACGATCCACTCCGGGCCCAGGAGCTCTTCAACGAGCGTGGAGAGGTGGCTCTTGTCGTTGGCGATCCACAGGGTGGGCGGAGGCGGGCCGAGCACCGCGCAGGGCGAGTCGGTGCGGGCGCGAAGCGCGTCGGCGAGCTCCCAGACTGAAGCAATGGCCATGTAGGGGTGAATGACCAGACCGCCGGCGTGGCGGGCGTGGTCCGCGAGGCGATCGAGGACGTCCGGGGTGTTGCAGGCCTGCGCGATGGCGCGAGGATCTTCGTCGGTTGCCAGAATGAGCTCGGGAGCACCCAGGGCCAGGCGTTGCTGGCAGTAGTCTTCGTAGCCGGGAGCCGGGGTGGTGCCGGCGGCGAAGAGGTCGCCGTGTTGCGCACGCACCCGGGCGCGGTGCTGGTACTGCTCGATGCCCACGACTCCGTCTAAGAAAGGGATGCCCGTCACATCTTCCAGGTGCAGATGCGGCCAGTCTGCGGCATGGGAGTCGTAGGCGAAGGCCTGAAAAGGCCGCAGTTCGGCATCCAGGCTCCAGCGCTCTCGAAGAAGATCCGCGACGCGGCGCGCGTCACCGCGATCGTGGTCAGTAAGGCCGGGGGTGGGCATGGTCGCTCCGAAAGGTCGAGGGGGCGTGTGGGGGGATGATGTCTTCGTGGCTGGGGATATACCGTGCGGGCAGGGGATGTGGCAAAGGTGCGATCGGGTGCCAGGCGTTCGATCGCGAATGAGAGGATCGGGTGCCAGGCGTTCGATCGCGAATGAGAAGATCGGGTGCCAGGCGTTCGATCGCGAATGAGAGGATCGGGTGCCAGGCGTTCGATCGCGAATGAGAAGATCGGGTGCGAGAGGATCGGGTGCCAGGCGTTCGATCCTCACTCGTCCCGCGGGGTGGCGTCGTCAGAAGGCGATGTGGGCGTGGGGTCGGTGTCGCCCCCGGCGTCACTCTCCTCGTGGTGAGTAGCGGGGGATGCCTCCGGGGGAACGGGTGGAGGGGGAGCCTGGGGGAGCCCGGTGAGCGAGGGGGGGCGTGGGACAAAGGGGGTGGCGAATTGCAGGATGGTGGTGAGCTCGCGGGCGGAGTACTGGCCGGTGACGGTGACATAGTCTTCGGAGTGGGCGCACTCCAGGCGTTCGATCAGCGCGGCGATGCCGAACATGCGCGCGGCGGGGATGCCGCCGATGATGCGGCGCTGAAGGGAGGGGCAGCTCTCGGCGAATGAGGCGGCCTGCGACGCGTCGCGGAAGCGCAGGTCGATGGTCAGGCGCGGGTTGGCCGGGTGCGAGAGGCTCAGACGCACCGCCTCAAAGCGCGGCAGAGTGCCGATGCCGGGAGCGTAGTAGACGAGGCCGGAGGCGCTGATCAGCGCGATGGTATTCTGATCTTCGGCGACCTCTTCAATACGACGCAGGCCGTCGAGGAGGCGGAAGTTCTCGGGGAGCTCGTTACCTGCAGCGACTTCGGAGGTGGCATCAATGCGTCGGTCGAAGTGGCCGAACCAGCCGGGCTTTCCGACCAGAGCCAGGCCTTGTGCGGCGAGCACGACCTGACGAGGATCGCGGTAGCGGCCGGTGTCCGGGACGAGCGCGCGGGAGGGGCGTCGGCCTTCGCTCCAGGGAGGCGGCTCGGCGAAGCGACCGTCGAGAAGTTCGCGCAGCTGGCGATCGTCGTAGCGGTGGCGCACCGCCAGAAAGGTCTCGTGGAGATGGTTGGGGTTGGCCGACGCCATAAAGATAGCGTCGAGCTCGGTGATCGGATCGAGGCCGGTGGTCTCGAGCAGGATGCGGTAGTCGGGAACGGCCTGAATCAGCTGCGAGGCTTGGTGCTGGTAGGGCGCGCCGCGCAGGCGATCGAGACGCACCAGGGCGGTCATGCGGGCGTTGCCCGGCCCGTAGTGGCGCATGTCGGGGAGGTTGCTCGGGCTGGAGCGGTCGATGGCGGGTACCGCCGGCGTGTCAACGGTTGCCGGGGGGGCGGGCTCTTCGGGAGGCGCCGACGCATCGCGTGATGCGTTGCGATCCTCGTCTTTCGGTTCTGTCTCTTCGGGAGTGGGAGAGGGGGGGGCGGGGCGATCGTCTTGAGGTTGGGGCTCGGCGGGCTCCTCTGGAGCCTGAGCCTCCGGTGCTTCCTCAACCGGGGGCTCCTCTTCATCGAGTTCGGGCTCGGGCTCCTCGACGGGGGGCTCGGGTTCGGATGGCTCCTCCTCAGCGAGCAACGCGCTGTGCATCTGCGGCTCCTCCCAGTCGGTTTCGCGCTGCGGGTCGAAGCTTTCGCTGCCGTGACCGATGCCCTCAAGCTCAGCAAAGCGCCCGATCCACTCGCTATCCAGGCCCGCCTCGGGGGCGGCGTCGGCGAAGAGCACCGGCAGCGCGGCCAGGGCGTGCAGCACGAAGCTGAGCGCCAGCGCGCGAACCAACGTCACGCGGCCTTTGTGCTTTGCTGGCGGCGTCGCATCCGAGGTCGACACGGCGGGCACATCCTGTGTTGGGCGAGGCTCAGAGGAAGGCATAGGCACCGAAAGAAGAGGAGTTCGGCGAAGTGATCGGACCGGTTTAACGTCGTCGGAGCATCAAATATTTAGCACGAATACGAATCTGACTAGACGTTTGATCAGGGGTGCTCAAACTTTTCGAGCGACACCTCAGGGTAGGACGAATGAAAGTCAGTGCGCCATTCGTTATAGTGGTGGCTGAAGCCGATGAGACGGGTCGGGGGCCATGGGGGCTGTCCGACACCGACGATCGCCTCGAAATCGACCGGATTTGCGTTTATGACACAGACACCTCACCATTCGCCGCCGCCCCATCATCCTCCTCGCCCGGAGCAGGGAACGCCGGAGAATAAGCCCTCGCAGATGGCATGGGCGGCGCTCTTCTGCGGGGTGGGGGCGTGGACGCTCTTGCCGGTGGCTGCGGCGATCGCGGCGGTGATCTGCGGGCATATTGAGCGTGGAAAGATTCAGCGTGGGGAGGCTCCTTCGGCCGGTCTGACGGTGGCCACGGTGGGCATGCTGCTGGGGTATGTGCAGGTAGCGGGGGTGGTACTGACAGTGTTTGCGCTGATCGCCTTCTTCGGGTTGATGGCGCTGGGGATTGCGATTCTCTAAGTGAGCGCGCCCGTCGACGGGCGCGTTGTAGTGCGGTGAAGCGGGGCGGGCGTGATTGACACGACGCGGCGGCAGGCGTTTATATGCGCCTGCTCGCGCCACCGGTGCGCCCGTACTGGCCCAACACAACTGCAGAAGATGGAACGGAGCTTATGCGACTCTCCACGATGTTTGTCCCTACTCGAAAAGAAGATCCGGCGGATGCCGAGGTTGTCAGCCATCAGCTCCTGGTCCGCGGCGGGTTTATCCGCATGCTGGCGCGAGGGATCTATGACTTTCTGCCGCTGGGCTGGCGAAGCGTGCGCAAGATCGAGCAGATCGTGCGCGAGGAGATGGATCGCGCCGGCGCTCAGGAGGTTCATCTCCCTGCGGTGCAGCCAGCGGAGCTGTGGCAGGAGTCGGGACGCTGGACGCATTACGGCGCGGAGCTCTTGCGTTTTCGCGATCGTAAAGGTGCGGAGTTCTGTTTCGGGCCGACCCATGAGGAGGTCGTCACCGATATGATCCGCGGCGATGTGAAGAGCTACAAGCAGCTCCCGCTCAACGTCTATCAGATTCAGACCAAATTTCGCGATGAGACTCGCCCCCGCTTCGGGTTGATGCGGGGCAGGGAGTTCATCATGAAAGACGCCTACTCCTTTGATGTGGATGAGGCGGGAGCGCTGGAGAGCTACGATGTGATGTTTGACGCCTACCATCGCATCTTTAAGCGGCTGGGGCTGGAGTACCGCGCGGTGGAGGCCGACACGGGTAACATCGGCGGGAGTCGCTCGCACGAGTTCCAGGTGCTGGCGGAGACGGGCGAAGACGAGATCGTCAGCTGCACCGAGTGCGGCTACGCGGCCAACGTGGAGAAGGCCGAGATTCGCCTGGAGGTCGCCGAGGCCGGCGAGCCGAGTGGCTCGGAGCTGGCGACCCTGCGCACCCCGAAGGCGCGTACGATCGAGGAGGTCTCGACCTATCTGAAGCGGCCGGCCCAGCTCATCGTCAAGACGCTTGTGTATATGGCCGATGAGACCGCGTTGATCGTGCTGACGCGGGGTGATCATCAGGTCAACGAGCTCAAACTTAAAGCCTATCTCAACGGGGAGCTTGGCCGCGACGTTCAGGAGTTGCGTTTGGCCAGCGACGCTGAAGTTGAGGCGTTGACCAAGGCGCCGGTGGGCTTTGCCGGGCCGGTGGGGGTTGAAGGCGTCGAGATCCTCGCGGATCTGGCGGTGGAGCCGATGGTCGACTTCATCGTCGGTGCGAACCTCAAGGACAAGCACCACGTCAACGTCAACCACGGTCGCGACTTTGAGGTCAGCGCCTTTGTGGATCTTCGTCAGGCGGGCGCGGGCGATATCTGCGGTCGCTGTGGAGGGACGCTGGAGGCGCATCGCGGCATTGAGGTGGGCCACGTCTTCTTCCTGGGCGACAAGTACTCCAAAGCAATGAACGCCAACGTGCTCGACGAAAACGGCGATCATCGGCCGATGCAGATGGGCTGCTACGGGATCGGCGTGACGCGGATCCTGGCGGCGGTGATCGAGCAGAATCACGATGACGACGGCATCATCTTCCCGATGGCGGTGGCGCCGTATCAGGTGGTGATCTGCCCGCTGCACCTCAAGAATGAGCTTGTGGTTTCGGAGGCGGAGCGCATCTACAGCGAGCTTCAGGCTGCCGGCGTGGAGGTGGTCCTCGACGATCGCGATCTTCGGGCAGGCAACAAGTTCAAGGATGCCGACCTGATCGGGATTCCGGTGCGCGTGACGCTGGGCGGCCGCGGTGTGGAGAATGGCGAGGCGGAGCTGAAGATGCGCCATCAATCCGAGAACGAGATGGTCCCCCTGAGTGAGGTTGTGGATCGGATCAAAGCGTTGATCGAGGACGCGCGAGGGCAGCGATGAATGATCTGGGAGCTCGGGCCGCCGAGCTTGTCCGCGAGCGCGTCGTAGTGGCGCTGGACTTCGATACGCTGGATGAAGCGGTGGGGCTCGTCGACACACTTGGCGATCGCGTCGCGCGCTACAAGGTGGGGATGCGTCTGTTTACGCGCTATGGCCCGGAGATCCTCAATGCGTTGAAAGCCCGGGGCGCGAAGGTCTTTCTGGACCTGAAGTTCCACGATATCCCCAGCGTCGTCAGCGATGCGTGTGCGGCTGCGGCGGAGCACCCCGGGGTGTTTATGCTGACGGTGCACGCCAGCGGCGGTGAGGCGATGTTGCGTCAGGCGGTGCGGGGCGCGGAGCGCGGTCGGCCTGAAGACCCACCGCTGGTGGTGGCGGTGAGCGCCCTGACCAGCTTGAAGTCCCGGGAGCTGCCCTCGGTGGGCGTTGGTATGGGGGTGACCGACTGGGCGGAGAAGCTCGGCGCGCTGGCGTTGAAATCAGGGGTGGACGGCGTGGTCTGCTCGGCGCATGAGGCCGAGGGGTTGCGAGCCCGCGTGGGACAAAATCCGGTGCTGGTGACCCCGGGCATCCGCCTGGAAGATGTGCATATCGCCGGTGATGATCAGGCGCGCACGATGACGCCCGGGCGCGCGATGGCCTCCGGGAGTACGTACCTGGTGATCGGTCGCCCGATCTATCAGGCTCCCGATCCGGGCGCGGCGGTCGATGCGGTGTGCGAGTCGGTGCTGAGCTGGCTGGAGGAGATTCAATGATTGTCTTTGGTGTGCACCCGGTCGAGGAGGTGCTGGCGCGGGCTCCCCGTTCGGTGGAGGAGCTCTATGTCGTCGGTCAACTCGGCGATCCGAAGTTTGAGAAGATCGCGCAGGTGGCCGAGAATCGCCGGCTGAGCGTGCGTACGGTGAGCGCTGAGGAGATGGATGCGCTGTGTGAGGGGAACCATCAGCGGATCGCCGCGCGCGTTGGATCCTTCCCTTATGCGAGCCTCGGTGAGGTGATTGAGCGCATTGGTGAGCGCAGCCCGGCGTGTGTGCTTGTGCTGGAGCAGGTTCAGGACGCGGGCAACCTGGGCGCGATCCTGCGCAGCGCGGCGGCCTTTGATGTCGACGCGGTGATCGTGGCCAAAGATCGTGCGGCCGGCGTCAGCGCGGCGGTGGTGCGAGCCTCAGCCGGCATGGCCTTTCATGTGCCTGTGGTGCAGGTCACCAACATTGCTCGGGCGCTGCGAGAGCTCAAAGAGGCGAACTTCTGGGCGATTGGCACACTCGCTGAAGGGGGGCAGCCCATGTGGGAGCAGGATTGGTCGCTGCGGGCCGCTCTGGTGATGGGCGGTGAGCATCGCGGGATACGGCCCAATGTGGCCAAAGAGTGCGATTTTCGCGTCACCATCCCGCTACGCGAGGGTGTGGAGAGTCTAAATGTGTCGGTAGCGGCGGCGATCGGGCTCTATGATCGTGCGCGATCGCTAGGAATGATGCCGAAATGAAGGAATTTACGCCGAGCGAAAAAAGCGGTCGCTTTTCGCTTGACACTCTTCTGAGGGAGCTATATCTATCTGCCCCTGCTGACGGGGCCGCACAAAGCACGACGCGGTCATCGAAGTAACCGACAGCGTTTGCTGGCGTAGCTCAATTGGTAGAGCAACTGCCTTGTAAGCAGTAGGTTGCAGGTTCGAGTCCCGTCGCCAGCTTTTTCGAGAAATGAGGTTGACTCGGCTCTCGAAGTCACATAGTAGGAATCGCGCCCGGTGGGGTTCCCGAGCGGTCAAAGGGACCAGACTGTAAATCTGGCGGCTCAGCCTTCGCAGGTTCGAATCCTGCCCCCACCATGAGAGACGTTCTGACCGAAACGAAAAACCGGGTCAGTCAGCGCGGGAGTAGCTCAATTGGTAGAGCATCAGCCTTCCAAGCTGAGGGTTGCGGGTTCGAGTCCCGTCTCCCGCTCTCAAACATAGCGAGTCAACGATGCAGCGACGTTGATGAGCGTTCATGCCCTCGTAGCTCAGCAGGTAGAGCACTTCCATGGTAAGGAAGGGGTCATCGGTTCGAATCCGATCGAGGGCTTACGGCAAAGCCACTGGACGCATGAGCCCCTGGAGACAGGGGCTCAGCGATGTTGTCAGGTGGCAACGTCGTGCGGTCCAAAGTGACCAGGCGCTGCCCGTCCAACCCAAGCATTTGTCCAAACGTACATTTGGCGTCCAAACCGCCAGAGGAGTTGAGAATCATGGCCAAGGAGAAATTCGAGCGCACGAAACCCCACGTGAACGTCGGGACCATCGGTCACGTCGATCACGGGAAAACCACCTTGACCGCGGCGATCACCCGAGTGCTCTCCGAGGCGTCTGGCGGTAAAGGTATGGCGTTCGACGAAATCGATAAGGCCCCGGAAGAGCGCGAGCGTGGTATCACGATCTCGACCGCTCACGTTGAGTACGAGACGGCCAACCGTCACTACGCTCACGTCGACTGCCCGGGTCACGCTGACTACGTCAAGAACATGATCACCGGCGCGGCGCAGATGGACGGCGCGATTCTGGTGGTTTCGGCCGCTGACGGCCCCATGCCGCAGACCCGCGAGCACATCCTTCTGGCCGGTCAGGTCGGTGTGCCGGCGATGGTGGTGTTCCTCAACAAGGCCGACATGGTCGACGATGAGGACCTGCTTGAGCTGGTCGAAATGGAAGTTCGCGAGCTTCTGAGCAAGTACGACTTCCCCGGCGACGACATCCCCATCGTGATCGGTTCGGCGCTGCAGGCGCTGGAAGGCGAGTCGGGCCCCTACGGTGCCGACGCCATCCTCAAGCTGATGGAAGAAGTCGACCGCTACATTCCGCTGCCCGAGCGTGACACCGACAAGACCTTCCTGATGCCGATCGAAGACGTGTTCTCGATTTCGGGTCGCGGTACGGTCGTTACCGGTCGCATCGAGCGTGGCGTGGTCAAGCCTGGCGACGAAGCTGAAATCGTCGGCCTTCAGGACAAGCCGGAGAAGACGGTTGTTACCGCCGTCGAAATGTTCCGCAAGTTCCTCGACGCCGGTCAGGCTGGCGACAACGTGGGTTGCCTCCTTCGCGGTATCAAGAAGGAAGATGTCAAGCGCGGCCAGGTTCTGGCCAAGCCGGGCAGCGTGACCCCGCACACCAAGTTCGCCGCCGAGATCTACGTGCTGACCAAAGAAGAAGGTGGGCGTCACACTCCCTTCTTCGCCGGTTACCGCCCGCAGTTCTACTTCCGCACCACCGACGTTACCGGTGAGATCATCCTGGAAGAAGGCGTTGAGATGGTCATGCCTGGCGACCGAATCACGGTTACCGCCAACCTGATCACCCCGATCGCCATGGAAGAAGGTCTGCGCTTCGCGGTTCGCGAAGGTAGCCGTACCGTCGGCGCCGGCGTCGTCACCAAGATCATCGAATAAGATGATAACGCGCCTCCCGGAGTATCTTCGGGAGGCGCGATATAGACCCGCAATGGGCCATCGTTACCAGCAACGATGAAGAACAGGGCGCCCCATGCGCCCTGTTCTATCCTGTAGCGCGGTTTAGGCCAGTAGCTCAGTTGGTAGAGCATCGGATTCCAAATCCGACGGTCGGGGGTTCGAGTCCCTCCTGGCCTGCTTCCCGAAGGAATCGGGATGTTACGCGCGGGGCCTCATTACGAGAGCCCCGTCTTTGTTCCCGGCGCCGGCAGCTCATCAAAGCGATGAGCAGGCTAAGAAAGCGCGCCAAACGAGAGCAATTATGGACGTTTCGCGCCTGGTCACGCTGACGTATATCTCCACTGCGGTGGTGGCGTTCGTCATTTTCGACAAGACCTTCAAATGGATCTGGGCGTCGTTTGACGCGCTGTCCGAGTTTACGGTGATCCCGCCGATTCTGACGCTGACCACGACGCTGGCGATCGCGTCGGTGATCGGTCTGATCATGTGGATGAAGCGTCACCCGAAGGTCGATCCCTTCCTGACCGAAGTGATCATTGAGCTTAAGAAAGTCACCTGGCCGAGCTGGAAAGATACCCAGCGCTCGACGGTGGTGGTGATTATCTTCAGCATCATTCTGAGCTTCTTCCTCTGGGGATCGGACCAGATCTGGAAGCGCGTTACCGACTACATCCTCACGATCGGCATTTAAGGACGAACACGCATGGCATCTTCGGACACCAAAGAGTGGTACATCGTCCAGACCTACTCCGGATACGAGAATAAGGCGAAGCTCGCCCTCGAGGAGCGCATTCGCTCGGAAGGGGTCGAGGACGATATCGGCGAGATCTTCATTCCGACTGAGACGGTCGTGGAGGTCAAAAACGGCAAGCGTCGCGAGCGTACCAAGAAGTTCTACGCGGGCTACATCTTTGTGAAGATGGTGCTCAGCGACAGGGCCTGGCACGTGGTTAAGAACACGCCGAAGATCGTGGGCTTTGTGGGCGGCAATCAGCGCAAGCCCACGCCGGTGCCGGAGGCGGAGTTCCGCAAGATCACCGAGCGGATCGAAGAAGGCAAGATGTCGACCGGCCCGACCTACAACTTCCAGAAGGGCGATAAGATCCGCGTGATCGAGGGCAACTTCAAGGACTTCACCGGCAACATCGAAGAGGTCATGGAGGAGAAGGAGAAGCTGCGGGTCTTCGTGGAGATCTTCGGTCGCCCGACCGCGGTGGAGTTCGACTTCAACCAGGTCGAATCGGTCGCCGACGAGTAAGTCGCACGACGATGAAAGAAAGAAGCGTCGGGTCCTTGATCCGGCGCTTTTTTTGTTGTAGTTGAGCGCTCCCCGCACCGGCTGTGGCCATTGTGGCCAGGCAGAAGGGTCGGGGATTTTTTATGGCAGGAGTCTGCCACGTCGGGTGAGGTCACCTGATGAGAGGCAGACGCTGACTGCACGTCCGCAGAAGACGGGCGGAGAAGAGGAGAATCATGGCTAAGAAAGTCGTAGGACAGATCAAGCTGCAGGTACCTGCGGGCAAGGCGAACCCCTCGCCGCCCGTCGGTCCGGCGTTGGGCCAGCACGGCGTTAACATCATGGAGTTCTGCAAGGCGTTTAACGCGCGGACTCAGGATCAGCCCGGGATGATCATTCCGGTTGTGATCACGGTGTACGGCGACCGCTCGTTCGACTTCATCACCAAGACCCCGCCGGCGGCGGTGCTGGTGCTCAAGGAGCTGGGGATTCCCTCGGGCTCCGGCGTGCCGAACCGCGATAAGGTGGGTCAGCTCACCTATGAGCAGGTCAAGAAGATCGCGGAGATCAAGCTCCCCGACCTGACGACCGATGACATTGACGCGGCCGCGCGTACGGTGGCCGGGACGTGTCGTTCGATGGGTGTGGATGTGATCGGTATGGAGGTGGATAATGGCTAAGCGCGGAAAGAAGTACGCAGCGGCGTCGGCGAAGGTCGATAACCTGAAGCGTTACGAGCTCGAAGAAGCCGTCTCGCTGGTCAAAGAGATGTCGTTTGCGAAGTTCGACGAGTCGGTCGACGCGGCGATCAACCTTAACGTCAACCCCCGTCACGCCGACCAGATGGTTCGTGGTGCTGTGTCGCTGCCCCACGGTATCGGCAAAGACACCCGCGTGCTGGTCTTCGCCAAGGGCGAGAAGGCCAAAGAGGCCGAAGAAGCCGGCGCGGACTTTGTGGGAAGCGACGAGCTGATCGAGAAGATCAACGGCGGCTGGACCGACTGGGACGTCACCGTGGCCACCCCGGACATGATGGGCCAGGTCGGTCGTATCGGTCGTGTGCTCGGGCCGCGTGGTCTTATGCCCAACCCGAAGGCCGGCACGGTGACCTTCGACGTGGCCAAGATCGTCAAAGAGCTCAAAGCCGGTCGCGTGGAGTTCCGCGTGGACAAGGGCGGCATCATCCACATCGGCGTGGGCCGCACCAGCTTTGATGCGGACAAGCTCCAGGAGAACGTCGTGGCGCTGCTCAAGATGCTTGCGTCTCTGAAGCCGGCCAGCTCGAAGGCGCCGTACTTCAAGAGCATCGCGCTGAGCTCGACGATGAGCCCCTCGGTCAAGCTGGACACCTCGTTTGCCCGCGACATGCTCTAAGATCGATGAAAAGGCGCCGGCCCACGGTGGGCCGGCGTCTTTTTTATACAAAGCAGGACATGGTGCTTGACGGGGCCTTCGGGCTCGACTACGAAGAGCGCCGTCAGTCGGGTCACCCCGGCGATAACGCTCCGTCTGTGCGAGTTTGCGCGGAGCGAAGACATAGAGTTGCTTTCGACATCGAAGAAGCAGGTGAGCGCGTAGCGCGCTCTTAATGTCCCGCGGAGATTGTCAGATGCGACCGATTGCAGTGCCGGTGTGTTTGCCGGCAGACTGGATGACGTTGACTGAGACCCTCCGCACCTTCGGTGCCGAGGGTTTTGTTGTTGGATGGCGTCGAATTTCCGGATCGCGGCAAGCGGGCGGGAGTTCGAAGCGAGACTTTAAGGAGATGCGATGAATCGCGCGGAAAAAGAACAAGAAATCGCGTCGATCCGCTCCGATCTCGAGCAGGCGAAGTCCGTCATCCTGGCGAGTCATGTGGGTATGGACGTGAACACGGTCAACGAACTTCGTTCGAAGTTCCGCGCCGAGGGCGTTCAGTACCGGGTGGTCAAGAATACGCTGGCGAAGCTGGCGATCTCGGGCACCGACATGGAAGTGATCTCGGGCATGTTTGTGGGTCCTGTGGCCATCGCGTTCAGCGCGGAGGATGCAGTCAGCCCGGCCCGAGTGATCAAAGACTTTGCCAAGGATCACGACGCCTATGAGGTGCGTGGTGGCTACCTGGACGGTACGGCGCTGGATATTGATGGCGTCAAGCGTCTGGCGGATATGCCGACCAAAGACGAGCTGCGCGCGAAAGTGCTCAGCCTGTTCACGGCGGTGCCCACCAAGTTTGTTCGCACGCTCAACGCCGCGCCGACCTCCTTCTTGCAGGTTCTTACGGCCCGCAAGCAGGACATCGAGCAGAGCGCCTGATCGGAGAGGGACGACCTCTTCACCCATTACGAAACACACCAGAAAAGCTCGCGTGCTGGCGAGCACTTAAGGAGAGAACACCATGGCTGATGTCACCAAAGAGCAAGTCGTTGAGTTTCTTAGCAACATGAGCGTGATGGACCTTGCCGGTCTTGTCGAAGAGCTGGAAGAGAAGTGGGGCGTGAGCGCCGCCGCTGCTGCTCCGGTGATGATGGCTGCCGGCCCGGGTGGTGCGGAAGCTGCCGCTGAGCAGACCGAATTCGACGTCGTTCTGGCCAGCTTCGGCGACCAGAAGATCAAGGTCATCAAGGCCGTCCGCGAGCTCACCGGTCTGGGTCTTAAGGACGCCAAGGATCTGGTCGAAGGCGCGCCCTCGACCGTCAAAGAAGGCGTGGAGAAGGATGAGGCCGAGAAGGTCAAGGCTGCCCTTGAAGAAGTCGGCGCCACCGTCGAACTCAAGTAATCACCTGCTCCCGGGAGGGAGCGTGATTCTTGAAGTTAGAAGGTAGCGAAACCCCGATGCCCGTTGTGGCATCGGGGTTTTTTTGTGCGGGGAGGAGGGAGGCGATCGGGTGCCAGGCGTTCGAACCTGTTGTGGAAGATCGGGTGCCAGGCGTTCGATCGCGCCTGAGAGGATCGGGTGCCAGGCGTTCGAACACGACTGAGCGGATCGGGTGCCGGGCGTTCGAACACGACTGAGCGGATCGGGTGCCAGGCGTTCGATCGCGCCTGAGAGGATCGGGTGCCAGGCGTTCGATCGCGCCTGAGAGGATCGGGTGCCAGGCGTTCGATCAGGGGGTGGATGCGTCGAGTTCGCGAAGGATCGAGGCTTGCTGGTCGAGGGCCTGTTGCGCGGCTTCGTCGTCACCGAGTTGCGTGTGGGCCCAGGCGATGAGGGCGTAGGCTTCGGCGCGTGCGCGGGGGCTGCGTTCTGAGGAGAGGGCGCTGGTGGCCAGTGTGAGTGTGGCGTCGGCGTCGTTGTTGGCGCGGGCCTGTCGGGCGCGTTGCAGCGGGGAGAGAGGGGGCGCGGCGAGCTCATCGGCGACCTCGGCTTCGGCGCTCGACGGGGCGGCCTCGCCATCGGCGAGCGCGTTGGCCGCGGAGGGAGAAGCGGCGCGCCGTTTAAGAGCTGTGCCTTCGGAGGTTGCCAGGGGGGCGAGTTCCTCCGAGGGGGCTTCGGCGCGCTCGCGCATCGGTGCGGCGTCGCGTCGGTCCTCTGCGCGGGCGAAGGCGTCGTCATGCTCGCGGGGGGCTTCCGGGGCGGTGTTTGCGCCGATGCCCCCGTTGCCACCGATGCCAGCACCGCTTCTGAGGCCGCGGCCGGCGGCCGTGGGTGCAGACGCGGCGCGTTGGCGGGCACGAGGGGCGCTGCCGGTGGAGAGGTCGGTCATGGAGGTGTCGGAGGCTTCGGCGCGGCGGCTGGCGCGGGGTTCGCGGCCAGGACGTGGTTCGGCTGCGCGCGCCGGGGGCTGATCGGTGGTGACGATCGATGCGGCGCCTTCGCGGGCCTGTTGAGGCCCAGCGCTTTTCGCGCGGGTGGAGGCCGGCGATTCGGCTTTGATGGCGTCGGCGGCTTCAGAGGTGGCGCCTTCGGAGGTTGCGTGCTCGGCGGGGGGGGCGACTTCGTCGTCGGCAGGCGTCGCTTCCTGTTCGGCGCTTTCGGCGCTTTCAGTGGGCTCGGGGGTGGAGGTCTCAAAGGAGACGGGGGCGGCCATGCCGTGCTCGGCCAGGGGATCGTGGGAGCGGGGGGCGGTGTCGAGTTGCAGGGCGCGCAGGATTCCGGCGACGCCGACGAGCAGCGCGGCGGCGACGAGGCTCTGGCGAAAGCCCGGGCTGTGCCAGGCGCGACGCCAGAGGGACTGGCGAGGGTCGGGAGCGGAGCGGGTGGGGGAGGGCGCGTGGGTGCGGGCGTCTTCCAGGATGCGGTCGGTCAGCGCGGAGGGGACGCGGGCAGGCTGGGAGGTGTGCTGAGCGATAAGCTCCCGCGACGCGCGCAGCTCCTCATAGGTCGCTCGCCGTTCGGGGTCGGCGTCGAGCTCGGCGCGCAGCGCTCGGGCCTCTTCGGGCGGAAGTTCGCCGTAGAGGAGGTCGAGGAGTTTGTCGTCGGGGGCGTGCGCGCTCATCGCAAGAAGGTCCGTGAGGGAGAAGTCGTTGGGTTAGCGCCCGGTGAGGGCGGGTTCTGATTCTGTAAACGCAAGGGGTGTTGAAAAGATCTAATTCCCGTGTCGGCGGGTCCGTCAGGGCAACATCTCGGAGGCTTCGTCGGCGTCAAAGCTGCGGGAGGCGAAGTCGGCGAGTTCGCCGCGCAGGGTTTGAAGGGCATAACGCATGCGGCTTTTGATGGTGGGTACGGGGCAGTCGAGCATGTCGGCGATCTCGCGAAACTTCAGTCCGGAGATCTCGCGCAGGATAAAGACCTCGCGCTGATCTTCGGGGAGGTTAGCCAAAGCCTGGTCGAGACGGTCGCGGAAGATGAGGCGGTCGTGGTCGACGGAGGCCGAGCGAGCGTGTTCGTCGACGAGGGCGTCCTGGTGGGTCGCCCCTTCATCGTCGCCCAGACTGTTTTGCAAGGAGAGGGTGTGGGCGCGGTTGTGCTTTCTGGCGTGGTCGATGCAGAGGTTGCGGGCGATGGTGTAGGCCCAGGTGGTGAATTTTGCGTCGGGTGAATAGGAGCCGGCGCTCTTGATGATGCGCAGGAAGGTCTCCTGGAGGAGTTCGTCGGCCAGGGGAGGCTGGCGGCAGCTGCGCAGAATAAAGTTGTAGAGGGGGCCCTGGTGGCGGGTAACGAGCAGCGCAAAGGCCTGCTGGTTGCCACCGGCGTAGCGGGTCATCAGTTCTTCGTCGCTCAGCTCGTCGAGCCGCGGTTCGGCGGCGTCGCCGGAGGGGCGGCGGCCGAGCAGGGATTTGATGACGGCGAAGAGCATGGCGCTCGCGTGGCGAGGGGGATCGGGGGTGGTGCGATGGCGAGTTTAACGCATCCGCGCACGAGGACAAATCGCGTGAGGAGATGGTGTGGAGGTTCGAGACGATCGGGTGCCAGGCATTCGAACCTGTTGCTCAAGATCGGGTGCCAGGCGTTCGAACCTGTTGCTCAAGATCGGGTGCCAGGCGTTCGAACCTGTTGCTCAAGATCGGGTGCCAGGCGTTCGAACCTGTTGCTCAAGATCGGGTGCTGCTCAAGATCGGGTGCCAGGCATTCGAACATGTTCCTCAAGATCGGGTGCCAGGCGTTCGAACAGCCAGCCAGGAACGGGTGCCAGGCGTTCGAACATGTTGGCTACGATCGGGTGCCAGGCGTTCGAACATGTTGCTCAAGATCGGGTGCCAGGCGTACGAACCTGTTGCTCAAGATCGGGTGCCGGGTGAGGGGATGAGAAGCCGGACATGCGCGAAGGCCTGGCACCGAGATGGGTGCCAGGCCTTCGGGGGCCTCCGGGGAGGCGGGGGTGATGTGATGGGGATCAGGTCTCTTCGAGCGCGGAGGCGATCTGGCTGGCGAGCTGGCCCAGGGTGGTGCGGCTGCTCCAGCCGGGGAGGCGTTGGCGTTCGCCACTCAGGGCGGCGACATCGGGCTGAAGGGAGGTGGCGTTGGTGACACCGGCGCAGACCACGCCCAGGGTCTGGGCGGGCCAGCTCTCCATGGCGAGGAGTTCTTTGATGATGGGCTCAAAGTCGGTGACTTTCTCGCGCTCCATGGTGCCTTTGTAGAGGTTGCAGACCTGGGAGGTGGCCGCTTCAAAGCTGTCTTCGCGGGGGATGTCCCAGCCCTCGGTGGTGGTGGGCAGGGCGGAGGCGATGAGCGGGAGGCTCTCACGCTTCTGCGTGTCGATGATGTAGTTGGCGGCGACCCAGCGCATCAGGCCGGGGCGCTCGGTGATGATCTTCTGGTAGGTCTCGGTGGCGTCTTTGCCTTTGACGCGGGCCAGGGCCTCCATGGCGGCCTGGATGTGCTCGGTGGAGGTGTTTTCGTCGAAGATGGCGAACTCAAAGTAGGGGGCGGCCTCGGCGGTATTGGCGTTGAAGATGGCCTGGGGAAGATCGCGTTTGAGCTCGGGGTGCTCTTCGCGGGCGCGCTCGGCCAGGGCGGCGTCGAGGGGGCCCTGATCTTCTTCGGGGACGAACTCGCGCATGGCGGCGGCGATACGGCCGGGCTGGAAGGTCTCTTTGAGCCAGGGGGCGACGAGTTCGACGGCGCCGTCGCCGGCCAGGGGGACGATCTGGGCGACGGTGGCGTCGCCGAGCTGGTCGCGTAGCTCGAGGTCTTTTTCAAGCCAGGCTTTGAGGATGGCCTGGGCTTTCTGCTGCGCGCCCTCGCTTAAGTAGGGGTAGAGCATGTAAGCGGCGTCTTTGGCGCGGGTGGACTTGGAGTCGCCGATAACGAGCTCGGCGCCCTGCTCCTTCATCTCTTCGGTGAGCTCGGGGATGTCGTTGGCGGCCCACATCGTCTCGATGGTGGGGATGGCGCCGTCGGCCATGGCCTGGCGGGCAGCTTCATCTTCGACGCGGTCGAGGGTGCGGGGGATGCGGGCGTGCTCACCCTCCTCGATGAGGATCTGCACGGCGCGAACGCGCACCTCCAGGGGCTCCTCTTCGCTCTCGGCCCAGGTGGTCAGCTGCTCGGTGCCGCCTTTGGCGGTGCGCCAGACTTCCAGGTCTTCGGGGGTGCGTTGGCAGCCGGTGGGGATGAGGAGCGCGGCGATCAGGAAGATGGCCAGGGCGCGGCGAAGAGGCGAAGCGAGCAAAGAGCGCATGGGCAGTCTCGTACCAGGATGGTTTTTGATTCAAGGATCGACAACGCGTCGAACATGTCATTGTGGGCAGGAACGATAGTCATCGCCGGAAATCATGTCCACCCCGGGCAATGGTGTGGTGCGTTGATCCGGTGATGTCACGATCGGGTGCCAGGCGTTCGATCATGGGTGTGATCGAAATGATCGGGTGCCAGGCGTTCGATCATGATGATCAAGAAGATCGAAGGCCTGGCACCGAGGTGGGTGCCAGGCCTTCGATGTTGTACTGGAGCCGACGATGTTAGAAGTCGGCGATGTGGTCGACGAAGTCGGGGCGGTCGATGAAGGGGTTGCGGTTTTGTTGCACGAGCTCGACGCGGTCGTTGCGCAGGCGCTCCCAGGCGTCGGGGGGATCCTCGCAATGCCACTGGCGCAGGACGACTTCCTCCTGCGCGGAGATGGGCAGGCCGTAGCGGACCGAGAAGTAGAAGTGAGCGCGGGCGATGTCGCCGCGGTTCTCGATGCGGACTTCAAAGACCGGGGAGCGGCCGTCGGTTCCCGGACCGAGTTTGGAGCCGCCCTCCTGCCAGGAGCAGTTGGAGGTGCAGTTGGTGTTGCCGAACTCGTGGCTTGCGCGCGCGGAGTTGGAGGCCATCCAGGTGGGGTAGAGGTGGTGGATGTCGCTCTCGGGGGGCGGATTCTGGGCGCCGTCGGAGCGGGGCCAGGAGTGCTCGGTGTTGAAGCCGTCGGGGGTGCGGGAGCCGTCGGCGGTGGCCAGGCGGCCGGTGTAGGGGCAGTGAATGAAGCCGTCGGGTTGGGTGTCGATGCCGTCGACTGTGGCGTACATGAAGTCGCGGGCGCCGGAGTAATCGTAGAAGGTGTGGCCGTCGACGAGCAGGAAGAGGCCGTTTTTTAAGGTCTGGTCGGAGGCGCCTTCGAGGTGGGTGTAGCGGGTCTGGTCGAGGGGGGCGTCGGGGTGGCAGCTCCAGCCCTCGTCGGGCAGATCGGCGTCGGCGTCGGGTTCGTCGGCGTCGGCGTCCGGTTCATCGGCATCGGCGTCGGGTTCGTCGGCGTCGGCGTCCGGTTCATCGGCGTCCGGTTCATCGGCGTCGGCATCGGGCAGATCGGCGTCGGGTTCGTCAGCGTCAGCGTCGGGCTGATCGGCGTCGAGGTCATCGGCGTCAGCGTCGGGCTCTTCAACGTCGGTGTCGCGCTCGTCGGCATCGGCGTCGGGTGCATTGGCGTCGGCGTCGAGATCGTCGGCGTCCGCATCAGGAACCTCGATGTCGGTGTCGAGAGCGTCGGTGTCGCCGACGTCGATGATGTCGATGATGCCGGTGTCGGTGGGTTCGCCGCGTCGCGGGCCGTTATCGCCGCAGGCGCCGAGCAGGGCGACGAGGAGGGTGAGCGTGCCGATGGAGGAGAGATGACGCATAGGGGGCCTGATGACATGCGGGAAGATGTTAGAGAGAACCGGGGGCCAGACAAAAGCTCACCGCGACGCATCATGTGGCGTCGCGCTGCTGCCGCGTTGCCGTGGAGTCGCCCCGGTGGGCTGATGGGGGGGAACTAGAAGTCGTCGAAGTTATCGACAAAGTCGGGCCGATCGACGAAGGGGTTGCGGTTGGACTGGAGCATCTGGATGAGATCATTTCGGCCGCGCTCGTAGTCGTCGGGAGGATCTTCGCAGTGCCACTGGCGCAACACGGCTTCTTCGCGGGCCTCGATGGGCATCTCGTAGCGGAGCGCGAAGTAGAACATAGCGCGGGCGACGTTTCCGCGGAACTCCTGGCGGACCTCGAAGACCGGGTCGCGGCCGTCTGTGGAGGGGCCGCGCTCGGAGCCGTTTTCGTGCCAGGGGCAGCTGTTGCCGGAGCATGAGGTGGTGCCGTAGGGGTGGTTGCTGCGCGCGGAGTTGACGCCGCCATCGACGGCGAGGAGGTGGTGGATGTCGCTGCGGGGGGGCTCCTGATCGGCGCCGCGGCTCTGGGGCCAGACGTGCTCGGTGTTGAAACCCTCGGGGGTGGTCGAGCCATCGGGCTCAGCGATGCGGCCGGTGTAGGCGCATTCGATGGTGCCGTCGTCGTGAGGCTCGATGTCGTTCATCAGGTGCTGGCGCGCGGTGGAGTAGTAGAGGGCGCGGTGGCCGGAGACCATGTTGAGAAGACCGCGCTGGATCTGCGCGTCGCTTAAGCCGTTGAGGTGGCGGTAGCGTCGATCGTTGAGATCGAGGTCGGGGTCGCAGGGCCAGGGCTCGGGCAGGTCTTCGGGCTCAGCGGTATCGTCGGGCTCGGAGGTGTCTTCGGGCTCTGCGGTATCTTCGGGCTCGGAGGTGTCTTCGGGCTCGGAGGCGTCTTCGGCTGCGTCCTCGAGATCGACATCGGGCATATCCGGAGGGAGCGTGCCGGCCTCGGGCTGAACGCAGGCCACGAAGAGGACCAAAAAAGCCAGGCAGGGAGGGAGGGTGTTGCGCAACATCATCGGGGGCCTCTGGGGGCGAAGGCGGGCCGACAAGTGTTAGCATCACAAAAAACACGAATCAATGAGGAGGTTTAATTGGTGGGGCGATAAGGGGGAGGAGGGGAGTGTTTTAACAATGTCCTGGCACCCGAATAATTTTCGCGAAGCTCGGAGGCCTGGCACCCGAGCAATTGCAATTGATTATTTTCGCGAAGCTCGGAGGCCTGGCACCCGTTCATTTTCGGCACCTGATCGTATTCAATGATGATCGGACTCCCGATGATCGAACGCCTGGCACCTGTGCCGAGCGCCCCAGAACGACGCTGGCTGCGTCGTGAGGGATTCGCGGTAGCGTTGCTACAGCTTCATCCCTCACTCCTTGCCATCGCCGCCCTGGAAGCGCTCGGGTATGGTGGTGCGCGGTAATAGAATCGGCGGGCACCCGTGTGTCTGAGATATGCACGAGTGCCTGGCACCCGTGCGGTTCAGGGGGAGGGGAGTGTGAAGGGGAGGGCGGGGACGCGGGCGTCGCCGTAGAGGTAGCTGTAGATCCAAAAACTCATCAGGACGCGTTTGGTGTAGTCGCGGGTCTGGCCGAAGGGGATGTTTTCGACAAAAAGATCGAGATCTTCGTGGCCAAAGTCGTCGAGCCAGGAGGAGACGTTGCCGAAGCCGCCGTTGTAGCCGGCGATGATGAGCGCGGGGTGGGAGGCGGTCTGGCTGGCGAGCTCGTGCATGTAGGCTGAGCCCAGGCGGATGTTAAGGGTAGGGTCAAAGAGAAGATCGAAGGAGAAGTCTTCGAGGCCGTCTCGTTGGGCGATGCGGCGGGCGGTGGGCTCGATGAGTTGGAGGAGGCCGCGGGCGTTGGCCCAGCTTTCGATGCGGGGGTTAAAGCCGCTCTCTTCGCGCATGATGGCGTAGATGATGGCGGGGTTCAGATCGCGCTGCTCGGCGTAGCGGGTCAGGGTGTCTTTGAAGGGGGTGGGGTAGGCGATGGACCAGTGTCGGCGCGTTTCTGCGGTGGGGTAGGCGTCCATCCAGCCGTGGATGTGTCGGCGGGCCAGGTCGTGGGAGATGGGGTAGGCGTGGGCGGCGTCGAGCAGGGAGGCCAGGGCCCAGAGGGTGGAGGGGGTGGAGGCGTGGCGAGTGCGAAGGGCGGTGAGCTCGCGCTGGGCAAGCGAGGTCAGGCCGAGGGTGAGGAGCTGAGAGGCTTTTTGAAAGCCTGTGTCGCGCTCAAGCTCGTCGGGAAGTTCGACGGGGGTGGCCTGAAGGTTTGTCGGGAGGTGATCTTCGCAGGCCGGCCCGACGGTGGCGCAGATGTCCAGGCCCTCGGTGCTGCCCTGGAGCCTGGCGAGCTGGTTGAAGCTGAGCAGGGCGTAGTAGCTCATGGGGTGGTCGTGGGCGACCCGGATAAAGGATGCGGCGGCCTCGTCTTTTTTGCCGGATTGCAGCAGGGCGCGGGCGCGGAAGTAGTGCAGGCGCCCCTTTGTGTAGAGGTCGTCTTCGCCGGTTTTATCGAGGTTGTCGACGTGGTCGATGATGGCCTGGAAGTCGCCGCGGTCGAAGTATTCGCGTAAGAGCAGCCAGTGGGCGTCTTTGGCCATGTCGCCCTCGGGGTAGCGTTGAAGCTGGTCGCGCAGGCGTGCGCGAGCCTCCTCGGGGCGATCTTCGGAGCGGAGGATGCGGGCGGCGAAGTACATGGCGTCATCGGCGTAGGAGTGGTCGGCATATTCTTGCCAGATGCGCTCAAAGAGCTTTAAGGCACCCTGGCGATCGCCTGCGTTCCAGCGGCCGCGGCCGCCCAGGTAGAGGGCGCGAAGCTCCCAGTCGGTGTCGGGGCAGGTTTCTAAGATACGGTCGTAGACGGGGGTGCCGGCGGTGTGCTGGCGCAGTTTGGTGTGGGAGCGACCGACAAGATAGAGCGCCTCGCAGCGCTCGTCGGCGGCGTCGGGCCACTGCTGAAGGGCGTTGCTTAAGTCGTTGATGACGCGCTCGCTCTGGTGGCGATCGAAGCGTGCGCGGGCCAGGGTCAGGGCGCGCTCGGGGGTGGCGTCATCGAGGAGGCGTCGCCGGGCCTCGGTGAGGTGGGCGTCGAGGGCGCGAAGTCGTTGTGTGGCGCGGGTGGCGGCCGGGCTTAAGGGGCGCTCCTGGCGGATATTGAGGTAGAGCTCGGCGGCGCGGGTGGGGTTGGACTCTTCGAGGAGCGTGGCGAGCTGCTCGCGGGCTGCAGCGGCCTGGCTGTGGCGGGGGTAGGCGTTGAGGAAGAGCTCGAGGACTTCGACGGCGCGGGCGTGATCTTCGGGCTGGCCGGCCATCTGGAGGGCGTCGGCCAGGAGGGTGAGGGCGTCGGGGTAGAGCAGGCTCTTATCGTCGACGGTGGCCGCAGCGAGTGTGGCGGTGTGGGCGTCTTCTAAGGCCAGAGCAGCGCGGGCTTTGAGCAGGGAGGCGTAGTCGGCGAGGATGGGAAGATCGCGGGCGGGATCGAGATCGTTGAGGATCGTCAGCGCCTGTGCGGGGTGGCCGGCCTGCATGGCGACGGTCGCGGCCAGAAAGCGCAACGAGGCGTCGTCGTTGAGCAGGGGCCGAAGTTCGGGGTTCTGGAGTTTGCGGTGAGCGGAGGCCCAGCTCTCGCGCTCGACGTCTTCGATGATGGGCGCAAAGGGGCTTGAGGGGGCGATGGCCGGGATCTGAGGGGGGGCCGGGTCGCGTTCGGGGAATCGCTCAATGACGCGGAAGTGTGCGCTGGAGCCGGCCTCGCGCGGGGTGGATTGCGCAAGCTCGGTGGGTGGGGCGTCGCCGCGGGACTGGGCGTAAGCGGGGAGCGGGAGCGCCAGGGTCAGGAGCGCGGCCAGCGCGAGGGTGATCGTTGGGAGGTTGCGGATCATGGGAGCTCGGTGACGAGGGCGACGATGAGAAGCACTACGCTCCATCGGGGGAGGTGGCCATCGGGGTCGAGGTCAAAACCCCCGGAGGGCGTGGGTTTCATTCCGCCAGAACGACGTCGGCTGGCGGGCAACAGGCTGAGGTGGGAGGGTAAGGCAGGGGGGGAAGGTATGGAAGAAAAGAGGGGGGAGATGTTTGCCAATGTCGAATGGGAACTAGTTTTCGCGCTCGATGTGTGGCGTGTGGGAGGGGAGGGGGCGTCTGGCGGTGTGATGACTTTAAAATGGGAGCGATGATGGGAGCGTGGGAGCGATCTTCGGGGGTGTTGTTGCATCCGACGAGTTTGCCGGGGCCCGACGGGGTGGGGTGTCTGGGGAGGTATGCCAGGCGGTGGGTGGAGCGGCTGGCCGAGGGGGGGCAGCGCTGGTGGCAGGTGTTGCCTCTTAACCCGCCGGGTCATGGGGGTTCGCCGTATTCGGCGAGCTCGGCGTTTGCGGGCAATCCGATGGTGATCGACGGGGAGCAGCTGGTGGAGGCGGGGTGGCTCTCGGGTGCGGATCTCAACGTGTACCGGCGGGTGTGCGCGGCGGGATCGACGGAGCGCTTTGATGTGGAGGTGATCCGCGAGGCGAAGCGCGAGCTGCTGGTGCAGGCCTGTGAGGGGTGGAAGGAGGCGGGGGGGGCGTCGGGGGCGGCGTTTCAGGCGTTTTCAAAGCGAAACGCGGCGTGGCTGGAGGATTTTGCGCTCTACACGGCGCTCAAACATCGCCATGAGGGGCGGGGTTGGCAGCAGTGGCCGGCGCCGCTTGTGCGGCGCGAGCCGGAGGCGATTGCCGAGGCGCAGCGGGGGCTGAGCAGGGCGATGGAGCAGGTACGCTTTGAGCAGTGGGTCTTTGCCGATCAATGGGCGAGGTTGAGGCGTTATGCGGCCGATCGCGGTGTGCGGGTGCTCGGGGATGTTCCGATTTTCGTGGCGATGGATAGCGCGGAGGTCTGGGCCGAGCGCGATCTTTTTGAGCTTAACGCGGAAGGGGAGGCCGAGGCGGTGGCCGGGGTTCCGCCGGACTATTTTTCGAAGACGGGGCAGCGTTGGGGCAATCCGCTCTACGCGTGGGATCGGCTGGCCGAGCGCGACTACGATTGGTGGGTATGGCGAGTGCGGCAGGTGATGACGATGGTGGACGCGGTGCGTATCGATCATTTTCGGGGGTTCGAGTCGTACTGGCGGATCCCGGCCGAGGCACCCACGGCGGTGGAGGGGCGTTGGGAGAAGGGGCCGGGCCGGGCGGTGTTTGAGGCGATTGAGGCCGAGCTGGGGGAGGTGCCGATGGTGGCCGAAGATCTGGGGATCATCACCGATAAGGTGCGCGATCTGCGCGACGATCTGGGGTTGATGGGGATGCGGGTGATGCAGTTCGGGTTTGATGGCAGCGAGGATCATCCCTTCTTGCCGCATACCTACCCGCGGCATTGCGCCGCGTATACGGGCACTCACGATAACGATACGACGCAGGGATGGTATGAGGGGCTCGATGAGCTGGGTAAGCATGGGGTGCGCACCTACCTCTCGCACGGGGATGAGGGGATTGTGTGGGCGATGATCGAGCGACTGTGGGCCTCAAAGGCCGATCTGGTGGTGGTGCCGGTGCAGGATCTTTTTGAGCTGGGCAGTGAGGCGCGGATGAACGTGCCGGGGAAGGCGGAGGATAACTGGAACTGGAGGATGAGCGAGGCGATGTTGGAGGATGAGAGGGTGTATCAGCGGCTGGGGGCGTTGACGCGCGAGCGTGGGAGGTAGGTTGTCCGGGCGCGAGTTTCGAGGGGGGAGATCGGGTGCCAGGCGTTCGATCGTTGCTGAAAGGATTGGGTGCTCGTGATCGGGTGCCAGGCATTCGATCGTCGTTGAAAGGATCGGGTGCCAGGCATACGGACGAGGTTGAGAAGAGCGGGTGCCAGGCGTTCGATCGTCGTTGAAAGGATCGGGTGCAGGATCGGGTGACAGGCATACGGACGAGGTTGAGAAGAGCGGGTGCCAGGCGTTCGATCCGTCTCGGGAAGATAAACGGGAGTCGGGCGTTTGCAGGGGGGCGGCGCGTCGGAGTGGTGATGATGGAGATGGTGAATAAGGAGCGAACATGATTGCGAGATGGGTGCATGAGACGCGGGGCCAGGGGCTCTATGAGGTGACCGCCGAGGTGATGCGGGCGGTGGCCAGCGCGCAGGTTGAGGAGGGGATATGTACGGTGTTTATCCGGCATACTTCGGCGAGTTTGACGATTCAGGAGAACGCGGACCCGTCGGCGCGGCGGGATCTGGAGGCGTGGTTGAAGCGTCTGGTGCCGGAGAATGACGCGCTGTACACGCATACGGCCGAGGGGCCGGATGATATGCCTTCGCATATTAAAGCGGCGCTGACGTCGACGAGTCTGGGGATACCGATTGTGGACGGGGCGCTGGTGCTGGGGCGCTGGCAGGGGATTTTTTTGTGGGAGCATCGCGACGGTCCGATGCAGCGTGAGCTTGTGGTGCATGTGGGCGCGTAGTTCGTGATGGGATGTGTGTGAAGTGAGCGCGCGAGCGCCGCCGGATGGTGTTGGGAGTGGTGATGTTCGCGTGCAGTAGCGTTGCGGTGAAGCGAGGGGAGAGGCGTTGGTCGGTGGTGTGGGCCGCGCTGGTCGGGGGGCTGGTGCTGGGAGGAGGGGAGGCGGCCGCCCAGGAGGTTGACGACGGGGTGGGGGAGGGCGCGGCGACGTTGCTTGTTGCCGAGGAGGTCGGGGCCGAGGTTGAGGCGGTGGCGAGCGCTGAAGAGCGGGCGCGGCTCTTCGTTTCGGTGCGCGATCTGACACGGGAGCCGGGGTGGAGTGTGCGCACCTGCTGGGAGCTGCGCTCGACGGTGGCCGACGGGTGTGTGGCGCTGCCGGGGCGTTTTGTGAGCAAGCGTGACCAGGGGGTGGTGCTGGCGAGGCGTTCGGGGAGGTATCGCTACCATCTTCGGCTGGAGCGCGATGAGGCGGGGGCGTTGCAGGTGGAGGTGGTCGACTGGGACCCGACCCACCGTGATGATGAGGTGCTCTACGCGGCGTATCGGGAGCCGGGGCAGGGAGGAGATCTGGGGTGGGTGGCGCGCAGCTTTGAGGAGGGGCTGGTGCAGAGTCCAGCCGAGGAGGTTGAGGCCGGTCGCGGTCCCAGGCGCTACGATCGGGCGGCGTTGGAGGTGGGGTTGGCGCTGGGGGTGGGCACGGCCTGGTACTGGTTGAATACGGACATCAATTCGGCGGACTGGGATTATACGCTGGCCACGCAGGGGGAGCGGCATTGGAGGTTTGAGGGGTGGCGGTGGGATTCCAACGCGATGTACCTCAATACGCCGCTGCACCCGCTGGCCGGGGGGGCGTATTATACGCTGGCGCGGGCCAATGAACTGACGTTGTGGCAGTCCTTTGCCGCGGCGATGTTGGCGACGGTGATCTGGGAGGCGGCCATTGAGTATAAAGAGATCGTCAGTCTCAATGATCTGGTGTTGACCGGTGTGGCCGGGGTGCCTCTTGGCGAGGCCTACTACCAGCTTGGGGAGTTTTTTCGTCGCAGCTCTCCGACGAGGCTCAATCAGGCGTTGGCGTGGGTGTTTGGGGCGCCGTCGCAGTTTCATGACTGGGCTGATGGTCGGAGGCCGGTGCGGGCGGCGGATGTGGATCGGTGGGGATGGCCGGTCGAGGAGTGGCATCGGCTGAGGTTGAGGCTGGGGGCGGCGGCGTCGACGCCGCAGGCGCGCTGGGAGGGGGGAACGCCGGAGGGGGCGCGCCAGGATGTGCATCTGGAGGTGGGCTCGGAGCTTGTGGGGTTGGGGGGCTATCGCCGTGCCGGGGTCTCGGGTGGTTGGGAGGCGGGGGTGCTGGCCTCGGAGCTGCGGGCGGAGTTCGCCGGAGGTGCGTCGGGCACGCATCGGTGGGGGTTTCTGGGGCGAGTGGAGCTGGCGGGGTGGTACGGGCAGTCGTTGTCGCGTGGCGCTTCGGGGGGGCGAGGGGTGGGAGCCCTGGTGAGCACGGGGCTTGCGTACCGTCATGAGCAGCATCGTTATGATGAGGGGCTGGATCGCTTTGGGATCATGCATCTTCCCGGGGTTCGGGCGGAGCACTGGGGGGAGCGGGGGCGGCTGCGCTGGCGGTTGAGTTACGGGGTGACGCCGGATTTTGCGGCGATCGATTCGCGGGCGCTCCCGGTGGTGGCGCCCGATGGGGATGTTTCGGGGCAGCGCGGGGTGCTGGCCGAGGGGTATTATTTCGGGTGGGGGTTCAGCCAGGAGTTGGGGCTGGAGGTGGATCTGGCGCGGGTGCATCTGGGGGCGGGCTGGCGTTCGCATCGGGTGTGGTCGACGCGGGGAGCGGACCGGTTGCAGGCGTCGATCGATGAGGACTGGACGCTCACCGATCGGGTGGATGTGGGTCGAGTGGAGCTACTGACGTCGTGGCCTGTGGAGACGGTGCGTCTGGGGGCGTTGCTGGAGCGTCGGGGGAGAGAGGGGGCGATCGATGAGGTGGTGAGTTCGTTGCAAGAGTGGCGTGCGATGTGGGTGTTTGAGGCGGTGTATTGAGGGTGGGGAAGGGGTGCCAGGGGTTCGATCCTGATTGAGACGGTCGGGTGCTGAGAAGATCGGGTGCCAGGCGTTCGAGCGAGGTTGAGAAGATCGGGTGCCAGGCGTTCGATCGAGGATGGGAAGATCGGGTGCCAGTCGTCCGATCGAGGTTGAGAGGATCGGGTGCCAGGCGTTCGATCGTGGATGAGAAGATCGGGTGCCAGGCGTTCGATCGTGGATGAGAAGATCGGGTGCCAGTCGTTCGATCGTGGATGAGAGGATCGGGTGCCAGGCGTTCGATCGAGGTTGAGAGGATCGGGTGCCAGGCGTTCGATCGTGGATGAGAAGATCGGGTGCCAGGCGTTCGATCGTGGATGAGAAGATCGGGTGCCAGTCGTCCGATCGAGGTTGAGAGGAT
>NZ_VOSL01000001.1 GCF_007997005.1 Lujinxingia vulgaris | reverse complement strand
ATGCCCAACCCCGTCCCCCGACTCTCAATCGACCGCATCGTCTCAAACAGTTGGTTCCACCGCTATTAAAGTTAACTCCACTCCATCATAATCTTACAAAAGACTTTAACTGAAAGCAACTTAACAACATTCAAATTCTCACACCGCTAGACGGACATCGTGCTGTTGAATATGGGCTAAACACGGTGAGATAACTCTGCACAAGCTCTATACAAGTAAACCGCTCGCGCGACACAACACCTCGCGAAGTTGAAGACAAATGAAAAACACGCAATCGCCCCAACTCCCCTCTTCTACCTGTCAACTCCAAACGCAAAACAATATCCTTCTTTTTAGATATCCACTCCACCACGTAATAACCAAAATAGTCTCTTTCTGAAACAAAAACTATATCAAGACCTCCATCGCTCGCAAAATAACTATGGTAAAAAGAATATAAATCATCGACGTCACCCACTGTAAAAACAAGACCATCAATAAGTTCTCCGGCAAAGAAAACAATTACTTCACTAAAATAATCTTCAACAGCGAAACCACAATCACTAACACATCGAGAGTCCCATTCAGGTGAGTAGTATGTTTTATGGCCCACCAACTCATTACCTATTGAATCAAAAGGCTTTCCAAACACATAATCAGCAAACACCTTATCCTTATGGANAAGACCTAAAACAAGATGAAAATCATTATTTTGCTTTATAGGAAAAGCGCTTAGCTCCAAACATTTATCAAAAGCACCATTTAAAACCAACCCATCCTTTGTCCCATCTAGTGACCTACCTATCTCAAGGCAACCCATCAACATACTCCAAAATAGACAAATGAAAAAAAAATCTTAGACCTTTATAGAACATTACTCAACCTTACGCATTATTATTGAGCTCACACTTGTCAACTCCGAGACCTGCCCCTCCCAGCTATAGAGGCTAAATCTTGCAGTTCGCGCGATAGCGTGCGATCTATCTCTACGAAAATCATTGATAAAAAGTTCTTGATGGCTCCAATGAAGCTCTCGGAACGTATTAGTGAAAAGACTGGCTAAATTCTCAGCCTGAGTGAGCATCTGCTCTGTTGTTTCTTCAGTTGGAATATACCTATACAGAGTGGCCAGGCCCTCACTCCTTCTAAGCACTAGAGAAGGTACAGAAGCCTCTTGAAACGCCGCTCTATAATCACCCCCATCGGGATATGGAAAGTCTACATCATAGCNAGGGTGAGTATGGAATGTAGCGATTATGTCATTTAGTTGTGGCGGATCTCTCAAATCACCCATCATTCTATCCATCGTTGGTGAAGCAACTGGTAAGTATCTCACCGCTTCGCGTACGCTTCCCACACGTGTTTTGGCCCATTCAAGAGACTTTTGTTTTCCGAAAGATACCACCCCATCAACTGTTATAAACCCCGCGCGTTCCATTTCCGTTCGAAACTCTGTTTTACCGTCACGGCTCAATACGCTTAATCTGTTGTCACTTTCAATACTTAGCAACGCCTCTAAATATGGAACAGGAAATGTAACTTGTTCAGGATATGAATCGAAATCCTGCCCAATAGATAGTCCAAATGCAGTTCGATGTTCGCCTCCCACATCCTCTACCAAAATAGTGTCAGCTTCATTTGGTGAGTTCTCCTCCCCCTGCATCCCCCCCGGATCCACCAACCGCACCGGATTCCCCCGCACATACGCATACACATTCACCCCATCCACCATCCCCGCCGGGTCCGGCGCTGTCCANCGGCAGAGCCACGGCGAGAAGTAGCGCGCGCCGTGGTAGTAGAGGCCGGATTCTTCGTCGCGCTCCTTTCCCGTAAAACGAAAACGCTTCTTCGCATACGACCCGAACGACGACTCCCCATAAGGCCGATACTCCTCCCGGCTGATAAGCCCGCCCGTCTCGCTGACCACCACGCTCGACGAGCCCAGGTGGTCGCCCAGCTCATAGCGCACCGCCGGCTTCTGCGCGTTGAAAATATCCGGCCCCACACGCCAGCTCGCCACCTTTGATGCATCGTCCATCACGTGCAGCTCGTTGGCCTGCGCCGGCGCCGATGTCCCATCGAGGATCTGATGGTGCTCAAAGATCCCGTCCGCATACACCGTCGCATGCGCCACCCCGCCGCGAATCGAGACTTTTTGTACCCGCTGCCCCACCCCATCATACCCATACGCCCACCACGTGCGGCCAGGCCCCACCGGTCCGCGACCTTGAGTGTCGCAGCAATGCATGTGCCGAGTTTGACCCGCCATGGAGGCATTCGATGTCCTTCAGAAGCCTGTTTAAACATGAAGCACGCACCTCACTCGACAGACCGCCGCGCAACAATGCAAGCCACCAACCCTACCAGCCGACTTCTACGTGTTCAAAACCTCGCTCACGCTGCCCCGAATCGCCCCCCACTCCCTGAGCGCTCCCCCCAACGCCCTCACGAACCTCCCCACAGCGCAAACCCCGGCGGCCCACAACCACCTTACCTCATAACCACCCAACCACACGGCGCTCCCCCCCACGCCCTCACGAACCTCCCCACAGCGCAACCCCCCACGCCCCGCAACCACCTAACCTCATAACCACCCAACCACACGCCCCTCACTCCCCCCTCAACCCCTCCCGAATCGTCCCCACCTCATACCTCCCCTTCAAGCGCTCCTCGAGCGCCTCATCGATCGCAAAAGACTCCCCATCCCAAACCACCACGCTCGTGTAGGGAAACTCCGGGGAGCGGCGCGCTTCGGTCTGCTCCGCCGGCCTGTCGTGCAGGTAGGTGGCGGTGAAGATCGGGGCCGGCAGGCGCGCTTCGCCGACCTCCTCGAAGATCACGGCGAGCATCTGGGAGGATTCCCAGGGCCCCAGCCGTGCGACGTAGTGGCCCTCCCAGCCGCGGGGGCCGTGGCCGAGGATGAAGGTGCGAAAGCCCTCGAATCGCTCCGGCTCAAAGATAAAGAGCAGCGCCTCGTCATAGGGCCCCATCGGGCCGTAGATCACATCGAAGGCCAGGCGAGTGAAGTCGCCATGCTGGGCCTTGGCCTGGCGCAGCGTCTCCTCTTCGTTGACCCAGGGGGCTTCAAAGAGTCGGCGCGCCTCGGTGGGGATCACAACCTCATAGGTACGTGCCGGCGCGGTGGGGGCGGGGCGCAACGCCGGCGGGTCGGCGGTTTTTTGGGGATTCGATGGCGTCGCCTCCTGCGCCCTCTCGCTGGCGGCCGGCGCCGACGTGGAGGCGCAGGCGCAGAGGGTGGCGGCGAGTGTAAGGACGAGGCTGGCGAGCAGGGCGGGTCGGTGGGCGCGGCGGGTTGTGGAAGATCCGGGTGTCCGAGAGGTGGGAAAAGATCGCATCATGGAACGCTCCATTCAAAAATGACGCGCACAAGCTGCGCGTCTGCTTGCAGAAACGATACGCGGGCACCACCGCATTTCGAGCGACTCGAAATCCTCGGGTCATTCCCCCGTACCTGTCGTCGTATCACGGCGTAGCCATGGACGTGCCGAAGCGACGCGCCTCCGGGCTCACTCCAGGCGGAGCGTCGGAGGCGTCGCACGCCTGACGTCAGTCGCGCGACTCAGGCCAGCGCGTCGATGGCCTCATGAAAGGCCTCCAGGGTGTTGCGGCAGGCCTGCGCGCAGATGCGGCAATGCTCCATCGCCTCGGCGTGGCGCTCGCACTCCTCGGCGCAGACGCGGGTGGCCACGGCGCTGGCCTGCAGCTGGGAGTAGAGGATCGTGCGATCGCGCTCATCGTAACGCACCAGCTGGTGGGCGGTCGCCTCACAGCTCTCGGCGCAGGCCAGACAGCGGCGTATGCACTCGCGCATCGCCTCGACCTTGTCCTCGGCCAGGCAGGCGTCGGCGCAGAGCACGCAGAACTGCGCGCACATCCTCACCTCATTGAGGGTGGTGGCCAGAAGATCGGCCTCCAGCGGTGGGGTCAGGGGGTGAGCTTTGATCATCTGACGTAGGTCGGCCATCGCGTCCTCGTGTGTCGTAGGGGGTTGGAATGCGTCGTCGCTCATAAGCCTGAGGGCAAAGCTAAACACAGCCCCTTACCTCTCGACCCTTTCGGTTCTTCGCTCAACGCGCTGGCACGGCGCGTTGAGCGAATCGACGCTGCTCCACGTCACAACTCGGTGACATCGCACCTAAATCCCGCCAACGCTTTCTTTTCCCTACATCACCTGCTAGCTTCCGCGCCGTTGGCCCCCGGCCAAAACCTTCGGTTGCGACGAACACCCCTCAGAGGCCCCCGATGATGCGCTCCTCCCTGGCCCCCCTCCTCGCCCTCCTCCTTCTGACCTCGGCGCTTCTTGTCGGCTGCGGCGATGACGGCACCGCCGGCACCACCCCGACCTGCTCCGCCGACGAACTTCTGGACCAGCAGGCCAACCTCTGCGTTCCGCGAGACGGCGGCGATGAGCCCGACGCCGGCGACGACACCGACACCGACATCGAGCCCGATGTCGACGATGAGCCCGACGTCGACGATGAGCCCGATACCCCCGGTCCGGAGTGCGACGCCGACAACGACGGCGTCCTCAGCTACGCCTGTGGCGGCGCCGACTGCGACGATAACGACCCCAACACCTACCCCGGCGCCATCGAGATCTGCGACGGCAAAGACAACACCTGCGACAACATCGTCGATGAAGGCGTCAGCTGCTCCTTCTACGCCCACACCTCCGACGGCCTCTACTCCATCAACCCCTTCAATGGCACCGCCGACCGCGAGTCCGACCTGATCGACTGGGACGGCGACCTGGTGCGACTGCTCGACATCGACACCCACCCCAACGGGGTGCTCTTCGGGGTCACCCGCAACGATCTCTACGCCTTCCACGACGCCGAAAACGTCTGGATTCGCGTGGCCTGGATGGGCGGGGCCGACATCGGCGAGCCCAACGGCCTGGCCATCGACGGATTTGGCACCGCGTACGTCACCGCCGAGAACAGCTTCCTCAAGTTCGACCTGGCCGAGATCGAAGCCATCCTCGACGAGCACGGCTTCGACGAGCGTGAGTTCGAAGACCTCATCCTCAGCCCCGAAGAGATCACCGTCACCGGCGACACCACCTACATCTCCAGCGGCGACTGCGTGGTCAACAAGCAGAACACCTTCTACATGACCTCCAAACACGAGGAAGAGCAGGACCACCTCGTGGAGATCGACCGCACCACCGGCGACGCCATCAACCGCGGGCCCACCGGCTTTAGCCGCATCTACGGGCTGACCGCCGGCTGGAGCAAGCTCTTTGGCATCACCAGCTCCGGCGAGCTTTTGGAGATCAACCCGAACGATGGCAGCGCCGAGCTGATCCACGACTTCGGCGACTCCAAACGCTGGTACGGATCGGCCAGCACGCCCCAGCGTTAAGGGCGTTCACAAAGCGTAACCCTTGAAAGATGCGGCTCTGCGTAAAGGTTCCTCGGTGCGACATTGACATACACCACGCATTGAGGAGTAGCGATGAACCGCGACCAGGCACAGGGAAACTTCGAGCAACTCAAAGGGAAAGCCAAACGCATCTGGGGTGAGCTCACCGACGATGACGTCAAGAAGGCGGAAGGCTCCGCCGATAAGCTCTACGGCATCATTCAGGAGCGCTTCGGTGACTCCAAAGAAACGATCAAGAAAAAGCTCGACCGCACGACCATGAATTAGGGCTCGTCGCCCTACCGCCCGCCAGATAGCGGGCCTTCTCCCGCGCCGCGCCGCTCTTTGATGAGCGCCGGCGCGGGATTTTTTTTGCCCGTTTTCAAGAACTTTAGATCCAAACCCGCAGCGCTCCGTTTGAAGACCTGTAACCCGTCTCGCGCCGCCCCCGGCGTCCTAACTTACGGAGCTTCCCATGCACACCAACGCCTCCCCGACCTCCGCACCGCGCCCGACGCGCCGCCCCCTGACCGTCCTGATGCTGGCCGCCGCCACCCTCGGCGCGCTGGGTCTGCTCATCAGCGCCCCGGCCACTGCGACGAGCCCTCCCGTCCGCCCCATGCCTCGCCCCACCCCCCGGCCCGCCGAACCGAAGCCCCCCATGCAGGCCCGCTTCGTCTGCGAAGTCCCCACCGACGCCGCCCGCTCGGTGCAGGTCGCGTTTGAAGAGTACTACAGCTGCGTGCAACCCCTGGCCGCCGAATGGCTCGGCGCCCACCCCCAACACGTCCCCCAGCTTGAGGCCCAGTATCAGGCCTGGCTCATCGCCCGCGGCCACGATCTGCGCGGCACCCCCGAGGCAGCTCGCTTCGTGCGCCGCAACCCCGTCGACTTCAACGACCGCACCATCGAGCTGACCTCCGCCCAGGTCGAAGAGCTCGCCCCCAACCTCTCCGCCGAGCCGGCGCGCGTCCGCGGTGAGCTCCAGCGCATCTTCGTCGACCGCGACAACAAACGCATGTTCCTGACCAGCGCCGAAGAAGGGCTGGTCGCGCTGAGCATTGCGCGCCGCTACGCCTTTGAAGTCGAAGGCAGCTCCAACCACACCGGCTCCAAAGACTTCTTCGTCATCGACGCCAACCACGCCGTGATCGAAGACGCCTCGGAGGTCGGCGGCGCCCGCGATCTGGTGATCCTCGACATCTCCGACCGCGACGATCCCCGCGAAGTTCGCCGCCTGGTCGGCGCGCTCCCCCACGTCAGCCACGCCCCCGCCTACCTGCACAACCTGCCGGCCACGCCGCCCTCCTTCGACCAGTACCGGCTGATGCGCCAGGGCAAACTTCAGTTCGCCGACTGCGGCGCGCCGCCCACCGTCTCCACCCACCCCGGGGTGGCGTGTCGCCCCGACGGCTCCTGCTACGTGCAGAAGATCAAACAAACCCCCGACACCGGCATCTGCGAGCGTCAGGTCGGCGGCCCGGTGCTGCGCCCCATGCCTCGCCAGGCCTTCGGTGAGAATGTCGATGAGCTCGCAGACAGCGGCCCGATGACCGGCCGCGGAGGCATCGGTCGCGTCGCCCCCCAGCGCCGCTCCCGCGCCGACTTCGAGGCCCCCATGGCCGCCGCCGAGATGGACGCCCCCGCCCCCACCGACCGCGCCGCCCCTCGCCAGGAGATGGACACCCGCGCCAACACCCCCATGCCCCAGGGCGGCACCGGCGGCGCCGGCTCACTCAGCCAGATGATGCTCTACGGCAACACCCTCTACGTGCTCAGCGCCGCCGGCAACATCCCAAAAGGCTGGTTGAGCAGCTTCGACGTCTCCAACCCCCGCCAGCCGCGCCTGCGCCACATCATCGGCCTCGATAACGGCCCGGAAGCCCTGCAACGCCACGACAACCTGCTGCTCATCGCCGGCCGTGACGCCGTGATGACCGCCTCGCTCGGCACCGCCCACGCCCCGCGCCTCCTTGGCGAGTTCCGCCAGTTCTGCCCGGTCAACTACGACCCGGTCGTCGTCCAGGGCACCGTCGCCTACCGCACCATCATCGTCGACCAGCCCCGCAGCCGCTGCACCTCTCGCCTGGAGGTCATCGACCTGAGCCAACCCCACAGCCCGACCCTGCGCACCACCCTGCCCATCAGCCGCCCCCGCGGCCTGGCGGTCCTCGGTGAGCGCCTCTTCGTGGCCGATGAGCACCACGGCGTGCAGATCTTCGACTTAAGCGACCCGGTCGCCCCGAGCTACGCCGCCACCTGGCAGATCTACGGGGTCAAAGACCTGGTCGTAAGCGACTTCGACCTCTTCGCGCTGAGCCCTAACGAGGTGCAAACCTTCGACCTCGCTCCCCTCTACGAGCGCGACGTCGATCTTCAAAAGGTCGCCTCCGAGACCCGCGGTCACCTCACCGTGGTGCGGGCTTCCAACCACCGCGTGGAGCGCTGACAGGGGGGGCTCGGGGGGGGCTCGCGGGGCGCTCGGGGTCGCGATGTCGGTCGATTCGTGTGGGCGTTCGGGGGGGCGCGGGTTGTGGTTGGGTGGTTGGGTGGTTGGGTGGTTGTGGGGCGCTCAGGTTCGCGATGTCGGTCGATTCGTGAGGGCGTTCGGGGGGGCGCCAGGTTCCAAAGGCTGACTGCAAGACCGACACGCGCCAGATCGGCGCGATCCCCTTTCTCCATGCTCCATGCGCTTCGACGGCACGTTTTTAAAATGAAACACACGCGCCGTCCCCCTCGTCAGCACCCTTTCAAATTGAAACACACACGTCGAACCCTTCGACGGCATCTCCCCCCACTGAAACACACACGTCGAACCCTTCGACGGCATCTACCCCCACTGAAACACACGCATCGAACCCTTCGACGGCATCTACCCCCACTGAAACACACCCGTCGAACCCCTCGTCAGCATCTCCCCCCACTGAAACACACACGTCGAACCCCTCGACGACATCTCCCCCCACTGAAACACACACGTCGAACCCCTCGACGGCATCTCCCCCCACTGAAACACACACGTCGAACCCCTCGACGTCACCCACTTTTACGCAGACACTCGCGACGAGCGCTCCGGCGACCCTGTTTCAAATGAAGCCACGCGCGACGAGCGCTCCGGCAACCCTGTTTCAAATGAAGCCACCCGCGACGAGCGCTTCGGCGACCCTGTTTCAAGTGAAGCCACTCGCGACGAGCGCTCCGGCGACCCTGTTTCAAGTGAAGCCACTCGCGACGAGTGCTTCCGCGCCCCTCAAACGCCCTCACACATCGACCCACACCGCGTACCCCAACGCCCCACAACCACAACCCGCGTACCCCCAAACGCCCTCACGAATCGACCCACACCGCGTACCCCAACGCCCCACAACCACACAACCACCTAACCTCAACCCGCGCCCCACCCAACGCCCTCACGAATCGACCCACACCGCAAACCCCAACGCCCCACAACCACACAACCACATAACCACCTAACCTCAACCCGCGCCCCCCCAAACGCCCCGACCTCGTTTATTTACGCGTCCCCCCTCGCCTGTTAGACAAGAGAAGTCAGTTCGAACAAGCGGTTAACCGCCACCACAGCGCGTCGCGAGCGAGAGCAGGTCCCATGAACGTCAGCACCCTCCAAAACACCCTCACGATCCTCACCCTGGCCGGCCTCCTTGCCGCCTGCGCCGGAGACGCCACCCCCCTCGAAGAGCTCCCCGAGCCCGACGCCTCAGCCGACGTCGACGCCGGCGATGACGCCGACCTGGGCGATACGCCTGACGCCGAGCTCTCGGACACGGACATCCCCGACAGCACGCTGCCCGACGCCGAGGAGCCGGACGGTGGGGAGCCCGACGCCGAAGTCCCCATCGGCCCCATCCTGGAGCTCGGAGGTGACCTCGACTTGAGCGCCTCGGTCGGCGAAAGCGCCACCGGGGAGCTCGCGGTGGCCAACCGCGGCGATGAGCCCCTGACCCTCTCCCTCTCGTCGTCCGACCCGGCGTTGAGCCTCACCCCCACCAGCGCCGAGCTGCCGGTCGATCAAGACGCCACCATCGGCGTGGAGGTCGCCTGCACCGAGGCCGGCTCCTTCACCTACGCCATCACCGTCACGAGCAACGACCCGCAGGCTCCCCTTAGCCAGCGCGATGTCACCCTAAGCTGCGAAGCCCTCCCGCTGGGAGAGCTCGTTATCAGCGCGCGGGGGCTTCCGGCGGGAGCGAGCTTTGAGACGACGGTCTCGGGCCCCGGAGGCTTTCAGACCACCCTGGGCGCCCCGACCTCCCTGCCGGACCTGGAGCCGGGCGACTACACCCTGAGCTTTGCCGATGTGAGCGCGCCGCCGGCCATCTACCGCGCCGCACCGATCGAAGTCAGCGTCAGCGCGCAGGCCGGCGCGGTAGCCCAGGCCGACTACGAAGCGCTCGATGGCTTTCTCGAAGTCAACGTGACGCTTCCGGCCGGTAGCGCGGCGAGTTTTGAGGTGGTTGACGCCACGGGGCAACGCGTGGGGCAGTTCTCGACCAACGGGCCCGGTGGTGCCACGCTGACACTGGCCCCGGGCGACCACCGCGTGCGCCTGAGCGGCGCCGCTCCGACCGACGCCTGGAACAATCCCTACGCCTTTGAGGGCCTCGACGTGCCCGTGGAGGTCAGCTCCGAGCAAGAGGTGACAACCACCATCACCGCACGTAACCCCGCCGTGGTTCGCACCGCCACCGACGGCCAACCCGGCTCACTCCGCGCCATCATCACCGCCGTCAACCCCGGCACCGAGATCACCTTCTCCCCCGGACTCGCCCCGCTCACCATCAACCAGGGCACCATCGCGATTAATAAGGCGCTGAGCATCGTCGGCCAGGGCCCCGACCAGACCATTTTAGTGGCCGAGCAGCCCACGGGCATCTTCTCGATCATCGGCTCGGGTGAGGTGCGCATGGAGAACATGACCCTGCGCGACGTCGTCGCCTCCGGGGTCGGGGGCGCGATTACGGCCAACGCCCCGTTGACGCTTCGCAACCTGCATCTTCTCAACAACAGCGCCGCCCGCGGCGGCGCCATCGCCCTCTCCGGCAGCGGCAACGACGCCCTGCTCTCCGGCGTCTTCCTGCGCGATAACAGCGCCTCGGAAGAAGGCGGCGCCATCTTCGTCAACGGGGCCTCCCTCGTCGTCGAAGACACGCATTTTGAGAACAACGACGCCGCCGTCGACGGCGGCGCCATCTTCGTGGAGAACGCCTCGGCCTGTGGCCCGATCACCCTTCGCCGCGCCCTCTTCACCGGCAACACCGCCGGCACCCACGGGGGCGCCGTGCGCAGCGGCTGCGCCAGCGAGGTCGAGAACACTACCTTTGTCGACAACAGCGCCGCACAGCGCGGCGGCGCCTACTACCAGTTCGACGGCGCGGCCTCCCTCTCCTTTGTCACCGTCACCAACAACAGCGCCGCCGAGGGCGCCGGCGTCATGAGCTACGGCGACAGCCTCACCCCCATGAGCCTGCGCGCCAGCGTCATCGCCGGCAACGCCCCCACCGGCAGTGACCTCAACGAACTCAAAATCGTCAACGACGCCGGCGCAAACCCGGTCGCCTCGTTGGGCTACAACTACGTCGGCCGCACCTCCGAGGGCTCCTTCGTCGCCGCCGACTCCGACACCTTCAGCCTGGCCTCAGCGCTGTCCTCCCCGCTGCTCGCGCTGGCCGACAACGGCGGCCCCACCCGCACCGCCGCCGTCTCGCCAGGGTCCATCCCCACGCTGAGCCTGCCCGCGATGGCCTGCGTCGACGCCTGGGATCAAGCCATGACCGACGATCAGCGCGGCCAGCCCCGACCCGACGGCGTCTTCTGCACCGCCGGCGCCTGGGAGGCCTCCGGCGTGGGCGGCTTTGAGGATTTTGAAAACCACGCGCTCAGCGGCTCCGAGTACGCAAGCGGCTCGTTTACGGGCAACGACGGAATCACCTGGGACTACTCCGGCGCCCGCAACGAACACATCTATCCCATCGAGGGCAAGGGCATCCTGCTGCAGGCCAACGGCACCCTCGAAGCCACCGGCCTCCCCGGCGGCATCGGCCTGCTCATCGTCGACGTGCGCAAAGCCTTCACCAGCGGCACCAACCGCACCCTGGAGGTCTACATCAACGACATCCTCGTCGGGCAGACCGAGCCCTTTGGCGGCATCACCGGTGCAGACGCCACCATCCACACCCTGGAGCTTCGCGATCTGAACATCAGCGGTGCGTTTGACCTGCGCCTGGAAAGCTCCGGCGGCAGCGCGCAGCTGGTCGTCGACAACCTGCGCTGGCGCTAAAAGCCACCACGTCCTGCGCATGCCCCCGAACCCGAGCGCATCCAGGGCGAAGTCCAGCAAGGAGGCAGGGATGAAGCTGTAGCAGCGCTACCGCGAATCCCTGACGACGACGCTGGCTTCGTCCTGGGGCACTCGGCACCTTTTGGTATTTTCATCACATTCTGCTACACGTGCCGGCCCGAACTTTACTCTCTGCGATGACCGCTCGGGGGAGCCGCCATCGTTATTTGACTGCCATGATCCACCCTCAGGAGCTCTCGATGTTGATGATACGCACTCTGCTCGCCATGAGCCTCATCGCCTCGCTGGCCATCGGCTGCGGCGGCGATGACACCACCACTCCGATCGACGAGCCGGACGTCTCCGATGTCGACGCCGGGCCCGACGCCGAAGATCCGGATGTGGACCCCGACGCCGAAGATCCCGACGCCGAAGATCCCGACGTCGATCCTGACCCGGATGTCGATCCCGATCCGGACGTGGACCCCGACCCCGAGTTCGGCGACCTCTCGGTCACCCTGGAAGGGCTGCCCGAAGGCAGCGCCTGGCCCGAGATCACGCTCAGCGGCGATGAGGGCGACCTGACCATCGGCGAAGACGGCCTGGCCGAAGACCTCGCGGTGGGCGACTACACGCTCAGCGCCGCGCCCTTCACCGTGGAGCTCGCGACCTATGAGGCCGCCCCGGTCGAGCTGACGATCGAGGCCGACCAGACCACCGAAGCCACCCTGGACTTCGCCCTGGTCCGCGCCAGCCTGGAAGTTGTGATCGAAGGGCTTCCCGAGGGCGTCGATGCCTTCGTCGAAGTTGTGGGCGACGAGGGCACTGAAGAACTCAGCGAAACCACCACCCTCACCGATCTCGCGCCGGGCACCTACAGCATCCTTCCCGCCGAGGTCAGCGATGGCGACCTTCAGTACCGGGCCGAAGCCTCCACGCTGGAGCTTTCCAGCGGCGACGCCGAGAGCGTCACGGTGAGCTACGCGCTTGTGCCGGGCGAACTGCTCGCGAATGTCGAGGGCCTCCCCTCCGGACTTACGCCCGAGCTCACGATCACCGGCCCCGACGGCTCTGAAGCCACCGCCGCGCCCGGTGACACGGTCGAAGACCTCATCCCGGGCACCTACACCCTGAGCGGCAGCGATGTCGAATCGGGGATCAACATCTACCGCGCCAGCCCGGTGAGCGGAGACGTCGTCAGCGTAGACACCACCGAGCTCACGCTGAGCTACGAGCTGGTCCCGGCGCAGGTCGAGATCGTCGTCGAAGGTCTCCCCGCAGGCGTTAACCCCAACCTCACCCTGACCAACCCCCAGGGCACGGTGGCGAACATCACCCAGGCCGGCACGCTCGTCGACCAGATCCCGGGCAACTACACGCTGACGGCCAACGACGTTACCAGCGGCTCGACCATCTACCGCTCCGAGAGCAACGAGTTGCTCACAGCGAGCAGCGACCAGACGATCACCTTCACCGTGACCTATGCCGCTGTGAACGGCAGCCTGAACCTGAGCGCCACCGGCCTGCCCGCCGGCGCGGACCTTGAAGCCACCCTGGTCGGCCCGGCCCCGGCCTCCACCGCTGTCACGATCACCGGTGCGCAGACCCTCACCGAGCTCGCGCCGGGAAGCTACGTCGTCAACTTCGCCCAGGTCGGCAACGGCTCCAACACGTACGCCCCCGAGCCAGCCAGCGCCCAGGTAACTGTGGCCAGCGAGCAGATCGCCAGCGTCTCCACCACCTACGCAGCGCTGCCGGGCACGCTGACCCTGAGTCACGAGCTCCCCACCAGCGGCGCGCTCACCGTGACCCTCTCCGACGGACAGGGCTTTAGCCAGAACGTCACCCTCAGCGGCACCGGCGCCGCCGAAGTGGAGCTTCCCCCGGGAAGCTACGAGCTCACCCAGGCCAGCAACGGCCTGGGCACCGACGCCTACGGAAACCCCTACTACGTGATTGGGCTGGATATCGGCTTCTCCGTCACCAGTGGCGCCGAGGTCAACTCCTCCCTGCTCGCCCCGAACCCCACCGAGGTGCTCCGCGGCGATGACCAGGGCCGCGGCTCGCTGCGTGAAGTCTTAAACCGCGTCGTCACCGGCAGCGTCATCACCTTCGCCGAGGGTCTTTCCGAAGTGATGACCGAGTCGATCATCGTCATCGGCAAAGAAGTCTCCCTTGTGGGTCCGGGCGCAGACCAGCTCACGGTGAGCACCACCGGCGGCGACCGCCTCTTCTCCTTTGGCCCCGGCGCCAATGTGCACCTGGAAGACTTCCGCATCGCCGACATCACCATCGGCGGCACCGGCGCGGCCATCTACAACCTGGGCACCTTCAGCCTGCGCAACATGGTGTTTGACAACAACCAGCTCACCGACACCAACTCTGCCGGTGGTGCCATTGCCATCGGTGAAGCCACCAGCGAGATTGTCATCGAAGACAGCGTCTTCTCAAACAACCGAGCCAGCCGAGGCGGTGCCATTGACACCACCTCGATCAACCCGCGCGTCATCATGACCCGGGTGCGCTTTGAGAATAACTCCGCCACCAACAATGGCGGTGCAATCAACAGCCTGGCGAGCCTGACGATCGACCAGGCCAGCTTCACCAACAACAACGCCAATGGTCACGGCGGCGCCATCTACCAGGCACTCTCCGGCTCGCGCACAACCGTGATCGAACGCTCGCTCTTCGCACACAACAGCGCGTCACGGGCCGGCGGTGCGATCTACACAGGTGTCAACTCCGATCTGATGAACGTCACCTTTGTTGGCAACGAGGCCCCCAACGACTTTGGCGGCGCCTACTACCAGTACGACGGCGACACCACCATGGTTCACATGACCTTCGCCGATAACGTCGCCCCGACCGGCAGCGCGATCGCTTCGTACTGCGACGACTTCACCTCGATACGACTGAAGAGCTCCGTGGTGGTCGGCGATGGCCCCCTCTTTAGCTGCCAGGGCTTCAGCGATCCTCCCCACCCCAACCCCACCTTCTCGCTGGGACACAACTACGTCGAGACCGAAGCCCCCAACGCCTTCAGCCCGGCTCCCAACGATCAGGTTGGCACCCTCGGCTCACCGCTCGCTGATCCCCTGCAGCCTCTCGCTGACAACGGTGGCTTTACTCAAACACTCGCTGTCGGCCCTGGCTTCACCACCCCTCTGAGCTTCCCGGCGACCGACTGCGTCGACATCAGCGGAGCAGACGTCTCCGAGGATCAGCGCGGCGAGCCGCGCCCCACCGAGGGCTTCTGCACCATAGGTGCCTACGAAGCGCCCGGCACCACCGGAGGCGTTGAGCCCTTTCACGGCCACGGCCTGGGGTCTTCGAGCTACGTCACGACCACCATCACGACCTCAGTGGGCCTGAGCTGGGAGGTCAGCGGCGTGCGCTCCGAGGGCTCCTACAGCATCGCCGGTCAGGGGCTGATGTTCCGCCAGGTCGGCGACTACGTGCGCAGCGTGGGGCGGACCGGAACCGTCAACGAGGTCAGCGTCGACTACCGCAAGGCCTTCACCGGCGACGCGCCCCGCCAGATCGCCATCGCCATCAATGGCACCGTCGTCGCCACCAGCCCGGTCTTTGGCGACTTTAGCGGTGCCGATGATACCGCCTTCACGCTTACGGCCAGCAACCTCAACATCAGCGGCGATTACACCGTCGAGATTCGCAACCTCTCGCCCTCCGACGGTCAGATCGTCATCGATAACTTCATCTGGCGTTAAGCCTGTTGTCGCGTTCTCCGGGGAGGCTGGCTCCTCGGAACGAGACAACGCCCCGGGAGCTCTCCCGGGGCGTTTTTTTTGCGCCCCACATCGTCGACCGCCCCTCCATCCTCGACACAACGTTGCATCAGTCGGCTTTGATGCTCGTCGCCCCCTCTGCTATGCACGTCCCCCTTGCACCCAACCCACTCGGGCGAGCCAGCGCCTGAACCGCCTGTTCAAACGGCTCGTCCGCCATGTGATTTTGCTCATTGGATGGAGACTTCGTATGTTTTGGACTCGCCAGACTCTCCTCTTCGCGCTCTGCGCCTCCCTGATGATCGGTTGCGGCGGTGACGTCGACGACACCGACCTCAACCAGCCCGACACGACCCTCGACGAGAGCGACGCCGGCAGTGACGCAGATGCCGACCTCGACCCCGACGCCGACACAGGCGACGACCCCGACGCCGACGCGGACGACGACCCCGACGCCGACGCGGACGATGATCCCGACGCCGACGCGGACGACGACCCCGACGCCGACACCGACCCCCTCGAAGGCTCCGGCACGCTTGTACTTACGCTCGACGGCCTGCCCGAAGACGCGGAGTGGCCCGACATCGAACTTGTGGGCGACACCACACTGACCGTCCCCGAAGGCGGCCAGCTCGAAGACATCCCCGCCGGCGACTACGAGCTTATCGCCGAGCGCGTCCTCCGCGGCCTCTCCACCTTTGAGACGCCGGCGCAGAACATCACCATCGAGGCCGATGAGACCCTCGACATCACCCTCAGCTACGAGCTCATCCCCGCCGCCTGGGAGGTGATCATCGCCGGACTTCCGGCGGGCGTCGACGCCGACGTGGCGCTGGAAGGCCCGGACTTCAACGAGGTTCTTAGCGCATCGACCACCTACGATGCGCTGACCCCGGGGGCCTACCTCCTCACCCCGGATGAAGTGACCCACGGTGGGGCCACCTACAGCGCGGGCATCCGCACCGCCGCGCTGGCCAGCGGCTCCAACGACCCCACCACCATCACCTACACCCTCTCCCCGGCCGAGCTCGACGTGGTCGTCACCGGCCTTCCCGCCGGGCAGAGCGCTCAGATCACCATCAGCGGGCCGGCCGGCTACGAAAACACCCTCAACGGCGACGCCACACTGAGCGATCTGGTCCCCGGGGACTACACCCTGGAGCCCGCCGACGTGGTGGTAGGCGACGCGATCTACGAGGCGGCCCCGATCACCCTCACCCTGGACAGCGACGCCTCCCAGACCGCCACGCTGAGCTACGCGCTGGTCGCTGGCGAGCTGGTCGTCAACGCCACTGGACTTCCGGCCGGCGCCAACGTGGCCGCGACGCTCATTGGCCCCTCCCCGGCCACCACCGAGCAGTCCGTCTCGGCGACCACCACCGATCTTCTCCCGGGCGACTACACCCTGAACTTCGAGGTGGTGCAGACCGGCGGCTCGACCTTTGAGCCGACGCCGACCACGCTCCCCATCACCATCGCCAGCGGCCAGCAGAGCGAGGCCGAGGTCACCTACGCCGCGGCCATGGGCACCGTCGCAATCATGCACGACCTGATCGGCAGCGGCACCATCACGGTGCGCCTCGGCGAAGGGGCTACCGCCTCCGAGCAGACCTTAAGCGGCCAGGGCACCGCGCAGATCCCGATGCCCGAGGGCGTCTACACCCTCTCGGTCATCTCCAATGACCTGGGCACCGACGCCTTCGGCAACCCCTACCCTTTGCTCGGCGACGGACAGGGCATCGTCGTGGTCGATGGCATGACGACCACTGTGGAGCTCAGCGCCTTTGAACCCACGCTCGTCATCAGCTCGGGTGATAACGGGGCGGAGCCCGGCACGCTGCGCGAGGTCCTCGGCCGCGTCAATGACGGCAGCGTCATCACCTTTGACCCGAGCATCTCTCTTATTCAGCCCGCCACCGCCTTCGTCATCGACGGCGACATCACCATCGAGGGCCCCGGCGCCGACCAGCTCACCCTGAGCGCGGTTGGCTCCGACCGCATCTTTACCGTGCTCGGCAGCGGCTCATTGCACCTCGAAGGCCTCACCCTTTCCGATGCGGCCATCGCAGGCGATGGCGCCGCGGTGCACGCCCACGGCGATTTCAGCGCGTCCGACGTCGACTTCACCAACAACAGCGCCGGCGGCTATGGCGGTGCCCTCTACCTGAACACCGACGAGCCCCTGAGCGTGTTGCGCCGTGTGCGCTTTATCGCCAACAGCGCCGACGCCGACGGTGGCGCGATCTACACGCACATCCCCCTCGTCTTAGAAGATGCTCTCTTTGAGTCGAACTCCGCCGACGGCAATGGTGGCGCCCTCTTCGGCTACGCTGACAACGCCCCGGGCAACATGGTGATCTCCCGCTCGCTCTTCGACAGCAACTTCGCCGGCAGCAGTGGCGGCGGCGTCTTCAGCCAGCGCGGTGCCTTCGTCATCAACACCACCTTCTACTCCAACACCTCCTTCTCCAGCCCGGGTGGTGCCTGGTTGCAGTACGACGGCGAAGCCAACTTCGTGCACACCACCTTTGACGACAACTTTGCGATGTTCGGCTACGCCATCGCCTCCTACTGCGACAGCGCCACGCCGGTCTACCTGAAGAGCTCGGCGGTGATGGGCAACGAAGCCGACGCCTTCCACTGTCAGCTCGCGACCCGACCGATTACGTCGCTGGGTTATAACTACATCCAACACGGCGGCAGCGCCTTCACCGCTGACTCTACCGACGCCGTCGGCACCCCCGGCCTCGTGCTGGCCCGCACCCTGGGCGAGCTGGCCGACAATGGCGGCTTCACCCACACCATCGCCACCCTGCCCGATCTGGACTACACGATGGAACTTCCCGCCTCCGCCTGCACCGACGACGACGGCACCCCGGTCACCGAAGATCAGCGCGGCGAGTCTCGCCCCAACGCCGGCTCCTGCACGATCGGGGCGTGGGAGAACACCGCGCGCTGAGCGCTCACCTCTCTATGTGAAAGCGCGCGCGCCGCTTGCTGCTGAACCGAAAACGCCCCGGGAGATCGCGATCTCCCGGGGCGTTTTTTTCGTGACGTCAGCAGTGCTCATGGCGAACACAGCGCTCGAAGCCGAGTCTCAACGCCACCAACCGGGAGACACACAACACTCACGTTCTATGCGCCTCACCGCCCCTTCACCCTGCGTCAGCAACCTGCGCGGCCCCCTCCGCCTCCGCCTTCACATGCCGCAGCACCCTCAAATGAATCTGCTGAATCAACGCGCTCGCAAACAACTGCCAGTACCCCACCGGCTGCATGTCGATCGCATACCAGGTGCTCCCCTCCAGCCGCGTGCGCCCCTCGCCCAGGTCGATCAGACGAAACTCCCCGCGCTTCGACTGCAGATAACCATCGAGATGCGGCGGATGCACGCTCTTGTAGGGGCTCCACTCCTCCATCGGCACCGGCTGGGCGCGCACATCGAAGGCCAGGCGGCGGCCCGGCTCCCAGGCGGTGATGGGCTCCACAAAGGGACCGGTCGAGAACTCGCAGTAGCGCACCGCTCCCACGCCCTCCCCCTTGAGCTCGGCTCGGATCGGATAGGCCACCCCGCTCATCTGCACCCAGGCAGGCGGCGGCGCGAGCTCCGAGAAATGGATGACTTTATCCCAGACCTGCATCGGTGAGGCGTCGACCTCCACGCTGGTCGCCACCTCAATCAGCGGGGGTTCCGGGGCGTAGCGCTCCACCGCCGAAAAGAAAGGCAGGCAGAGCACAAGCCCCACCACCGCCGCCCTTCCGCGCCGACTGTGCAGCAACACCGCGCGCCCCAGCGCCGCGCCCGCCGCGCTCATGATCAGGGTAATCGGCGCGGCCATCACCAGGCAGATGATGCCCTCAAGCGCAAAGAGCAAGATCGCCGCACAGCTCGCCAGCACCGATACCCAGGCCGCCCCCACCGTGGTCTTCATCGAACGCGTGGCCTCACGGTTGATCAGGTACGCGCAGACCACCCCGATCACAAAAGGCGTCGCAAAGAAGAGCGACCAGCCGTAACTCTGAAACCCGAAGATATTGAGCGCGAACATCGCCGCAGTCAGCCCCACCCCGAAGATCACGCTGAGCAGGATCGAGCGAAGATCGGCCGGCACCACCTCCTCGCTTCTGCCCGGCTCCCAGCTCCCCCGGCTCGGCCGACTGGCCAGATAGAGGATAAAGAGCATGTTGAGGCCCGGCAGCAAAAACCCCAGCCCCAGCCATGGCGAGTGCCCCGCATCGGCCGCGCGACGCACACTCATCGAGAGCCCCACCCAGGCAAAGGGAAGCGCGTAAAGCGCCATGGCCCACATCAGGGTGGGGCTGGTCAGCCCGTCGACCGCCCCGGCACGCACAAAGAGCGCCGGCGAGAGGTAAGCCCAGGGACTCCACAGCTCGCCGCTCGTCACGTAGACCAGGGCGCTGTCCAGCGCGTACTTCAAGAGCGCCAGCCCCACCCCCACCATCACATAAAGTCGGCGATCGACGCTCGCGCGCATCCCGAAGATCCGCCGCCACCACACTACCTGCGCCTCATTCCGCTCGGCCATCTCTCGCTCCTTGTCCTCGGAGCCGGGCCGCCACAGCGGGCGCCCGGCGTGCTCTTTCGCAATGCTCGAAGAGAGCCACACTGAGCGCCCGGGCGCAAGCTTCATCAAGCCTTCCGCCTGCTCGGCCGCATCATCTCCAGCAGGCCCCGGTGGTCGCGGGGGGCATATTCCGACGCGCCCTCAAGAGCCGACATGTATCGGCCCGGGGGCATCTGGGAAGGGTATCGACCCCCAGATCCGGTGCCCCGGGGGTAGGCCGACACGCTGTCGAGGGCGGCGTTGAGCGGGACGGGGCACAGCCGGGCGGTGTCGAGAGCGGCGCGCAGCATGCTGAGCTAAGAGCTCAGGGTGTCGAGGCCGGGTTTCGACGCCCCGGGGGTAAGCGATCGGGGTGTCGAGGGCGGCCGAAAATACCCGGGGGGTAGGTGCTCCGGGGGTCGAGGGCAGGTTTCGATGCCCCGGGGGTAGAGGCTCGAGGTGTCGAGGGCGGCCGAAAATGCCCGGGGGGTACGTGGCCAGGGGTGTCGAGAGCGCGTTGGAGGGGATCGCGCATGTATGGAGATGGTGTCGAGGGCAGGTTTCGGTGCCCCGGGGTACGTGCTCGGGGTGTCAAGGGCTGCCGATCATGCCGGGGGCCTGCGACGCCGGTGTCGAGGGTAGATTTCGATGCCCGGAGAGCACACTGTCACCCCCTCGTCACCCCCTGCATTTGGATCCCTGGCGCGAACTTGTTAAAGAGGCTGCGTCGTCGCCCCACGTCCGGGAGCGGCCCCACTCGACCCAGCCCTAACCTTCGGGAAGGAGAGCACGATGCAGCTTCGCCCCTCGCTCCTCATCTTAAGCCTTATCCTGAGCCTCAGCATCGCCTGCGGCGGAGACGACACCCCGGTGGCCGACCCGGATACCGGCGATCTCACCGACGTCGGCCCCGACGCCGAAGATCCCGACGCCGGAGACACCGACCCCGACGAGCCCGACGCCGAACCCGACGTCGAGCCCCGCGAAGGTCCGGTCATCGTCGTGCCCGAAGAGCTCACCCTCAACGCCGCCGCCGGACAATCGGTGGAAGGCACCATCGAGGTCGAGAACCCCGGCACCCGGACCCTCATCGTCAACATCCTCTCGCCGAACAACGCCCTGCGCGTAAGCCCGGACTCCCTGGAAGTCGACGCTGGCGAGAGCGCCGAGGTCGGCGTGCGTGCGAGCTGCCCGGAGACCGGCGGCGGCAACTTCGCCTCCGATCTCACCTTCAACACCAACGACCCCGAAAACCTCACCTTCCCCCTGACCGTACGCCTGATCTGCGGTGATGCCCTCCCCGGCAGCCTCAACGTAAGCGTGGAGGGCCTGGAAGAAGGCCTCGTTCCGGTGCTCACCCTGCGCTCGGAAGGCGGCACCGAGACCCCGGTCGTCGGCGGCGAGCTCCTCGAAGACCTGCAGCCCGGCGACTACACGCTTGTGGCCGACCCGGTCATCGAGGGGCTCCGCACCTTTGAGGCCGAAGACGTCCCCGTGAGCATCGCCAGCGAGACCCAGACCGATGTCACCCTCACCTTTGAGCTCGTCACCGCCCGCTGGGAGCTCATCGTGGACGGGCTTCCCTCGGGCGTCGACGCCAACATCACCGTCGACGGCCCCGAAGACATCGGCCCGCTCACCGGCTCGGAGACCTTCAGCGATCTGACCCCGGGCACCTACGATCTCACCCCCGAGCCCGTCACCGACGGACCGGCCCTCTACCGCGGCGAGCCCATTGAAGTGGAGCTGGCCAGCGGTGACGATGTGACCAGCGAACTTCGCTACGACCTGATGCTCGCCAGCTTCGAGCTCGTCGTCGAAGGCCTGCCCGCGGGCGCCGACGCCGACATCACCCTCGAAGGCCCCGAAGGCTTTGAGACCACGCTGACCGGCGACGAGCAGCTCGACGACCTCGTCCCCGGCGACTACACCCTGACCCCGGCCGATGTGAGCGTCGGCGGCGTCACCTACAGCGCCACCGGCACCAGCGTCGAGCTCATCAGCGAGCAAAACACCGCCGCGGTGATCACCTACGTCGCCCCGGCCACCACGCTGAACCTGACCTACGACCTGGGCGACCAGGGCAGCTACACCCTGGAGATCGTCGACGCCGCCGACGCCGTCGCGGCCACTCGCACCTTGAGTGGCCAGGGGAGCGAGGCCATCGAAGTCCCCGCCGGCACCTACAGCGTGCGCGCTGCGTCCGCCCCCACCGATCAGTGGGGCAACGACTTCTACATCACCGGCGCGCAAGACGTGGTCATCCCCGAATCCAACATCGTCAGCGCCAGCGTCGAGGCCGTTGAGCCCACGCTGGTCACCCGCACCGACGACGCAGGCCTGGGCTCGCTGCGCGAAGTCATCGGCCGCGTCAACGCCGACAGCGTGGTCACCTTCGCCCCGGGCGTCGACCAGATCGACGTCACCAGCGGTCAGATCGCGCTCGCTCGTAACATCTCCATCATCGGCAACGGCCGCGACACCACCGCGATCGAAGGTGGTGCGCTGCGCATCTTCTCGGTGACCAACCCCGACGCGGTGCTCCTCATCCAGAGCCTGAGCATCCGCGGCGCCCGCGCCGGAGCGGACCAGGGCGGCGCCATCTACAACCAGGGCGACCTGACCCTCTTCGATGTGCATTTTGACGACAACCACGCCTCCAGCGGTGGCGCCATTGCAAACGCTTCCACCGGAAGCATCACGGCCAACGACGTCATCTTCACCAACAACCAGGCGACCATGCGCGGCGGCGCCATCCAAAACGCCGGCGCGCTGAACATCGAAGACGCTCGCTTTTCCTCGAACAGCGCAGCCATCCACGGCGGCGCCATCTTCGCCCCCTTCAACGGCGGCGTCTCCGGTACCCCCCTGGCGCAGACCAACGTGAAGCAAGCCCTCTTCGAGCTCAACACCGCCCCCGACGGCGGCGCCATCTCGGTGAATAGCGTCCTCAACGTGGAGAACACCACCTTCGACGCCAACCAGGCCGAAGGCGACGGCGGCGCCATCCTCGTCGGCGCCACCGGAAACGCCACCCTCAACTTCGCCACCTTCGCCGGCAACGATGCGGAGCGCGGCGCGGCGGTGCTCCTCGACGGCAGCGCCACCTCCTCGCTCAAGACCTCCCGCTCGGTCTTCGCCGGCAACACCATCGCCGGTACCGCCGGCGCCCAGCTCGGCCGCGTCTCCACCTCCAGCGCCATCGTCTCCGGCGGCGACAACTTCATCAGCGCCGCCGACCTGGCCATCATCGACGAAGACGCCACCGACACCATCGGCCTGACCGCAAGCCCGCTGGCCAGCCCCCTGGGCACCCTGGCCGACAACGGCGGCTTCACCCGCACCATCGAGGTGGTCGAGGCCTCGCAGGCGGACCTCTCCATCACCGAGGCCCGCTGCCTGGACCTCGACGACGCCCCGCTCACCGTTGACCAGCGCGGCGAAGCTCGCCCCTTCGAAGGCCTCTGCACCATCGGCGCCTGGCAGCTCGCTCCGAGCTCGGGTCCCACCACCGAGACCTTTGATACCCTGGAGCTCTCCGGCTCCTCGTATGTGGATGGCACCTTTGTCGGCGTGAACGGCATCACCTGGGAGTACACCGGGGCGCGAAACGAGTCCGGCTTTGAGATCGACGGCAAGGGCATCCTCTTCAAATCCTCCGGTGCCTATGTGCGCGCGACCCTCCCCGGCGGCGTCGACGCCATCTCCGTCGATTACCGCAAAGCCTTCACCGGCGGCGGCAACCGCCAGTTCGAGATCCTCGTCAATGGCACCGTCGTCGCCACCAGCCCCGCCTTCGATGTCGACGGTGAGATCTTCACGCTGAGCGTCGATAACCTGGGGATCTCCGGGGAGTTCGTGCTGGAGGTGCGAAACGCCCTGAGCAAACAAATCGTCATCGACTCCATCACCTGGGAGTGACGCCCCCTGAGGGCTGAGCCTTCCTGAAGAAAAGACGCCGGCGCCTCCCCCGATCAAGGGAAGGCGCCGGCGTTTTTTGTTGCAATCAGCACCTGAGCGAGCACACTGAACGCTCCTACTTGCACTGCGCCCGGCGCACCTTCGATGATCGCATCCACGGAGCGATGATGTTGAAATCTCTGCCCCTCCTTGCCCTCTCCGCCACCGCCCTGCTCGCCATCAGCGCCTGCGGCGAAGGCGATGGCCCCGACACGAATCAAAACCGCGACCAGGGCAGCGGCTGCGGCCTGCGGGAAGACGGCCAGGAGCTCTTCTGCATCAAAGAGGCCGACAAAGGCACCTACCTGTCCAACGTCGCCTACGGCATGATTCCCCCCGAAAGCAGCGACTCCGGCGGCTGGGAGTTCATGGTCTATGCCCGCAACCAGGGCGATGAGGCCTGCCCGTCAGACGGCGCCGCCCCCACCGACCCCTTTGCCACCATCGGCCCCTTCCAACTCAACGCCAGCAACGGCCGTCCCCTGCTCCACGACGACACCGCCATTGAACTCACCCACAAGGGCGAGATGCGGCGAGGCACCTATGCCGACAGCAACGTGTTGCTGGGACTGGACATGAACAATCCTGAGATGTGCACCGAAGACTGCTACCAGCAGGGAGGCGGCCTGGAGTTTCGCGTCAACGCTGGCATCACCTTCGACGGCGAGGACCTTACGACGACCGAAGACGCCTTCTACGGCAGCATGAACATCCCCCACTGCCCCGAGCTCGACCACCCCGGCAACGGCCCGGGCTAATTCAAGCCCCCGACCGGGAAATCTCCACGCGAAGGAGCAGGTCTTTGTCGCCGCGGCCCATCAGGATGGTATGCGTCAGCGACAGGTCCTGCTCCTTTGCAAGCTCCGCCCCCACCAGGGCGTCGAGCTTCTCGGCCAGGCGCTCCCCGACAGCCGTCTCGCGTTTTGCCCCCCGCAGCGCCACATAGATCATACCGGGCTCACCAGGGTCGCAGCGCAGCATAAAGCCCTCAAATTCCGAACCGTTTTGAGATATCGCCGCGGCCACCTGCTGGCCGATGCGTTGAAGATTCTCGCTCATCGTATGCTCACTCTTCAGGCGTTAACAGGAGGCTGGCAGGCCGGGCAAAAGTACGTGGAGCGACCGGCGACCTTCACCCGCTCGATCGCCTCCTCACACCGGGGGCACGCCTCCCCTTTTCGACCATAGACTTCAAAAATATTCTCGCCGCCGGCCTCATTCATATACGCGATCTCATCGGCCATGGAGCGCGCGATGATCTCGTCAAAGTAGCGCGGCATCTCCTCGACCAGCGCCTCCCACTGCGCCTGGCTGAGCTCCCCGCAGCGCACCTCGGGAGGCAGCTGAAGACGCCAGAACAGCTCGCTGATCGCGATGTTGCCCACCCCCGCCACCACCCCCTGGTCGAGCAGGGCGCTCTTGAGCTGGCGCCTGTCGGAGGCGGCCTCTCGGAGCTCATCCACCGTGATGTCGTGCGGCTCTTTGCCCATGCGCAAAAGGGCGTCGTAGCGCTCAAGCTCCCCGGGCGCGAGCACCTCCACATGCCCCAGCCGCCGCGAATCTTTGAAGGTCAGCCAGCCCGTCTTATCGACCCGCCAGGCCAGCCGAGCGAAGCGAGGCTGAGGCGTCGTCTCACAGGTAATCTTGCCGGTCATACGAAAATGAAACATCACCGCATGCCCCCCCTCAAGCTCCGCCCACAGGTACTTGCCGCGCCGCCGCATCGCCACAAGCGGCCGCAACATCGCCTCCTCCAGCTCCCGCGCGCTGCCCTTTTTCAAGACCTTCGCGTCGAGCAGGCGAACTTCGGCCGCGGCCTCCCCCTCCCACCAGCCCGCCACATTGCGGCGCGCGACTTCGACCTCCGCCAGCTCAGGCATCGACCGCCTCCTTACACGAGGTGCCCGCACCACCGGCGGCGTCCTCGTAACGCTCGGCCAGCCACGTCGCCATCGGCTCAAAGACAGACTCCTTTGCGCCGTGCGAGATGAACAGATCGGCGTGTGCGTGCGGGTAGCGCTGATCGCCCACCCGCACCACCCGGGTCTGCCGGGAGCCGATATGATCGAGCACCGAGAGCGCCGCCTGCGGCGGCACAATTCCATCCTGATTGGCCAGCACACACATCACCGGCACCTCCACATCGTAGAGGGCCTGGCTGATGTTGAGCCCGTCCACCACAAGGTCGCGCGCCTTAAGCCAGTGCGCGATCTGCCGGGTCAGCCGCCGACTCGGATCATCGATCGTCTTGATCAGCTCATCGGCCGCGCTCATATCGATGATCTCGCTGTTCAGATAGAGCTGCAGCAGTTTTGGAAAACGCTTCGCCACCGGCAGCGCCAACTTCGCCATATGCCGGGTCCCCCGGACCGGCAGCGCCCCGGCCAGGCGCGGCGAGGAGAGCACCAGGCGCACCAGCGGATGAGACTGGTTCCAGCGCAGCGGCCCCCCGATGGAAATCACCGAGCCCACCTGATGATCGTCGGGATGATGCCCCAGGTACGCATAGATCACCGTCGCCCCCAGGCTGCACCCCACGAGATCGATGGCATCTGGCGAGAGCAGGCTCTCGGTCAGCGCCTTATCGCGCACGGCCGGGAGGTCCACCAGCGCGAGCTCCTTAAAGCCGTGATCTTCGACCCCGGGCCAGCGCCGTTTCGAGTCGCCCTGCCCCCGCAGATTGGCCGTCCACACCTCAAAGCCCTCGTCCACCAGGTGGCTGACCATCGAGGTCCCCCCCGGGTGGTAGCTCAGGATAAAGGTGTTCATGCAGTAGCCCGGGATCATCATCACCGGGCGGCGCCCCTCGACCAGACGCTCGGGGTCCACAAAACGTTTGAGCTGAAGATCCCAGCCCTGGCCGTTGTTCAGCCGAAACACATCGATTTGCATAGGGGGTACGTCACGTGCAGGAGGGAGGTGATGCAGGCCCGGCGGCCGGACCATACGAAGTCGTACGCAGACCGCCGGGAGGTTGCAGCGGGCCAGCCCGAAGTCCGCATCAGCAGCGTCCTTCAGGCCGGCTCGCGCAAATCACTCCGTATCTTTGCGGAGCTTGTCGAGCACCGAGGCATCCTCCAGCGTGGAGGTGTCCCCGCTCTGGCGACCGGCGGCGATGTCGGCCAGAAGTCGCCTCATGATCTTCCCACTTCGCGTCTTGGGCAAGCCGTCCGTAAAACGAATCTCGGCCGGCCGCGCCAGCGCCCCGATCTCCTGGACCACGTGATCGCTGAGCTCACCGCGAAGCTGATGCGCCAGCGTATCGGATGGCTCGCCACCCTCCAGGGTCACAAAGGCCACGATGGCCTGCCCCTTGATGTCGTCGGGCCGCGGCACCACCGCCGCCTCGGTGACCTGGGGATGACTCACAAGCGCGCTCTCGATCTCCATCGTCCCTAAGCGGTGCCCGCTCACGTTGATGACGTCATCGATGCGACCCATGATCCAGAAATAGCCGTCCTCATCACGACGCGCTCCGTCGCCGGCAAAGTAAATGCCCTCAAAGCGCCCGAAGTACCCGGCCTTAAAGCGCGCCTCGTTTTTGTAGACGGTCCGCAACATCGAGGGCCAGGGCTTCTTGATGACCAGGAAGCCCCCCTCATTATCGCCCACGTCGTTGCCATCCTTATCGACCACCGCCACCTCAATGCCCGGCAGCGGCCGGGTGCCACTCCCCGGCTTGGTCGGCGTGACCCCGGGCATTGGCGAGATGAGGATGCCGCCGGTCTCGGTCTGCCACCAGGTGTCGACGATCGGGCAGCGCTCCCCGCCGATCTTGCGGTGGTACCACATCCACGCCTCCGGGTTGATGGGCTCCCCCACCGTCCCCAGAAGTCGCAGGCTCGAGAGGTCATGCCGATCCACCCACTGCTCGCCCCACTTCATAAACGCGCGAATTGCGGTGGGCGCGGTGTAGAAGATGTTGACCGCGTGACGCTCAATAATATCCCAGAAACGGTCGGGCTGCGGCCAGTTCGGCGCGCCTTCGTACATCAGGCTCGTCGCCCCGTTCTGCAGCGGCCCGTACACGATGTAGCTATGCCCGGTGATCCACCCGATGTCGGCGGTGCACCAGTAGGTGTCTTCTTCTTTGAGGTCGAAGATCCAGCGCGTGGTCAACTTCGTCCACAGCGCATAGCCCGCCGTCGCGTGCACCACCCCCTTGGGCGTGCCGGTCGTACCGCTGGTGTACAGAATGAAAAGCGGATGCTCCGCATCAAAAGCCTCCGCCTCATGATGGGTCGACTCATCGTTGACCACGTCATGCCACCAGCGATCCCGGTTCTCAAACCAGGTCACCTCATTGCCGCAGCGCTTATACACCACCACGTCTTCGACCGTCGGGCAGCCCTCGGCCAGCGCCGCATCGACCTGCTCTTTGAGCGGCAGCACCTTCCCGCGCCGATACCCTCCGTCGGCGGTGATCACGAGCTTGGCCTCAGCATCCTCCACCCGGTCGCGAATCGCCGCGGCCGAGAACCCGCCAAAGATCACCGAATGCACCGCCCCGATGCGCGCGCACCCCAGCAGCGCGATCGCAAGCTCGGGCACCATCGGCATATAAATCGCCACGCGGTCGCCCTTGCCAATCCCCAGGCGCTTGAGCCCGTTGGCAAAGCGGCACACCTCCGCGTGCAGCTGCTGGTAGGTCAGCGTGCGCTTATCCCCGGGCTCCCCCTCCCAGATGATCGCCGCCTTATTCTTGCGCGAGGTTGTCAGGTGCCGGTCCAGGCACTGCACGCTCATATTGAGCTCCCCGCCCTCAAACCAGCGCGCAAAAGGCGGCTCCCAGCTCAACGTCGTCTCAAAAGGCTTCTCCCAGACCAGCTCCTCTTTCGCCAGCCGGGCCCAGAACCCCTCCGGATCGGACTTCGCCTCGGCGTAAAGCGCCTCCAGCCTGTCCGCATCAACATTGGCCTGCCCCGCAAACTCCGCCGGCGGCTCAAACGTACGATCTTCCTTAAGAACGCTCTCAATCTCAGACGTCGACACACTTTCCTCCTGGCAAAGTCGAATAAGAGCCCCGGGCGGGACCGACCACAATCAACAGCTACAACTTCGGTGGCATTAGAAATAACTCCCCGATCCCGACTTGGCCAGCGGGCTCCGAGGTTCGCGCAGTGGGGAGGTGCTGCGGGCCTTCGGGGGTTCGCGTTTTGTGGTTAGGTGGTTGCGGGGCGCCGGGGTTTGCGCAATAAGTCGATTCGAGTGGGCCGTCGGGGGTTCGCGTTTTGTGGTTAGGTGGTTGAGTGACTCCGGCGCTACGCGTGGGTTGGGTGCTTTGAGGTTGGGTGGTTGTGGGGCACCCGGGTTCGCGCGGTGGGTCGATTCGAGTGGGCCGTCGGGGGTTTGCGTTTTGTGGTTGGGTGGTTGAGTGACTCCGGCGCTACGCGTGGGTTGGGTGCTTTGAGGTTGGGTGGTTGTGGGGCACCCGGGTTCGCGCAGTGGGTCGATTCGAGTGGGCCGTCGGGGGTTCGCAGCTCGGACCGCCAGAGGCCCTCACGAATCGACCCACACCGCGTACCCCCCAGGCCCCACAACCACCTGACCACACAACCACACCCCGCACGCCCCCAAACCCGAGCGCATCCAGGGCGAAGTCCAGCAAGGAGCAAGGACGAAGCTGTAGCAGCGCTACCGCGAGGACGCAGCGACGCCGCTGGCTTCGTCCTGGGGCGCTCGGCACCCCGACGCGAACCCAAAAACCCGAGCGCATCCAGGGCGGCGCCTGGCAAGGAGATAGGGATGAAGCTGTAGCAGCGCTACTGCGAATCCCTATCGACACAGCCAGCGTCGTCCTGGGGCGCTCGGCACCGGCAGGGGGTTTGCCATGTCTGTAGCAAGTGCTTAGACTCTACATATAAGCCCGAGCTCTGGCGTGGAGGCTGTCGCCCTGGAGCGCGGGAGCCCTCGTGCGCGCCCCACCAACGCGCTCGCCATCCTCGACCGCCGGCAACCCCGCGCTCAAGGGTGCGGGAATGTTGGGGCGCCCCCCGGGCGTTCTTTCTTCTGACTTCGCCCCCTGGCTTCACCTCTGCGACCGAGCGACGGGACCATGACCTACGAGGAGTTTGAGTGGCACATCCTGCGCCTGGTCTATGAAGAAGGCATGGACCGGCTCCAGCCCTCTTATCTGGCTTACGCCCTGGGGCTGACCCACGAACGGGTCACCGCCTTTTTGGAGCAGGCCACCCAGGCCGGGCTCGTCGAGATGGAGATCAAAAGCGACGGCCGCCTCGAATACACCATCCCCGGCGTCGACCACTCCCGCAGCCTCCCTCGCCCCATCTGGCGCGAGGAGGAGCAGGCCGCCGCTCAGAGCGCTGAGCCGGAGAGCGGGTCCAACACACCGCCCGCCGACGCCGCCACCGAGGCCGCCCGCGACCTGATGGCGCACGACCCGGACGCGCCTCAGAGCATGCCCACGCCGGCCCGGAAAACACAGCAAGAGGCCCAGGCCCGCGCCGACCACAGCCGCCTGGCCGTGGCCAGCCACCCCCTGCTTCCGGCCTCGCTGCGCGCTCACATCGAAGAGCGCTACAAACACACCGACGCCCAGCTGGTCCCCGTCTCCCAGACCGGCCTGCAAAAAGATCAGCTCCCGGTCGTCGACCCCACCAGCCGCGCGATGGTCGCCGTCGACAACGACGCCCGCTTCCCCTTCCGCATCGAAGCCAGCGAAGACACCTTCTGCGATCCCTCCCAGACCGTCTTCATGCGTCAGATGCGGGCCTACGGCGTCAAAGACGAAGAGGAGCTTCGCTTCCACGTTCAGCGCCTCTTTGAGTCCTTCGGCTACCGGGTGGTGCAGTCCGAGCACGAGCGCCTGCGCTTTGAGCGCGGCTCACTCACCTTCATCATCGCCATGGTGCCCCTTTTTGTGCTGGTGCTCCCGCTCTTCGTTTACCTTTTTCTCTATTGCATGGGCCGCTCCACCATCCACCAGGAGCCGGTGGAGCTCGATGTTCAATTTCGCAAACGGGTCGTCGATGGCGAGCCGGTCTTTGATATCGACTTAACCTTTGTCGGTCTGCACGGCGTGGTCCTGGGCGCCGCCGACCAACGTGTTCTGAACCAGGAGATCGACACGCTGCGCGATGAGCTGCGCTGGTCGCTCAGCGCCGGCTGACGCCGGCGTCGTATGGTGTCTGCTTGTTTGAGGATCGTCGCATTCTGGCAGTCAACCGCATCGCTGCACTCAACCGGGGGGAGGGGGTTCGACAGCGAGACTTCGTAAACTTCTTTCCCCACAGGTAGGTATGACAGACCTCTACGACTTTAGCACCGACGAGATGGTGGAACCGATCGAGCGCCTCTTTGAGCGCGAGTTCCCCTCAACCTTCGACCTCTTCAATGACGATCCCAAACTGAGCGACGAAGGCCCCCGCAGCGTCCCGGTCGATGTGGTCTACGTGGCCGGTTCGGTGCAAAAGCTTCACGCCATCAAGCTGGCATCCTCCTACGACGACTGCCTCTTCGACGTGCGCACCGGGCTGCACGCCATGAGCCGCGCCACCGCCAACTACCGCTGGCTGGCCCTGCCTTTAGAGGCGCTTCGCGAGGGCGAGGCCGAGTACAACGATATTTTGCTCAAAACCGCTGGCGAGCGCGGCGTAGGCATCATCACCGTCCAGCCCCGCGGGCGCGGTCTCTCCGCCAAGATCGTGGTCAACGCCGCCTACGAAGAAGGCGATTTTCTGGACCATTATCAGGGCCTGCGCGATCATTACCGCTCCATCAAAGAGCGCGACGTGGCCGCCGAAGGCTTCCAGGTCGTCGACTACTACGGGCGCTGATCCTCACAACTTCGCCCGGCCTCCTCGGCCCGAACCATGAGCACGACCTCTTCTCTGAGCCCCCACCTGCGCTTTATGCGCGAGCTGGGGGCTCTTCTGCGCGCGCCCTACGCTCTGATCCACCTGGAGACCCACGAGGAGGAGCGCGCCCTCGATCTGATCGGCCGCCTGGCCGCCCGCGACCAGCGTCCGATTCACACCTGGTCGATCACCGGCGGTTTCCAAAGCCTCGCTGATAGCGGCGAGTCCGCAAGCCTGGCCGACGCCCTGCGCCACGTGCAGCAGAGCGCCGAGCGGGGCGTCTTTATCTTCCTCGACGCCACACGCCTGCTCGACGCCCCGCACCTGCGCCGCCTCCTCCGCGAGACCGAGCGCGCCTGCGCCCGCCAGGGCAAAACGCTGATCTTTGTGGGCCCCGACCCCATCGATCACCCCGAATTCCAGAAAGATCTCACCCCCCTCTCGCTGCCTCTGCCCGACCGCGAGGGCATCAAAAAACAACTTCTGGCGGTCTTCCCCCCCGAGCACTTTCCCGACCTCGACGTGGGCGCGCTCACCGCCGGCGCTCTCGGCCTGACCCAACGGGAGGCGCACCGCGCCTTTCACCGTGTGCGCCAACAACTTCTCGACGCTCGCCAGGCCGGCCAGGAGCTCAACCTCGAAGACGCCATCCTCGAAGAGAAACGCCGCCTGGTGGGCCGCAGCGAAGTCCTGGAGTTTCACCCCCTGGACGCCGGCCTCGACAACGTCGGCGGCCTCGACGCCCTCAAAGACTGGCTGGTGGAGCGCCGCGCGGCCTTTGGCGAGGAAGCCCGCGCCTTTGGCCTACCCGCCCCCAAAGGTCTCTTGCTGCTCGGCGTGCAGGGCTGCGGCAAAAGCCTCACCGCCCGCGTCATCGGCCGCCACTGGGGTCTTCCCCTCTTGCGCCTCGACATGGGCCGCGTCTTCGACGGGCGCCGCTCCCCCGAAGAGTCCCTGCGCTCCGCGCTCAAGACCTGCGACGCCCTGGCCCCCTGCGTCTTGTGGATCGACGAGATCGAAAAAGGCTTCGCGCAGGGCTCCGGCGACGACGGCCGCGCCAGCCGCGTGCTCGGCACCCTGCTCACCTGGCAGCAGGAGCGCCAGACCCCGGTCTTTGTGGTCGCCACCGCCAACAGCGTCGAGAGCCTCCCGGCCGAAATGCTGCGCAAGGGCCGTTTTGACGAGATCTTCTTCGTCGATCTTCCCCAGCCCCACGAGCGCCAGGAGATCTTAAGCATCCACCTCGCACGCCGCCAGCGCGCCGTCGAGCCCGAGACCATCGCCGAGCTCGCCGAGATCTGCGAACACTTCTCCGGCGCGGAGCTTGAGCAGGTCGTCATCAGCGCCATGTACGCGGCCTTTGCCGACGGCCGCGACATCGACCGCGACGACCTCGTCTATGCCGCCCGCGACACCGTGCCGCTCTACCGCACCTACGAAGAGAGCATCAAAGCGCTGCGCGAATGGGCCCACGAGCGCGCCCGCAAAGCCTCGCGCACCCGACGCATGCTCGACTTCTTCAGCCCGGCGTGAATTCTCAACGTCGAAATAGGTCCAATCCTACGTGCTGTTGCTCCGATGCGCCCGCACAAGCCCCGCGCATCCGACGCGTCACCTAAGGCGCCGACGTTGACAGCATCTTGAGCACCGCAGTACCACCACGTAGAACCGCTGGTCCCGGCCCTGATGGGGTCTTACTTCGAATTATCTAAGGTTGATGGCATGCGCCCTGCGCACTCCCAGAAGATCGTCTACGCCCTCTCCGCGCTTATCGCGCTGAGCCTCTTTGCGGCCGCCGCCCTGCTGCTCAGCGAGCGCGAGCACCTCAAACCCCTGGCGCAGAGCGAGCAGGAGAGTGCGTTTGTCGCCTTCCAAGCCGAGCCCACTCCTGACACTCCGGCGGAGACCTCCGAGCGTCCCGAACCCATCGCGCAGACCGACCTTCCTGAAGACTTCAACCCCGACGACTGGGACGTCCTCACCCCCATCGCCGAGGAGCGACCCGCCGAGGCGCCCGCGCCCCTGGAGGTCGGCCAGCAGCAACGCCGCCTGCGCCCGGCCCACCTCACCGTCATCACCGACTTCTCCAAGGCCCAGGTCACCGTCAACGGCCTGCCCTACCCGGCCTACTCCGAAGACGGAGAAAACCCGGGCATGGTCCTGCCCGCCGGTGGACCCCACCGCGTGGTCGTCGACTACAGCGGCAACCAGCGCGTCTACGAGATCGCCCTTCGTCCCAACGAAGCGCGCATGCTGATGGTCGAGCTGACCAACTACAACGGCGCCCCGGTCGCCTCCAACAGCGCCGCCGCGCCTCCCAAGCCTCAAGAAAAACCCGAAGAGCCCGAAGCCGAAGACGGCCAGGGCCGCATCACCGTCTACTCGCGCCCCCGCGGCGCCGTGCTCGTCAACGGCTCCGACCGCGGCCAGCAGACCCCCGGCACCGTCGACGTTGAGGCCGGCCGCCACGAGGTCCAGGTCCGCTACGAAGACGGCGAAGTCAGCGAGAAGAAAGTCGTCCGCGTGCGCGAAGGCTCCCGCATCAAGCTCTTCTTCCGTCAGTCCAACTGAGAAGTCGGCCCGAAAACGCGCGCGACAACACCCTCAAAAAGACCTGCAAAATCAACGAGTTAATACACACCCGCAGCGCGCTCCCGGGCGGGCATCACCTCCAGGCAGGTCGTCCACCACCCGGTGAGGATCGTCTCCACAAAGGGCTCCGGAAGCTCCTCCTCGCGCATCAGCGCGGCCAGGGCCTCGTGGTCGTATTCGACCTCCCGAAAGTCGACGCGCACCCCCTGAGCGTCGACCTCCACCAGCGCGTAGTCCACGCTTGTGCGCCCGTTATTGGCCGGCCGCCCGATCGCCCCCACGTTGATCACCTGGCGCCCCCCCTCAAGCTCCCGCTTCCAGGGAATGCCGGTATGCGTCACAAAGAGCACGTCGGCCTCGTAGCTCTTGAGCAGGTGCTCCAGAAACGCGTCCGGGCACATCGACTCCCATAAAAACTCGTTGACCTGCCGGGGCGAGCCGTGCGCCATCAGCACGCGCTGCCCCGCCCAGGTATGGCGAAACTCGGTGGGCAAATCGCGCAGCCAGTCCTTATGCGCGTCCGCCGTGTTGGCCAGGGTGTAGTCGTAGCTGATCTGCGCATAATAGTTGTCGCGCGGATCGGTGTAGCCGCAGGCGCAATCCTCCAGGCGGTTGCCAATGGAGTGATCGTAGTTGCCCTGCATCACAAAAAGATCCGGCACGTCGCGCAATAGCGGAAACACCCGGTCGGGCTGCGGCCCAAACCCGCCCATATCCCCCAGGCAATAGATCGCCTCACAGCCCAGCGCCCGCGCATCGTTCAGTGTGGCCTCCAGGCTCAAGAAGTTATTATAAACCCCGCCAAACACCGCAAATCGCCTCACGTCCGACACGTCACGCCCTCCACAAAACAGGTGTAGCAGGCCGGGTGGTCGAGCTTGATCGGCCCCATCGCATCGTCGAGGGTGTCGCCCATGCGCGCGCCCTCCTCCTCAATGAGGATCGGGCAGGGGTAGACCCCTTTGGCCGTCACCATCCGACAACTCGAGCATTGCAGGCTCGCCCGCGCCTCCTCATCGAGCATCCCCTCGCTCAGGCGCTCGAAATCCTCATACGCCCCGCCTCGCCGCTCCTCGCGCCCGATCTTAAAGGGCGCCAGAAATTTGAGCCGGGGTCGGGTGATGCCCCGCTCGGCCAGCAGGTCAAAGAAGCGCTGGCGGCCGGCGCTCTCGGCGAGCTCGGCATGGCAGGTGGTCACCGTAAACACCGGGTTGAGCCCGGCCTCATGCAAACGCACGGCCCCGCCTAAGATCTTCTCAAAGGTGTGCCGCCCGCGGATCGCGTCGTTCTCCTCGGGCGTCGTCCCGTCGAGCGAGACCCGCACATCGAAGTTATAGCGCGCGTTATGAAAGGTCTCGGCCAGCCAGGCGGCCAGCTCCTCGTCGATGAGCACCCCGTTGGTGAGAATGCTGAGCGGCCCGTGCTCCAGGGTCAGCGCGATCATCTCGCGGATCTGCGGGTGCATAAAAGGCTCCCCGCCGGTGAAGTAAAACTCCTTGACCCCCATCGCCGCCGCCGTCTCCACCGCGCGGCGCACCTCCTCAAGCTCCATAAAGGGGTGGCTCTCGTTTTTGGGTCCACAGGAGATAAAACAATGCCGGCAGGCCAGGTTGCACAGCGTGCCGGTGACCTGCAGCCAGAGCGTATCGAGGTGGCGAAGCTCCAGCTCAGGGGCGGGCCCCTCCGGCGGTCGGTCGATGGCCAGGTTCAAGTCGATCATCAGGTTGCCCTTCATTCAAGAAGACGTCGGCGACACATACCAGCGAACGGCAGAGGCGCTCGCGCCAGGAAAAACGTTGCCTTCACCCGGGCTGTTCCAAACTTACTGAAACCTACCCGGCAACGCGGCGTCGGCTTCGCAAAGGTGAACGCCTGGCAGGCCGCGCGCAAGGCCGCCCGGGTAATTTTCTTGGTGCAGAAGAAGGGGAACTCTATACTGAGGGGGCCGCAGGCCTGCCATCGCGGGCACGGTGCCACTTTGAATCCGGCGATTTGACAGGGTATTGGCCCGGCTGCTAGCCGAGAGCGCTGCCCTCGACAACCTCGCCAACCGGGCAGGGACGCGCGGGGTACCTGGCGGAAGAACCTGGCACAGGGTAACGACGATCATGAACGATCTGCGCACGACGTTGACGCGCGCTCTTTTAATGAGCGCTCTATTGTGGGGAGTCTCCTCGGTCGCCTCCGCTCAGGAGGCACCCGACGCTGCGGCCGCCGACGCCCTCGAAGCGGTGGCCGAAGACAGCGGCGACGACGCGCGCCAGGAGGCCGCCCTGCGCGCCCTCAAACGCGCGCAACAGGCCCTCGATGACGGCGATGATGCCGACGCGGAGAGCGTCGAAACCGGCACCACACCGCCGCGACAACTCGTTGAAAACAAAGCAGAACCCACCGACAGCAACGACAGCCTCAGCGCCACCGATGACGCCCCCACGCCCACGTCCGATGACGCGTCGGCGCTCGATTCCACCGAGGCCCGGGCCGCCCATCCCTCTCCCCTCGACGAGCCCGATCCTCAGGACGACTTCGGCGACAGCGCCGACGACGACGCCGCCATCTCGGGCGCCTACGACGAGCCCGAAGAGAGCCCCGAAGCCGATGCGATCGTCGACGCGGAGGTCCCCGCCGACCTCATCGAAGACGCCATCCTCGACGCCGAACTGGCCGCACAGGCCCCGGCCGCAGCCGACACGGTAAACGACGAGCCCGCCACCGAAGCGCCGGTCGAACCCGACGTCGGCCTCGACGCCAACCAGACCGCGCGCCTGCGCGACTTCTTCGCCCGCATCACCGACGACGAGGGCACCTGGCCCAGACCCGCCGCGCTGCGCAGCCTGCAGGCCGTCTCCAGCCGTCTGCTGGGCGGCGGGGGCGACTACCTCGTGCTCACCCCTTATGTGCCCGACCCACGCTGGCCCCAGGCCATGCAGCTGCTCGTCGACGACGAATGCGACGACGCCCTGAGCCTTGCCACCGACATCCTCGGGCCCCCCGAGCTGCACGTCGACGGTGAGCCGGCGGTCCGCTACGCTTTCGCCCGCATTCAGATGTGCACCCACGCCCGCGCTCAAGGCCTGGCCACCATGCGCCAGCTCGCCGAGCTGCCCACCGCCGTCGGCGAGCTCGCCCGCCGCGCGCTGGGCCACTCCCGTCAGCAAGCGGCCGAAGACGAGGCCATGGCCCTCTCGTCGCACATCCGCCAGGCCGAACGACGCGCCAGCGATGGCGAGGTCGACCAGGCGCTGCGCGATCTTTACCAGCTCCGTCAGGAGCTCAAGCAGTCCTGGGATCAGTACCAGGTGCGCCGCGCCGAGGCCCGCATCCTCGAGCGCGCCGAGCGCCCCCTGGAGGCCGCCCAGGTCTGGCTGGGCATCTACCGCATGACCCGCTCCTGGCGCAGCAGCGACCGCATCGTCGGCGATGTCGAAGACGCCATGCGGCGCCTCGACGCCACCATCCCCTTCGGCGACCGCATCGACCGCATGCGCGAGCTCATCGCCCGCGGGCGCTACCGCCACGCCCATCAGGTCTCCCGCGAAAACGCGCGACTTCGACGGGTCGCCGGCTCGGAGATCCGCGGCTGGACCCGCTACCGCCACGCCCTTGAAAACGAGCGCGACCGCAAGCGCGAGAAAGCCCTCGAAGAGTTCGCCGAGGCCGAGCGCCTGGTCCGCGACCCGGCCATCCGCCCGCGCCTCTACTTCGGCTGGGCACGCGCGCTGCGCCGCATGGACCGCGACAGCGAGGCCATCGCCCTCTACCAGCGCCTCTGCCAGGAGTACCCCACCAACGCCCTCTGCCCGGAAGCCCTCTATGAGGCCGGCCGCCTCTACCAGTTCAAGAACAAACACGACGAGGCCCGCGCCCACTTCTTCGATCTGGTGGGCCTGCACCCCTTCAGCAGCCATGTGCCCGACGCCCTCTGGCGCACCGCGCTGAGCGCCTACCTCCAGGAAGATTACGACGCGGCCATCCCCCCGCTCCTCGACCTGGTCAACCACTACGGCCACCTCAAAGACGAGTCCGAGCTCACCCTGGGCCTCAAAGCCCGCTACTGGCTGGGCGTCAATCACCTCAAGGCCGGCCGCACCGACCAGGCCCGCCACTGGCTCCAAAACACCATCGATTCCGGCCCCCTGACCTGGTACGGCCGCCTGGCCGTCGCGCGCCTGGAGCAGCACGAGCTCCCGGCCCACGTGCGCCTGCCCACCATTAACCTCAACGCCGAAGAGATCGCCAACTTCGCCACCCTGCGCCTGCCCCATAACCCACGCCTGGAAGTCGGCGCGGAGCTTGTGCGCCTCTCCCTCTACAAAGATGCCCTGGCCGAAGTTCGCCGCCAGCAGGCCGTGCACCCCATCCCCGAAGGCACCGTGCAACTTCGCGCCGGCCTGCACCTTGCCGTCGACGAGCCCAACTGGGCGCACTGGATCATGAAGTCGGTGATCGACGAGCGCGGCCCCTCCCTGCGCAACATCCGCGACTGGGGCTTTGCCTTCCCCGTCAACTACATGGAGCTCGCCCACAAATACGGCGACGCCTACGGCGTCTCCCCCTTCCTGGTGCAGGCCATTATCCGCCAGGAGAGCGGCTTCCGCCCCACCGTCAAGAGCTACGCCGGCGCCATGGGCCTGATGCAGCTGATGCCCGGAACCGCCCGCTACACCTCGCGCACCTTCCTCGAAGAGGGCTCGGTCTCCAACCGCCAGATCCTCATCCCCGATACCAACGTCCGCCTGGGCACCATGTACATCCGCATCCACATCGCCCACGCCAACGACCGCCCCGCCCTGGCCCTGGCCGGCTACAACGCCGGCCCCGCCCCCCTGCGCTCCTGGATGGATCGCTACGGCGACCGCGAAGTCGACGCCTGGGTCGAGTCCATCACCTACCAGGAAGCCCGCGGCTACGTGCGCAAGGTCATGACCAGCTTCATCACCTACCAGGGCCTCTACGGCGACGGCACCCTCCCCGACATCCCCCTCGAGATGCCCGAGGAGCTCCGCCCCTGGGGCAAAATCCCGGAGGTTGAGGCTGCGCAAAGCGAACCCGTCTCGATGCTTTTGGTCTTTTAAGTCGGTTTTCACCG
>NZ_VOSL01000093.1 GCF_007997005.1 Lujinxingia vulgaris | reverse complement strand
GGCGCGTCGGCGCGCGGGGTGCTCAAGGCGCGCGCGTCGCGGGCGGTGGTGTCGCGGGAGTCGGCCGGGAGGTTGATGTCGCTCAGATCTGGCATGGGCGCGCCGGGGAGTGAGGCGGCGCGCACCGAGGGTCGGGCCCCCAGGGTGGGATCGGAGTCCTCGTCGGCCAATGTGGCGAGCGATGGCGAGCGCACCGAGGGTCGGGCGCCCAGGGTGGGATCGGAGTCTTCGTCGGCCAGGCCGGCCAGCGAGGGCGCGCGGGCGGAGGGGCGCTCGTCGCGGGTGCTGTCGAGCTCATCGGAGTCGTCGACGCGGGAGGCAGGTGTGGGCGGCGGTCCGGTGATGCCGGCGCGTTTGGCCTCGTCGATGGCCGCGCGAAGTTCGCGGTCGGAGAGGTGCAACCCGGTGACTTCGCCGGAGTCCACGCCGCGATCGACGGCGATGATGCCGGAGCGGCGGCGGTCGAACTCGCGGGTGGCAGGCTCCTCATTCTGCGACTCCAGCGCCCGCTGGATGCGATCTTTGGAGATGGCGTTGGTCGCGCTCAGATCTTCGTCGTCGAGCTCCGGCGGGTCGGCCGCAGGCTGGGTGGGGAGGCGGTCGAGGATGGCGCGGCGCGTGGCGTCGAGCTCATCTGTTTTGTCGTTTGATGGCGGCTTAAGTGGTTGAATTTGCTGGCTTTTTCGGATCTCTGCAATCTCGCGATCGCGGGAGATCTCGTCAAACGCCCGGGCGCTCATCTCGTGGGTGGCGAGCTCGGCCGCCTCGCGGTAGTCGCCGGCCACGTGGGTCTGTTCGGGGAGCGGCGCCAGACGAAACTGCGCAGTCTGATCCTGGGCGACCTCATTGGCGGCCATGGCCATCTCAATGAGCTCGCGGGGGATGGGGCGCGTGTCGGTGGTGCGGCCGGCGTCGGGAGCCGTGGTCAGCTCCATCAACGCGGTGGTCATCTGGCCGATGGACTGAAAGCGCTGCTCGGGTTCTTTGGCCAGGGCCTTGAGGATAACCTTTTCGAGGCGAGTTGAGATGCCGGAGCGAAGCTGGGTGGGGGGCGTTGGCGGCGCCTCGACCTGAGCCATCATCAGCGCGAACTCGCTCGACGCGTTAAAAGGCACCTCGCCGGTGCAGAGCTTGTAGAGGGTGCAGCCCAGGCTGTAGATGTCGGCGCGTCCGTCGATGGCGCGCGCCCCCACGATCTGCTCAGGGCTCATGTAGTGCAGCGTGCCCACGGTGGTCCCGGCGGCGGTCAGGTCGCGGCCTTTGGAGACCTTGGCCACGCCAAAGTCCATAACTTTGGGTTTGAAGAAGCCGGCCACCGGTTTGAGCAAGACGTTGCTGGGCTTGAGGTCGCGGTGCACGATGCCGCGGGTGTGCGCCAGGCCTACCGCGCTCATCACGGGCAGCATCAGGTCGATGATCCGATCTTCCTGAAGAGGCCCCTGCCGCTGCAGGTACTCTTCGAGGGTGTCGCCCTCGACGTACTCCATCACAAAGCAGAGCAGGGGATCCTGCACGACTTTGTAGACGTGCACGATGTTGGGGTGCTGGAGCATCGCCTGGATGCGGCCCTCATCGAGGAAGCGGGCGCGCACCACCTCGTTGTCCAGGTAATGGGAGAAGAGTACCTTGATGGCCACCGGCAGGCCGGAGTGCTCGTCGATGGCCAGGTAGATCGAGGCCATGCCGCCGTCGGCGATGCGTCGCTCGATGCGGTAGCGCTCCAGGAAGAGCTGTCCGGGGTGGAGCTCTTTATGTTCGCTGCTTGTGGAAGTTCCCATCCAGGGGGCTCGGCGGACGAGGTGGATATGTCGACGACGGGGGCAGTGTAACCCACGAGGGGAGCTACGCAAATTTGGCAGGAGGAAGTGGTGAAGACCAGTAAGATTGCGCCTCTGATGGTGCTCGCGGTGGGGTTGGGGGCGGCCGGGTGGTGGGCGAGCGCGATGCTGGCGTCGGTCGATGAGCCGCGCGAGGACGAACAAGGCGTGGAGGCGCCTTTTGTGCCCGAGCCGGTGCGGGTGGAGGCGTCGCAGCGGGGCGGGGCGCTCCACGCGCTCTCGGCCGGGGCGAGCGATGAGGGTGATGCCGGGGGGCGGGCGGACGGTGGAGTGTCGAATTCTGAGCAAGAGGTGGGGCGTGGTGGGGCGCTGGCGGGCCTGGAGCGCCGGCGCCAGGCCGAGCGCGCCGACGACGCGTCGCAGCCGGAGGAAGACTGGAGCGAGGGGGCGCGCGCGCCGGTGGGGC
>NZ_VOSL01000092.1 GCF_007997005.1 Lujinxingia vulgaris | reverse complement strand
AGTTTTGTTGCCGAGCCGAGCAAGCCGCGCCGTGAGCGCACCCGCCGCCGCTCGCGCGCAGCGCGCAATGGCAGCAGCCAGGGGGGAAGCGCGAGCGCCGCACCGGCAGTTCCTGCCCCTGTGGCCGCGCCCAGCGCTCCCGCACCTCGCGATACGCGTAAGATGTACCTGAACCTGGGCAGCTCCACCTTCGGCTCTGACGAAGAACTGGTGACCATGCTATGCTACATGTCCGGCATGGACCCGGAGGACTTTGGTGATCTTCAGATGGAGAGCTCCTACTCCTTCATTCATGTGCGCCGCGAGTACTTCCGCGACGTCGTCGTGGCGCTCAACGGGCAGGTCTGGGAGGGCAACAACCTCACCGCCGAGGCCGCTCGTAAATAACCCCTCTGGTCGCGATAAGGTCTGAGCTATGCGCACACCCCTCGTAGCCCTGCTGCTCGCCAGCGCGTTCTTTACGATGAGCGCCTGCCAGGAAGATGCCCCGGCGGTGCCCGTCGATGAGTTTCCGGTCGATGAGAACCTGCCGCCGGCGGTCGTCGATCTTCCGGCGCCTCCGCCGGCCAGCGCCTTTGAGATCGTCGAGAAGAACGATGACGACACCCTGCGCGTCGAGGGGCTCATCGGTTATCGCGATCGCCACATGGACCAGAACGTCGTGGTCCGCGGGGTGGTCATGGAGGTCAAGGGCGACTGCGATCCGAAGCGCGCTCGCCAGCGCGGGGAGTCCTGCCCGCAGCCGCACCTGGTGATTCGCGACGACGCCGACGCTCGCCACGAGATGATGGTCGTGGGATACACCAACGACTTTCTTAAGAAGGCGCGCGTACGCGAGGGTGAGAGCTACGCATTTAAAGGTGTTTACCAGCGCATGGCCGAGGGCTTTGTCTCCTCGGAGAACGGCCTGCTGAAGCTGGAAGCCATCGACGATAACGAGGTCCCCAAAGGTTGATGACCAGGCGCGCGGGTTCACTGGAGCTCCGCAGGTTTGAGATCAAAAAGAAGGCCCACCCGGAGCTCCGGGTGGGCCTTTTCTGTAGACACGTCACGACTGCGGCCAGCGGCAACCTCGCAGCTCACAGCGAGCCGAGGTGCTGCTCATCTACATCGTGTCTTTTCGCGCGCGTTTCTCCGCCAGCACGATCACCCGCCGGCTCGACGCCCCCAGGAAGTAGCCCCGGGTGAAGCGCTCACCACTGATCTCCAGCACGTTAAAGCCGGCCACATGCAGCATCTGACGCAGCTCATGGACGTTGTAGAGACGGATGTAGCTGTTCTGCTCCAGCGGCGGGGAGTTGTCTTCGTAGATGAAAGAGCGCTTGGCGTGCAGGGTGCTCGTCTGGAAGTCGAACTCGCTCTCCTCCAGAAAGATGCAGCCCTCCCCTTCCCACCACAGGCGAGTGGGCGTCTCGCGCACCACGTAGTCGCGGTTGATGACATCGACCAGGATGCGCCCGCCCGGCTTGAGCGCGCGCTGAATCCCCTGAAAAACACGCAGGTTGGTGCGGTCGTCGAAGTAACCCACCGAGGTGTCCCAGACGTAGCAGCCGTCGAAGACCTCGTTGAAGTTGAGCTCGCGCATATCGCCGTGAATGAACTTCACGTTGGTCGAGCGCTGGCGGGCATCGGCCAGCGCCTTCTGCAGAAGGGGCATCGAGAGATCGACGCCGACCATCTCGTAGCCTTCTTCGGCCAGCCCGATGGCGTGACGGCCAAAGCCGCAGGCCAGATCAAGGATGCGCGAGCCCCGCTTAAGCTTGAGGCTCTTGCGAATGAACTCGACCTCCTGCTCGGTGCGCTCACCGATCGATGCCGGGATGGTGCGCAGGTACTCTTCGCTGAAGACCTCCTGGAACCAGACATCGCGCGGACGAAGTCGTTTGGTGCGCGGCCCCTGAGCTTTGGCCTTCTTCTCTTCGAGGAGCTCTTTGACCAGACCCTGCATCTCGGAGTCGCCGGCCGGCTCACCGGCCGAGGTGGTTTCAGCGGGCGCGGCAGCCGTCTCGGGCGCGGCCTCGGCGGCGCGGGGTGCCTCCGGGTCGGGGGTTGCCGGGAGCTCGGGCGTC
>NZ_VOSL01000091.1 GCF_007997005.1 Lujinxingia vulgaris | reverse complement strand
TGGCTGCTTCTAAGCCAACCTCCTGGTTGTCTGTGTGCTTCCACATCCTTTACCACTTAACTGTCATTTTGGGACCTTAGCTGGCGGTCTGGGTTGTTTCCCTCTCGTCTACGGACCTTATCACCCGCAGACTGACTCCCGGGATAACACATAACGGCATTCGGAGTTTGATTGGGGTTGGTAACCGGGTTAGGCCCCTAGCCCATTCAGTGCTCTACCTCCGTCAGTGATATCTCCCGAGGCTATACCTAAATATATTTCGGGGAGAACCAGCTATCTCCGAGTTTGATTGGCCTTTCACCCCTACCCACAGCTCATCCCCTGATTTTTCAACATCAGTGGGTTCGGTCCTTCATCCCGTTTTACCGGAACTTCAACCTGGCCATGGGTAGCTCACTCGGTTTCGGGTCTACACCACGCAACTTATTCGCCCTGTTCAGACTCGGTTTCCCTGCGGCTGCATCTATTCGACTTAACCTTGCTGCGTAGCATAACTCGCTGACTCATTATGCAAAAGGCACGCGGTCACCCTGGCACAAGGCCATAGGGCTCCCACTGCTTGTAGGCATACGGTTTCAGGTTCTATTTCACTCCCCTTAAAGGGGTTCTTTTCACCTTTCCCTTACGGTACTGGTTCGCTATCGGTCGTCTGCGTATATTTAGCCTTGGATGATGGTCCACCCAGATTCCGGCAGGATTTCTCGTGTCCCACCGTACTCGGGAACCCTCTAAGCGAGCTGAATTGATTTCGTCTACGGGACCATTACCCTCTACGGTGACCCTTTCCAAAGTCTTCGACTATCGATTCAGTTTCTTACTCGCCGCACTCCTTACAGAGAGTGCAAAGAGAGCCCCACAACCCCGACCATGCAACGGCTGTAACCTTACACACAGTCGGTTTAGGCTCTACCCCGGTCGCTCGCCGCTACTGGGGGTATCTCAATTGATTTCTCTTCCTGCGGGTACTTAGATGTTTCAGTTCCCCGCGTTCGCTTCCTTCCACCTATGTGTTCAGTGGAGGATGACTGACTTTTGGTCAGCCGGGTTTCCCCATTCGGAAATCCACGGATCAAGGCCTGTTTGGCGGCTCCCCGTGGCTTATCGCAGCCTTCTACGTCCTTCATCGCTAGCAGACGCCCAGGCATCCACCGTACGCCCTTTGTCGCTTAACCACCGCATCGTCTACGACCCGAAT
>NZ_VOSL01000089.1 GCF_007997005.1 Lujinxingia vulgaris | reverse complement strand
TGAGGTTCCTTCAATTTCCCGGACACATCGAAGAGAATGGTTTTAGTAACCACAACGAGGTGTTCCGATGAGCAGACAATATCCCAAGGACTTCAAGACCGAGGCCGTCCGCCTATCCAATGTAGAAGGTCGAAGCTGTGTGCAGGTTGCCGATGAGCTCGGCATTCCGGTGGAAACGCTCTACCGATGGCGACGTGAGTGCCGTGAAGACGGCGAAGATGCGTTTCCAGGCAGGGGAAATCAAACCCCGGAGCAGGCCCGAATCAGCGAGCTGGAGCGTGAGGTTCAGCGGCTGAGGATGGAACGCGAGATTCTAAAAAAAGCTATGAGTATCTTCGCCGACAAGGAACGGGCGTGAGGTACGAATTCATCGAGTCGCATCGCGACGAGTTCCCCGTGGCGTTGATGTGCCGGGTTTTGGGCATCCCACGCCAGAGCTATTACGACTGGCGAAACCGCCCCCCGAGCCGGCGCTCCCAGGAGAATGCGCGCCTGTTGAAGGCCATTAAATCGACGTTTGAGAGAAGCCGCCAGACTTACGGCAGCCCGCGTATTCACCATACGTTGCGAGCGAATGGTTGGCGTGTAGGGAGGAATCGCGTGGCCAGGTTGATGCGGAAAAACGGCCTGCGCGCGGTTCAAAAACGGCGAAAACCCTGGACGACCGACTCCAATCACGACCTTAAGGTGGATAAGAATATCGTCGCTCGCAAGTTTGAGGCTCAGGCTCCCAACCGCCTCTGGCTGGCCGACATTACATATGTCGACACCGCCGAAGGCTGGCTGTTTCTGGCGGCCGTGCTCGATATTTACAGCCGCAAGATTGTCGGCTGGGCGATGAGCTCAAAGATTGATCGTTTTCTCTGCATTGACGCGCTCAAGATGGCGATACTCACGCGCAAACCCTCGCCAGGACTGGTCCATCACTCCGACCAGGGAAGCCAGTACGCCAGCGAAGACTATCAAGAAGTGCTCAAAGACCATCAGATGAATTGCTCAATGAGCCGCAGAGCAAACTGCTGGGATAACGCGCCGATGGAGAGCTTCTT
>NZ_VOSL01000088.1 GCF_007997005.1 Lujinxingia vulgaris | reverse complement strand
GCTGGGGCGCCGCCTGGAGCGCGCGCACCATCTGGCGGCGTCCACCCGTGTGCGCCGCGCCCCGCGCGCGCTCGACGACGATGCTCTGAATGATGATCCGCGCCGCGAGGCGCTGGAGCTGGCTGCCGAGCACGACCGCCAGCTGCGCGCGCTCGCCAGCCTGGCGTCGGTGCAGGCGCTCGACGGCCTCATCGAAAGGGCCGGGCTGCTGGCCAGCGCCATGGAGAGCCCGGTCGCCGAGCTGCAACGTTTGATGCCGCCCTGGGCGATCGATCGGAGCGCGGGGGGGCTACTTCTGCTCGATGAGCTCGAGCGCGCCTCTGAGGCGGACTGCCCCCCGGCGCTGGCGATGCTCAAACCTCGCTCGCGCGACTTTGAGAAGAGCCTGGCGCAGAACCTGGAGAGCCAGGGCCTGCTGGTCGCCGTGCGCGCCGCCCTGGCGTTTGGCCCGTGCCCGGGCGATGAGGTCCCCTCCCAGCGCGAACTTCGCCATTATCTGGCCGGATTTACGCTCTTTGCCGAAGATCCGGCGCTGCTGGCGCTGACCCAGGCGCTGATGGAGACTCGCCATCGGATGCTCCTGCACCTGCAGGGGGCGCTGCCTCTAAGCGCGCTCAAACCCTGGACGCTCTATCTACGCGGCGAATGCTCGGAGCTTGCCGACTCCCGCGAGATCCCGCTGCGCGAAGCCACCCACTACGCCCACTACTGCCTGCACCTGCTCAACCTCTGCGACCTGGCCGACACCCCGGGGCTCACACTTCGCGACGCGCTGCGCCGCTCTTTGATGAGCCGCGAAGAGGAGCTGCGTGAGCTCGTGCTGCTGGGCCAGCGCCAGGGCTTAAGCGATCAGGAGGCCGATCTGGGCCGTTTTGAACAAGCGCGCTGGCGGGCCGAAGGCCCGCGCGCCGCCCTGGCCGACCGCCTCGCCAGGCTGGCCGGCGCCTGGGTTCACGGTGAGGCCCCCGGCCCCCTGGG
>NZ_VOSL01000087.1 GCF_007997005.1 Lujinxingia vulgaris | reverse complement strand
GTCACCGCACAGGTATGCGCCGCGCCGGCGTCCACGGCCACGAAAGCGTCGATGCCCCCATCCAGCGTGACCTGCACGCGCCCCTCGGAGGTGGGGCCGGGGCCGAGTTGTTGATCGCTATTCTCTCCCCAACATTGCAGAGAATTAGTCGTGGTTACGGCGCACGTATGCTCGATACCCGTCGCCACAATGAGCCAGTTCGTGTCCGTGCCTACTTGATGAGGCGTCTCATAGTTTGTGGCACTTCCGGCGGCTGATTCGACTTGTGTCTCATTATTACGCCCCCAACACCACAAACTCCCATCCACCTGCACCCCGCAGGTATGCTGCCCGCCGGCGGCGACCGTCTGCCAGAGCGCGTCACCTACCCGCGTCGGCACATCACGCTGGTCGCTATCCCCCACGCCCAGCTCGCCGCTACTATTGCTGCCCCAGCACCACAACGAGCCGTCGTCCAGAATCCCGCAGCTATGGTTCGCCCCGGCGCTCACCTCCACCCAGGTGGGAGCTTCGTACACAAAGGTGTAGCGCTGCTCTTCCAGGCAATGCTCGACGTTGGTGTCGGTGGCGCAGGCGCTCAAAATGATCGTGACTTCGGCGGCATCATCGGGAAGCGCCAGCGCCTCGCAGCTCAGATCCGCGCCCGTCTCATCTTCGCAGCGGTGCGTGACCTCGCAGGCCCCGTCGCGCGAGCAAAAGCTCTCAAGCTCGGGCGGGTAGCTAAACGCGATGGTGTCGCCTGCCTCATAGCCCTCAAGCCCCGCCTCAAAGGCATGCAGCACCTCGAAGGTGAGCGAGGCGCTCTCGATCTGCTCCTCAAACTCCGCCTCGACGCTCAACGTCCAGCTGCCCTCCTGGTCAAGCTCCGCAAGCGTCAGCACGATCGACTCGCCACACCCCTCCAACTCCCACGGCTCGCCGCCCTCCAGGGTCAGGGTGCAGGCGCTGATCTCGCAGCCT
>NZ_VOSL01000086.1 GCF_007997005.1 Lujinxingia vulgaris | reverse complement strand
CGTCCAGCTGCCCTCCTGGTCAAGCTCCGCAAGCGTCAGCACGATCGACTCGCCACACCCCTCCAACTCCCACGGCTCGCCGCCCTCCAGGGTCAGGGTGCAGGCGCTGATCTCGCAGCCTTGCGGCGCGCAGCTGGCGGTGAACGCCGCGCTGCCCTCGGACTCGCCAAGCACGAAAGGCCCCTCGCCGCCCGTGAGCTCGAGGCTAAGCTCGGGCGGGGTGGTGTCGGTGTCGGGGCCGACGTCGTCGGTGTCACCTACGTCCGGATCGCCGGTGTCGGTGTCGGTCGGCGAGGCGACATCTTCGGGACCACATCCCCAGGATGCTAGCAAAAATACAGCAATAAATATCCGTACATACAGCATGGTATTGCCCTCCCGTTACCACGTTGGGTGAGTGTAAATGGTCAGCGTCTGTGAGATTTTCGAGTCAGGTTGGTGCGCCGGCTCTCGGGACGGGCACACGACCCGTCCCTACGGCCTGGGTGGCGAGCGCGAAATGCCAGATCTTAGCGCGCAAACGCCCAGTCCACCTCGGTGGGTGTGGCACCACCCAACCCGCCGCGGCCGAGTTGGCCGACGAGGTTATGACCCCAGCAAAAGAGCGTGCCGGCGGCGATGCCGCAGGTGTGCTCGTTGCCGGCGGCGATGTCTGTCCAGTCGTTATGGCCGCCGCTTACCGCGTTTGGGACCGTGTTGGAGGAGGAGTGGCCAAGTTTGCCGCGATTTTCATCGCCCCAGCAGTACGCCACCCCATCGGCGATGGCGCAGGTGTGGTCGGTGCCGGCGGAGATGTGCTGGACGTTGGGGAGGTTGGAGACAAAGCTGACGTCGGAGGCACTTGAATGGCCGAGTTGACCGTAGATGGTGCTGCCCCAGCAATAAG
>NZ_VOSL01000084.1 GCF_007997005.1 Lujinxingia vulgaris | reverse complement strand
GGTGGCCTGCTGCCGCGCTTCGGGCGCTGGGGCGGCCGCGGCGGTGGCGCGGCCCAGGGCGTGGGCACGGTCTACGTGCTGCAGAACGGCGCGCCCACCGAGCTCCGGGTGCATACCGGCCGCAGCGACGGACGCTTTACCCACATCACCTCCGGCGACCTGGCAGCGGGCACGGAGCTTCTGACCGGCTTTAGCGAAGGGCCGCTTCCCGAGCTCGCGGGCAAGGGCGATCGCCGATCCTCCGAGAACACATCCGACACATCCAAAAAAACATCCGGCAAAAAAGGAGGGCAGCCGTGAGCGCCCTTCCTCCCACCGGCAGCCCCGGCCCCGAGACCACCCCGATCATCGAGCTGCGCGACGTGCGCAAGATCTACGGCGAAGGCAACACCGAGGTGCGCGCCCTCGACGGCGTCGACGTGGCCATCCACCCCGGGGAGTTCGTGGCCGTGATGGGCCCCAGCGGCTCGGGCAAGTCCACCTGCATGAACATCATCGGGTGCCTCGACTCCCCCTCCAGCGGCCAGTACCTCTTCTGCGGGCTGGACGTGGCGCGCTACGACCGCGACCAGCTCGCGCTGCTGCGCCGCAACTACCTGGGCTTTATCTTCCAGAGCTTCAACCTCATCGCGCGCACCACCGCGCTCGAAAACGTCGAGCTCCCGCTGATCTACAAGGGCATCGCGCCGTCTGAGCGCCGCCCCCGCGCGCTGCGCGCGCTCGCCAGTGTGGGGCTGGGCGCCCGCGCCGATCACACCCCGGCGGAGCTCTCCGGCGGCCAGCAGCAGCGCGTGGCGAT
>NZ_VOSL01000083.1 GCF_007997005.1 Lujinxingia vulgaris | reverse complement strand
CCGAAGCGCGGCAGCAGGCCACCGCCGGGGCGCGCGTCGTCGTCGGGGGCCGGCGGGGTGAAGCGCAGCGCGGCGTTGGGCACGCGCAGCACCTCGGTGAGCGTCTCGGTGACGATCGTGACCGCCGCGCTCATCCCGGGGCGCAGCAGGCGCTCGCTGTTGTCGACCGAGAGCTCGGCCACATAGGTGACGACGTTCTCGGTGAGCGTCGGCGCCAGATCGAGGGATTCGACGGTGGCGTCGAAGGTCTGCCCGGGCCAGGCGCTCACGGTGAAGGTGGCCTCTTGACCGGGTTTTACGAGGCCCACGTCGGCCTCATCGACCCAGACCTGCAGGCGCATCTTCGCCAGGTCTTCGGCGGCCAAAAAGAGCTCGGGGGCCTGAAGCGAGGAGGCCACGGTCATGCCCGGCTCCACATGGCGCGCCAGGATCACGCCGTCGATGGGGGAGGTGATCGTGGCGCGATCGAGCTGGGTCTGCACGTCGTCGACCTGGGCGCGGGCGCGCTGCAGATCGGCGCGGGACTGGTCGAGATCGGCCCGGGCGCGAAGCGTACGGGCCTCGGCGGCTTCCAGCTCAGCCTGAGCGCCGACCTCCCGCTCGACCAGCGCGCGGGTGCGCCGCTCCTCGCCCTCGGCCTCGTTGAGCGAGGCCTGCGCGCGGCGCAGCGAGGCCTGG
>NZ_VOSL01000082.1 GCF_007997005.1 Lujinxingia vulgaris | reverse complement strand
TTACAACGTTTCGTATATGATAAGTAGGCGATCACTAAGCCCTAAATTTTTGTCTAATCCTAAAGTTTGATACAAGCCAAAAATATTTCAATTAGTACTTTATCGCCTATTTTTCATATACATTGTTGTGTGTCAGTAAAAATAGCCTTTCGATTCAAAAATAACAATGGCAAAAAGGCTATTTTACCCAGTAACCCTTGCGCGCCAAGCTTAAAAATAATAACGCATTTAAAAAATCAGCTGCTGAACAAAAATTATATATATACCTGTATATGTTTAGTCTTTGTGAAGTTAAAGCGCTTCAAAGAGTTAAAAATCAGTATTTTATGCACTAAGCCCTTGATTTTGTCAAAAAAAATCACGACCTTAATCCAAGTTTTAATACGAAACCTCGTATTTGAGAGTAAACTCTCACACGATAGTATCGAAAAACTTGATGGCCCTGGTTTGCAACCAGTCCTACCATAAAATACTGATTATTTTCCTTCCAAATTCGCGCGCTTTACTGATTTTTTAAATAACCTAGCAAGTAAGGGTTATTGCACACAACGGTTTGGCTATGGTT
>NZ_VOSL01000081.1 GCF_007997005.1 Lujinxingia vulgaris | reverse complement strand
GCGCGGTCTGCCTGTGCAATATTTCGAACGGGTCTCCCCGCCGAAACATCACGCTCGTATCTCAAGCGTCTTCACGCTGAAATACACTAATGCGTTTACCATCCTATTGACTTGTCAAAGACTTGGCGCTCGGGCCAGTGGAGGATATCGGGCTCGAACCGATGACCCTCGCCTTGCAAAGGCGATGCTCTCCCAACTGAGCTAATCCCCCAGAAGCAGAGGCGCTATGCCTGTTGCCTGCTTGCCGGTTGTGACTCACGTCACGCTACAAGCTATTCCCGAGACAGGTATCGCGAACGCGACACCAAGTGGACCTGGCTGGACTTGAACCAGCGACCTCACCCTTATCAGGGGTGCGCTCTAACCACCTGAGCTACAGGTCCTTGTATAGAAAGACACAGGAATCCAGACAGGGCACGCTCAACACACTCTAGTGTCGAGCACTCGGGCGTTTTCAAACAAAGCCGTATCATGAGCCTCACTGTGAGGCATCTGACAGGTTCGGGTTGGGACACGGATGTTCTGCATCTTGAAGCATCGTAGATGATGCTTTC
>NZ_VOSL01000080.1 GCF_007997005.1 Lujinxingia vulgaris | reverse complement strand
GAAAGCATCATCTACGATGCTTCAAGATGCAGAACATCCGTGTCCCAACCCGAACCTGTCAGATGCCTCACAGTGAGGCTCATGATACGGCTTTGTTTGAAAACGCCCGAGTGCTCGACACCAGAGTGTGTTGAGCGTGCCCTGTCTGGATTCCTTTGAATATAAATTGCCTCTAAGCAGGCAAACTCTTTGACAAGTCAATAGGATGGTAAACGCATTAGTGTATTTCAGCGTGAAGACGCTTGAGATACGAGCGTGACCTTTCATCGGGGAGACCCGTTTGAGAGGTTGCACAGGCAGACCGCGCCGACCTGGAGCATTTCAGGTAAGAGCGTGGCCGCTAAACTGATGCGCCTTAGAAAGCAAAGCAGCATCGTCGATGATCTGAGCCTCATTAGCTTGGGGATTCGGGTCGTAGACGATGCGGTGGTTAAGCGACAAAGGGCGTACGGTGGATGCCTGGGCGTCTGCTAGCGATGAAGGACGTAGAAGGCTGCGATAAGCCACGGGGAGCCGCCAAACAG
>NZ_VOSL01000079.1 GCF_007997005.1 Lujinxingia vulgaris | reverse complement strand
CCCGCTGTGGGACGAAAAGACCCCGTGCACCTTTACTATAGCTTAGTATTGGTTTTGGATAAGCAATGTGTAGGATAGGTGGGAGACTTTGAAGTGGCGTCGCCAGGCGTCGTGGAGTCATTGTTGAAATACCACCCTTTGCTTGTCTAGAGTCTAACCCTTTTTTAAGGGGACAGTGCTTGGTGGGTAGTTTGACTGGGGTGGTCGCCTCCAAAAGAGTAACGGAGGCTTCTAAAGGTTCCCTCAATACGGTTGGCAATCGTGTGTAGAGTGCAATGGCATAAGGGAGCTTGACTGAGAGACCTACAAGTCGATCAGGTACGAAAGTAGAGCATAGTGATCCGGTGGTTCCGCATGGAAGGGCCATCGCTCAAAGGATAAAAGGTACGCCGGGGATAACAGGCTGATCTCCCCCAAGAGCTCACATCGACGGGGGGGTTTGGCACCTCGATGTCGGCTCGTCACATCCTGGGGCTGGAGAAGGTCCCAAGGGTTGGGCTGTT
>NZ_VOSL01000078.1 GCF_007997005.1 Lujinxingia vulgaris | reverse complement strand
CCTTGAAAGAAAGCGTAATAGCTCACTGGTCAAGTGAATCTGCGCCGAAAATACAACGGGGCTTAAACTGTCTACCGAAGCTGCGGATTCTGCACTTAAGTGCAGAGTGGTAGGGGAGCATTCCAATCGCCGTTGAAGGTGCACCGCGAGGAGCGCTGGAGGTTTTGGAAGAGCGTATGCTGACGTGAGTAACGACAAGACGGGTGAGAATCCCGTCCGCCGAAAGCCTAAGGATTCCTGGGCCAGGTTCATCCTCCCAGGGTTAGTCGGGACCTAAGACGAGGCCGAGAGGCGTAGTCGATGGAAAACAGGCAAACATTCCTGTACCTCTTTGTAACATGTTGATGGTGAGGAAGGACGGAGAACGCTAGGTCCGCCGGACTGATGGATGTCCGGTACAACCCGGTAGGCGGGTCAGATAGGAGGTGTTCGCACCACAAACGTCTGACCATTTAAACGCTGAGAGGGAAAGTGGAGAGTCCCCC
>NZ_VOSL01000077.1 GCF_007997005.1 Lujinxingia vulgaris | reverse complement strand
TCTCGGCGTCGGCGGAGCCCACCCCGCCTCCGGCCGGAGCGCCGGCCTTTGGCGCAAGCCCCGCCGCGCCCCAGGCGCCCGGCTCATCGCCCGGGATGTCGGCGCCCTCCGGTGGCGTCGATGGCACCCACGAGGGGCCCTGGAAACTTCAGACGAACTTCGGGCTGACCTACGAGTTTGCCGACAACAAGAGCCTGCGCACCTGGCTTGTCAGCCGCGAAGACCTCAACGGCTACAAACTCTCCAGCGGTGGTGAGTTTTTCCCGCTGAGTGAGTATCCGCAGTTCTCGCCGGGTGGCGGCGCCGCGCAGCGATCGGGGAACTTCTCGGTAGCCTCGTCTGGCGCTCAGGCGCCGATGCCCGGGATGGGGCCTGCCCCGACGAGCCCCGCAGGCTCCGGGGCCTCGCCAGCGATGCCCTCGCAGTCGGGGTCGTCGCCGGCGATGTCGCCACCCGGTGCGGCGCCCGCAGCACCCGGCGGCG
>NZ_VOSL01000076.1 GCF_007997005.1 Lujinxingia vulgaris | reverse complement strand
GCGCGGTCTGCCTGTGCAATATTTCGAACGGGTCTCCCCGCCGAAACATCACGCTCGTATCTCAAGCGTCTTCACGCTGAAATACACTAATGCGTTTACCATCCTATTGACTTGTCAAAGAGTTTGCTCGTGTCGGCGTTTGCCTTAAGAGCAATCTATATTCAAAGGAATCCAGACAGGGCACGCTCAACACACTCTGGTGTCGAGCACTCGGGCGTTTTCAAACAAAGCCATATCATGAGCCTCACTGTGAGGCATCTGACAGGTTCGGGTTGGGACACGGATGTTCTGCATCTTGAAGCATCGTAAATGATGCTTTCCTGGCAGAACCGTCTCCGTAAAAGGAGGTGATCCAGCCGCAGGTTCCCCTACGGCTACCTTGTTACGACTTCACCCCAGTCACCATTCACTCCTTCGGCGGCTCCCTCCA
>NZ_VOSL01000075.1 GCF_007997005.1 Lujinxingia vulgaris | reverse complement strand
TAATTAAAGATTTATCGGTACAAGATGATCATGCGTCCCATTAGCTTGTTGGTGTGGTAACGGCACACCAAGGCTACGATGGGTAGGGGCCCTGAGAGGGGGATCCCCCACACTGGTACTGAGACACGGACCAGACTCCTACGGGAGGCAGCAGTGAGGAATATTGGACAATGGGCGAGAGCCTGATCCAGCCATGCCGCGTGCAGGAAGACTGCCCTATGGGTTGTAAACTGCTTTTTTACGGGAAGAAACACCACTACGTGTAGTGGCTTGACGGTACCGTAAGAATAAGGACCGGCTAACTCCGTGCCAGCAGCCGCGGTAATACGGAGGGTCCGAGCGTTATCCGGAATCATTGGGTTTAAAGGGTCCGTAGGCGGGCAATTAAGTCAGTGGTGAAAGTCTGCAGCTCAACTGTAGAAT
>NZ_VOSL01000074.1 GCF_007997005.1 Lujinxingia vulgaris | reverse complement strand
TGTTAGCTCTTAATTGGTGCTAACGGTCTCGGCTATGAGTAGTTGCGTGGTTTAGCGATTAACTTTGCAAGTACACACCAAGTTGGAAATTCCGCAGGAATTTCCAAAGTAGACGAGAACAAGCAATTACTTATAGCCATTGTTGTGGTGTCGTTTTTTATTCAGTTGTTATAAATTTCCGTCCGATTAATTCACACTTCTTGGTAACATTCCAAAATCCAAATCCAGGAACTCCAGTTGGTATTTTCCAATAGATAATTTCTCCATTAGTTTTTCTTAATCCAAATTCCGCAAAATGTCCATCGTGTTTAGTAATTATCTTTTTCTCTTTGTCAACAACAAATGATTTATATCCATTATGCCATTCAAACTCTGCGTAATCAATTATTTCAGTCGAATCTGAGTCAATTCGGACAAACTT
>NZ_VOSL01000072.1 GCF_007997005.1 Lujinxingia vulgaris | reverse complement strand
ATAGCGATCAACAACTCGGCCCCGGCCCCACCTCCGAGGGGCGCGTGCAGGTCACGCTGGATGGGGGCATCGACGCTTTCGTGGCCGTGGACGCCGGCGCGGCGCATACCTGTGCGGTGACCGAAAGCGGTAGGAATGGGTGGTGTTGGGGAAATTCGGCCAACGGGCGGTTGAATGGAAGCTCGTCGGGAACGGAAACAGTGCGGGAGGTTGGTGGTGCAGTCTCAGACCTAGATTATCAAACCCTGCTCATTACGGCAGGCGGAGCGCATTCGTGCGCGATTGTTGATCGAGGAACCGAGGACTTTCCTTATTGCTGGGGCAGCACCATCTACGGTCAACTCGGCCATTCAAGTGCCTCCGACGTCAGCTTTGTCTCCAACCTCCCCAACGTCCAGCACATCTCCG
>NZ_VOSL01000071.1 GCF_007997005.1 Lujinxingia vulgaris | reverse complement strand
TCCATTCTAAATTTTGACTTTTTTAAATCTAGCGGATAGGTTTGAAGTTCCGTTTGTTCCCCAGTATCTACAAAATGTCTGTTATCGGTTGGTTTAAGTCCGTTAAATTGAAATGCAAGACCATACCTAACTCGCAACCAATTAGAATTGTCGAAAACACGAGTTTTCCAAGTCCACCCTAATTCGGCAAATCGACTACCAGCAACTTTAAAATCTGAATCCTTCAAGGATTCTCCTGAAGTAACAACATTGTTTAGTCCAACCGCTATATAACCATCTGAAGTTGTGCGTCTGTCATAAACCACTTTCTTTTCTTTACTTTTAACCGAAACCCCAAAAACCCGAGTGTCATTATCATCTTCATTACCAAAACTGATAGCCACGTAGGAT
>NZ_VOSL01000070.1 GCF_007997005.1 Lujinxingia vulgaris | reverse complement strand
TTTTGCTCAAAGAGTTTATTCTCAGCAAAAAATGTAACTAGATATTCGTTAGTAAACCCTAAAACCTCATCAGAAATGAATTCTACTTTAGCGAATGATTTTGGTGCAACATTTCCTAAATTTCGACGTAAAGTTGTTGTTGTTTTGTCTTCTGTGTTACCACGTGACATAACTAAAACAGTATCGATTTCTTCTTCTTTGTTATTTACAAAATAAACCGTCCACAAGTCTGCAGCTAATTCTTCGTCCCATTCTTTTACAGCAACGATATTAATGTTTTTTGCTTGAGGTATTTCAATATCTTTTCGCATAATTAATCTTCAATTTTCCACATTATCCACACTGCCAAAAGTGATATGGCAGATATACCTAATAAAAT
>NZ_VOSL01000069.1 GCF_007997005.1 Lujinxingia vulgaris | reverse complement strand
TCTCCCCACATCATTCTTAGTGGAATGTAAAATAACTCTTGCGATCCATCTTCATAAGTTACATATAGATCTATAGGCAGTGGCATTAAACCAATTCTTTCTAAAGTAACCTTAGTGTTTTTACCTTCAGTTTCAACCGCTTTAACTCCATAATCTATCGTATTAGTAGTTTGGGTCCAGTCTGTCAAATACCAATCCAATTCAAATCCTGAAACTTTTTCAGCAGTACGAATAAAATCGTTTGGAGTTGGATGCTTAAATTTGAAATCGGTGTAATAACGCTTCAACGTTTTTGAAAGGTTATCAGGACCAATTACATAGCCAAGTTGTGCTAAGAAAACAGAACCTTTGCTATATGCATTTATACTAT
>NZ_VOSL01000068.1 GCF_007997005.1 Lujinxingia vulgaris | reverse complement strand
GTTGCAGCTTATAAAGCTATTAAAGAACGCTTCCCAACACTTGACCATTTCATGATTGGTCGTGGCTTAATAGCCGATCCTTTTTTACCAAGTATGATTAAAAACAATACTACCGAATATCCCGAAAACAGATGGGCCATTTTTTCTGAGTTTCACGATACAATTTATAAGCAGTACGACGAATATTTATCTGGACCAACCCCAATTAAAATGAAAATGTTGGGATTTTGGGAATACTTTTCACAATCTACTTCCAATCCACAGAAAACGTATAAAGCCATTAAGAAGGCTTCAAACCCTGTAAAATACAGACAAGCAGTGGCTCAAATAATCAATAACGAAATGAAGATTGCAAAAGGGTAAAAGAATT
>NZ_VOSL01000067.1 GCF_007997005.1 Lujinxingia vulgaris | reverse complement strand
CCACAATAAGGCAGCAATAAAAGAAATTTTTTTTTAGTAAAAGAGATGCTGTTTGGCTGGAACTCTGCATCTACGTAGTCGGAAGTCTACGTTTAATCTGAACATGAAACAACCCGGAAACCCTCGTACTCCACAAGGAAGATGAACGCAGTAACAGAAGCCGTGGACATCCGAAACATGAACCCATAGCCAGGACAGATGGCCTGTCTCCATCACCTCCAGAAGATCATCAGAGGCCAGATTTCGCAAGAACACTCTACGCAGTCCATTTTCTGCATCATCAGGGCACCGAAGACCCGATCGAAGGAAGCTGGACTGCAATGAAGGTACCCAGAAGCTGGCAGCAAAGAAGCCTTCTTCCGAAGT
>NZ_VOSL01000066.1 GCF_007997005.1 Lujinxingia vulgaris | reverse complement strand
TGATGATGCGTGCAAACGTATTAATGCTTGATGAGCCTACAAATCACTTAGACCTAGAGTCGATTACTGCGTTTAACAACTCACTTAAAAACTTTAAAGGAACTGTTCTTCTTACTACTCATGATCACGAATTTGCTAGAACTGTTGGTACTCGTATAATCGAACTTACTCCAAATGGAGCAATAGACAGATATATGAACTTTGATGAGTATATGAGCGATAAGAAAATTAAGGAATTAAGAGATAAAATGTATGCTGTTGAAGCTTAATTAAATACTCTTAACAACAAAAAAGCGGTCTAACTATAAAGGTTAGACCGCTTTTTTTGTTTTCTTAAATTGTAAGCTATTTTTAAATAATCCTGTT
>NZ_VOSL01000065.1 GCF_007997005.1 Lujinxingia vulgaris | reverse complement strand
GTCGCCACGCCGCCGCCCCACGCCGCGCTCTGGCCCGCGAAGCCGAGCCGGTAGCCATCCAGGATGGCGGCCCCGACCAGGCGCGCGCTCGGGCACCGGCGGCGCATCTGCGCGCTGTCCAGGTTCGAGCCGTAGGCGAAGTAGAGGTGGTTCAAAGGGTCTCCGGATCGTGCTCTCGTCAGCTTCTCGTACATCGCTTCCTCCTCGCGTGAAGTCCAGTCGCGGTCGCGGCAATCCGTCCGGGTTTCAGCACCTTGGAGGCCACCCGCGCCCGCCAACAGCGCCGCGACGGGCGACGTGGCGCGGGCCTGGCCTCCGCGGCGCCCATCAGCCGTTCGCCTCCCGGTAGGCCGCCGTGTCGCGGC
>NZ_VOSL01000064.1 GCF_007997005.1 Lujinxingia vulgaris | reverse complement strand
CGTTGTGATGCATTTAAGAAATGGAAAACTTAATAGAAAAATCTGCTGAACAAATAAAGGACCGAATTCAATTTTGGTTCTTAAAATATTTCAATAAAACCAAAACGGATTTTAATGGAAGTGAGATTTTTACACTATTCGAACTTCTAAATGCGGAATTAAGAGCCGAACTTAAAAAACGACTGAATTTATACCCAAATGAAATTCCTGTTTTAGTTTTAAAAATTTCAAAATCGGAATTTATAATTAATACAACCAAAAAGTTTGTCCGAATTGACTCAGATTCGACTGAAATAATTGATTACGCAGAGTTTGAATGGCATAATGGATATAAATCATTTGTTGTTGACAAAGAGAAAAAGAT
>NZ_VOSL01000063.1 GCF_007997005.1 Lujinxingia vulgaris | reverse complement strand
ACGCTAGGTCCGCCGGACTGATGGATGTCCGGTACAACCCGGTAGGCGGGTCAGATAGGAGGTGTTCGCACCACAAACGTCTGACCATTTAAACGCTGAGAGGGAAAGTGGAGAGTCCCCCCATTTGGGGACTCAGGTCAACGGATCGATGCGCGGCTTCCAAGAAAAGTTTCGCACCGGAGTGTATAAAGAGCCCGTACCAAAACCGACACAGGTAGGCGAGAAGAGCATTCTAAGGCGTTGAGATAACCCTGGTTAAGGAACTCGGCAAATTGACACCGTAACTTCGGGAGAAGGTGTGCCCCGTTAA
>NZ_VOSL01000062.1 GCF_007997005.1 Lujinxingia vulgaris | reverse complement strand
TTCTGAGCGGCACGTCGGTTGGCGTTTTCCACAGCATGAGTGGACGAGACGCCAAGACGCTGTGTCGACCGCCAGAACCTCAACCGTTCTGTGGCCTCCCGGGCCTGGCTGCGCGGGACGAAGACTGACGCCGTGGAAGAGGGAGGGCGCTGGCGAGCGACGCGTGCCTAAGTGCTCCGCCCATCACACTCTGGGGTGCCCAACTCGCGCAAAAGAAGCGTAGAGGCGTAACTCTGCTTGGCGTAGGGCGTTGCGGACGTGCGACAGGGCCATCTGGCCCTTATATAAGGCGTGTTCCTCGTCGA
>NZ_VOSL01000061.1 GCF_007997005.1 Lujinxingia vulgaris | reverse complement strand
GGGCACACCTTCTCCCGAAGTTACGGTGTCAATTTGCCGAGTTCCTTAACCAGGGTTATCTCAACGCCTTAGAATGCTCTTCTCGCCTACCTGTGTCGGTTTTGGTACGGGCTCTCTATACACTCCGGTGCGAAACTTTTCTTGGAAGCCGCGCATCGATCCGTTGACCTGAGTCCCCAAATAGGGGGACTCTCCACTTTCCCTCTCAGCGTTTAAATGGTCAGACGTTTGTGGTGCGAACACCTCCTATCTGACCCGCCTACCGGGTTGTACCGGACATCCATCAGTCCGGCGGACCTAGCGT
>NZ_VOSL01000148.1 GCF_007997005.1 Lujinxingia vulgaris | reverse complement strand
TGGCCGCGCGTGCCGAAGCGGCCGCTGCCCGCGGCGCCGGCTCGTCGAGCGGAGGCTCGCGCGCGCCGAGCCGCAAGAAGACCGCCGAGCCCACGCTCAGCCCGGAAGAAGCGCGCACGCTCTTTACCAACGCCGCGCGTAAGGTCGCCAGCGGCGATCCCCGCGGTGCCATCACCGACTGCACCCAGGGTGTGCGCGGCGGAAACGCCGACTGCCACCGCATCCTCGGCGTGGCCTACGGCCAGCTCAACGACATCGACGCGGCCTGCCGCCACTACCGTCAGTACATGCGCACCGGCCCCTCCAACCCCGGGGCGGTCGAAGCGCAGATGGAGCGCCTGGGGTGCCCGCCCTGAGCAGGGCGGCTTGAACCTCTGGCGAATCTTCTCGGCCGCCGCCTGCTTCGGAATGGAGCCCGGGCGGCGGCCGTTTTTTTAGAACCAGGACATCGCAATGTTCGCTACGGGTGCGATGTTTAGCCCACTCATCACGCGTCCACGTTTTCAAAGGAGAGTGACCTATCGCACGCGAGATCTATGGCGAGACCACCGGCCTGAAATCCAGCCAGAAACGCGCGCTGGAGAAGTTGTACCGTCGAAAAATTGGCACCCTGGATGCAATCAGTCAGGAGTTCGCCACGCAGATGACCTTCATCTCCGAGGAGCTCAATCGGGTGGTTGCGGTGCTGGTGGATCGCTCCGGCAAGGTTGAGCATGTGATGCTCGGCGACAACCACCGCGTCTACCTGCCCGATCTGGGGCGTCAGCGCGCCGGCCAGAGCCGCTTTCGCGGCGTGCGCCTGATCCGCACCCACCTTGGCAGCAAGGGCCGCGACGTCGAGCTCTCGCGCGACGATCTCACTGACCTCTCCAAACTGCAGCTCGACCTGGTGATGAGCGTCGGGGTGGGCCCGGGTGGCTACCCCGGGCAGGTGGCCTGGGCGCACCTCGTGCCGGAGAACCCCGAGCAGCGCATCTGGGAGACCTACAAGGCTCCCAACCCGGCTGAAGTCGGCGTGAGCTTTACGCACTTCATCATGGAGCTTGAGGGCGAGTTCCAGCGTAAGGCGGCCGACGTGGTGACCACCGGCGGGCAGCCAGCGCTGCTGGCTTATGTCGCCACGCCCGAGGGCCGACCCGAGGAGGTGGAGGTCGCCGAGATGCTCGAGCTCTGCCGCACCGCCGGTGTCGATGTGGTCGACACCCTGGTGCAGCGTCGCAGCGGCATGCACCCCAAATACGCCCTGGGCAAAGGCAAGATCGAGGAGCTCACGCTGCGCGCGCTGCAGCTCGACGTCGACCTGATCATCTTCGCCCAGGACTTAAGCCCCACCCAGCTGCGCGGCATCACCGATGAGACCGACATCAAGGTCATCGATCGCACCCAGCTCATCCTCGACATCTTCGCCCAGCGCGCCACCTCCAGCGACGGAAAGGTCCAGGTGGAGCTGGCCCAGCTCAAATACAACCTGCCCCGGCTGCATAGCCGCAACACCGGCATGAGCCGACTTACCGGTGGCATCGGCGGGCGCGGACCCGGTGAGACCAAGCTGGAGATCAACCGGCGCCGCGCCCGCGATCGCATCCGCTCGCTGGAGAAAGACATCGAGAAGTTGAGCAAGCAGCGCGAGGTGCGCCGCGCGCGACGCACGCGCAATCAGCTGCCTACGGTGAGCATCGTCGGCTACACCAACGCCGGTAAATCCACGCTGCTCAACGCCCTGACCAACTCCGAGGTGCTCAGCGAAGACAAGCTCTTCGCCACCCTGCAGCCCACCACCCGTAAGCTGCGTTTTCCCGATGAGCGCGAGATCATCTTCACCGACACCGTCGGCTTCATTCACGATCTTCCCGCCGACCTGGTCGCTGCTTTTAAGGCTACGCTCGAGGAGCTCGACGAGGCCGATATTCTGGTGCACCTGATCGACGTCTCCGACGAGCGCTTTGACGATAAGATGGAGGCCGTCAACCGCATCCTCACCGAGATCGATCTGGGCGATAAGGAGCAGCTGCTCGTCTTCAACAAGAGCGATCTTCTGGAGGAGGGGGAGGCCGCCTCGGTGGCGCGGGCGTACAACGCCATCGCAGTCTCGGCGCTGGATCGCTCCAGCACCGAGCGTCTGGTCGAAGAGCTTGAGACTCGCCTCTTTCGTCAGGCGCGCCAGCGCGAGGCGTCGATGGAGGCCAGGCCCTGAGCGCTCACCGCTTCGGCGGAGCGCTCAGTCTTTGGTGTCGGGTTTGAGGTAGGCTTTGCCGCCCTTGATGACGACCTGGAAGTCGACATTGCGCGCGCCGCGGCTGCGCTGGAGCTCTTCGCGCTGGCGGTCCATGGAGCGCTTGACCGCATCGTAGCTCAACTTATCGGTGGGCTCGTTGCAGCGGCGCTTCGCCTCAATGAGGCGCTCATAGACCTGGCGGGTGCTCTCGTCCTCGGAGTTGGCCGGGCGCCGCACTACGCGGTGGCTGCCGGTGGTGCGGGTGCCGCCGGTGGGGGCGGGCGTCGAGGTGCTCTGGCGACGGATCGGCCCGGAGGAAGGGCGTTGAATCGAGCGGCTGGCGAGTTTTTCGCGCATCGCCTTCATCTTCGCGAGCTTGTCGTAGCTTGCGCCGCGCACACCGCCGTCGGCGTCAGTCGGGGAGCTCGCGGCGCTCTCGTCCTCACTCCCGCGCTGCGCGAGCTTGCGGCGCATTGCGGCGAGCTTCTGGCTGCGCGGATCGCTCGGAGGACGCTCGGCGGCGGGAGTGGGGGCGGCGGCTTGGGGTGGGGGAGCTTGAGGTTGCGCCGGAGCGGCTGGCACGGGTTGCGCGGGCGCCGCGGCGCCCGGCTCATCGCCCATCAGCCCGAGCTGGCGTTGAATTTCGGCGAGCTTCTCGCGACGGATGCGCTCGCGCTCGGCCTCGTCGTGATCGGCGCTGCCGGAGGCAGACGATGTCGGCGCAGGCGCCGCCGGAGCCGGCTCGGAGGCCTCCACCGCCGAGATGGCGTCGCCCAGGATCGCGTCGAGATCGACCTCATCAAGACCTTCGATAAAGTCATTGTCGAGGTCGATGCTGTAGGCCCCGTCTTCCTCGCGCGCCTCGCGCTCCCGGCGTCGCTCCTGACGTCGCTCCGCCTTGTTGCGATCGCGCTTGTAGGTGCCTTCCTCAATCTGCCGAAGCGTGCGATCCCAATAGGTCTTGAAGGTCTGGAAGCGCTGGACTAAGGCTCGCAGACGGAACTTCTGGGCTGTGTTATTGATGTAGGTGTGCTCGAGCTCAAAACGCAGGCGCACCACCTCCTGGCGCTGATGGCTGGGAGGGCGACGGTCCACGCCGTTAAAATAACGCTCGTAGAGCACGCGCAAACGATCGATCTGACGCTCCAGGTTGTTGAGCATCGCGTCGATTTCTGACTGACTGAGCAGGTCACGTCCCGCCATGGCTGCCGATCCTTGAGCTGTCTGTGGGAGGCCGTCGGGTCTCGGTAGTGTAACACCAGGTGAAGCCTTTGCAATATGACCATCCGGTGAGTTTGAGTTGGGGACGCCGCGCGATCGTGGCGGTGGCATGTGTGGCGGCGCTGGCCGGGGGCTGCGACAAGCCGTCTACGCCGGTCCCGGGGCCGCAGAAGGACGAGGTTCCGGGGGAGCGTGTGGTGCGCGAAGACGCCACGCTCAGCGCCAATCTGCCTGAGCGGCCGGAGCGCATCGTGTCGCTGGCCCCCTCCACCACCGAGGTGCTCTATGCTCTGGGCGCTGGCGAGCGTGTGGTGGGCGTGACCCGCTATTGCGACTTCCCCGAGGAGGTGAGCGAGGTGCCGAAGATCGGCGGGATGCTCGACCCGGATCTGGAGGCGATCCTGGCCGCGCGCCCCGATCTGGTGGTGGGGGTGCAGGCCGGCGCGGATCATCAGGTCGCCGACCAGCTTCAGGAGGCCGGGGTGGCCTACGCCTTTGCGCGCGGCGACGATCTGGACGCGGCCCTGCACACCATGGAGCTGCTCGGCGCCTGGATCGGCGAAGAGGAGGCCGGGCGCGAACTTCGCGCGCGCACCGAGCAGGCCATTGAGGAGGTCTCCGGGCAGCTGCAGGCTGCCCATGGCGTCTCGCCACAACGGGCGCTGCTGGCCTACGACCGCGAGCCGGTGGTCGTGGCCGGGCCCGGCTCGTTCGGGGCGGAGCTTATCGCCCTGGCCGGTCTGGAAAATGCGGTGGGGGACGCCACCACAGCCTACCCGGTGCTTGATATGGAAGCGGTGATCGAGGCTGAGCCACAGATCATCATCGATGTTTCGCTCAACGTGAGCAGCGAGGAGGTGCTGGGGTTCTGGCAGACCTTTAAGAGCCTGCCGGCGGTCACCGAGGAGCGGGTCGTGCACCTGCCCGACGCGGTGATGATGCGCCCGGGGCCGCGCGTGCCGCAGGCGTTGGAGCTTCTGGGAGAGGCCGCGCGTGGTGGGGGTGCGGGGCAGGCGGCCCGATGATGCGCGCGGCGCTGACCCCGACGAAGATCGCGCTGAGCGCGGCGCTCACGCTCCTGCTCTGGGGCCTGAGTGCGGCGCTGGGGCTGAGTTCGGGGAGCTCCGCGCTGGGCGGGCTGGATCTTGCTGCGCGCTGGTGGAGCGGCGAGCTCAGCACCACTGAGCAGGCCATTTTGTGGAGCGCGCGCCTGCCCCGGGTGGTCTTTGCCGGTGTGGTGGGTGCGGCGCTGGCCGCCGGCGGTGCGGTTTTTCAGGCGGTGCTGCGAAACCCCCTGGCCGACCCCTACATCCTGGGTGTGTCGGGAGGCGCGGCGCTGGGCGGTACGCTGCTCTTAACGCTGGGAAGTTTCAGCGTGGGCGTGCTCGCTGTAGGCACGCCGCTTGCCGCCTTCGGCGGCGCGCTCGCTGCGCTCGCCGCCATCTTTGCCGTGGCGCGCCAGGCGCCCTCCGGGCGCGGCGCCACCTACGTGCTGCTTTTGACCGGCGTGATCGTCAACGCCTTCGCCGCCTCCCTGATCATGTTTTTGCAGAGCATCGTCTCGGCCCAGAAGGCCCAGGAGATCCTCTTCTACCTGATGGGCTCCCTCAGCGTGGAAGGCACCGGGTGGCCCGTGATGCTGGGTGTGAGCCTGGTGACGGGGCTCTGTCTGATCGCGCTCTTTGCCTACGCCCGCGACCTCAACGCGATGTCGCTAGGCGAAGAAGAGGCAGCCTACCTGGGTGTGGAGGTCGCAAAGGTGCAGCGCATCTGCCTGCTGCTCGCCAGCCTGGCGGTGGCGGTGGGCGTGGCCTTCTCGGGCATCATCGGCTTTGTGGGGCTGGTCGTCCCGCACGCGATGCGCCTTGTGGTGGGCCCGGATCATCGGGTGTTGCTGCCGACTTCGGCGCTGGCCGGGGCGGCGTTTTTGACGCTTGCTGACGTGAGTGCACGTAGCCTTTTTGGCGTATTAGGAACGACGCTTCCGGTGGGGGTGCTCACCTCGATGATCGGGGCGCCGATGTTTTTGTATTTCTTATGGCGGGCGTTGCGCCGCGACGCGGGGTGGGCATGAGCCAGCAACGACGCGATCTTCCGACGCTGCTGCACCTCGACGGTGTGGGCGCCCGTGTGGGAGAGCGCACGCTCTTTGAGGGGGTGAGTTTGAGCGTGGAGGCCGGGCAGGCCTGGGCCGTCGTGGGCCCCAACGGGGTTGGCAAAACCACGTTGATGCGCCAACTCGCCGGGGTCCGCGCCGCGGATCAGGGACAGGTGTGGCTGCATGCGCGCCGGCTCTCGGAGTATACGCGTCGCGAGATCGCCCGGGAGGTGGCGGTCGTGCCCCAGAGCAACGCGCCGGTCTTTGCGTTCAGCGCGCTGGAGCTTGTGTTGATGGGGCTTCACGCCAGCCGCCCGCGCTTCAGTCTGCCCTCAACGGGCGATCGTCAGCGGGCGTTCAATGCGCTCGCGCGCCTGGAGGTGGACCATCTCGCCAGCCGCCCGGTCTCCTCACTCAGCGGCGGGGAGCGTCAGCGCGTGGTGATGGCGCGCGCGCTCGTCGCCGGCGCGCCCCTGTGGCTTCTCGATGAGCCCACCGCAAACCTCGACCTTCGTCATCAGCTCAGGCTGCTGGAGGTGATGCGTCAGCATGTGGATCAGGGGGGCGCGGCGGTGGCGGTGCTGCACGACTTGAACCTCGTGCACCGCTATTTCGACCGGGTTCTGCTGCTCGCGCCGGGACACGCGATGGGGTGGGGCGAGCCCGACGAGGTGCTCAACAACGAGGACGTGAGCGAGGCCTTCGGGCTGCCGATGCGCCGCCTTCAGGTGGAGGGGCGCCCGGTGTGGCTGGCCGAAGCGGCCAGCCACACCGCTGACGTGTAAGACACGTCGGCTTAGAGCGCGTTACGCAGCGCTTCGGCCTTGTCGGTGCGCTCCCAGGTGAACTGGGGGCGGCCGAAGTGACCGTAGGCGGCCGTCTCGCTGTAGACGGGCTTGAGCAGGTCCAGGCTCTCGATGATGCCGGCCGGCTTCAGGTCGAAGAACTGCGGGATGAGCGCTTCGATCTTCTCTTCGTCGACCTTACCGGTGCCGAAGGTGTTGACCATGATGCTCACCGGCTCGGCCACGCCGATGGCGTAGGAGAGCTGCACTTCCAGGCGCTCGGCAAAGCCCGCGGCCACGAGGTTCTTGGCCACGTAGCGCGCCATGTAGGCTGCCGAGCGGTCGACCTTGCTGGGGTCCTTGCCGCTGAACGCGCCGCCGCCGTGGCGGCCCATGCCCCCGTAGGTGTCGACGATGATCTTGCGGCCGGTCAGGCCGGCGTCGCCCACCGGGCCACCGATCACGAACTTGCCGGTGGGGTTGATGTGGAACTTCGTCTCCGGGCTGAGAAGTTGCGCCGGGAGCACCTTCTTGATGACCGTCTCCATCACCGCTTCGCGGACCTGCTCGATGGTCATGTCTTCGGTGTGCTGGGTCGACACCACGACCGCGTCGATGGCCACCGGGCGGCCTTCTTCGTAGCGCACCGAGACCTGGCTCTTGGAGTCCGGGCCGAAGCAGTCCATGCCGCCGAACTTGCGCACGTGCGCCAGATGCTCGACGAGCTGGTGGGAGTACATGATCGGCATCGGCATGAGCTGGTCGGTCTCATCGCAGGCATAGCCGAACATGATGCCCTGGTCGCCGGCGCCCTGCTCGTTGACCACGCCGTGCTCGGCGTCGACGCCCTGGGCGATGTCGGGGCTCTGCTCATCGAGCGCCACCATCACCGAGCAGCTCTTGTGGTCGAAGCCGTAGCGGGCCTCTTTGTAGCCGATGCGCTCGATCGTGTTGCGGGCGATCTTCGTATAGTCGACCGTCGCCCGCGTCGAGATCTCGCCAACAAGCAGCACAAGACCGGTGTTGACCACGGTCTCACAGGCCACGCGGCTCTTCGGATCCTGCGCCAGGATGGCGTCGAGGACGCTGTCGGAGATCTGATCGGCGATTTTGTCGGGGTGTCCCTCGGAGACCGACTCCGAGGTGAAGATGAAATTCTGGGACATCGTAAAGGTTCTCCGTTTCTTCTCGCAGCGAGGCGGCCTCAAAAGGCCGCTGGGTGAAAGACCCACCTCGTGCGTGGAGGTGGGCCGGGGTAAGCGGGTGCAAGAAACACCCGAAAAAAAGGTTTATTCGCGTCGACCCGAATTATCCCTCGACGATCTCGCCGAGCAGCGTGTGGCTGGTGGCATCGGTGATGCGCACGTTCACAAAGTCGCCGGGCATCAGCTCGCGACCTTCGGGTTTGGGGAAGACCGTCATCTTGAAATCATCGCTTCGCCCGCAGAGGTCCGCCGCATCCCGGCGGCTCTCGCCCTCGACCATCACGCGCACCGTGGTGCCGATGCGATTCTGGAAGATCTCGGCGCTGATGGCCTCCTGACGCGCAATGAGCGCGGCCAGGCGGCGACCTTTGGTCTTCTCATCGAGCGTGTCCGGGAGCTTGCGTGAGGCGTAGGTCCCGTCGCGCTCGGAGTACTTGAAGAGGTAGGCAAAGTCGAAGCGGATGCGCTCGAGCGCGGCCACCGTCTCTTCGTAATCTTCCTCGGTCTCACCCGGGAAGCCCACGATGATGTCGGTGGACATGGCGATGTCGGGAATCGCCGCGCGGATATCGTCGACGAGCTTGAAAAACTCCCCGCTGGTGTAGAGGCGCTTCATCTCTTCGAGCGTGCGGTCGGAGCCCGACTGCAGCGGCAGGTGCAGGTAGTTGCAGATCTTATCGTGCTTCGCCATCGTCGCGATGAGCTTGGGCGTAAAGTCGGTGGGGTATGGCGAGGTGAAGCGCACGCGCTCGATCCCCTCAACCTTGACGACCTCTTCGAGCAGGTCGGCAAAATCGGTGTCTTCGTGCTTGTAGGAGTTGACCGTCTGCCCCAGCAGCGTGACCTCTTTGTAGCCGCGGGCGGCCATGTCACGGCATTGCGTCAGAATCTCCTCGGGAGAGACGCCGCGCTCGCGACCACGCACAAAGGGCACGATGCAAAAGGTGCAGAACTTATCGCAGCCGCGCTGCACGGTGACCCAGCCGCTGATGCCCGGGCGACGCTCCGGGGTCAGCCCGGTGTAGGTCTCGGCGCGGTCGAGTTTGACGTCGATCACCGGGTCGGCGTCGACCTCCTGGCATTGCTCCAGAAGCTCCGGAAGGCGCCGGTAGGCGTCGGGGCCGATGACCAGATCCACATAAGGTGCGCGCTCGGTGATAACCTCGCGCAGGCGCTCGGCCATGCACCCGGTGACCCCCAGGATCACCTCGGGGCGCTCATTCTTGTAGCGCAGAAGGTGCGAAAGTCGCCCGAACACGCGCTCCTCCGCCCGCTCCCGCACCGCGCAGGTGTTGATGAGGATCACGTCGGCCTCATCGTGGTTCGGCGCCGCGGTATACCCCCGGGTGCTGAGCACCCCGCCCATCAGCTCGCTGTCGGCCAGGTTCATCTGGCAGCCGTAGGTCTCAATAAATACCCGCTTGCCAGGTCGTTGCCCCACGTTGGGCATCGTATTGACCTCGCCATTATGCGCGTTCGGGTCGGCCTGCGTCGGATTGAGCGTGCTCGTCATATCTACTTCCACATCCCGCGGCGTCTTAATGCGTCGGCGTCTCGCGGTGAAAAGGGGAGCGTTATCAAGGGGTTGGCGGTCTTTGGTGGCGCGCGCACGCGCGCCCCGCGCTTAAGAGGGCGAACCCTAGAAGAAGAGCCCGTGCGCGTCAACCGCGGGGGCGGGGGAGGTGATTTTCGGGCGAGTGCGGACCAACGCCGCGCTCCGACCGGAGCGCGGCGCTTTTTGCATCGTTCAGAGCGGTGGGCCGCGCTTACTCCGAGCTTCTGCGCGTCTCCACTCGCTCCAACAGATGCCCCGCCACGCACTCGCCCTGGGGCATGCCGTAGTCAATGCCCATCGGGTAGTGGATGCCCCCGTAGAGCCGGGAGATGGCGGCTTCTTGAGCGGCGTGGTTGAAGTCCTCGAAGTGGCGCAGTCCCAGGCCCTGGGACTGGTGGGTGCGGTCGGCGAAGGGGAAGGCGCCAAGCTGCTCGGTGAGCACGCGGGCGGCGGCGGCCGAAGCGTTGGAGTGGCCGGAGGTGTATTCGGGGAAGGGGGGCGTGGTGACCAGGGAGCTCCAGTCCTCGTCGATGTGGTCGCGGATGTAGGTGACCGGGCGCAGGAGGTTGGAGCGGTATTTTTCGTCCCAGCAGGAGATGAAGGCGTCGGCCTGAACCAGACCCAAAAGCGCGACGGTCTCGGCGCTGCGGTCGAGGCGTTCGTGGCGATCGGCGAGGATCTGCGTGGCGATGCGCATCCAGTGGCCGGGCGGGGTGGGGCTGACGCCCACATTATCGGCCCAGAAGTTGGCGATATGCTCTTGATCAGGCGTCAGAGTGCGTGAGGCGTTCCACACGGCGAGTGCCTGACGGTAGAGCGCGGAGTGGGGCAGGGTCTCGAAGGCGGGAGGGGGCGGCGGGGCGCAGGCATCGGCCGTGGGCAGCGCGAAGGGGCGCAGCCGTCCCCAGCCCGGTAGGAGCGCCTGCATGCCCTCGGCGGTGGGTCGCCAGGCGTGGGGCTCATCGGAGAACTCGTAGGTGACGGCCATCGCGTCGTCGTAGCCGTCGCCGTAGGCCCAGGCGTCGATCACCTCGGCGACCAGCACGCCGTAGGCGCGCGAGCGCTCTCGCACCTGCGCGTCGACGCCGGCCTCGGCCCGTTGCTCAATGCCGTCTTCGGCAAAGTTCTCAAAGGCCTGCCGGCTCTCGTCGCTGACAAAGAGCAGCGGCATCAGGTGCCCCATCGTCGCGTGCGCGACGGTATAGAAGTCGTAGTCGACCCCCGGCTCCAGCGCCGGCAACGCGTCGAGGCCGGGGAGCTGGCCCCCGAAGGATTGCTGGCGCGGCATGCCGCCGAGCAACGCCTCATAGAGGGCCACACCGGAGTAGGCCAGAATGCGCGAGGTCTGCGGCGGGGTGAGCCTGTCGGCCTGCACGCGATCGAGGGTCAGATTCATCCAGCTCACCACCACGTCGCCGCGATCTTCGCCAATGGGTGTGGGGTTGCGAGGAGGTGCATCAAGCGCCTCGTTGCACCCGGAGGTGAGCATGAACATGACACTGAGAAACACGGCGATGGTGATGCGGTGAAGCTGCATGATCTCCCCCCAGAGGTGATGTGCAGTGGTTGGTCGGCGACCCGGAGCGACGTGCGGACCGGCATGACGCACCGGTGATCCGGGATTTTCCAAGCGTTGCCAGAGCAAATCTAAGCGCTGGCGAGCCGGCGTGAAGTCCGATTTGCGATGTCTTAAATTTCGACGTGATGTAGTTGACCGGTCTGAACCTGTGATCAGGATTGCCCGGGTTCAGCCTCATCTGGCGAGCCGGGCCGGGGCCTTGTCGTTGACACGCTTCGGGCGGCGCGGCACAACGTGGGGGCGCAATCTGGCGACTCACAGACGACTGAGATGTTCTGGCGTTTTTGAATAACGAGGGGATGATGACCGACTCGATCACCACACTGAGCATAAATACGATCCGCACGCTGTCGATGGACGCGGTGCAGGCTGCCAACAGCGGTCATCCCGGCGCGCCGATGGGGCTTGCGCCGGTGGCCTACGCCATCTGGCAAAAGCATCTGCGTCATGATCCGGCCGACCCTACCTGGTTTAACCGCGATCGTTTTGTGCTCTCCAACGGTCACGCCTCCATGCTGCTCTACAGCCTGCTGCACCTGACGGGCTATGAGGCGATGACGCTTGAGCAGATCAAGAACTTCCGCCAGTGGGGAAGCCTGACCCCGGGTCACCCCGAGGCCGAGCTGACCCCGGGCGTGGAGACGACCACCGGGCCCCTGGGCCAGGGTTTTGCCACGGCGGTGGGCATGGCGATGGCCGAGGCGCACCTGCGCGAGCGATTCACAGGCGTGGTCGACCACTACACCTTCGGCATCTGCTCCGACGGCGACCTGATGGAAGGCGTCTCGCATGAGGCCGCGTCGCTGGCCGGGCACCTGGGCCTGGGCAAGCTGATCTTCCTCTACGATGACAATGAGATCACCATCGACGGGCGCACCGACATCGCGTTCACCGAAGATACTACCGGACGCTTTGAAGCCTACGGGTGGCAGGTCTTGAACGTGGACGACGGCAACGACGTCGACGCCGTCGATCGGGCCATCGAGAAGGCCAAAGCCGAGACGCGGCGCCCCACGCTGATTCGCGTTAAGACGATCATCGGGTTTGGTTCGCCCAATAAAGCCGACACCTCCTCGGTGCACGGCTCTCCGCTGGGTGACGATGAAATTAAGCTGACCAAAGAGGCCCTGGGCTGGCCCTACCCCGATCCTTTTGTGGTGCCTTCGGAGGTTCGTGAGCATATGGCAGGTGAGGCCGCCGCGCGGGCGCGGGAAGCGCGCAAGGCCTGGGAGGAGCGCCTCGACGCCCTCAAAGCAGAAGCTCCAGAGAAGTTTGAAGAGCTCACTCGCCGCATCAGCGGCGAACTTCCCGAAGGCTGGGGCGATGCGCTCCCCCGTTTTGAGCCCTCCGAGAAAGGCATGGCCACCCGTGCCTCCAGCGGCAAGGTCATCGAAACGATCTTTGAAGTGCTGCCCGAACTCGTCGGAGGCTCTGCGGACCTTGCGGGCTCCAACAAGACGCTCTTTCCGAAGTTCGGTGAGATGACGCGCGAGAGTCACGCAGGGCAGAACGTGCACTTTGGCATCCGCGAGCATGCGATGGCGGCGGCCGTCAACGGGATGTGCCTGCATGGCGGTGTGCGCGGGTTCGGCGCGACCTTTCTGGTCTTTGCCGACTACATGCGCCCGGCGCTTCGGCTGGCGGCGCTGATGCATATGCCGCAGATCATGGTCTTCACCCACGACTCCATCGGTCTTGGTGAAGATGGCCCCACCCACCAGCCCATCGAACACCTGATGTCGCTGCGGGCGATGCCCAACTACCACGTGCTGCGCCCGGCCGACGCCGAAGAGGTGCGCCAGTGCTGGGAGCTGGCCCTGGAGCATAAAACCGGGCCCTCGGGGCTTGTGCTCACGCGGCAGAACGTGCCCACCTTCGATCGCGACGCGCTCCACAGCGTGGGCGATGCGACGAAGGGCGCTTACATCCTTGCCGACAGCAACCCCGGCGAGGTTCCGGAGGCGTTGATTTTGTCGACGGGGAGCGAGGTTGCGATCGCGGTCGAGGCGTTCGAGACGCTTAAGGCACAGGGCAAGGCCGTGCGCGTGGTCTCGATGCCCTGCTGGGAGGTCTTTGAGCAGCAGAGCGACGACTACAAAGCGTCGGTACTCCCCGCCGAGGTCACTCGCCGCGTGGCCATTGAGGCCGGCGTCACCCTGGGGTGGGGGCGCTACACCGGCAGCCAGGGAAAGGTGCTGGGCCTGGATCATTTCGGCGCCTCAGCCCCCTATGAAGAGCTCTATGAGAAGTTCGGGCTGACGGCAGCGCGCGTGGTGGAGGCGGTCAACAGCCTCTAAGCTGCGCGCCGGCGTGTCTGAATCGAAGCATGCCGGGTACCCGTGGGCACCCGGCGTACACCCCGCAAAACCCCAAGGAGGAAGTGATGCCAGCCAACTTCACGCGACGACTCGACCTCTTCAAAGATGCGGGGTTTGTCGACCCAAAGGCCGCCGTCGATCTTCTCACTACGGACGCCGAGGCGCTCGGTATCGGCGGGGTCGAGCCGGGAACCCCGCTGGAGGATGCCCTGCGCGGGGCGGATCAGCAGGCCGCCGAGCTCCTCGATGAGCCCGTGGGCAGGCTGCTCGACAATGTGGTGGAGTGGCTCTTTGAGCGAGGCGGCGATCTGGCCACGCTCTTCTGGTTGGCGCGAAAGTTGAGCAGCGATGAGTCGTCGCTGCACCTGGGGGCGTTGGCCTTCGGCGTGGCCAGCCGGCTGTGGCAGGCGGGAAAAGAAGCCGAAGCCGCCGCGATGGTGCGATTTCTGGTCGATCTGGACTTCGACTACGGCAAGCTCTACCGGGAGTCGGGCATCGCCTACGGCTTCTTTCAGTCGCGCGAACCCAACCCCTTCGTCTGGAAGTTGTTGGATTTTGTGGAAGAACGCGCGCGCAACCGCGGTGAGCAGGACACCATCAAGGTCGCCGAGCTGGGCTGCGGGATTGGCAACGACGCGCTGGGCATCGTCTCCAGCCCCCGGGTGAGCTCGTACCTGGGCATCGACATCAGCCCGGTCGCCCTGGAAGAGCATCGTAAGCGCGTGGCCCCGGTGCTCGAAGAGCGCACCGAGCTTGAGCATAACCTGCTGGCCGGTGATTTCGTCTCGACGCTGGAGCGCAACGATCCGCGGGTAGAAGGCGTCAACCTGATCTACTCCTACTCCAGTCTGCACTATTTTAGCTCCGGGGAGCTCTCGCGGATCTTCTCGCTGGCGGCCGATCTTTTGCCGGCGCAGAGCGGGCTCTTTTGTTTTGCCATTAAGGGCAAAGACAGCATCTGGGACGGGCAGGGCGTGCCGCTTTATCGCCCCGACGTGTGGGTGAACCTCGACGGTCAGACGCGGTGGTTCCCCTCGCGTCAGGCTCTGGCGAAGATGCTCGATGAGCACGGCTTCGAGATCTTGATGCACGAGTGGCATGAGCACTGGGGCTACAGCGAGTTCGCGCGCCGCGATCGTTTCCACTATGTGGTCGCCACGCCGCGGAGAAAGCAAGGGGCGAGCGCGTGAACATCGGCTCGCAGATCGTTGGGTGTGTGGCGGGGATGGTGGCGACGCTGCTCCTGATGGTGGCGGCCCCACAGCCGGCCCAGGCTCAGCCCTGGACGCTGGAGGGGGTCAGCTGGAGCGCGCAGGCCTCGGAGGGCCTCGATGTGCTCTCGGAGCGCGGGGCGGAACTCGGGCGCGTGCTGGTGGCCGAGCGCGTGGTCACCGGGCGCTATCTGCTGGAGGTTGAGGTGCGGCATGGGGAGCGGCGTTTGCGGATGCCGATGATCGTGACGCGCCCGACCCCCGAGCAGGCGCTGGAGGTGAGCTGGGCGCCGGCGCCGGAGTACGTCAGCGCGCTTTTGACCCTGGCGAGCGGCGACGGGTTACCCCCGGAGGTCGCTCCGACGGCGTGGGTGGAGGAGCGGCGTCTGCCGGCCTTGCCGATCATTGCGACTCGCGCGCGCATCATCACCCCTTACGGAGAAGCGGCCTGGCAGAGCCCGGAGCTCTCGCGCCATATCATGCGTTGGCTCAACGACGCGCTCACCGAGGCCGGTGGGCCAGCGGGCATCGATCTTCTGCTCGACCGCCGCATGGAGTGGGCACAGGTTGGCGAGCTGATGATGAATGCCGCAGCCGTAGGGCTTTTTCGCGTGCACATCATCACACGCGATGAGACGCAGCTGGGCGCGATCGCCACCAACCTGCCGATCTTCCCGGAGGGCGGGCTCCCCGACGCGATGGTGCTCGGTGTGCTCGGCGTTTACCCGCACAACGAGGATGGCATCGGCGTGGGGGTGCGCCTCGATGAGCAGACGATCGAGGCCACCGGCACCGAAGGCTGCCGGGAGGGGCTGACCTTCTGTGCGCGGGATGGCGAGGAGTTTGACGAGGCGCTCGCTACGGTCATTGCCAACGCTGGCGTCGACGCCGCGCGCATCACCCACTGGCTGCTCGCGGGAAGTTCTGAGTTCAATGTCGGTCAGGGCGTGCGCGCGCTGGTGTGGACGTACACGACACTGAACATCGCTCCGCAATCGACCTTCATCGGGTACATCGAATGAGCTCATTTCTGACCAGCCTTTTGATGGTGAAACCGGTGCGCGCTCGCTCTGGCGGGTTCGTCGTCGCCATCGGGTTCCTACTGATCGTGGCAGCATGTACGAGCACGCCGACGCCCACCGATGATGGCTTAACTCCCACTGAAAATGGCGAGGTCACACAGGCTCCCGACGACCCGCTCTACACGGCGCAACGCTGGCTTGAGGCGAAGCAGGCCGCCGGCGAACTTCCAGCCCACTATGAGGTGGTGAGGATGCTCGCTCTTGATGAGGATCGCCTCGAAGTCATCATCAGTTCCTTTAACGAGCCGCCGGCCACCGAGGCCACATGGCTCGTCCTCGCCAGAGATCAAGAGGGCTGGGAGGTCGTCGAAGAAGGCAGCGCCCGTGCCCGGCGGGATTGGCCCCGCTACTGACGATGTTGAAGTAGTGCGCGCCCGCATCACACCCCGGTGCGGGGTGACGCGGAGCGGCTTTGCACACATGAATCGCATAAAGGAAGTACGATGAATCAGAAGTCTTCAGAAGCGCAGGGCACGGGTCGCCGTCTGGCGATCATCGGGGCAGGCCCCATCGGCGTGGAGTGCGCGCTGCGCGCGCTCGACGAGGGGTTTGCGGTGACGCTTTATGAAGCGACATCGCCCGGCGCGCATGTGCGCACCTGGTCGCATGTGACCTTCTTCTCGCCATGGTCGCTCAACCGCAGCGCCCGAGGGGTCGCGGCGCTCAAGGCCGCCGGCGTGGAGATCGCGCCTGACGAAGACTTTCCCACCGGAGCAGAGTACCTCGACGCATACCTTGAGCCGCTGGTGGAAGAGCTCAAGCGAGACGCCAACTTCCAACTTCGCGATCGGACCCGCGTGCTGGGTGTCTCGCGGGTGCGGGCGCTTAAGGGCGATCTTCTGGCAGACCCGAAGCGCGCGCGACGGCCCTTCTTGCTGCGAGTGTCGGGGCCCGAGGGGGAGCGCTTTGACGAGGTTGATGTGCTTATCGACGCCTCCGGCGTGCTGGCCAACCCCAACCGGCTGGGGCCCGGGGGGCTTTCGGCCATTGGAGAAGATGCGCTCAATGGCGAGGTGATGCGTCGCATCCCCGACGTCGAGGCGCAGCACGATGTGCTGGCCGGAAAGCGCGTGCTGGTGGTGGGGCATGGGCACTCGGCGGCGACCACGCTTGGGGCGCTCACCGAGCTCCGAGAGCACGCCCCACAGACCCATATCACCTGGGCCTACCGCGCCGACGGCGAGCCCTTTGTGGAGATCGAGGGCGACACGCTCCCCCAGCGCCTTCGGCTGAGCCGCCTGGGTAACGCCATCGCCCGCGGCGAAGTCAGCGGCGTTGAGCCCGTCGGCGGCGTCTTCGTCGAACGCATCACCCGTGCTGACGACGGCCTGCACGTCGAGCTCGCCGATGACCACGGTCAGAAGCGCGAAGTCGAGGTCGACCGCATCATCGCCAACGTTGGCTACCACCCGGACACCTCCCTCACCAGCGAGCTCCAGGTGCACCTCTGCTACGCCAGCGACGGCCCCATGAAGCTCGCCGCGTCCCTGCTCGCCAGCGCCGGCAACGCCGACTGCCTGGCGCAGAGCTCGGCCGGCCCCGAGGTGCTCAAAAACCCCGAGCCCGACTTCTTTGTGCTGGGCAACAAGAGCTACGGGCGTAACCCCAACTTCTTGCTCAAGATCGGCCTGGAGCAGATTGACGACGTCATGACGCTGCTCACCCAAAAGGACGACGATGTTTAAGGCATTCTGCCGCTGGCTCTTTAAGCTTCGGGGTTGGCGCTTTGTGGGCGAAGACCTCACCACCCATCGCCGCTGCGTGGTCGTGGCCGCGCCGCACACCTCCAACTGGGATTTGATCTTCACCATTGCCAGCTTCGATCTGATGGGGCTGCCGGTGCGCTTTACGATCAAGCGCGAGTGGATGCGCTTTCCCTTCAACCTGGTGTTGGGGCCGGTCGGAGGACTGGCCATCGATCGTCGCCCGCGCGCCGAGACCGGTGAGCGCCCCAGCATGGTCGAGGCGATGGCCGGGCTCTTCGATGAACACCCCGGCGAGCTGGCGATCGCGGTGACGCCGGAGGGGACGCGCTCCAGGCGCGAGCGCTGGCGTAGCGGCTTCTACCATGTCGCACGGGAGGCCAACGTGCCCATCCTGCTGGGCTACCTCGACTACGGCAAAAAAGAGGCGGGCATCGGAAAGGTCATCGTGCCCGGCGATGACTTCGAGGCCGATATGCGGGAGATCATGGCCTTCTACAGCCAGATTGAGGCGCACAGCCCGGAGAAGTTCGCGCTGGACGCGCGCTTCTCCTGACGGCTTGATGTCGGTCGAACCACGGCCGGGGCGTCCTTGACAAGCTCACCGGCCAGCGGCTTCTATGAGGCCGCCTGAGAGCGCCCCTCGTACCCGAAGTGATTGTGTTCGCCGCCACGCTGACGTCCTCGCTCGCCCGCGACCCGGGCAGACTGAAGGTCACACCCCACCGGAGGAACCGATGAGCAAGCTGATGCCGCCGATCAACTTTCAGAAGTGGATCGAAGAGAACCGCGACGCCCTCAAACCCCCGGTCGGCAACAAGAAGATCTGGGAGGACACCGACTTTATGGCCTTTGTGGTCGGCGGTCCCAACCAGCGCAAGGACTACCACATCGATCCCAGCGAGGAGTTTTTCTACCAGCTCGAGGGCGACCTCACGCTCAAGCTGGTGGTCGACGGGGAGTTCAAAGACGTGACGGTACGCGAGGGTGAGATCTTTTTGCTGCCTTCCATGGTCCCGCACTCGCCGCAGCGCGGGGCGAATACGGTCGGGCTGGTCATCGAGCATAAGCGCCCGGAGGGGGAGAACGACGGGCTGCGCTGGTACTGCGAGAGCTGCGGAGAGGTGCTCCACGAGCAGTTCTTTTACCTGACGGACATCGTCGGCCAGCTCAAAGCGGCGATCGAGGCGTTCTGGGCCAGCGACGAGCTGCGGACCTGCGACAACTGCGGCGCGAAGATGGAGCGCTGAGCGCGAAGCGCCCCACAGACGCAGCGGCACGACCACCGACGAATCTTGAGATCAGGGAAGCGATGAAGATCGATATCCACGCGCATATTCTGCCCCGAGAGTGGCCCGACCTGCGCGAGCGCTATGGCTACGGCGGGTTCATTCGCCTGGAGCATCAATGTTCGGGGTGCGCGCGGATGATGCGCGATGAGACCTTCTTTCGGGAGGTCGACCCCAACCTCTGGGATCCGGCCACGCGCATCGCCGAGTGCGATGCCCACGGGGTGGACGTGCAGGTGCTCTCGACGGTGCCGGTGATGTTCAGCTACTGGGCCGAGGCCGCCGACGCCCATGATCTCTCGAAGCTCTTAAATGACCATATCGCCTCGGTGGTCGCTGAACATCCGAAGCGCTTCGTGGGGCTGGGAACGCTCCCGCTCCAGGACATCGACCGCTCGGTGCAGGAGCTGGAGCGCGCAGTGGGCAAGCTGGGGCTGGCCGGTGTGGAGATCGGCACGCATGTCAACGGCACCAACCTCGACGACCCGCGCTTTGACCCGTTGTGGGAGGCCGCCCAGGAGCTCGACGCGGCGATCTTTGTGCACCCCTGGGATATGATGGGCATGGATCAGCTCAAGGAGTACTGGCTGCCCTGGCTTGTGAGCATGCCGGCGGAGACCTCCCGCGCGATCTGCTCGCTGATGATGGGCGGGGTGCTGGAGCGCTACCCGAAGTTGCGCTTTGCCTTTGCGCATGGCGGCGGGTCGTTCCCGGCGACGTTGGGGCGCATCGACTGGGGCTTTGAGGTGCGCCCCGATCTTTGCCAGGTGCGCACGAAGACCCGCCCGAGCGATCTTCTTGACCGCATCTATCTGGACACCCTGGTGCACGACCCGGCGATGTTGCGCTTTCTCATCGCACAGCTCGGCGTGAAGCGCCTGGCGCTGGGTACCGACTACCCCTTTCCCCTTGGCGAACTGGAGCCGGGCAAGCTCATTGAGTCCCTGGAGCTGAGCGCTGAGGCTCAGGAGCGCATGCTCTCGGGCACCGCCCTGGAGTGGCTGGGGCTGGAGCGGGCCCGATTTGAGCGGAGCTAAACGATGCACCTGTGGGTAGAGCTCGATGGTATGCGGTATGAGGTAGACGCACTGAGCCCGCTGGAGCTCGCGCAGCCCTTGAACTTCTATGGCGATCAGCCGCAGGCCTTTGGCCTGGGGCGCGCCCAGGCGCGGGCGGTCGAGGGTGGCGACTTTGTGGGAGACGTGCGCCGGGGCGGGAGCGTCAACTGCGAGGCCATTGAGCTCATCCCCCACGGTCACGGCACCCACACCGAGGGCGTTGGCCATATCAGCGCAGAACGCGTGCCCGTTGGCGAGCTGGCTTCCGAGGCGTTGATTCCCGCGGTGGTGCTGCGCGTTGCGACCCGTTCGCTTGCGGAGTCCGGCGATAGCTCCGAGGGGAAGAGTTCGCCGGACGACCGGGTCATCTGCACCTCCGAGCTCCGGGCGTCCCTTGCCCGGGCGGAGGTGGCGCCGGCGTTTCGCCGCGCCATCGTCATCGCCACCTCTGGCGAGGGCGCCGCCGCCCCGCTCCGAGACTACTCCGGCAAAAACCCCGCCTTTCTCACCGCCGAGGCCCTCGCCTGGCTTCTGGAGCAGGGCTGCGAACATCTGCTCATCGATCTTCCCTCCATCGACCGCGAAGATGACGGTGGCACCACCCCGGCCCACCGCGCCTACTTCGAGCTCGATGCCGAGGTCGGCCCGAGCGATGCCGGTCGCCGGCGCACCATCACCGAGCTTATCGATGTGCCCGAGGCGGCCGTCGAGGGCCCCTACCTCCTCTCGTTGCGCTTCGCCCGATTCATGCTCGACGCCTCCCCCTCTCGCCCCATCCTCTACCGGGCCCGTCCGGATACCGAGACGCCCTGACGCAGGGCACGCCGCTTTCCTTTCAGTGAGACCCCTATGAAGATCACCGACCTCGACTACGCTCGACAGCTCGATCGAGACGACCCGCTCGGCGGCTTCCGCGAGCGTTTTCATATCCCCACCGGCAGCTCTGGCGAGCCCGTGCTCTACCTCTGCGGCAACTCCCTGGGGCTGCAGCCGAAGGGGGTGGAGAAGGCGCTGGGTGAGGAGCTGGAGAAGTGGGCCAATCTGGGCGTCGACGGGCATTTTGCCGAGCCCAACCCCTGGTACAGCTACCACGAGATCTTCAACGAGCCGATGGCCGCCGTCGTCGGCGCGCAGCCCGACGAGGTGGTGGTGATGAACTCACTGACCACCAACCTGCATCTTTTGATGGTGTCCTTTTACCGCCCGAGCGCGGAGCGTTTTAAGATCCTCATTGAGGGCGGCGCGTTCCCCTCTGATCTCTATGCGGTGCAGAGCCAGGCGCGTTTTCATGGCTTTGATCCGGCCGAAGCCATCGTGGAGCTCTACCCCCGCGATGGCGAGAAGACGTTGCGCGATGAGGACATCATCGCGGCGATTGAGCGCGAGGGCGATCAGCTTGCGCTCGTGCTCTTCGGCGGCGTTAACTACTACACCGGTCAGCTCTTCGACATGGGGGCCATCACCGAGGCTGGCCACCGCGCCGGGGCGATGGTGGGCTTTGATCTGGCGCATGCCGCGGGCAACGCGCCCCTGAAGTTGCATGAGTGGGGGCCGGACTTTGCGGCCTGGTGCTCCTACAAATACCTCAACTCCGGGCCCGGAGGGGTGGCCGGCGTCTTTGTGCACGAGCGTCACCTGGGCCGAAAGGACATCCCGCGCTTTGAGGGCTGGTGGGGCACCGATCCCTCCACCCGGTTCGAGATGGGGCCGAGCTTTGAGCCTCAGTACGGCGCGGGGGCCTGGCAGCTGAGCAACGCGCCGGTGTTGCCGATGGCCTCGCTTCGCGCCTCGCTGGCGCTCTTCACCGAAGCCACGATGGAAGCGCTGCGGGATAAGAGCGAAAAACTCACCGGCTACCTCTTTGAGCTTGTGACCGCGATCGGCGCCGACGCGTTTGAGGTGATCACGCCCGCCGAGCCCGAGCGGCGCGGATGCCAGCTCTCGATTCTGGCTGCCGGCGATGGTGAGCTCTTGCACAAACGCCTGATGGCCGCCGATGTGATCTGTGATTACCGTCGCCCCAATGTGATTCGCGTGGCGCCCACGCCCCTCTACAACACCTATGAAGATGTGTGGCGTTTCTGGAAGATCCTCGAAGAGAGCGTGAGCTAAATGAGTGAAGTTCAGGCGTACCCCTCCTCCGGTGAGCCTCCCTGCGTGGTGGTCGGCGCCGGGCTGGCCGGCTCGTTGATGGCCATTTATATGGCGCAGCGCGGGCACAGCGTCGAGGTCTTTGAGGGGCGTCCCGACATGCGGGTGCGTCAGGTCGACGGGGGGCGCTCGATCAACCTGGCGCTCTCCACCCGCGGGCTCACCGCTCTGGCCGGAGTCGGGTTGGAGGAGCAGGTCCGCGAGATGTGCATCCCGATGCGCGGGCGGATGATTCACCCGGTGGAGGGCGAGCCGCATCTGCAGCCATACGGGCGCGCCGATCAGTTCATTAACTCCATCAGCCGCCAGGGGCTCAATGAGCTTTTGATGAACACCGCCGAGGCCCACGAGCGGGTGCGCTTTCATTTTGAAAAGCCCTGCGTCGATGTGGAGCTCGATGAGGGCGTGGCCCACTTCGAAGATCGCAAGAGCGGGGAGCGCGTCGCGCGCGAAGCCTCTTTGCTCATCGGTGCCGACGGCGCTTACTCGGCGGTGCGCCAGCGGCTGCAACGTTCCGGACGCTACAACTACGAGCAGGCCTACCTGACCCACGGTTATAAAGAGCTCTCCATCCCGGCCGGTCCTGGTGGCGAGTTTTTAATGGAGAAGAACGCGCTGCATATCTGGCCGCGCCATGACTTTATGCTCATCGCGCTCCCGAACCTCGACGCGACCTTCACCGTCACGCTCTTTATGGCCTTTGAGGGAGGCGCGGCGAGTTTTGAGGCGCTGAAGACCCCGGCGGACGTGGATGCGTTTTTTCGGCGCGAGTTCCCCGACGCCCACGCGTTGATGCCCACCCTCACCGACGACTTCTTTGAGAACCCCACCGGTAGCCTTGTGACCATCCGTTGCTCGCCATACCACCATGGCGAACGGGTGATGATCCTGGGGGATGCCGCGCACGCGGTGGTGCCTTTTTACGGGCAGGGGATGAACGCGGCCTTCGAGGACTGCACGGTGCTCAACGCGCTGCTCGATCGCGAGGGCGACGATTTTGGCCGCGCCATCGCCGCGTTTAGCGAGGAGCGTAAAGCCGACGCCGACGCCATCGGGCACCTGGCCCTCTACAACTACTATGAGATGCGCTCGGCGGTGGCCTCCCCCTACTTCGTGTTTCGCAAGAAGATCGAACGGGTGCTCCACCGGCTCTTTCCGACCTGGTGGATCCCGCTCTACTCGATGGTCACCTTCAGCACGATCCCTTACGCCGAGGCCCGCGCTCGGGCCGCGCGCCAGGATCGCATGTTGACGATGGGGCTTATCGCAGCGGTGGTGCTTCTGGGGCTAGTGATGCTGGCGATGCTCGTGGCGCTGAGCCGCTGAGGCAGGTGGGGCGCGGCTCAGCGCCTGGTCGAGCTTCAGCGCTCCAGGACCATGCTCAGCCCCAGTCCGCCGGCGGCGCACATCGTCAGAAGCCCCAGGTTTTTGTCGCGGCGCTGCAGCTCGCCGGCGAGCTGGGTGATGATGCGAGTGCCGGTAGCACCGAAGGGGTGGCCGAGCGCGACCGAGCCGCCGTGGACGTTGAAGGTGTCCATATCGACCTCGCCAATGGCCTCGTCGAGGCCCAGACGCTCGCAGAGCGCTTTATCTTTCCAGATCTTGATGTTGGCCAAAACCTGCGCGGCGAAGGCCTCGTGCATCTCCACCAGATCCATGTCGTTGAGCGAGACGCCCGCGCGCTCAAAGGCGATGGGGGTGGCCAGGGTGGGGCCAAGCAAGAGGTTGTGGCGCTGGATATCGATGCCCACCTGAGCGTAGGAGCGCACGAAGGCCATCGGCGTGAGGCCGAGCTTTTTGGCGCGGCTCTCACGCATCAGGAGCACCGCTGAGGCACCATCGGTGAGCGGTGAGGCGTTGGCGGCGGTGACGGTGCCGTGGCGTCGATCGAAGACCGGCTTGAGGCGCGCCATGCGCTCGACGGTGGTGTCGGCGCGCACGTTGTTGTCGCGCTCAATGACCTGGTCGAAGTCCTCGCCATGCAAGACCTGCATGACCTCGGGGAAGTGGCCCGCCTCATAGGCCGCAGCGGCGCGGTGGTGGGTGAGCTCGGCGTATTCATCCTGCTCCTGGCGACCGATGCCGTATTGCTTCGCCATGTCTTCGGCCGACTCGCCCATCGACTTGCCGGTGGTGGGCTCTTCGATGGCGGGCTGCTCGGGGAGCAGGTCGCCGGCTTTGATTTGCGAGAGCGCTTTGAGGCGATCCTGGATGTTGCGTGCCTTGGAGACATCCTGCAGTGCGTGGCTCAAACCCAGGCTGAAGCGCGCGCGAGCCGAACTCATCGACTCGACCCCGCCGGCGATCACGACCTCGGAGGTTCCCAACAGAAGCGCGTTGATGCCCTGAACGGCGGCGTAGGCGCTCGACGCGCAGTACATCTGCACGGTCGACGCGGGGATGTGTTTGGGGAGCTGGCTGCGCAGCACGACCTCCCGACCGACGTTGGGGCCGTCCATCGGCGCGGAGACGCAGCCAAAGATCAGCTCGTCGATGAGCTCGGGGTCGATGTCGACGCGGTTGAGGAGCTCGTTGGCCACCGCGCGACCCAGGTCGGCCTCGTTCCAGTGTTTGAAGGCCGTCCAGGCGCGGGCGAAGGGGGTGCGTACGCCGGCGACGATCGCGACGCGATCGTTGCCGCCGAGCGCGGCCGAGGAGTTGGAGTTACGTTTTGCCATAATGAGGGCTCGTTGATCTTCAGAGTCAGCGTTGTTGGCGTTGCCGGATGGGGTGGGATCATGCGCGTCTTCAGGCGTTGTAGAAGCGCTCCCCCTTCTCGGCCATGCGCTCAAGAATCGGGGCCGGGCGAAGTCGCTCGCCATGCTGGCCGGCCAGGGTGTGCAGGGTGTCGACGACCCACCCCAGGCCCACCTCATCGGCGTGGCGGAAGATGCCACCGCGGAAGGGAGGGAAGCCCAGCCCGAAGATCACGCCGATGTCGCCGTCACGCGGTGAGCGGATGATGCCCTCGTCCAGGGCGTAGGCGCATTCGTTGAGCATCGCCAGCCAGCAACGTCGTGTGATCGTCTCGGCGTCGATGTGGCGGCGCGTCGCGCCGCCGGGCAGCGCCTCGTAGACGGTGGTGTCGGGGGCTCGGGAGTCGCCGGAGGCGTAGTCGTAGAAGCCGCGTTTGTTTTTGCGACCCTTGCGCCCCTGCTCGGCCAGGATGCGCAGGCCTTCGGGGGCGTCCCAGCGCTCTTGAAACGCCTCCTGAAGCACGCCGGCCGCCTTTAATGCCACGTCCATGCCCACCTCATCGACGAGCTTGAGCGGGCCCACGGGGAAACCGAAGCTGCGCATGGCGGCGTCGATCTCGTCGATCCTACCGCCCTCCTGCAAGATCCAGCCGGCCTCATTGATGTAGGCGCCGATGACGCGGCTGGTGAAGAAGCCCGGGCCGTCGTCGACCACGATGCAGGTCTTCCCCAGCTCGCGGCCGTACGCCAGGGCGGTGGCCAGGGCTTTTGGCGAGGTCTTCTCGGTGCGAATGATCTCGAGCAGGGGCATCTTGTGCACGGGGCTAAAGAAGTGCATGCCCAGCACGTTTTCGGGACGTTTGCTCTTCTTTGCGATCGTTTTGATCGGGATGGTCGAGGTGTTGCTGGCAACGATCTGGTCGGCGTTTCCCAGGGCTTCGAGCTCCGCGAGGATCGACTGCTTGAGCTCTTTGTTTTCAAAGACCGCCTCGATCACGATCTCGCAGCGCTCAAGTCCTTCGTAGGTGAGGGTGGGGGCGACGCGCCCCAGGGCGATGTCGGCCTGGGCCTCGCTGATCTTTTTGCGGCGCGCGGCTTTTTTGAGCAGGTCATCGATGTAGTTCATGCCCCAGCCCAGCCCCGGGGCGCTGGCGTCTTTGAGACGCACGTTGGTGCCGTTGTAGGCGGCCACCTGGGCGATGCCCGCGCCCATCAGGCCAGCGCCGATCACGCCCAGACGCGTGATCTCGCGAGGTTTGACGCGTCCGTCGACCACGCGGTCTTTGTTGACCTCCTGGCGCATGAAAAAGATGTTCATGAGGTTTCTTGCTTCGGGCGATCGCACAAGCTCGGTGAAGGCTTCGCCCTCGGCGCGCAGGCCGGCCTCAAAGCCCTCGGAGAAGCCGGTCTCAATGACATCGAGGGCTTTGAGAGGCGCGGGGTAGTTGCCGCCGCTCTCCTTGAGGACCTGCTCCCGGGCGCGGCTGAAGATGAGCCGTCGGGCCGGGGTGCGTGCGGCCAGCTTGACCGGGTCGTTGAAGGCTTCCTCAAGGTTGTCGCCGAGGCTCGGGCCAGCCCCGGGTTCAGTTGCGAGCTTGCGGACCTTTTCGCGGGCCACCTCGAGCAGGATGCCCGGGTGGACCACATCGTCGACCAGCCCGATTTTCAGGGCTTTGCGGGCGTTGATCTGGCGACCGGTGAGGATCAGATCGAGGGCCTGGGAGAGATCGATGAGGCGGGGCAAGCGCTGGGTGCCCCCACCGCCCGGGATAAGCCCCAGCATGACCTCCGGCAGCCCGAAGACGCTGCGGGGGTTCTCGGTGGTGATGCGCGCATCGCAGGCCAGCGCAAGCTCCAGCCCTCCGCCCAGGCAGCTGCCGTCGATGGCAGCCACCACCGGCACACGCAGCGCTTCAAGCCGGGCCATCAGCGCCTGGCCGCGTTTGACCAGGGCGCGCAGCGCGTCCGGGTCGTGCTCGTAGCCCTGCAGCTCCTCGATGTCGAAGCCGGCCACGAAGTTGTCGGTCTTGGCGCTGGTGATGATCACCCCCTCGACGTCCGAGCTTGTCTCGAGCTCGTCGAGGAGCGCTTCAAAACGCTCGATCATCGGGGTGGAGAGGGTATTAACCGACTGTCCGTCGACGTCGATCTCGACGTGCGCCAGGCCGTCTTCGATGTGATGGCGCACATAAGAGGTGGAGGAGGAAGCCATAAGCAGAGATCCTTCCATGCAAACAGTGAAGCCATAAGCGCAGGCCGCAGACAAAAGAAAAGCCCCGACCGCAGTGAGTGCGAGTGGGGCAATCTTTAGACACCGCCGCGCCTGCGGCAAGTCTGTGGGAGCTCAAGCGAGCAGCTTAGAGCAGGTGGCCGCTCTTAATGCGCTTGGTCTCCAGGTAGTTGTAGTTGTGCGGGTTGGGGATGGTCTTGATGGGGCGGCGCTCGTCGATGACGATGCCCGCGTCTTCGAGACCATCGACCTTGGAGGGGTTGTTGGTCATCAGGACGATGCTCTCCACGCCCAGGATCTCGAGCATTTTGGCCGAGATGCTGTAATCGCGAAGATCGTCGTCGAAGCCCAAATGCTCGTTGGCCTCAACGGTGTCCATGCCCTGATCCTGGAGGCTGTAGGCCTTGATCTTGTTGGCCAGCCCGATGCCGCGGCCCTCCTGGCGCATGTAGAGGATGATGCCGGCATCTTGCTCGGCGATCTCTTCGAGCGCGGCGTTGAGCTGCGGGCCGCAGTCACACTTGAGGCTGCCGAAGACGTCCCCGGTGAGGCACTCGCTGTGGATGCGGGTGAGCACACCACGCTTGCCGGCCACCTCGCCCTGAACGACCGCGATGTGGTCCTTGCCGTCGACGTCGTTTTTGAAGGCCACGATGCGGAACTTCCCGTAGCGGGTGGGGAGCTCGGCGGTGGCGAAATGTTCGACGTGCACGTTCAAGGTGTCATTGGCCGAAGGATTGGGGGGCTGAACAAAGTTGGCGGCGCTTTTTAACTTGATAGACATCGATTACTCCCATCGCGCGTGATCGTCGCGGCCTCTCCATGAGACCACCCGTAATACACACCGATTGTCGACGATGGGCCCGGCGTCCGAGCGCAAGGCCACATCTTCTTTAGGCGACAATCGACTCCGCTGAACTGCCTGACGTGCGGCAGCGTAGCCGGAGGCGTTGAACATCCCGGCGCGTGCGGCCGGGCAGAGCGCCGCGCAACCTTAACGTGCGCTTCAACTCTGTCAACTCCGCCCTTGTCAACGGATGGTGAGTCAGCCTTCTTCCCCGTGTGACGAAAAAGGTCGCTGCTCAACCGGTGCTGAATAGGTTTTGAGCACCCTTGAGGGAAGGTCAAGCCGCAGGGTTTGGCAAATAAAGAACCCCCCGGGTGTCCGGGGGGTGTTCATGGGGTGTTCAGAGGGTGTTCACCGTGCGGGTGAGGCTATGGCGGGAGCGGAGGCCGCTCGGGCTCAGAGGGCCATCTGGTGGGCGGGCTGGGCCTGGCGCTGAAAGGTCTTTGCGGCCTGAAGCGTGGCGCGGATCGCGTCGATGGTCACCGGGACCATGTCGTTGCGATGGCCGTTGAGCGCGGCGAAGTAGGTGTGACGATCGCAGCCGTGCACAATCGCCGGCGGAAAGCGGTGTTTGATCAGCAGGAAGTTGAGCATCAGGCGGCCGACGATGCCGGTGCGCTCATCGAAGGGAAAGACGCGCATGAACTCCCAGTGGGCCAGGGCGGCCTGGCGGATGGGGTGCAGCGCGCGCAGCTCCTCCTCATACACATCCATAAACTTATGGAAGTGGTACGAGATGCTACTCGCCGGTGCCACGGTCAGGTGATAGACGCCCGGCGAGGTGTCGCGTTTGCGGTAGCGGCCGCCGGCGTCGTCGCCGGGCATGCAGAGCATCTGGTGAAGCTCGCGCAGCCAGTCGACGCTGAGCTCATCGCCGCGCTCGGCGCTGGCGTGAATAAAATCGATGGCGTCGTAGAGGGCGCGCAGGCCGTGCTGCGTGACGCTCTCGCAGTGGGTGCGGCAGGGCATGCGCTCCAGCGCCCGGGAGATCTCCTCGGACGAGAGCACGACGCCTTCGAGGGCGTGATCGTGATAAAGCCAGCACAGCTTGAGGCGCTCCATAAACGTCGCGCGCAGCTCGTCGGGCATGGCGTTATAGATCGACCGTTGGTGGTCGACTTCCAGGTAGGTCAGGTTCATGCGTGCCTCCGGTGTTCATCGCGGCGGCGGGTGTTCCCCAACACTCCAGAGCGCTCCCGGGATGAACATCGGTCTGGCCCACGAGGGACCAACCAACCTGCACACAAGCCTAGCGGGGCGGTCGTCGCAGATCAAAAGTTTTCGGATGTTTTTTTCGGCACGGCCCGCCGGAGCGAATATAAGGGGAGAGGTCAACGTCTTGAACGACGAGGGGAGGGGCGTTGATGGGATGACGTCTGAGGGTGTGCTAGGTTTACCCCTGACGGGGGCGTTGGGCCCGGTGGTCGAAGGCAGGAAGGTCAAGATGGCAGGTGGCACGAAACAAAAGAGCGCTCGGGTGGGGGCTGCTTCATGCGTGGTGGCGCTTGTGCTGGTCATGGTGTGGGCAGGCGACGAGGCCCGCGCGCAGGCCGAGCCTGCGGTCGAGGAGCGCAGCAGCTGCGATCTTTTCATGGAGAGCTACGCGCGCAGCGCAGCGCGCAAGCTGGACCGGGCGATGTCGACCGGGGATTACGCGCTTGAAGCCCTGGACGGACTCGGGGAGACGCTGCGCCTTGATGGCGAGCTTTTGGGGTTGGACTCGCCGCTTGTGTTCGATGTGTATAAGGAGGCGTCGGGGCGCGTCGCCGGGCTTGTGGATCAGCGGCGAGAGTGGACGCAGACCTACATTGTGGCGGTGGGGCGTAGCGGGCCGATTATCATGTCGCACACTTGGCAGGCGCGCAGGCTGCGCGAGGCTGGCCAGCCCTGTGAGCCCTTTACCTCGGCGGTGGAGTGGCCAGGGGTGACGTCATCGACGGTGGATGTGGAGCCCTTTAAGTTCTGGGGATTGCGCGCCAGCTGGCGCATCCCTCGGGCCGATGATGCCACCAGCGAGCGCGGGCTCGAGGAGGCGCTGATCTATGCGGCCAGGCGCTATGAGGGGCTGGAGCCTGTAGAGATGCAGCAGGGCTCAGGCGCGCGCGTGCAGGGCGAGGGCGCACGCGACGTTACAAAGGATTGAGTTGACTAAATTCAGGGGGTGATATCTCTTCGGAGAGTGCTCAGGAGGATGACGAGCGCTCCGAAGACGTATGTTTCGAATGACCATGGAGGTTGCTGAATGAAGAAGTTGACGTTGATCGGTGTGTTGATGTTCGCCCTGGCGCTGCTCTCGACGCCGGCGATGGCGCAGGAAGGCGGCGGTCGCATCCCGGGTGGATTTGGTATTGGTCTGGGTAATGGCACGGCCGTATCGGGTATCTCGCTCAAAGCCTTCCAGGGCAATACGGCGATTCAGGGCGTCATCGGTTCGCGCTGGGGTTACGGCTACAGCCGATATGATCGTTACGGCGGGTTCGGGGCGAGCGTCGACCTGCTCTTCAACCAGGACGCGCTGGTGCAGGCAGACCCGCTGGTTTTGGCCTGGAACCTGGGTTTCGGTGGCGCGGTGGCCACGTGGGGCTCCGGCCGCTTGAGTGCCTTTGCGCACGGCGTGGCGGGTCTGGAGTTTATCTTCCCCTCGGTGCCGATCGACATCGTTCTGGAGCTGCGCCCGGGCATTGAGATCTACCGCGGTGCGTACTTCTTCATCACCGGCGGGGCGCATATTCGTTTCTACCTCTAAGGCGCCTTGAGACGAGGAAGGTGTCATCGCTGTGGCGAGTCGGCATCTTCTCGAGGATAAAAAAGAGCCCGCCCTGCGAGATTCGCGGGGCGGGCTCTTTTTGATGGGTGTGACGTCTTTGCTCAGCCGCCGTTGAGCCAGCGGGCCAGGCGGCGGCAGGCGCCGTAATAGACGCGGGCGGCCTGCTCCACCACCGCGCGGGCTCCGACGTCATCGGGATCGACCAGCTCGGTGGGCCTGTGACGCACCGGCAGGTGGTCGGCCAGGCGTGGCGAGGGGGTAGGACGAGGGCGGCGTTTTTCCTTGCGATTTGTCGTCATAGCTGAAAGTTTAGCGCAGGCTGAGAGCCAGAAAAAGGTCGACCTTCAACCTGGAATGTCGGATGGTCGGCCGCAACTTCGACGACCGGGAGCAAGACCTATGGGTTCGACCAACCTAGCCTACGATGTGCTCAGGCGCGAGCAGGACGCGCAGGGGATCTGCACCCTGACCATCGATCGACCCGATTCGATGAACGCGCTCAACGGTGAGCTGGTCGACGCGTTGTGGGAGACCTTTTATGCGCTCCGCCACGACGACTCGGTGCGGGTGGTGATCCTCACCGCTACCGGGCGTGCGTTTTGTGCCGGGGCGGATCTGGCCGAGCGCCGCACCATGAGTGAGGCGCAGGTGCGAAAGCGCATCGACGACTACCATCAGTGTTTTAACGCGGTGGCCGAAGTTCCCAAACCGACGATCTGCGCCATCAACGGCTATGCCTTCGGCGGTGGGTTGGAGCTGGCGCTGGCCTGCGACCTTCGTCTTGTGGATGAGGCGACCAAGATCGGGCTGACGGAACTTCGTTTAGGCATCATCCCGGGCGCAGGCGGCACCCAGCGCCTGACGCGCCTGGTGGGGGCGGCGCGGGCCAAAGAGCTGATCTTTACGGCGCGCCGTCTGAGCGGCACCGAGGCGAAGTCGTACGGGCTGGTCAACGACGCGGTGCCCGGAGACCAGCTCCTGGAGCGCGCTCGTGAGCTCGCCGGCGAGATGCTGCTCTCGGCGCCGATCGCGCTGAAGCAGGCGAAGCTGGCGATCGACACCGGCGCTCAGGTCGATCTGCACTCCGGGCTGGCCCTGGAGAGCGCGGCCTACGCGGTGACCTTGCCAACCGAAGATCGGTTGGAAGGTTTGGCCGCGTTTAAAGAGAAGCGCGCCCCGAACTTCAAAGGAAAGTAAGGCGAGCCGCTCTGTGCGACCCGCAACAATCATTGGATGAAGCGCGCCGCGTTGCGGCGCCGCAACGCGTACCAGGGAGTCTTTATGAGTGATGTGCCCGAGACCAAAACCCCCGACTTCAGCGAGCTGGACCAGCAGGTGATGGAGCGCCGCGAGACGATCGAGGAGGGCGGCGCGCCCAAATACCACGAGCGGGCCGCGCAGGTCGGGAAGCTCTTTGTGCGCGAGCGCATCAAGCGTCTGCTCGACGCCGGCCTTGAAGTTGAGGACGGCGCCTTTGCCAACGTGCTTGCCGGCGATCTTCCGGCCGACGGCGTGGTCACGGGCATCGGGAAGATCGGCGGGCGGCGCGTGGCGCTGATCGCCAACGACTCCACGGTTAAGGCTGGCTCCTGGGGCTGGCGCACCGTCGAGAAGATCATTCGTATGCAGGAGACCGCCGAGAACCTGCGCATCCCGCTGATTTACCTGATCGACTCGGCCGGCGCGCGCATCACCGACCAGCTGGAGATGTTCCCCGGGCGCCGCGGCGCCGGGAAGATCTTTTATAACCAGGTGCGCCTCTCGGGCTTTATCCCCCAGGTCTGCCTGCTCTTTGGTCCTTCGGCCGCCGGCGGTGCGTACATCCCGGCGTTCTGTGACGTGGTGGTGATGGTCGATGGCAACGCCTCGATGTACCTGGGCTCGCCGCGCATGGCCGAGATGGTCATTGGTGAGAAGGTGACCCTGGAGGAGATGGGCGGCGCGAAGATGCACTGCTCGGTCTCGGGCTGCGGCGACGTGCTGGCCAAAGACGAAGATGAGGCCATCGCGTTCTGCAAAGATTACCTGGCCTACTTCCCCTCAAACTGCCACGAACCCGCGCCGCTCAACGAGGCGGTAGAGCCACAGCCGCAGAAGAAGACGCTCGATGAGCTGATCCCGGTCAACCAGAACAAGCCCTTCGATATGCGCAAGGTCATCAAGCACCTTGTCGACGACTCGGAGTTTCTGGAGATCAAGAAGAAGTTCGCCCAGGAGCTGCTCACCGGCTTTGCGCGCATCGGCGGGCGCCCGGTGGGGATTATCGCCAGCCAGCCCAAGTGGAAGGGCGGCGTGCTCTTTGTGGACTCGGCCGATAAGGGCGCGCGCTTTATCTCATTGTGCGACGCGTTCAACATCCCGCTGGTGTTTCTGGCGGACGTGCCCGGCTTTATGATCGGCACGAAGGTCGAACGGGAGGGCATCATTCGTCACGGCGCGAAGTTGATCTCGGCGATGAGTGCGGCGACGGTGCCCAAGATCTCGGTGGTGGTGCGCAAGGCGTACGGTGCCGGGCTCTACGCGATGTGCGGGCCGGGCTTTGAGCCGGACGCCTGCCTGGCGCTGCCCGAGTCGATGATCGCGGTGATGGGGCCGGAGGCGGCCGTCAACGCCGTCTACGCCCGCAAGATCGAGGCGATGGCCGAAGAGGATCGCCCGGCGTATGTTGAGCAGCTTCGCCAGGAGTACAAAGAAGATATCGACATCTACCGCCTGGCCAGTGAGCTTGTGGTCGACGAGATCATCACCAAGCATCAGCTTCGCGATGAGCTCAAGCGCCGCCTGGCGGTGTACCAGACCAAGAAGAAGGACTGGCCCGATAAGAAGCACGGTGTAATTCCGGTGTGATGGCGGGTCCGTTTTTGGGGGCCTGGCCCCCTCTTTAACGTGGCATAACAGTGCAAGACGAGGGTTCGATGTCGCAGAGCGACCAGGCCGACAGGCCGACGCAGGAAGAGGCAATCGCCGCTATTGATGAGTTGATCGCTGAGGGCCAGCTTCAGGAGGCCGAAGAGGCCATTGAGCAGGCGCTGGAGACCTACGGAAGCGACGACACCTTGCTGGTGTTGCGCGCGGAACTGGCGCTGGAGGGCGGTGACGCCCAGGAGTGTGTGTTTGCCGTTCAGGACGCGCTCAAGCGCGTGGAGAGCGACGAGGCGCGCGCGCAGCTCTTGGCGTTTGAGGGTTATGCCCACTATGAGGCGGACGCGTTTGAAGAGGCGCGCGCGGCGTTTAACGCGGCGGTGCGTGCCGACGGGGAGCTGTGGACGGCGGTGGTGGGCCGGGCGATGGTGCACGAGTCGCTGGGCTTCTTCCGGGCGTCTCTGCTTGATGTGGCGCGCGCCATTGAACTCGATGGTGAGGAGGCGCAGCCCTACGCGATCCGCGGCAACATCATGCTTTCCAGCGGCAATGTGGCGCAGGCCGAGCCGGACTTCCGCAAGGCCGTGGAGCTGGAGCCGGGCGATGAGGAGTCGCGCCTGACGCTGGCGCGCATTCTCTCGCTGGCCAAGAAGTCTTCGGAGGCCATTGAGGTGCTGGAGCCCCTGGTCGATGCGGGCGAAGATCCCGATCTGATCGCGCCTGCCGCGCTCCTGCGCAGCCAGCTCTCGCTGACCCTGGGAAGCACCGCGGCGGCCAGCGAAGATGCGCAGCGCGCCATTGAGCTCTGGCCCGATAAGCCCTGGGGCTACCTGCAGCTTGCGGCCTGCCACCTGACCGCTGCACAGGGCGAGGACGCCATCGTCGCGCTGAAGACCGCCGAGGACCTCGCCGGCGATATTCGCGACGTGCCGGACATCTACGCGCTGCGGGCTTCGGCTTACGACATGCTGGAGAAGCCCGAGAAGGCCCTCGCGCTGCGCGAGGAGGCCGAGGGCAGCCCGCGCCTTCCGAGTGTGGTTTATGGCGAGGTGCTCAACCCGGTGCGCAACATCCCGATCAACCCCAATAAGCCCATTGACGTGCGCGGGTTGCTCTCGGAGCTCTTCGGGCACCCGAGCAAAGCGCCGGCCGGTTACGAGAAGGCGATCCGCGATGTGGTGGACCGCCTCCCCGAGATCGTGGCGCAGAACCCCGGGGTGGGGCGCATTCAGATTGAACTTCCGCAGGTTGAGGGCATGAGCGGTCCGCCGCGCAGCCTGATTGTGCAGGTCAATCAGCCCCAGCAGGGGCAGGCGCCGAAGTCGGAGGCCTGATGAGCGACGTGATGGAAGATGTGCTCTTTGAGGGCGACGCGCTCAAAGTGACGCTGCGGGTCGACGCCGAGGGTCAGGCCAGCGTGCTGCTGGAGAGCGCGCCCGGCGGTCCGGACCTCTCGGTCGAAGATGAGGTCATCGTGGTCGGCAACGGCCAGGGCTGCCCCCTTGAGGTGCAGAGCCCGCAGCGCGCCGTGGCCGAGCTGGGATCGGAAGACCAGCTCGCCACGGGCACCTACGCGCTTATGGTGCGGGTGCATGAGTTTTTTGAAGGCTGGGAGTTCGGCGAGGGCTGAGCGACGTTGGTCTGAAAAGCGATGTAGGTTCTCGAACGCGAGGCCTGTCAGCGGCGCACCACCACCGCGACGGTCTCGCGTTTTTCTTCGGCCCAGCGCTCTTTGTACTCCATGTCGGTGCCCAGGTCGTAGTGGGCGACGCCCTCATCGCAGAGACGCTCAATCATCGCCAACTGCGCGAGACTTCCCGGTGAGACGTCGCGGAAGTCGTCGTGGTAGCTCATCTGCAGGCCGCGGAAGGTGTTGTTGAAGACTCCGCCGAAGCAGTAGGCGATGTCGACGCCGTCGAGGGTCACAAAGAGAAAGCGCAGGGCGTCGCGGCGAGCGAGCCTGGGGAGCATGTCGCGGTAAAAGACCTTCATGGGGCCGTCGATGATGCCGGTGTCGGCCTCTCCCTTCCAGCTGAGGCGCTCCAGCTCCAGGGCGCGGTCGAGCAGGGCATGGGCCTGGGCGTCGGGCTCAATGCTGTGGTGGTACTCCAGGGTGAGGCCGCGCTCGTCGGCGCGACGCTGGATGCGACGCAGGTTGGCGCGAAACTTCGAGGTGCGCCGGCGCATAAAGCCCTCGATGCCCTCCTCCAGGCTGGCCACTCGCCGCACCGAGGAGGGGCCGAGCCCCAGCGAGTAGTGGCGGCGAAAGCCCAGGATCAGATGATCAAAATGCAGGGAGTCGGGAACAATTCCGGAGAGAAAGAGGATGTTCCAGGCGGGCATCTGGCCGCGCGCCTGCTCGATGAAGTCGGCGACAAGACCCTCGACATCGGCTCCGGCGAAAGGGCAGGCCAGCGCCCAGCTCGCCTCCAGCGGGTGGAGGTAGGTGCCCAGGCTGTGGTCACTTCCCACGCCCAGGGCCACAAAGCCCTTCTCACATTCGCGTGCCCAGAGGGTGTGGGCCGGCAAAAACGCTCGCCAGGCCGGCAGAATCCAGAACGACGACGAGCAGAAGTGGTCAATCTGCGGTGTCGCGGCGATAGCAGCGTCGAACTCATCGGCGCGCTGCTCCAGCTCTTCGGCGGTGATCTCACGCATCTCGACCTCTTGACTTTCAGTGAGCCCCTCTCTAAAGCTAAGCCGGTTGTGCACCGAGCCAAAGCTCACCGATTGCGATCGGTGCAAGTCTCCTCCAAAGAACGGGGAAGTTCCATGGATTTGAGCCGGGCGAAGTATATTTTGCCAAATATGTTCACCCTCTCGAGCATCGTCGCCGGGATGTATAGCATCCAGCTCTCGACGACGGCCACCGGGGTCCAGGAGATGACGCTGGCCGCCTGGCTGGTGATGGTCTCGATGGTGTGCGACACCTGCGATGGGCGCGTGGCGCGGCTGACGCGCACCGAGAGTGAGTTCGGGGTGCAGCTCGACAGCCTGGCCGACGCGATCAGCTTCGGGGTGGCGCCGGCGTTCCTGCTGTATAACTGGGGGTTGAGCGAGCTGGGGCTTACCGGGCTTCTGCTGGCGAGCGCGTATACGGCGGGCACGGTGCTGCGCCTGGCGCGTTTTAATGTGATGGCCAATCAGAGCGAGGGGCCGGCGCGCTATTTTCTGGGGCTTCCTTCGCCGCTGGCTGCCGGGATGGTGGCGTCTCTGGTGCTGGCGCACGTCTCGTTCAGCGGTCAGATCGCCACCGGGGCCTCTGAGAGTGTGGCGGCGGTGGCGCTTTTGCTGGGCGGCCTGATGGTGAGCAACGTGCGCTACCGCACGTTCAAAGACGTGAAGTTCCGCGGCCCGGCGGCGCTGGTGCTCGTGCTGACGCTTGCCGCGGTCACCGCGCTGGCGGTGGTCTATGAGGCCGGAGTGGCGCTGGTGGCGGTGACTGCGGTCTACATCGTGGTGGGGCTCTGCGGCGGTCTTCTGGACCTGGGGCGCAATGTGCTCGGCGGAACTGGCGAGGACGATGAAGATGAGGTGATGTTGCAGGATCTGCGCGACAGCGAGCGCTGAGGCGCGGCGGTTTTGCAAGGATTGGCAGCAAGGTTGAATAAGGCGGCGTGTCCCGGAATCGGGACGCGCCGTTTTTCGTGACGGGTAACGCGTGAAGATGGTTGCTCTGCCCCCCTGCACATGCGCTATCGTAGCGGCCAAACCTGCGAGCCGATGACCTGATAGGAAGGCGATGAAGATGATGACGATCGATGGGATGTGGCGCGTCTGCGCGGCGGCGATGGTGGTGGGGATGTGTGCGGTGGGGTGCAGCGATGACCCGGAGCCGAGCGATACGCCCGATGTTGAGGAGGATGCCGGCGACGACGCCAGCGATGGCGGGGATGCGGGCGACGTGGGCGATCCGGGGAGCTGGGCGTGTTCGGGCGAGCCCTGTGTGATTGAGGATCCGTACCTGCCGGTGCCGCAGCAAGAAGGCGTCGATCCGCAGGGGAGCGCCGCTCCTGAAGACGCACCCGGAGCGGGGGAGGCTCGGCTCTGGCGTGTGGGTGAGGAGGGCACCGGCTTCTCGGGCATCTGGAGCCACTGCCGCCAGGGCGATTATATTCTTGGTAACGCCGAGGTCCGCGTCTGCATCCAGGGGGTCAGCACCAACCGCTATGAGACCTTCACCGGCGGCAAGCTCGTCGATGCGCAGCGCGTCGACCAGAGCGGCGAAGACGTGCTCGACATGGTCATGACTCTGGTCGAGTTTGGCACCGCCACCGCCGATAAGGTCGAGGTGGTGCGCGACGGAAGTGACGGTGGGGTGGCCGTGCTACGCGTCACCGGCGCCGATGTGGAGCTTGCGCATCTGGCGGGTGTGCTCGGTCAGCGCTTCGGCGCGCGGGTGGGGCTGGAGGTGATCACCGAGTATCGGTTGGCGCCGGACGCCACCCACGTGGAGATCGTGACCTTTGCGCGCTCCGCCGGGGAACGCGTCGTCTCGCAGCAGCTCGGGAGTTGGTTGGCCTACGGCGACCGCGCACGCCCCTGGACGCCCGACAAGGGCTTTGGCGTGGGACGCGGCGCGATGCCCTGGATCGCCGGGGTGGGGGCCGGTCGAAGCTTCGGGCTGGTCTTTGAAGAGAGCGCCTCGCCACTGGGGGTGGCCTCCAGCCAGGACATCCCCTGGGCGGAGATGCGCATCTTCAGCGGTCAGGTCCCGCGGGACGAGCCCACCGTGGTGCGGCACTTCTTTGTGGTCGGCGACGGCACGTTGGATTCAGTGCGCCAACAGGCCGCCGAACTTCGCGGAGAAGAGCCGGGCTGGCAGGAGGTTTCCTTAAGCGTGGTCGACGCCGGCGGCGCACCGGTTAAAGGCGTCGAGATTTACATCACCTCCGGCGAAGACGCCGTGACGATGGTGACGACCGACACCGCCGGTCAGGCCATCGCACTTCTTGATGAGGGCGCAAGTTTTAGCGCCGAGCTGCGCGACTTTGCCGGGCCGCTCACCCTCTCGCGCACCTTTGAGGTCGATGGCGAAGACGTTGTGTTTGAGGTCAGCGAGGTCGGCGCGATCGCGCTCGAAGTTCGCGATGAGACGACCGGCGGGCTGCTGCCGGCGAGAGCGCGTTTTGTGGGCGATGGCGCCGACTTCACCCTCTATGTCGAAGACGGCACCTTGAACTCAGCGGTGCCGGCGGGCACCTACCAGCTCGTGCTCACCCGGGGCTCGGAGTACGACGCCACGGTGCTCGATGTGGAGATCGTGGCCGGAGAGACCGCCGAGTACAACGCCACGCTGTTGCACGGCGTGGACACCGAAGGCTGGATCAGCGCGGACTTCCACCAGCATATGGAGCCGAGCATCGACAGCGTCGTGCATGTGCGCGACCGCGTCCTGGAGAACGTCACCCAGGGGCTGGAGCTTGTTGTGCCTACCGACCATGAGGTGGTGACGGACCTGAGCGGTGTCATCGCCGAGATGGGCCTGGGCGACTACGTCTCGACCTTCCCCGGGCTGGAGATCTCCCCGATCTACTCGCACTTCAACCTCTACCCCTTCCCCTACAACCCGGATCGCCGCGGTCGCGGCTCCATTGAGCTCGCCTATGAGGATGAGACCGACGGGCAGGTCTACTTCCGCCGGATGCCCGAGATCGTGGAGATCGCGCGTCAGCTCGAGAACCCGCCCCTGGTGCAGATGAATCACCCGCGCAATGGCTCGGGGATGTTCAACCACGTGCGCTACGATCCGGAGCTTGGGCCCGACGCGGTGACCCATGAAGATTTTGTGGCCGACGTGGACGCGGTAGAGGTGATCAACCGCTTTGACGATGTCTGCCAGGTGCTCGCCGACTGGAGCGGGTTGCTCAACAGCGGGCGGCGGGTCACCGGGCTGGGGAACTCGGACAGCCACAGCGCCAACGGGGAGGCGGGCGTGCCGCGCAACTTCCTGCGCATCGACGCCGCCCCCGGTGAGATCGAGGCCGATGAGGCCCGCGCGGCCGTGCTGGCGCAGCGTGTGACGGTGGGCTCGCACGCCTTTATCGACTTCACCGACGGGAAGATGCCCGGCGATGAGATTGCGGCCGCAAGCGGTGAGACGGTCAGCTTTGGCGTGCGCGTGCAGACCCCGGACTGGTCGCAGGTTGAGCGCATGTTTGTGATCGTCAACGGTTCGGTCGTGGAGACCCTTGAGCGCAGCGCGGAAGCCGGCGCGCGCGTCGACTTCGAGGAGACGATCGAGCTGAGCTTTGAGGAAGACTCCTGGGTGGTCTTCTGGATTGATGGCCCCTCGCCCTCCGGGGCGGTGCGTTACGGGGAGCGTACGCTGGGCTTTATCAACCCGGTCTATGTGAAGGTCAGCGGTGAAGACGCCTGGCAGGCGCCGGGTCCGCGCGCGCTGGACCTAGCGGCGATCAACACCGGCTACTGCGAAGAGTGAAGGCGGGCGCGTGTCGCCCGGGTGATGGTTTGATGGTGTCTCGCTGCGCGAGTTGTGGATGTTGCAGAAGGTCAAAGAACAGGTCGACGGTGCGCTCATCGAGACGATCCGACAGGACGTCTGGGAGCGCATCCGCACGATGGATGCCGGGCAGAATGGCTACGGCTATGACCCCTTCGGGTTTGAGCCGGAGTTTCTCAAGTATGTGGCGCCGCCGGCCATCGCGCTTTACCGCCACTACTTTCGGGTGGAGACGTTCGGGATTGAGAACATCCCGGAGTCCGGTCCGGTGCTGCTGGTGGCCAACCACACCGGGCAGATCCCGCTCGACGGGATGATGATCGCCACCGCCGCGCTCATCGACCGTACGCCGCCCCGGATGGTGCGCAGCATGGTGGAGCGTTGGGTGCCTTCGCTTCCCTTTATCTCCAAGATCTTTGCGCGCGCCGGGCAGGTGGTGGGCACCCGCGAGAACGCGCGCATTTTGCTGCGGCGCGGGGGCTGCATCCTCGTCTTTCCGGAGGGGCAGCGCGGCATTAACAAGACCTACGACAAGGCTTACCAGCTTCAGGAGTTCGGGCTGGGCTTTATGCGCCTGGCGCTGGCCACGGGCACGCCCATTGTGCCGGTGAGCGTGGTGGGGGCCGAGGAGCAGATGCCGACGATTTACGATGTGAAGTCGCTGGCGAAGCTGCTCGGCATGCCGGCGTTCCCGATCACCCCGACCTGGCCGCTGCTGGGGCCGCTGGGGGCGTTGCCGCTGCCGGTGAAGTATCGCATCTACTTTGGGGAGCCGCTTCGTTTTGAGGGCGATCCGGATGAGGAAGATCGGGTGGTGGGCGGCCATGTTGAGCGCGTTCGCGAGGCCATCAGCCAGATGATCGAGCGCGGGCTTGAGGAGCGTCGGGGGGTGTTCTTTTGAAGCAGCGCAGCCGACGCCCGCGCAAGGAGCGGGTCCTTATTACGGGGATCGGTGGCAACCTGGGCCGAGCGGTCGCGCGACGGCTGCATCGCCGCTTTGAGGTGGTGGGCATCGACCGTCGGTCGGTTCGCCATATGCCCAAGGATGTCGATATTGAGCAGGTCGATATTCGCCGACGGCGGGTGGAAGATGTGTTTCGGCGCCAGCGCCTCGACGCGGTGGTGCACCTCAACATCATGCATGATCCGCGCAGTCGTCAGGACGAACATCACCAGTTTAACATCGTGGGCACCCAGAAGATCTTCGAGCTCTGCGCGGAGCATCGCGTGCCCAAGGTGGTGGTGCTCTCCAGCGCGGATGTCTACGGCCCGGATCCGCGCAACGACCAGTTCTTGAAAGAAGACGCCGCGTTGATGGGCGGGCAGAAGTTCGAGGCGATTCGCGACCTGATCGCGCTCGATATGTTCTGCAACACCTTCTTCTGGCGGCATCCCGAGATTGAGACGGTGATTTTGCGTCCGGTTCATATTGTGGGACGTGTGAATAATGCGCCCAGCCGCTATCTACGCCTGGAGCGGCCGCCGACGATCATGGGGTTCGATCCGATGGTGCAGCTGATCCACGTGGAGGATGTGGTCAGCGCCATTGAAAAGGCGCTCACGCCGGGCATCCGCGGGGTCTTTAACCTTGCGGGGCCCTCGCCGGTGCCCCTCTCGTTTATTCTGGAGAGGCTGGGGCGTGAGCCGCGCCCGATGCCCGAGCCGTTGTTAAAGATGATGTTGAGCACGGCGTGGTCGCTGAAAATCAGCGACTGGCCGGTGCCCGAGCTCGACCATATCAAGTACGTCTGCATGGTCGATGATAGCCTGGCGCGCAACCAGCTGGGCTTTGCGCCCTCGCATGACCTGGAGTCCATTCTGCACGAGCTTCGGCCGGGGCAGAGGCCCTGAGTTCGCGGCGCGTTGGGCTGCGTCTGATCCCACTAGCGGGGGGAGCGGCGCCGGGGAGTGGTAGGCCCGTGGTCATCGTTTCGTTGCGAGTCGCCTGATGTCGTACATAGGCCTACATTTCTTTACGGGACATGGCGAATTCGCCTCTCTATAGTCTTTCGCAATGATGCCGGTTTCGTCGGTCTTCAAGACACGACCCGAACGGGGGACGTAATGACGCGACGAGCAGTGATGTGTGTCGTAGCGCGCCAGGAGATGTCATCTTCTTGTTTTTTGCGCGAGGGGCCTGACGTTCAGGCAACACACAGAGCGCAGATCATCATGGCGAGTGCGGTGCAGGTTCGCAGATAGACGTGGATGGGGGCTGCAATGTGGCGAGGCGAGTAGCGATGAATCTCGAGAAAGACGTTTATACGACGTTTGAGGCGGCCAAGATCTGCAACGCCAACATCACCTCGATCAAGAACTGGATCGAGCAGGGCGAGCTTCGCGCGTTTCGCACCCCCGGGGGGCACTTTCGCATTGAGCGACAGGTGCTTGATGACTTTCTCTCCCGCCACCGCATGCCCAACCCCTTTGCGCGGCAACGTCAGCGGCGCGTGTTGGTCGTGCACTCCGACGCGGGATTGGAGGCGCGGGTTCGGGCGCGTTTTGGCGACGAGCTGGACTACGACGCCAGCGGGGACGCGGTCGACGCGCTGCTGAAGATCGGGCAGTGGCAGCCCGATGTGGCCGTGCTCGACAGCGACCTTCAGGGGCTTGATGTGCACGCGTTATGCAAAAGGGTGAGCGAGCACGACGAGCTGCAGGGGATGATGATGGTTGTGATCTGTGGCGATGACGCCGTCGAGGCGATGAACCTTCGCGGGGCCGGGGCACGCTGGGTGGTCGCGCGTAGTGAGGGGGAAGACGCGGTGATGGAGGCGCTGCGACGCGCGCTGCTCTAGCCGCGAAAGGCTCGTTGAGAATGGAAAAAGCCCGCGACCTCGTCTCAGGTCGCGGGCTTTTTTACGTCAGCTACGTCTGCCCCGAAGTGGCGACGTGGTCAGATGCGGCGGGCCTTGATGGTGATGGCGTCGCCGGCGACGTCGTCGCTGACGATCTCAAATCCGGCGCGCTCCAGGCGTTTGTGCAGCTCGTCGCGGGAGAACCAGTGGAAGCGCGTGGGGATCTCGGCGACGCGCTTGGCAAAGCGGCGCAGCATGCCTTCGCCCAGGATAAAGGTGCCGATCACGCAGATGCCGCCGGGCTCCAGGATGCGCGCGAAGTTGCGCAGGGCCTCGTCGATGTCGTTGAGCAGGTGCAACGTGCCAGCGCAGTGCAGGCGGTTGAATGAGGCGCGGCTCACCGGGATGCGGGTGGCGTCGCCGCGGATCAAGAAGACGCGGCCGTCGAGGTTTTCGCGGCGGATGTTGCGTCGGGCGGTCTCGAGCATGGGCCAGGAGAGGTCCATGCCGACGACCAGGGGAAGATCGCCGCCGGTCTCGCGGGTCTCGGCCAGGCCGATGCGCTGGGCGAAGTAGCGGGTGAAGTTGCCCGTGCCGCATCCCACATCGATCAGGCGCGTCTCGGCGCCGAAGTCGAGGTAGTCGGCGGCCAGGCGGTATTCTTCACGCATGGTGCGCTCGCTGACCACGCCGGTGAGACGCGGGCGCATGATCTCTTCGTAGAACTGGGCGTAGAATTTGGTCTCCATCAACTTCTGGGTGACCGAGCGATCCGGGGCGTGCGGCGGCGCCAGGTCGGCCACGTCGTCCTGGAGGTTGAACTGACGCTGGCAGGCCTCACAGGTGATGGTGGTCAGGCTGACTTCGAAGGTGTCATGGCCGCAGGCCGGGCAGCGGAGCGTGCTGATGAAGCGCTCGCGAAGCGAGGGCATCGCTTTGGTGCTGGCTGCTTTTTTAGGAGCGCCAGCTTTGCCGATGGCACCTGTGTCGGCGGGGCTGGTTTTGACGCTTTCACTGGAGGACTTCGCTGCGGAGCTCTCTTTGGCGGCCTCAGCGGGCGGTGTGCTCTCGGAGACAGGGGCTTTGGCGGGGGCCGGTGTTTTGGTCTTCGCTTTTTTGGGCTTCTCGCTCTTTGTCGGCTTTTTCTCGGCTGGGCTTTTCTTCGTCGCGGACTTTCTGGTGGCGCTGGCGTTGACGTTGGCGCGTGATGGCGAGGGCGCAACCTCGCGGTCGACCAGGCGCTGGACGCTGCTCAGGATCGTCGCGGCTTTTTTGGCGCCGACGCCGTTGAGCTCGGTCAGCCCGCCCTCGCGGGCCAGGTTGAGGAGCGCCGAAAGATCGCGCACGCCGTGGTCGGAGTAGAGCTCTTCTGCCAGCGCAGGACCTACGAAGCGCACGCGGGTCAGCTCATTGAGGACGTCTTCTTTTTTCTTGGCCATGGGTCAAAACCTTTGCGTCGATCCAGCTCATCAGCAAGTCAATCGGGCGATGTGGTCGCGCCGGGCTCAGCCAGCACGCGGCCGGCCGGGGAGGGGCATCACCCTTATACGTCGGCATACGGCGCAGAAGCATAACTCCCGGTCGCTATAAGACAAGGTAGTGACGCGTTGCGTCAAGTGCAGCCGACCCGAGCATGGGGAGTGTTTAACGTTCGCGGGGCGAGGTGCGGCTCAAAAGAGGTTGGAGGTGCTCTTCAATCAGGGCGTCGCAGTCTTCCAGGGTCATGGCGCGCACCCAGATGTTCTGGGGGTAGATCGCGACGGTGCCGCCGTTGACGTGGCACCAGCCCAGGCACTCGGTTCGCGTGATCCAGATGCGGGAGAGCATGTCGTGCGCTTCGATCCAGGCGCGCAACTTCTGGTAGATGGCCTCGGCGTCACCGCTGGCGCAGCAGGGCAGCGCCGAGTTGTGGCGTTGGTTGACGCAGACCAGCAGGTGGGCGAGGCAGAATGAGGTGTCGACAGGCTTCATGGCGAACAACGAGGTCGAGATCAGGCATCGGGGCGGCGCGCGCGAGCGACGCGGTCATGGCCGGCCAGATCGGGTAGAATCGCAATCTCCTCAAAACCGGCGTCTTCTAAGAGCGCGGTGACCGCCGACCCCTGGCGGTATCCGATCTCGAGGAGGAGGAAGGCGCCCGGCTTAAGCGCATTGAAACTCGCCGGGATCAGGCGCCGTAGAATGTCGAGGCCGTCCTCCCCGGAGAAGAGGGCGCCCTCAGGCTCAAAGTCGCGCACATCGCGCATGAGCTGCTCGCGCTCGGTGGTGCCGATATAAGGCGGGTTGCTCACCAGCATATCCAGAGAGCGCCACTCGGCCGGCAGCGCATCGAGCAGATCGCCCTGGAAGAACGACACGCGATCGGAAAGGTCCAGGGCGTCGGCGTTTTCTTTTGCGAGCTCAAGGGTGGGGGCGGCCTGGTCGGTGGCGGCGAGGTCCAGATCGGGGCGCTCAGTGGCCAGCGCGAGCGCGATGGCGCCGGTGCCGGTTCCAATGTCGGCGACGCGCAGGCGTGTACTCTCGTCGGCTGTGGGGAGCACTTTGAGCGCGGCCTCCACCAGCGTCTCGGTGTCGGGGCGGGGGATGAGCGCGCGGGCGTCGGTCTTGAGCGTGATGCTCCAGAAGTCGCGCTCACCAATGATATACGCGACGGGCTCGCCGGTGGCGCGGCGTTTGATCATGGCGCGGTAGGTGGCCAGCTCGCTCTCGATGAGCGGGCGATCAAACTGGGCGTAGAGCTGAATGCGCGGCAGATCCAGCGCGTAGGAGAGCAGCACCTCGGCGTCGACCCGCGGTGAGTCGACGCCGCGCTCGCCAAGGAAGTCGGTGGTCCAGCGTAAGATCTTGAGGATGGTCCAGGGAGGGCCGAGCTTCTCGGAGGTGCTCATAGGATGCTATCGCGCAGAGGAGGGGGTGAAACCCGAAAGGGCGAGTCGAATGAGGCCCTCCTGATAGTCGAGATCGGCGCGGCTGAAAAGGCCGAGAGCTTGACGCGATGATGCCCCGGGCTTAAGGTTCGCCCGGATCGGTGCGCCTGAGGTGCGCCCAACCTGGAGCGCACGCGGCCCCTGCGACGCGGCCGGATGTGTTGCGATTCCCCGAATTTTTTAAGTTACGATCGTCTTACGATCTTTTGAAGGAGTACGTATGGCTCGCGTTACCGTTGAAGACTGCCTTGAGCATATTGAAAACCGCTTCGCGCTCGTGATGCTCGCGACGCAGCGCGCGCGCGAGTTGCGCCGCAGCAACGACCGCATCTTCCCCTCGTCGAACAAAGAGGCGGTGCACTCGCTGCGGGAGATCGGCGCCGGCTTTGTGCGTTTTGATGAGAAGAGCAAGCGCAAGCTCTCCAAGGCGCTGGGCCACGACGAGCTGGCCGCCGAGCAGGCCGAGAAAGGCTGAGTTTGCGTCGCGGCGAGCGCCATTGATTTAGCGCTCGCCGCGATGGGATGAGGCCGCGGGCGTTCAGGCTTTGCCGGTGTCTTTGCCGGGGAGCCCGCCGAGCAGGCGCCAGTCGTCGACGTCGAGCTCGCTTCCGCGCATGAAACGAAGCAGGAGGCGCTCATGGTCGGGCTGGCGACGCTGAGAGAGCAGGCGAAAGGCGTCGACCACGCTGTCAAAGCAGCGGGTGAGCTCGTCGAAGATGATGTGAAAGGCGCCGCCCGGTTGTTTGTAGGCCATCAGCTCGCCTAAGCGGCTGTAGGCGACGCGACCCATGTCGCGGTAGTAGCCGGACTTGACGGGCGTGCGATCCAGGCGCTCTTCGAAGAAGCCGCAGGAGAAGAGGCTCGCATCGCCCAGGCGCCGGTAGGCGTCGATGCGGCGCTCGCCAGCGGCGCTCATGGCCTCGCCGAGGATGAAGGCGGCGGGTTTGTCGAAGCCGATGGCCTGGGCGCTCTCGGCGGTGCTGCGTGCGTAGCCTTCGAGGAGGTGGACCAGGTAGGTCTGGGTCTCGTCGGCGGTGGTGAGCTCGAGGGCGTCGAAGGCTTGAGCGAGCTCGGCGCGGAAGTAATGGAGCAGGTTAGCGACCTGTTGGATGTTCGGCGAATCCGTCATGCGATACCTCCCGGACTCAAAAGTGGTGCCGGGGCAGCGCGATACGACGCCGCCCGGCGTGATCGTCGGTCCCCCGGCGGATAGACAAGCATAGCGCGAGGTGGAGGCGGTGGCACGAAAAAGGTCGCAAGGTCGCGTCGTTGCGACTTTTTTGAGCATGGTGGTGCTGAGCGTTGTGGCGATGGTAATGGCCTCGCCGGCGGCGGCGCAGCCCTCGGAGCCGGCCCGCAGCGTGGCCTGGCGCTTTGATGGCGAGGCCACCGAGGCGGTGATCGAGGGGGTGGCGCAGGCGCTTTCGACGGAGCGTTCGCGGCATCTTTTAACCCCGGAGGACGTGGAGGCGCGGGTTCGTGCGCAGGTTCGACCCTGGCCGAGCTGTGCGCTGGGGGTGGAGCCCTGCGGATCGGCCACGGCGCTGGCGATGGACGCGCTGGGGGTGGAGCTCCTGGTGCGGGTGGAGGTCGTGCGTCAGGCGCGTCAGTTGGAAGTTAACTACGAGATTGTGGACTGGCGAGGGGCGCAGGTCTCAAGCGGCAGCCTGGCGGAGCGAGAGGGGCGAGCGGCGGGCTTTGAGCTTGTGCGCGAACTTTTTGATGCCTCCGGGGTGATCTCGGTGGAGAGCGAGCCAGACGGAGCGCAGGTGTGGCTTGATGGCGAGGTGGTCGGTCAGACGCCCTGGAGCGGTCAGCGGGCGGTGGGCCGCTACGCGTATCGTCTGGCGCTGGAGGGGTACGAGCGCGTCGATGGTGAGGTGGAGGTTGGCAGTGGCGAGGCGGTTCGTCTGAGCGAGTCGCTGGAGGAGCTCCCCGGGAGGTTGCGGGTACTGGGGGCGCCGGATAACGCGGAGATCTGGATTCAGGACGCCCCGATGGGGCGCGCCGCCGAGCTGTTAGAGCTGCCTGCCGGGCGCTACGCCGTGGAGGTACGCGCCGAGGGGTATGAGCCGCTGACCCAGGTGGTCGATGTGGCGCCGGCGCGGCTGACCGAGACGACGGTGACGATGACCAACCCGAGCAGCCTGCTGCGCGAGATCGATGTGGCGGCGCTGGTGGCCAACCGCCTGCAGGTCAGCGCCGGGGTGGAGCTGGGTTTTCATCGCAGCGCGCCGCGGCAGACCCGCGGGGATCTTGAGGGGTTGGAGTACAGTTTTGAAGGGTGGCGTGAGGAGGGTCAGCTGGAGGCGCGATCTCGGCGCACGCTGGGGGCGGGAGGGCTTCGCCTCGACGCGATCTGGGAGGGGGAGCAGCTGGGGTTGACGCTGCTCTCGCTGAGTTATGCCGGTGGGGGCGTGAACGAGGAGGCTGAGCTGTGGACGCGGCCGGGCGGTGGGAGCGTGGTGGCCCAGGTGGAGCGACGGGAGCTTATCTCGCTTCGACCTCTGCAGCTTCGCTTCCGCTTCATCTGGCAAAACCTCGTCCCGCACGTGGAGGCGGGCCTGGGCGTGAACTGGGAGCGGCTGCGGGCGTGGCCAGCCGGCAGCGAGGCGTCTGTGATCCTCTCTCAGGCGCGCGCGTTCTGGTCGCTGGGAGCCGGGGTTCGTTACCACTTCGACCCGCGCTGGTCGGTCGGTGTCAGCTACCGCACCGAGATCTACCTGGGACGTGAGCAGGGCGCGCAGCACCTCTTTGGCGTGATGGTCGGGGTGGGCATTCCGCAGATCCCGGGCCTGAGCCCCCAACCCCCGGAGCAGCTATGAGCATCAGACGATGGATGTCACTGGCGAGCGCGTCGTGGGTGGGCGTGTGCCTTGTGGCGACGAGCCCGGCGCTGGCTCAGGAGCCGGGGAGTGAGGCGGAGGAGGGGCGCGTCTCCGAGGTGGTTGATGATGCGCAAGTTCCTGATCTTAAAGGGGAATCTGTCGAGGGTGGTGAGCGCTCGGCGGCCTATGACGCGATCCTTGCTCAGGGGACCGATGCCTATAATGGGGGCGACTATGAGACGGCTCGCCAGCGCTTTATCGAGGCGGCGCAGGTGCTCCCGGAGCGGGCGCAGGCCTATCGCAATCTGGCGCGCGCGAACTTCTGGATGGAGCGCTACGCCGAGGCGACCCATCACTATGATCACTATCTGAGGCTGGCGCCGCAGGCCGCCGACGCCGAGCAGGTGCGCTCGGAGCGCCGCATGGCCGCGACCCAGGCCGGCGGCGAGGGCTATGTGGTGCCCGGTTCGCAGCGTCAGGCGTTGGAGGCGCTGGAGCGGGAGCTCAATCGCGGGCAGGCGTTGACGGCGTCGGGGGGCGGGGCCTACGGGCTCTACCGCACGGTGTTACGCATGGGGTATGCGGCCCCGGAGCTTGGCAGCGTGCAGGCTCGCCTGGCGCAGCGTCTGCTCGATGAGCATGACGCGCGACTTCTGGGAGAGGCCTCCGGGCTTGTTCCTACGCTGACCCAGACGGACTGGGCGGTGCAGCGAGAGCGGCTGCAGCTGGCCTCGGAGCTGACGGGCGATGCGCTCGTGGCCGATATGGTGGAGCGGCGGCTGATGGTGGTGGAGGCGGCCGAAGCGCTGGTGGACGGGCGCTATGAGCGGGCAGCAAGGCGTGCGGGTGAGGCCGCCGAGGCCAACCCCGACCTGCGATTTGTGGGCTGGTATCGGGTGGCAGCGCTGGCCGCCGGCGCTCAGCCTGCCGAGGCGCTCACCGCGCTGGATCGCTTTCGCGCGCAGGCCGGCTGGGATGAGGCCACCGACGCGCGCGCCGGCGTGCTTCGCGCTCAGCTTTTGCAGGCGCTGGGGCGCTATGAGGAGGCCGCCCGCGAGCTGGAGGCGGCGCTGCGTTGAGGCCGGTGAAAATCGGATTGACCCCCCGGGGGCTGTGTATACGTTCAGCCCGACGAAATGGACCCAGAAAGGGCCGGCGCTTTCGTGCCGGCCCCTTGTGTAGGAGGTCAGACCATGTTTTTCGATCCTGTTTATCTCGTGATTCTCGGTGTGGGTTTTGTGCTGAGCATGGGGGCGCAGGCCTGGGTGAAGTCGGCGTTCAGCACGTGGAGCCAAGTGCCCACCAGCCGGGGGCTGACCGGCCAGCAGATCGCCCAGGCGATCCTCGATGCGCGGGGCATTCGCGATGTGGGCATTGAGCCGGTGCAGGGGATGTTGTCCGACCATTACGACCCGAGCGCGAAGATGCTTCGCTTGAGCCCGGATATCTACAACGGGCGCTCGGTGGCGGCGGCTGGCATCGCCGCCCATGAGGTGGGCCACGCCATCCAGCATCAGGAGGGCTACGCGATGATGAAGTTGCGCCAGAAGATGGTGCCGGTGGCCAACATCGGCACCAACCTGGGGCTGTGGATCACCATCGCCGGGATCGTCATCGGCATCAGCGGCCTGGCGACCGTGGGTATTGTGCTCTTTGGCGGGGCGGTGGCGTTTACGCTGGTGACCCTGCCGGTGGAGTTTGATGCGTCGGCGCGCGCAAAGCGGGTGCTCAATGAGCAGGGCTTTGTCACCGGGGAGGAGGCGCGCGGGGTGGCCAAGGTGCTTAATGCCGCGGCGGCGACCTATGTGGCCGCGGCTGTGGCGGCGGTGCTGCAGCTGCTCTACTGGGCCTGGCGGGCCGGACTTCTCGGCGGGCGGCGCTGAGGCATATGAACCTTAGAAAAGGCTCGGGGAAGGCGGATGCGGCGAACGTTTTTTAAGGCGCTCTGTCATGCGTCTTCTCGGAGAAGATTGGCGATCAGCCTGTCGAAACCCATGATCCGAAGTTCAGGAGATGCTCCCGAGCTTCGGATTTTTTGTGCGAGGTCCGGGGGCGATAAGAAGAGTCGGTGGGAACAACCGGAGCGCGGCGATGGTGGTCTTTGCCGGGGGTTGGTGTTAGGAGAGCGAAGCCATCGGTCTTTTGCGCAGGAGCAACACGTGTTTTCGATTCATGATCTCGGGGTGATGTACGGCGCCCGCACCCTCTTTAAAGGTGCGACGGTGGCCTTTGATGGGGGCTCGCGCTACGGCATCGTCGGCGCCAACGGGGCCGGAAAATCCACGCTTCTGCGGGTGATCTCCGGCCAGGAGGAGCCGACCTCGGGCGATGTCGCCATCCCCAAAGACAAACGCGTGGGCGTCTTGCGCCAGAATCACTTTGAGTTCGACGACGTGCCCATCCTCGATGTGGTGATGATGGGTGTGCCCGAGCTCTGGGCGGCGATGGTGGAGAAGGAGGCGATGCTCGCAAAAGCCGCCGAAGATCCCGAAGCCTTCGATGTGGAGCGCTTTGGCGATCTGGAAGACGTGGTGATGGCCTTTGATGGCTATGCCATGGAGTCGAAGGCCTCCGATATTCTGGAGGGGCTTAACATCCCCACCGAGAAGCATCGTGAGCCGCTCTCGTCGTTGAGCGGGGGCTACAAGCTGCGGGTGCTGCTGGCGCAGACGCTGGCGGGCAACCCCGACATTCTGCTGCTCGACGAGCCGACCAACCACCTCGACATCGTCTCGATCGCCTGGCTGGAGCGCTTTTTAAGCGACTATACCGGGTGTGTGGTGGTGGTCTCGCACGACCATCAGTTCCTCAACACGATCTGCACCCACATCATCGACGTCGATTACGAGCGGGTGCTGGTCTACAAGGGCAATTACGAGCGCTTTGAGAAGGCCAAGGTCGAAGACCGGGATCGCCAGGAGGCCAAGATTGCCAAGCAGCAGGCCTTCATCGCCGAGCAGGAGGCGTTTATTAAGCGCTTTAAGGCCAAGGCTTCCAAGGCGCGTCAGGCTCAGAGCCGCGTCAAGCAGGTTGAAAAGGAAAAGATGGAGGTCGAGGAGCTTCCGCAGAGCTCGCGCATGTACCCCACGTTTAACTTCAAGGCCGCGCGCGACACCGGCAAAGAGGTGTTGAGGGTGGAGGGCGTGACGCGCTCTTTTGAGGAGCGCCGGGTGCTCAACGATGTGAGTTTCAGCATCAACCGCGGCGATCGGGTGGCGATTGTGGGGCCGAACGGCATCGGTAAGTCCACGCTCTTAAAGCTGGCGATGGGCGAGCTTAAGCCCGACTGTGGCGAGATCGAATGGGGGCATGCGGTGGAGCCGGGGTATTTTTCGCAGGACCTGGCCGAGCTCAAAGGCTCCGCGGAGAGCACGCTTCACGACTGGCTTTGGAGCCACTTCCCCGACAAGCCCAACGGCTTTATTCGCGGCAAACTCGCTGAAGTTCTCTTTGGCAAAGACGATATTGAGAAGCGCGTCGGCGCGCTCTCCGGCGGAGAGAAAGCGCGCCTGGCCTTTGCGCGTCTGGGGGTTGCCGAGCCCACGGTGCTGGTGCTCGATGAGCCGACCAACCATCTCGATCTTGAGGGCATCGACTCGCTGGCCAGGGGGCTGGAGGCCTACCCGAACACGGTTCTTTTTGTGTCCCACGATCGCTGGTTTGTGCAGCGGCTGGCCACGCGCGTGATCGAGATCACGCCGGAGGGGGTCAATGACTTCCAGGGGGGCTACGCGGAGTTTTTAAGGTGGCGAGAGGGCGCCGACCACCTCGATCGGAGCGAAGTGGCCGGCGCCGGGCGCTGAGTGCGCTGCCGCGACACCCGGGGGGAGGTCACTTCTTCTTGCGTCGCGGGCGCATCAGGCCTTCCTGCGCGGTGGAGGCGACGAGTTCGCCTTTCTGGTTGAACATGCGTCCGCGCACAAGCCCCCGGCCCCCGCTGGCGGAAGGGCTCTCCACGTGGTGCAAAAGCCAGTCGTCGAAGCGGAAGGGGCGGTGGAACCACATCGCGTGGTCGAGGCTTGCGACCTGCATCGAGGGCATCAGCCAGGAGACGCCGTGGGGGTACATCGCGGTGGCCAGGAAGTTGAAGTCGGAGGCGTAGGCGGCCATCGACTGGTGGATGCCCGGGGTGTCGGGGAGGGTGCCTGCGGATTTGTACCAGGCCGCGCTCTGGGGCTCGCGGATGGTGGGCTTGAGGTAGTTCATCGGGCGCACCGGCCGAATCTCAATGGGGGAGTCGGCGGTAAAGCGCTCGCGCAGCGGTGAGGGGATCTCATCGGCGATGCGGCGGCTGAGCTCGACCTGGGAGAGGAGCCCTTCGGGGCCCTTGACGTCGGGCATCTCATCCTGGTGGTCGTAGCCCGGCTGCGCTTTCTGAAAGGATGCGGACATGCTGAAGATGGGGCGACCGTGCTGAATCGCGACGACGCGCCGGGTGGTGAAACTTCCGCCATCGCGGATGCGATCGACGTCGTAGACGATGGGGGTGTTGACGTCGCCCAGCAGCAGAAAGTAGCCGTGCAGCGAGTGCACGTAGCGATCTTCGGGCACGGTCTGCGTGGCCGCAGACAGGGCCTGGCCCAGCACCTGCCCGCCAAAAACCTGGCCCCAGCCCAGATCCTGGGAGTGGCCGCGGAAGAGGTTGACTTCGATGCGCTCTAAGGCGAGCAGATCGACGAGTTGTTGAAGGACTTCGGTCATACGTTTCTCGGGAGGATGGGGGGGCGAGTTTGAAAAAAGACAGGCATATCGTGAATACTAAGCGCCCGCGTACGTCTCGCGTGCACACCAGGTGTGTGCCGAAGCGCTGGCATCCTTCCACGCCCCCACAGGTGGTTCAAGTGCGGTGCGATGAAGCGATGAGCAAGGCATCCTCGCTGCGGCGCGGGGGGCGGGTGTAAGGTGGGGGCGATAGGTTAGAAGACACGTCAATGAGCGGTAAGGACCGCAGCGCGAGCGAGGCCGGCAGGGCCGGCCCGCGCGCCTGTTTTATGGAGAAGATACCATGTCGATGCGAATGTGGATGGGCCAGGGTGTACTGGCTGCAGCGCTGGCGCTGGTTGCGCTCAGCGGCTGCTCCGAGGCGGCTGAGGAAGACGCCGCCGGGCAAGTCACGCAGGCGTCCAGCGCCTGCGTGGTGGAGAGCTGCCAGGCACCGACGCCTTATTTTAATCAAGATCTCTGCGCATGCGCGCCCTGTGAGACCAACGCACATTGCCCGGGAAGCGCGACCTGCGACGCGGCCGGTCAGTGCGTGGCGACGCTGGAGTGTGAATCTCCGGCAGATTGCGGCGATGGCGAGGTCTGTGAGGCCGGGGCCTGCCGTGAGGGCAATGACACCGACGGCGTACTTTACGCTGGCGAGCCTGAGCCGGAGACCTGCGATCCGAATGATGCCGCGACCTGCGAGCCTGGCGAGGTGTGCAATCCGGACACGCTGACCTGTGAGGTTGCCGGCTCCCTCTGTACCGAGACCGCCTGTCACCCCGAGCTAACCTGCGGCTCATTGGGGCTGTGCGAGGGATGCACCGACGGCGTAGATCCGCGGTGCCCCAATGGAAGTTTCTGCTTTGGCGGCATCTGCCTGCAGCTCTGAGGAGGAGACCATGATGAGCAAACGATTTGTGATGGTGATGATGGTCTCGCTGATGGCAGCGGCCTGTAGCGATGATTCTGAGAATCGTCGCAGCCCGGACGCCTGGGATCTCAATGACGATGTGTCGGTGGAAGATGATACTGGCGATACGGGCGACGCGGGTGATGACCTCGACGCGGATGAGCCTGACGCCGATGAGCCTGACGCCGATGAGCCCGATGCGGATGAGCCTGACGCCGATGAGCCTGACTCCGATGAGCCTGACGCCGATGAGCCCGATGCGGATGAGCCTGACGCGGATGAGCCTGACGCCGATGAGCCCGATGCTGATGAGCCCGACGCCGATGAGCCCGACGCGGATGAGCCTGACGCGGATGAGCCTGACGCGGATGAGCCTGACGCGGATGAACCTGATGCGGATGAACCTGACGCGGATGAGCCTGACGCGGATGAGCCCGACGCCGATGAACCCGATGCGGATGAGCCCGAGACCTGCGTCGAGATCTGGACGGATGGCGCGCCGGCAGGCGGCGATATCGACTTTGGAGAGCTGGCGAGTGCGACGACGGTGGACTTTGAAGTTCGCCTGTGTGACGGAGCCGAGCCCACGCGCGTGGATTCGCTGGAGGTGGAAGGCGACGCCTACACTCTGACGATCGGCAGCGTCAGCGGCTGGCCGGCACGCATCGAAGAGGGGCGTACGCTGAGCTTCTCGGTGACCTTTGACCCGTATGAAGCGGACTTAAGTGGCGAGCTCGTGGTCGGTGTGATCGACGCTCCCGGTGAGTTCCGTTTCGGGCTCAGCGGTGCGCTTCAAGCGCTCTCGCCGGATTGCCCGGTGGTGACGCCTGTGGGGGCGCCGAGCTTTACGGCCGTGGAGTCCGCAAACCCGACCGAGGCCACCGGTGGGCTCTTCGATTTGAATGTGGACGGACCCTACGCCGAGGCGCGTTTCAGCGTGCAGTGGTTCGTGGTGGAGACACCGAGCGGGGCGACAACCCCGGTGTTTTATGACCGCAGCGATGAGGCGCCGACCCGGGTGCAGCTCGCGGAGCTGGGAAGCTACGTCATCGGGCTGAAACTTCATGATGAGCAGCTCGACCTGGCCTGTGCTCCTGAGATGTTGCCGGTGGACGTCATTGAGAGCCCCTTCGGGGCGAACGACGCGGTGATCACGCTGACCTGGGAGAACCCTAACGTGCCTGTGCCTGGCAATGGTGTGGGCACCGATATGGACATCTACCTCTGCCATGAGGACGGGCAGCTCGACGGGGTCGGGAGCGCCGCCCCCTGGTGTGTGTTCTGGAGAGAGCTGGAGCAGGTCTGGCATGACGGCCGCGTTGCGCTGGTCATCGATGATCTCTACGGAGAGACCGGAGAGATGATCAGCCAGGAGACCGCGCTGCCGGGCTTCTCGTATCGGGTGGGCGTGCATTATTACAATGATCAGGCCTACGGGAACTCGACGGCGACCGTGACACTCTATCAGCGCGGCGTTGAGGCGCACTCGCAGAGCCGTTCGCTGGTGAACAACAACTTCTGGCGACCCTTTGACTACGGCCCCTCCTTTGGTGTGGCGCCGGTCGACTCGGTGCAGATGGGCGTGCCGACGCTGCCCTGAGTTTGACGAGAATGGCCGGGCGCTGGTCGAAAACGCCCAGCTGGCTTAAGTTGCAAAGCCGCGCCCGCTGAAGCGGGCGCGGTTTTTTTGATGAGGTGGCCTGATAGAGCGGCAACGCTGTGGGATGAGGAGAGAGCGATGAGTGAGCGGTTTCTGGCGCATACCGGGGCGCGTGTCCCGGTGATCTGCGGGGCGATGTACCCCTGCTCCAACCCGGAGCTTGTGGGGGCGGTGGTGGCCGCCGGGGCGGTGGCGGTGGTGCAGCCCCTCTCGATTGCGTTTGCGCACCGGCTCGATCTCCGCCAGTCCTTGCGGGAGATTCAGGCGAAGAACCAGGGCGGGGCGGTGGGGTTTAACGCGCTGGTGGAGAAGTCCTCGAAGATCTACGAGGAGCGCATGCGCAAGTGGATCGACATCGCGCTGGAAGAAGGCGTGCGTTTCTTTGTGACGGCGCTGGGCAACCCGGACTGGGTGGTCGAGAAGGTGCACGCGGTCGGCGGGGTGGTCTACCACGATGTGACTGAGCGCAAGTGGGCGCTTAAGGCGCTGGAGGCCGGTGTCGACGGGTTGATCTGCGTCAACGGTCGGGCCGGCGGGCACGCCGGCAGTAAGGACGCCGGCGAGCTCTATGAGGAGCTCAGCGATCTGGGCGTGCCGCTGGTGATGGCCGGCGGGGTGGGCGGGCCCGAGGGTTTTGTGCAGGCGCTGGAGCAGGGCTATGAGGCGGTGCAGCTGGGCACGCGCTTTATTGCGACCGAGGAATGCAGCGCGCACGTCGACTACAAGCAGGCCATCGTCAACGCGGGCAAAGAAGACATCGTACTGACTCGTCGCATCTCCGGGGTGCCCGTCTCGGTGATTCGCACCCCCTTTGTGGAGCGGGTGGGCACGGAGGTGGGGCCGATCGCGCGGCGACTTCTGCAGAGCCCGCGCTTTAAGCACTGGGTGCGCAGTTATTATGCGGCGCGTTCGGTGTGGTCGCTTGGCCGGGGCGCCACGCGTGATGGGGGCTACAACGATTACTGGCAGGCCGGAAAGAGCGTCGACGTCATTGAGGGCGTGCGCCCGGCGGCCGAGGTGGTAGCGGAGTTTGAGGCCGCGTTTGAGGGCTATCGCAAGGCTGCGGGCTAAGGCTGCTTCAGAGTTGATGAGGTGCGTTGAAACGAGAGGGGGGAGGACGTCCGCTTTGTGAAGTTTAAAATACTCTTAGATTCAGAGGCATTCGCAGCGCGACTCACCTTGCAGTGTGGTGTGCCTATGAGCTCTCAGACCTACCGCGGGCCGGCCTATCGGATTCATACCGAACGATTGATCGTGCGCTGCCTCAACCCGGCGGATGCGCGTCTCTTTCAGGAGACGGTCGACGATAACCTGGAGCATCTTCGCCCCTGGCTCTCCTGGACACGGCATGAGCCGCGCGACCTCAACGAGAAGATCGAGCGGTTGCGTCAGCTGCGCAGCGCTTTTGATGCGGGGCGAGATTTTGTGTTCGGGTTGTTCACGCCAGACCAGACCCGAATGCTGGGGGCCAGCGGGCTGCAGACGCGGCCGGGCCCCGGCGCGCGTGAGATCGCCTACTGGGTACATCGCGATCACTGCCGCCAGGGGTTGGCCACCGAGGTGGCCGCGGCGCTGGTGAAGGTGGCCTTTGAGGTCGAGGGCGTCTCGCGGGTGGAGATTCACTGTGATCCGCGCAACACACCAAGCGCGCGCATCCCCGAGCGCCTGGGCTTTGAGCATGAGGCCACCTTGCGCGGCCGCAAACGCGACGCGGCCGGCAACACGTGTGATGAGATGATCTGGACGCTCTTTAAAGAGCGCTACCCCCAGAGCCCTGCGCGTCAGGCCGCGGTGTGCGCCTTTGATGTGGTGGGCAGGAAGTTGCTCTAGGGGCAGCGCATCATCTTCAGTGCTGACTGCGGAGGATCTGCGGGCGATCTTCGGCCACCACCCGACCTTCGAGGTGGCGTGTGGCGTCGGGGTGCTTTTGCAGGTAGCGGCGCACCGCGTCGTGGGCATCCAGGGTGTGGGTGCGCGTATTTCTGGCGTTGGGGATGCGGCAGAGCGTGTCGGGGTGGTCGCCCTCGCGCTCGCAGGCGGTCAGCGTGTAGACCCGCGTCTCGTCGAGAAGTTCGCCGCCCACGCGGATCTCCACCACGCGCGCTCCGGCGGGGGCGTCGGCTTTAAAGCGCACGCTCATGTTGGAAGGCCGAGGGATCCAGCCCCCGAAGCGGTCGGCGGGGTTGTGGGCGAAGACGTTCTCAAGCTCACGCTCCCAGAAGGCGCGGATCTGCGCGCCGGTGACTTCCCCGGTTTTGAGCTCGGTGACCACCGGGTAGAACTTCCAGAGGTCACCCTCGACGATGGGGCCGGGGAGGACGGGGTTTCCGAATCGAAAGCCGTTGGAGAGGGCGATCTCGGTGCCGGTGGCCTCGCGCAGCGCGTCGGAGAGGAGGTTGTCGAGCGTGGTCTCAATGACGTTGTGCCTGGCGAGGCCCCCGGAGGTATGGCCGACCACTTTTGAGAGCTCGTCGCGGGTGGCGGCGGTGGCTTCGTCGATGATGGCGAGCATCTCCGGGTCTTCGGGGAAGTCGTTTGCCGTGAGCTCAATAAGCTCCCAGCGTTTGTCGATGAGATTGCCATCTTCAAGTGTGAGGTCGAGGCGACCGATGAAGGATCCGAAGGCGCCGGGCTCGACCACCCAGGTGCCGTTTTGCACGATGGGCGCGTAGGTGCGCTCGTGGGTGTCGCTGGAGAGGTGCACGTCGACGCCCTCAAGCTCATCGGTGAGTTGCACGGCTTTGGCCAGGCCGATGTGGGAGAGGAGCAGCACCACATCGGCGCCCTGCTCGGTGCGCAGATCGTCGATGAGGGCGGGCAGCTCTTCGGGGCCCTGGTAGCTCAGGCCCTGGCTGTAGGCGGGGGGCTGGCGCTCGGGCACGTCCGGGTCGGTGTAGCCCAGCACGCCCACCTTCAGCTCGCCGAACTCTCGGACGATGTAGGGCGGAAAGAGGCGCTCACCGGTGGCCTCATCGCGCAGGTTGGCGGCGAAGAGGGGGAAGTTGAGCTCGGTGGCGCGCTGCTTGAGTACCTCGGGGCCGTAGGCCACCTCCCAGTTGCCGGGGATGGCCGCGTCAATCCCCAGCGCGTTGAGCGCCGGGACGATGGCGGCACCCTCGGTGAGTGCGGCTTCGCCGGCCCCCTGGAGGGTGTCCCCCCCGTCGAGCACAAGCACACGGCCGGGGCGCTCGGCTTTGATGGCGTCGATCGCTGCGGCCACGCGCGCGAAGCCCCCGGCCATCTCCAGGCGGTCGTCTTCGCCCTCGTGCCAGAAGAGCTCGGGGTGCTCGTAGAGCTGGGCGTGCAGGTCGGCGACAAAGAGCACGGTGAGCGCTTCGCCGGGGTGTTCGGTGGCTGGCGAGTCGGCCTGCCGCGTGGCGGAGTCCGGGGTGGCAGGGGCGTTGGCGCAGGCGGCGATGAGCGCGCCTGCGGTGATTGCTGCGGTGGAAATGGTCAGTAAGTTCAGGTGTTTACGCATGGGTGTTGAGCCTTGGCGATGACAGTGTGAAGCCCGTAAATGGCCAGAAGTTGGTCTCAGAGCTCGATGCTCAAGAAGCCCTCGCGTTGAAGTCTGAAGATCTCGACGAAGGCGTTATCGACGACGGTGACCTCGGGGTGGAGTGCCTCGACATCCACGTCAAATTGCTCGAGCGAAAGTCCGCAGGCGACCACGCGGCTGCCGCGCTCGGTGAGGCGCTCGATCTGCGTGGCGAGCTCGGGTGTTATGTCCGCTTCGACGAGTGCTTCGACGGCGGGGCCGCAGGCCACGACGTCGGCGCGGGAGGTGGGCGGGTTGTCACCCTCGAGCAGCGTGTGGGCGGTGAGCAGGGCGACTTGAAGGTGACGCTCGGTGCGCACGCTGAGCACGGTGCGGGAGGGGGCCGCTTCAGCTGGCGAGGCCGAGGTGGGGCTGGCGCCGGCGGTCGAGGAGGCGGTGGTGGCGCAGCCGGCAACCATGAGCAGAGTGCCGGTGAGCAGCGCGAGGGTGAGGTGTCGGGGGTGTCGCATACAGGCTCCAGAACAAGGGGGAGTAGAAAGGTCGGCGAGTAGGCCGATCCGGGCGAAGATCGCTCAGCGTGTGGCTAAGGCGCGTTTTTTGAGGGTGTCGAGCGCGAAGACGTCGGCGCCGTGGGCGATGAAAAAGAGCAGCCCGCCGGCCAGGCCGATGTTTTTGAAGAGCGGTCCCATCGAGGCCATGCTGCCGACCTGCACCGTGACGGTGATGGGGATGAGGAGTGTCAGAAGGCCCAGGGCGGCCGCGCGGGTATAGAGGCCCAGAAGGAGGGCGAGGCCGCCGATCAGAAGCGCGACGCCGCTGAGCACCACCAGAGGTTGGGCCGGGGCGATGGCGGTGGCCAGAAAGCCCATCGGGGAGCTCTCCAGGCGCGCGGCGGTGCGCGAGGGATCGATCAGGTGGTTGAGGCCGGCGACGATGAAGATGCCACTGAGCATCATGCGAAAGAGCGCCCGGGAGAGGGGTTCCAGTCGTCGGGCGCGGTGTTGCAACGAAGCGATCATAAACGTCCTTAGGTTAAATATTTCGATGATTGTTTAAGTGTGTGGTGTGCAAGTACGCGCCACACACCTCCTCGACACGCTGGCACGCGCGACGATCGTGGGAGGATCCGAGTCGGAGTTCAGGTCAGACGAGGTTGAGAGGGGGATGCGGATGTGGGGCAGGCCGCGGGTGGGAGCTTACGCGGCGTGGTCAGACTCCTCGACGGGGAGGCCGGCGGCGCGCCACTCCAGGATGCCGTCGGTGGCGCGGTGGGCGTCGAGGCCGGCGGCACGCATCTTCTCGACCCCCTGGATGGCCGCCACGCAGTAGGGGCCGCGGCAGTAGGCCACGATGGTGCGGTCGGTGGGGAGCTCTTTGAGGCGTTGGTCGAGCTCGTCGGCGGGGATGGAGCGGGCGCCGGGGACGTGTCCGGCTTCAAACTCGCGCTTGCCGCGCAGATCCAGCACGATCACCTCTCCGCGCTCCGCCCGCTCCAGCAGCTCCGGGGTGTTGAGCAGAGAGAGGTTGTGGGGATCTTCGGCGTAGGTGTGCATCAGGTCGCGGACTTCGGGAAGCTCCGAGAGCCCCATATCGCGAAGCGCCAGCCACACCCTTCGGGTGGCCTCATTGGCCAGCCCGTAAAAGACATGCTTGCCCTCTCGCCGCCCGACCACAAGGCGGGCCTGCTTGAGGACCTTGAGGTGGGTGCTGGTGTTGGCCATGCTCTGGTCGAGGCGACTGGCCAGCTCTTCGACCGAGCGCTCCGACTGCGCCAGGATGTTGAGGATGCGCAGCCGGTGGGGGCTGGCCAGGGCCTGACCGACCCGGGCGAAGGCCTCGTAGAGCGAGTTGGGTAAGTCTTCGATGGTCATGGCGACTCCGATGCTGCGGGGCTTTCAAACGAACGATTCGATGATCGTTTAAATCTCGTCGAAGGGCTAAGCGGTGAGGAGGTGGATTCTATTTCCAGACGTCTGGTCGGAATGGCCCCGCTGGCAAGCGCTGTGCCTTGCCAGCGGGGCTTCAGATCAGCGCCAGCTGGTGATGGCGCCCAGGTCGTGGACCTCCTCATAACCCTTGGAGAGCAGGAAGCGGCGGGCCATCGAGCTTCGGTTTCCCGAGCGGCAGTAGAGCACCAGCGTGCGGTCTTTTGGCAGCTCGGCGGTGCGAGCCTCCAGCTCCTGCAGCGGCAGGTTCAGGGCGCCGGGGATATGGCGCTCGTTGTACTCTTGAGGGGTGCGCACATCGACCAGAAGGGCGCCTTCGTCGACGAGCTGGCGAGCGGTCTGGGGATCGATAAAGTTCATCTTCTTCCTCACGATCGACAGGGCGATGAGGATGACCAGCGCGATCAGCGCCAGGGTTGTCAGGTTGAATGTCATCGTCGTCGTCCATGGTTTGGGGGATGGTTCGTTTCTCGGAAGATGAGCTTTGCGAGAGGCGTGCCAACCTGAAAATTCGGCGAAGCTACGTGGTCGAAGGCCTGCGATGTCTCAAAATGGAGCGGTCTTGATTCAAATTCGTTTCAACTGTTTCTAAATTGTTTAGTTGGTGCAACGCCGCGGGTGAGACGTGCGAGGAGGCACTGGGGGGTGTCGAAAACGCATCGATACGTTATGTTACGACGATGCGCCCGATCGGGCGTCTGTGAACGATCGAATGAGCCGAGCGGGGGGCGCGTTGATGCGCTTTTCCTCGTGGTGTGGATGATTCGGATTGGAGGACGAGATGGCCATCATGATTCCCGCGCACCCGCCGAAGGTTGAGCTCAAACGGCGCGCCGAGCGCGAGCTCTGGGAGCGTTTTCGCGACAAGCTCAGCGATGATTTTCGGGTGTACCACAGCCTGCCCTACCTCCGGCAAAACGGGGGGCAGGGGGAGGTGGACTTTCTGGTGGTGCATCGCGAGCTGGGGATGCTGGTGGTGGAGTGCAAGGGATCGGGCATCGAGCGTGACGGTGGTCAGTGGTACCGCAAGAAACACGACGGGCGTCGCGAGCGCCTGACGAAGAGCCCGGCGGAGCAGGCCCGCGGCCAGATCGAGCATATCGTCAAAGGTCTGGGCGATCCGATGCGTCGGGCGATCGGCACCACGCGCACCCGCCAGTTTCCCTTGCTGTACGGCTGGGCGGTGGCGTTTCCCTTCGGGCCGGGGCCGAGCAAAGAGACGCTGGATTTTCCGCCGGAGGTGCTTCTGTGCTCCCGGGAGTTAACCGGCGACCTGGAGGACGCCATCGCGCGCATCATGGCCTTTCATGGCGCGAAACTCCCGGTGCGGATTGCGCCCTTGAGTCCGCCGGATTTCGAGGCGGCGTGTGCGGTGATCAGCCCCGATGTGGAGGTGCCTTTTGAGACGCGGGCGGCCAGCCTGGATCGGGAGCGCGAGTCGCTCATTAAGCTCTCCGAACATCAGCAGTCGGTGGTGCGCGGGTTGATGGCCAACCCCCGGGTGCGGGTGCAGGGTGGGGCGGGAACGGGGAAGACCTTGCTGGCGCTGCACGCCGCGCGGGAGATGGCGCGACGCGGCAAGCGGGTCTTGTTGACCTGTTTCAACATCGGGCTCGCCGAGCATCTGGCCGAGTGCATTGAGAAGCGCGGCGAGGGTTTTAAGGGCAGCATTGAAGTCACGCATTTTCACGGGTTGTGTGAGCGGGCGGCGACGCTGCTGGGCCGACCCTTCGGGCCGCCGCGGGGGGCAGCGCGCGAGGAGAGCGCGGACTTCTGGATGAACAGGAGCGCCGCGATCCTGCTCGACGCCATCGTGGAGGGGCATCCAGAGGTGCGGGGCTGGGATGCCATCATCGTCGATGAGGGGCAGGACTTTGGCGAGGACTGGTGGGCGGTGCTCGACGAGTCGCTGGCCGATCCGCAGCAGGGGCATCGCTGGATCTTTTACGACGAGCGCCAGACCATCTTCGGGCGGCCCTCCTGCGTGCCCGATGATGGGATGCTTTTTATGCTGAGCGAGAACTTCCGCACCACTCATGAGATTTGCGAAGATCTCAACCAGCTCATCGACACCCCGATGCACCCCCACGCGCTGGCGCCGGCTGGCGAACCCACCACGGTTTACCCGATGTGGGGTCCGTCGAAGATGCAGAAGAAGTTGGCGGAGCTCCTGGAGCAGCTGACCGATCGGGACGGCGTCGCGCTCGATCAGGTGGTGATCTTGAGCCCGCACAGCCCGGAGCGTTCCACCCCCGGGGCGCCGGAGGAGCTGGGCGGAGTGAGGCTCGTATATGAGATCGCCGAGCGCGGGCAGGGTGTGCTCTTCACCACGATTCAGTCCTTTAAAGGTCTGGAGGCCGAGGTGGTGATCCTGGTCGATGTCGACGTCGACGACGACTGGTATTCGCAGGAGCTTCGTTATGTGGCGGCCTCGCGGGCGATGCTGCGCCTTTATGTGTTTGCGAAGTCGAGCTGGCCGAACTGAGCGGCGGGCGCGTCACGCGGGCGCCTGAACATGGGAGATGGCGAAACGAAAAAAGCCGCGCCCGAGAGGGGCGCGGCTTTTTTCACGTCACCTCCATGAGGCTCAGAGGTTGGTGCCCAGCGAGATCGTGAGGTCGCCACTGGTCGTGTCGGGGAACGCACCGTTGAAGTTGGCCTCGACGATGTAGAGACCCGGCTGCGCCAACACGCTTCCTGTCAGTACGCTGCCGTAGAAGCTGATATAACCGACGTAAGGATCATCGACCGAGTTGGCGCGGTTGACGTTGAGACCGTTGAAGACGGGCTGTGCCGGGTCGCCGCTGGTCGCGCTGGTAAAGATGAGCGGGTAGGAGGACGCCGGAAGCGCCTCATCAACGCGCACGGCGACGAAGGCGGCGTTGGGTCCCGCCCACAGGTTGGCGCTGCGCTCCAGTGCGACGGTCTCCGGGAGGTCGATGTCGTTGAGCGTGACCATCGGCACCGTGCCCAGGCTGAGGACTGTGGGCTCGGAGAGGAACCAGCCCCGCTCTTCACCGCTCAGCGCATAGGAGAAGGTGTAGGTGCCCGCTTCTTCGAGCAGAAGACGCAAGGAGGAGTTCATCGGGCCATTGTAGATCTCGACGCCGCCGGGGTTGGTGACCGTCAGGTTGAGCGCGGAGCTGCCGATGCTGCTCTGGGAGGTGACGTTCACAAGCTCGTTGGCCTGGGCTTCGTAGGAGGTCTCCAGCGTCTCGCCAGGGGCGAGCGCCAGGGCTTCGACCAGCAGGATTTGAAGGGAGGCCAGGTTTCCGAAGGAGGACTGGTTGCCCAGCGTGAAGCTGAAGATGTAGTCGCCCTCAAGGCCGGTGAGTGAGACGTTGGAGCCGTAGGCGTCCCCGATGAAGACGTCTTCGGTGGGGGTGAGGAAACGGTCGTAGACGTTGAAGAGCTGCGCCATCACCTCGGGTTCGATCGACTCACCGCCCAGGTTGAAAAAGAGCTGGCCGATCCAATCGAAGTCGGCCGAGAACTCGGTGAAGATGTGGTAGCCCGGGGGCATGAACTGGTCGTAGGCGATCTGGCGCATGCGGCCGCCGACCATGTCGCCGAGCTGGCGGGCCTGCTGACGGCGCAGGCGCCACATGATGTTCTCGACGTCGTTTTCGGCGTCGGGGTTGGTCAGAGTGACCGTAAAGGTGGTGTCGGCCGCGGCGCGCTCGAAGAAGTAGCCGGGGAAGGTCTCATCATTATCATCCACGCCGCTGGTGCCTTCGCGCGAGAAGATGACGTCGTCGGCTTCGTCGCGGATCTCCATATCCAGAGCGCCGGGGTTGGTGGCGATGGTGGCACCGAAGAACCCGCCCATGCCACGGCTGAAGCTGCCGGCGAAGATCTCGCCGGCCTTCACGGTGACTTCGCGGGTGATGGAGTCGCCGGCGGGCACGCTGATGGGGGTATTGAGGCGAACCTGGGCCTCATCGCCCCCCGGGGTGCGGTGGTACCAGTCGAGAATGATGGCGCCGTCTTGCATGATCGCGTTGGCCATTGGCAGGTGGGCGCCGGCCGGCGGGAAGACCTCGCGAAGGCTGATGCCAATGGAGCCTTCCATGCCGGCGAGCTGCAGGAGAAACTGAGGGTTGCTCTCCAGGAGCTGGCTGTCGAAGTAGGCGATCAGCTCGTAGTTTTCGGGGATGTGCTCAAGCTCAAGCTCGATGGCCTCGGCATCGACGCCAGCGTCGACGACGAAGTAGTTCTGGCCGGGCTGGCTCAAGTCGATGGTGTAGGCCTGATCATCGCTTAGCGCGGTGGGCTCGGCCTGACCCTGGTGCTCGAAGGTGGCCACGTAGCGCCAGTCGGTGCCGCCGTAGGCGTTGGAGCGCTCCTCGTCGCCGCTGAGGGCGCCGGGGATGATCTGCACGGTGTAGGTGCCCTCCTCGGTGAGGAAGAGCTGGCGGGCGTTGACGCCCTGGCCCAGGTTGCCGCTGAAGCGCTCGTAGCCCCTGGGGCCGATGACGCGGAAGGCGGCGTCGGGGAGGCCCAGGTCATGGACCGAGACGTGCACGAGGTCGCCGAACTGGCCTTCAAAAGAGATGGCGGGTTTGACCGGGACGGGCACGCCGTCGGCGTCGAGGACCGGCGCGCCCAGGGTGCCGGCCACGATCTGACGCTCGCCTTCGACGAGCTCCAGCATCACGCCGGACTCTTCGCCGACCTTACCCTCGGCGTCGAGGGTGACGTCGGCGTCGCGGGCGAGCTGTTCGGCTTCGGAAAAGCAGAGGCCATCGAGGATGATGTCGCCGGGCTGGCAGCGGGCCTCAGGGGCGCAGCGCTGGGCGTCTTCGCTCCAGAGGGTGCCCTCTTCGCAGACGTCGGCGGTGGGCACGCAACGGCCGCTCTCGATGTTGAGGACGGTGCCGGCGGTGCAGGCGTCTTCGGCCGGCACGCAGCTGCCGTCGTCGGCGCGGGTGGTGCCTTCGCCGCAGGTGGTGGGCTCGACGACCACGCAGAGACCTTCGTCGTTTTCGACGGTGCCTTCGCCGCAGGCGGTGGGTTCGGCGACCACGCAGCTGCCGTCTTCTTCGACGGTGCCCTCGCCGCAGGTGACGTTGATTTCATCGTCGCCTCCACCGCAGGCGGCAAGGCTCAGCGCCATCGCGCCGCTCAGGGCAATGAGGCTTCGACGGGAGTTTCGAAAGCGCGAGAGGGTCATAGGGGACTCCTGTGGAGAAAAACGCGTGAGGATCGATGTGTTTGAAAATCTCAGGGATGGGGTGCGTGCAGAACTGCTGCCGCGCGTCGGACTCGCCCCTGCGAGGGATATAGGTAACAGGAGGCTGTTAACAGATTGTTACGAATCGAGCAAATCGAAAGCGCACAGCTTTTCGCCCGAAAGGGTGAAGTGACGGGGGGAGGGGCCTTGAGGGGAGACGGAGAAGACGGCAGAGTGAGCGCGTGGTCGGGTTAAGTTCGCGCCGGGCAGGGGAGTTGGGATGAGAGATGTGGATGGTGGGTTTGATGCGCTCTACCGGGAGCACGCGCCGGCGGCGCGTGCGACGCTGATTCGTTTGCTGGGGGATTTTGAGCTGGCCGAAGACGCGCTGCACGAGGCCTGGATTGTGGCGATGCAGAGCTGGGTGGATGATGGCGGGGCGCTGCAGCTGCCGGCAAACCCGCGGGCCTGGCTGATCTCGACGGCGCGTTTTAAGGGGATCGACCGGCTGCGTCGGCGGGTGCGCTACCGCGAGAAGTTGGCGCTGGTGGCGGCCGGGGAGCCCTCGGCCAGTGAGGCGACGCCGGAGCAGGCGCTGGTGGACGCGACCGTCTTTGAGGACGACCGGCTGCGTCTGATCTTTACCTGCTGCCATCCCGCGCTGAGCCGTGAGGCGCAGGTGGCGCTCACCTTAAGAGAGGTCTGCGGGCTGAGTACCGAGGAGATCGCGCGGGCGTTTCTGTTGCGCGCGCCCACGCTGGCGCAGCGTATTGTGCGGGCCAAACGAAAGATCCAGAGCGCGAAGATTCCTTACGCCATCCCCGAGGCGGCCGACATCCCGATGCGGTTGGAGGCGGTGCTCAGCGTGATCTACCTGGTCTTTAATGAGGGGTATGCGGCGAGCTCGGGAGATGCGTTGATTCGTCGAGAACTCTGCCTGGAGGCGATCGGGCTGGGGAGGCTTGTGGTGGATCTTCTCGACGAGCCCGACGGGGAGGCGCTGGGCCTTGTGGCCTTGATGCTCTTAAGCGAGTCGCGGCGCGTGGCGCGGACCGATGCCCGGGGCGACCTGGTGCTCCTGGAAGATCAGGATCGCGCGTTGTGGGATCGCGAGCTTATGGAGGAGGGGCGGGCGTATGTGGCGCGCGCGTTCGCCACTGGCGAGGTCGGAAGCTATGCGCTGCAGGCGGCGATCGCCGCGGTGCACGCCCGCGCTGAGACCTTTGAGGCGACCGACTGGGCGGAGATCGTGGCCCTCTATGATCTTCTCTATGAGGCCTCCGACTCGCCAGTGGTGGCGCTCAACCGGGCGGTGGCCCTGGCGATGCGCGACGGGCCCGCGGCGGGTCTGGAGCTTGTGGAGGCGCTTCTGCGCGACGATGCGCTCAAGAATTATCACCTGGCGCACGCCGCCCGAGCCGATCTTTACCGAAGGTTGGGGCGAAGGGAAGATGCACGCGTGGCCTACCGGCGCGCGCTTGAGCTGACGGAACTTGAGCCCGAGCGCCGTTTTCTGAGCAGGCGTCTTCAGGAACTCGACGGTTAAGGTCGCCGGGGCGCGGTGTTTAATTACCGATGCATCAATGAGGCGTGTCGATCGCGGCTGTGCTTCTTCGACTACAGGATGAGCGTAAGGCAACGCCGGAAGTCGGGCGCGTATGCGATCCTCGCTGCGCGTTTTTTTAACTCCCCCAACCCACGGAGGTTTTTATGAAGTATGTCTGTCTGGTGTACGGCGAAGAAGAGGCGATTCGCGGCGTCGACGACAAGGTTTGCGCGGCCTACGGCCAGGAGCTTCAGGAGCGCGGCGTGTACCTGGGAGGTCAACCCTTGATGAGCGTGGAGACGGCGACCACCGTGCGGGTGCGCCGCGGGGAGGTGACCGTGACCGACGGTCCTTTTGCGGAGACCAAGGAGCAGCTGGCGGGCTTTTATCTGATCGAAGCGCGCGATCTTAATGAGGCGATTCGCATCGCCTCGGGCATTCCGCCGGCGCAGGTGGGCTCGATTGAGATTCGGCCAGCGCGGGAGCTCGACGTCGAGGGCTGATTTTTTCCTCTCGATGTCGATCGCGTGTGTCGCGCTTCGACCAGGGGTTGAAGCCGGCCGGGGATGGTCCGCAGCCGGCAACGTGATGTCGACTCGCACAGGGAGTACGTTATGAAGATCGTGACCTATTTGAACTTCGATAAAAACTGCAAAGAGGCTTTCGAGTTCTACGCCGGGGTGCTGGGCGGCAAGCTCACCATGCAGGTGGTCTCGGAGTCGCCGGCAGCCGAGCATATGGCGCCGGAACATCAGAACTCGGTGATGCACGCCTGTCTGGAGGTGGGTGAGCAGGTGCTGATGGCCTCCGACACCATGAACGCCACCTTTAAAGCGCCGCAGGGGTTCTCGGTGTCGCTGCAGTTTGAGACGCCGGAGGAGGCCGAGCGCGTCTTCGCGGCGCTGGCCGAAGGCGGCGAGGTGACGATGCCTCTGGAGAAGACCTTCTGGGCGCTGCGTTTCGGGACGCTCCACGATCGTTTTGGCATACCGTGGATGATCAACTGCAACGAGCGCGAGTGCACCTGAGCCGGGGGGCTTAGCCCTCGTCGTCGGTGGAGTTACCGAACTTCTCCGCGGCGTCGGGGTGGATGCCGTGGGTGACGCTTAAGCCGAGCTTGCTGCGCAGAAAGTGCTCGAAGGTCATCCACTCGTCGCCCACGCGGATGGATTTGGTCCAGGCGCAGAGGGTGATGAAGCGCTCGGGCTCTTGCAGGTCGTGGAGGTTGGTGATGAAGCGCTCCAAACTCCCCAGAAGTTTGCGGGTGGTCAGGCGCAGCTCCATCTGCTCCATGACCAGCGCGGCCAGGTCGTGGAGGGTGTCGCGATCCTCCTGAGCGAAGTCGCGAGGTTCAAAGCCCATCACGGCCAGCGCGCCCAGGCGGTGGCCCTGCCGGGTGATCAGGGGGGCGGCGGCGTAGAAGCGCAGCCCGAACTCGCCGGCGACCAGGGGGTGAGCCAGAGTTCGGGGATCGTCGAGGGCGTCGCGGATCATGTACGCTTCGTCGCTGAAGACCACCGAGGCGCAGAGGCCCGGATCGCGACCGACCTCATCGATGTCGATGCCGTGGCGCGCCTTGAACCAGACGCGATCCTCATCGACCAGAGAGACCAGTGCGATGGGAGCGTCAAAGAGGCGAGCAGCCAGCTTTACGATGCGATCAAAGGCACCATCGGGCGGGGTGTCCAAAATCGCGAACTGGCGCAGCGCTTCGAGGCGCTCCTTCTCGGCAGCAGTGAGTGGGAAAGGTTTGGGCATACGACTCCAAAACACGTGAAAATCTCCGGCGAAAGCCAGAGCGGGAGCGGCGCTCAGGACCGTCCCCGGAGTAAAAAAGGAAAGTTGACCGAGTGCGTTAAGAATAGAGGATTCGGCGCTGTGGTCCAAAGAGGGAAGGGTCGAAGTTGTGTGACAATTCCATCCGGCGCGCTCAGGGCGCGATGCGCTACGCTTCCATCCCGTCGAAGCCGTGGGCGGGTGGCGGGACGGTGTGCACGTTCGAGCGCGTTCATGCGTCCGGGGGGGCGTCAGGGCTCGAAGTTCCAGACGTTGAGTGAGTTCGCGCTGAAGAAGCGATCGGAGGAGCCGCAGCGCTGGTGCACGCTGGTGCGGCAGCGGCGATCGAGGTCGTAGGTCGCGCCGCGCGGGGTGTATTTGGCGTTGGGCAGCGCCTGGCTCCAGTCGATGACGCCGGCGTACCAGATGTCGCCGGGGCGCCCCAGCCAGCCGTGCTCATAGAAGCGGGGGTAGAAGACCGGCGTCTGATTCTCGGAGTGGACGTAGACGTCGGCGGAGATCTCCGCGCGCAGCGCGCGCAGGTTGTCGCGGCTCTCCACAAAGGCCACGCCCACGTGGAGGCGCTCGGAGGGGGGGAAGCGCAGGTTAAGCTGGTGATCGAGGGGGGCGGAGCGGTCGATGTCGACATGGACCGGCTCAAAGGCACTTTCGTTGAGCGGAGCGCCCAGGCGCGTAAAGATGCAGCGCTCCGCGTCGCCAAATCCGGTGGCGTCGTCGCGGCAGAGGATCAGCGCGGCGCGCGCGCCCATCGGGTTGTCGGCCAACTCGGGATGTCGCCAACCCAGGCGCAGCTCCAGAGCGTTGGGCGTGTGGGCCAGCCAGTCGACCTCGTTGAAGTCGGTGCAGACCATGCTTTGCTCGGTGTCGGGATCGTAGTCGCCCGGGGTGCCGGGGATGTTGAGAGGATCGCAGCCGTTGCAGAGGTTGCGCTGCGTGCAATCATCTCGCCCCAGCGGATCGTCGGGAAGTTGGGGTGGATCGATGGGGTCAGCGTCGATGTCGGTGTCGGACGTGTCGTCGTTCGCGTCGGCATCATCGCCAGCGTCCTCGGAGGTGTCTGCATCGCTGGCGTCGGTGCCGGTGTCCGCGCTGGCGTCGACATCGTTTTGGTCGGCGTCCTGACCGGGCTCCTCGTCGAGAGGAACGCAGATGCCCGCGTTGCACGCCTCGCCAGTGAAGCAGTCCGTGTCGTCGGTGCAGCTCACCGCGGAGTCGGAGGTGCAGGCGCTCAGGGGCAGCGTCGAGAGCAGCAAGAGCGTCAGCGGCAGCGAAGCCTTACGGAGAGCGTCAACGATCGACATAGCGAAGCCGTGGAAAACATGGTGGCGTGTCGACGCCCCATGGTCAGTGTGAGTTCCGAACCCGAACGCACAGGCTAGTCGAAGTGGAGGAGCTGAAACAAGACGCGCGTTGGCGCTGCCCGGGTGGGGCTCTGTCACTCAACCGTCTTTGAGCGGGCCCATCTCGCGCAGCTCGTCGATGTGGGCGTCGACGGCCTGATGTTCGCGGCCGACGAAGTCGCGCACCGCCTCACGCAGGCGTTCATCGGCGATATAATGCGCGCTGTAGGTGGGCGAGGGGGTAAAGCCGCGCTCGTACTTGTGGTCGCCGCCGGCGCCGGGCTCAAAGACCTCGATGCCGTGGTCGATCGCCCACTCGATGGGGGCGTAGATGCAGGCCTCAAAATGGGCAAAACGCACCTCGCGTTCGCAGCCCCAGTAGCGGCCAAAAAGATGGGTGGTGTCCGCCAGGTTAAAGGTGCCCCCGAAGGGGGCGCCGTCTTGCTCGAGCATCACCAGGTGGAGGTTCTCGCGCAGGCTGTGGGCGATCTCGATAAAGAAGCGCTCGTTGAGGTAGCGCTGGCCGTAAACGTGCGCGTCGACGGTGCGGGCGTAGTAGCGGAACATCCGCCGCATCACCTCCTCGGTGAGCGCGTCGCCCTGGAGGATGCGGGCGTTGACGCTCTCGCGTGAGAGATCGCGGCGCTCGCGGCGGATCGAGGCGCGGCGTTTGCTGCGAAAGGCTTTGAGGAAGTCGTCAAAGTCTTCAAACGGAGCGTCTGTGAGCGGGGAGCGGTTCTGCCAGTGGTACTGCATGCCCGCGCGGATCGGCAGGTCGAGATCGTCGAAGAGGGGGCGATCCTCGGGGCGAATGAAGTTAAAGTGCAGCGATGAGAGGCCGGCGTCATCGGCCAGCCGAATGGAAGCCTGAATCAGCGCGCGGGCGATCGCGTCGGCGTCGGGGCGATCGGGGTCGACGAGCACGCGCGCGCCGCTGACCGGGCTAAAAGGCACCGCGGCCACGGCCTTGGGGTAGTAGGGGATGCCCACGCGGTGGGCGGCCTCGGCCCAGCTCCAGTCGAAGACGAACTCCCCGCGGGAGTGAAACTTCAGGTAGAGGGGAACCGCGCCGAGGAGGGTGTCGTCGTCATCGAAGGCGCACAGGATCTGGGGGACCCAGCCGCTGGCCTCATCGAGGCAGCCGGAGCGCTCCAGGGTGCTCAAAAACCCGTGGCTTAAAAAGGGGTTGGTGATGCTGGCGATCGCGTCCCACGCCGGGGCGTTAAGGTCGCTGACGCCGGCGCGGATCTCAATGCGAAGGGAGCTCATGGGGGCCTCAATCTACGGCAACTTCGGGACGTGCGGTGCGGGCGATGCGCGTTTCACACCGCATTGTGTGACTTCGTTACGGCGGAGCGTCTGGCAAGGAATGCGATTGTTTGAGGCGGGCGTTCTGTGCGACGATAGGCCGGCAGATGACGAGCCCGGCTCAGACCTTTCACGTATGCCCAGGAGCGCTGGATATGCAGGTGGCGCAAGATCAGATCGTCAAAAAAGTCCTCGCTCGGCAGCCCTACCCGATGCTCTTTTCGAGCGTGGTGGGGAGCCATCTTTACGGCTTTCCCTCGTTTGACTCCGATCATGACATCCGCGGGGCGCATATTCTTCCGCTGGAGAATGTGGTCGGCCTCTACAACGAGCGCGAGACGCTGGAGCTGATGGAGACGGTGGACGGGGAGAAGATCGATTTTGTCTCGCACGATGTTCACAAGTACTTCACGCTCCTGCTCAAGCGAAATACCAACGTACTCGAGCAGATCTACTCGCCGCTGATCCATCATCGCACGGCGTATTTTGATGAGCTGCGCGAGATCGCCGGGGAGTGTCTGACCAGCAACCACGGTCATGCCTACCGCGGGTTTGCCCAGAAGATCTGGTCGGTGTTTGAGAAGCAGCGCAAGCTCAAGCCGCTGCTCTACGTGTTTCGCACGCTGCTGACCGGGCTCAACCTGATGGAGACGGGCGAGGTGGAGGCCAACATCATGCGCCTTAACCACCGCTACCGGCTGCCTTATCTGGGGGATCTGATCGCGTTGAAACTTCACGGCTCCGAAGAGACGCTGATGGAAGACGCCGATATGAGTTTTTATGAGGGGGAGTTTCGCCGGTTGATGCGACGGCTCGACGACGCGCGTTTTCACAGCGATCTTCCCGAGGAGCCGCGCGGCAAGCCCGAGCTCCACGATCTGCTGGTGCGGATGCGTCTGGAGCACGGGCAGGCCGGCTGAGGCGATTGGCCCGGTCACATGTCTGACAACTTCGGGGGGGCGTCAGGCCACGTAGATGGTCTTGATGTTGGTGAACTCGTGGATGCCTTCTGCGGCGAGCTCGCGGCCAAAGCCGGAGTCTTTAATGCCGCCGAAGGGCAGGCGCGGGTCGCTTTTGACGATCTCGTTGACGGCGACAAAGCCGGCGCGCAGGCGACCCACCAGGGTGTGGCCGCGGCTGCGGCTGGTCCAGAGGCTGGCGCCCAGGCCGAAGTCGCTGGTGTTGGCAAGCTCAATGGCCTCGTCGGTGTCGCGGGCGCGCACCACCGCGGCGACCGGACCGAAGGTCTCTTCGGCAAAGGCGGGCATCTCGGGGGTGACATCGACAAGCAGCGTGGGGGCGTAGAAGTAACCCGGGCGGTCGAGAGGCTCCCCGCCGACCAGGCAGCGCGCGCCCTGGCGCAGGCTGCGTTTGACCTGCTTATGCAGCTCGTCGCGAAGATCTTTTCGGGCCATGGGGCCCACGTCGATGTCTTCGTCGTGCGGGTCGCCGACCTTGAGCGCTTCGATGGCGCTTTTGAAACGCGCGACGAACTCGTCGTAGACGGCCTCTTCGACGATGAAGCGTTTGGCGGCGATGCAGCTCTGCCCGTTGTTCTGAAAGCGTCCCTGGACGGCTTTTTCGACGGTGTGGTCGAGGTCGCAGTCCGCCAGCACCACGAAGGGATCGGAGCCGCCGAGCTCCAGGACGCATTTTTTGAGCGATTCGCCGGCCACCGAGGCCACAGCGCGGCCGGCGCGGGTGGAGCCGGTCAGGGTCAGCGCGGCCACGTCGCTGTGGCGGATGAGCTCCTCGGTTTTGCGGTTGTTGATAAAGAGATGCTGGAAGGTGCCCGGCGGGAAGCCGGCGGCGTCGAAGAGCTCGACGATGTCGCGGGCACAGCCCGGGGTGCTCGACGCGTGTTTGAGCAGGGCGACGTTGCCGGCCATCATCGCCGGTGCGGCGAAGCGGAAGACCTGCCACAGCGGGAAGTTCCAGGGCATGATCGCCAGCACCACCCCGAGAGGTTCGTAGGTGACGTAAGAGTCGGAGGCCTCGGTCTCGATGTGGCGAGCTTCGAGGAGGCTGCCGGCGTGATCGGCGAAGTACTCGCAGGCCCAGGCGCATTTTTCCACCTCGGAGCGAGCCTGGGCGATGGGCTTGCCCATCTCGTCGGTCATGCGGCGGCTTAAGTGGGTGATGCCGCGGCGCAGCTCGTCTGCCAGCAGGCGGAAGTGGCGCGCGCGCTCGACGATCGGGGTGTGGCGCCAGCGCTCAAAGCCCTCGCGCGCGGCGTTGAGGCGCTCGACGACCTCGTCGTTGGTGTGCTCGGGGAACTCCGCGATGAGCTCTTCGGTGGTGGGGTTGATCGCGCGCATGGACACCTCGGTGGGAAGCATGGGTCATCAAAGTCGTTGGCGGGGGCCAATCTAATCGCCGCGGCGCCGGGCACAACCGCAGGTTGCAGGCGCTCGGATTGGGGAGGCCAGGTAAGCAGAGAGGCTTCAGTGGCGCTCGGGGTGGTCGCGGAGCGCGCGGAGGGCGTCGGCGGGGAGCTCTTCGAGAAGTTCGGTGGCTGAGAGGCGCGCGCCCTGCGGTACCCAGCCCAGGCTGTGCGCCAGCAGGCCAATCACCGCCGGGGCGTCGAGACCTCGCTCGCGCAGCACATCGAGCGCGTCGGAGCCGTCGCGTTTGGAGAGGCGCTCACCAGCCTCATCGCGCATCAGGGGCACATGCCAGAAGCGGGGCGGCGGCTGATCAAAGGCTTCAAAGAGCGCGATCTGGCGCGCGGTGGAGTCGAGCAGGTCGTCGCCGCGTACCACATCGGTGATGCCCATCAGCGCGTCGTCGAGGACGACGGCGAGCTGGTAGGCGAAGATGTCGTCGGCCCGACGCAGCACGAAGTCGCCGACGTCGCGGGCCAGGTGCTGGCGCTGCGACCCGCAGATGAGGTCTTCAAAAAGCACCTCGCGCTCCCCGGCCACAAAACGCCAGGCCGGGGGGCGGTCGGGGCGCTCCTGCTGACGAACTTCGCGCTCCGAGGCGCTCAAATGGCGGCAGGTGCCCGGGTAGATGATGCCGCCGGGGCCGTGAGGGGCGCTGGCGGCCTCGGCGATGTCTTTGCGCGAGCAGTAGCAGGGGTAGACCAGGCCCTGGGCCTGAAGTCGCAGGAGCGCGGCCTGGTAGAGCCCCACGCGCTCTGACTGATCATAAGGGGCGGCCGGGCCACCGAGATCGGGGCCCTCGTCCCAGTCGAGGCCGAGCCAGCGCAGATCGTGGAGGATCTTCTCGGCGCTGCCCTCGCGCACCCGGGGCTGGTCGAGATCTTCCATGCGCATCACAAAACGCGCGCCGGCCTGGCGGGCCTGAAGCCAGGCGACCAGCGCGGTGCGCAGGTTGCCCATGTGCAGATCGCCGGTGGGGCTGGGGGCGTAGCGCCCGGCGGGGCCCTGGCGGCGAAGGTCAGCGGCGCGCTCAAAGAGAGGATCGAGATCGGGCAACGTCATAGTCAGCGTGTGGGGCTAAAGGGGCGGAGCAGCGTGGGCGCGTAGTATAAGCGCATTCGCCGCCTTGCCCACCTGCCCATCGTGCCCGATGTGCCTCAACGCTCAGCGACGGGTGGGGAAGGAGGAGCTGGGCGCCGGGGTGTCGGGGGCGACCCGCGGCGCCGGCGTTGTTTTGGCCGGCGTTTCGTCGGCGTCGTCGGTCGCTTTGTCGGCGTCGTCACCCTCGTCAGCGTCGTCGCCGGAGGTCGTTGACGCCGGCGCGATTGCGGCCTCCTCGCTGGCCTCGCCATTCGACTCTTCGGCGGTCACGGTGTTCTCCGGCGCCTCGTCGCTCTCGCAGTTGGCGCGCACCGGGCAGAACTCCGGGCTTGTGCCGTCGAGGTAGCTCTGAGGCGGCATGCGCACGAAGGTGTGCTCGGGGCGCAGGCGGAAGCGGCCGGCGGGGATGTGCTCTTCTGCGGCAGCCATCGCCTCGACCGCATCGTTGAAGGGTCCAAGAAGGCGTGCGGTGGGGGCCTCATAGCGCTCGATGGCCACCTCGCGCAGCTCGGCGGCCTGGCCGAAGCGGCCGCCGGCGCTCTCAACCTCCACGGTGGTGGTCTCGCCAGTGGTGTGGCGCACATCGCTCAGGCTCACCAGCACCACGCCGTAGAAGGGGCCGTTATGCGGGGGGCTCAAGTCCTGGCGGGTGTAGCTGACGATCATCGCGCCGCTCAAGTTGTTGTCGGGGCGAAAGGCGCAGAGCTGCTCGGTGCGCAGGATGCGAATGGGGGCGCGCTCTTCAAGGGCGATCTCGACGCGGGCCAGCTCCATGTCGTGGCGGCCGACGTAGAGGCGGTCCCCGCGGCGCGCGTCGTGGCTGGCGAAGAGGGCGAAGATGGGGGTGTGGGCGTTGGGACGCTCGGCAAAAAAGCAGTGGGCGGCGTGGGTATCTCGCCCCCTTAGCGAACGCTGCGCGGTGCCCTCGGTCACTACCGGATCGACGGAGACCGTATGCCAGCCCAGCCGCCCCTCGTAGGTGGTCTGAGCGGTGCCGATCACCTCCGGCGCTCGCCAGGGATGTTCGGGCCGGGGACCGTGGGCGATCTCGCGGATGGGAGGCGGCATGGTGCCTTCGTAGCGCATGCGCTGGGCGATGGTGGCCTGCTCGGCGGCCAGGTGCACCAGCAGCTCCGCGCGGCGCAGCGGGGGCTGAATGCACTCCTCGCAGCGCACCTCCTCGGGCTCGGTGGGGGCGCTGGCGCAGCTCATCGTGCCGCTGGCCAGAAGCAGCGCGCAGCAGTGTGCGGCGATCACGAACGGAGCGTGACGTGGCATGGTCTCCCCCTTCAAAAAAGTTTTGCGGGCGGTCCGCTGGCGCATCGGCCGACGGGCTCTAACGTATTGACCCTAAAGGGAAATTTAATCACCGCATCCCGCGCGAAAAATGCGGGGTGGGGGATTGACCGCGCCCCTGGCGAGCGCAAGATCGCGCCACGCGAAGCAGTCTTGTGTCGCGGGCATTCAACGGTCTGGCCGCAGGGGAGACACGCATGATTTTGATCACGGGACGACGCGCTCCGCAGGTGCCTCAGGTGCTTAAGGAGCAGGGCTTTGAGGTGGAGATTCGCGACGGTGCAACGCCGGAGCATGCCTCCTCGGGGCCGCAAGGGATTGAATCGAAGGGGGACGCCGAGGTGGTGGTGATTGAGGGCGACGCCAGCACGCTGCAGCGCGTTTTGAGCGCGTCGCGCGAGGTGACGCCGCGCAGCTCTCGGGCGCTGCGCGTGGCCTTTACCTACAACGTCAAACGCGGCATCGCCGGGGACCAGGAGGCCGAGTTCGACTCGCCGCGCACCATCTCGGCGATCGTGGAGGCCCTGCAGGGCTGGGGCTATGAGGTCGTGCCTATTGAGGCCGGCCCCGACCTCCCAGCTCGCCTTGATGAGGTGGCGCCCGACCTTGTCTTCAACATCGCCGAGGGCTGGCACGGGCGCAGCCGCGAGAGCCAGGTGCCGGCGATGCTGGAGTACCGTGGGATTCCCTTTGTGGGCAGCGACTCGGTCTCGATCGCGCTGACGCTCGACAAGGTGCTGGCCAAGCGGCTGGTGGCTTCGGCGGGCCTTGATACGCCGGCGTTTCAGGTGTTTCGGGCGGCTGATGAGCCGCTGAACCCGGCGCTGAGCTTTCCGCTGATCGTCAAGCCGGCCTGTGAGGGCTCGAGCAAAGGCATTGGCGAGGGCGCGGTGGTGCATGATGAAGAGGCGCTGCGCGCGCGGGTGCGCCATCTGCGCGAGCGCTACAACCAGCCCGCGTTGGTCGAGGCGTATATCAGCGGGCGAGAGTTCACGGTGGCGGTGATCGGCAACGGAGCGGAGCCCTGTGTGCTGCCGGTGCTGGAGGTGGCCTTTAATGAGGCCGCTGGCGAGTTTCCGGTCTACAGCTACGAGATCAAGCAGGAGATCGTGGCCGGTGCGCGCTACCTCTGCCCGGCGCCGATTGACCGGGAGCTGGCCGAGCGCCTGGCGCGCCGCGCCCGCGAGGTGTTTGCCGCGCTGGAGCTTCGCGACCTGGCGCGGGTGGACTTTCGTCTGGCCGACGACGGCACGATTCATTTTCTGGAGGTCAACCCGCTGCCGGGTCTTACGCCCGACTACAGCGACGTGTGTCTGATCGCCTCGGCGGCCGGTCTGACCTACCAGACGCTGGTGGGGCATCTGATGCGCGCGGCGCTCACGCGGATGGGATTCCCTGAAGAGGCGATGCCCGGGGTGGTGCCGCTTACGACTCTGGCGGCGGGTGTGGGCCTGGGGGAGGTCGTGGGTTGAGCGAGCAGGTTAGCGTCAGACCCCGCGGCCGAAGGCCGCGGGCGCGCGAGGCCGGCGTGCGCATCGGGAGGCTACCCTGCGGGCCGCTCAACGCCATCACGGACGTGGCCGGGGTCAAGGTGGGGCATCGCACCCTGATGTCGTACGACGGCCAGGTGCGCAGCGGCGTCACCGCGATCTTGCCCAACGACAACCCCTACGAGGAGCGTGTCATCGGCGGGAGTTTTACGCTCAATGGCGCTGGCGAGGTCTCCGGCCTTGTGCAGGTCAACGAGTGGGGGCTGATCGAGACGCCGATCTGCCTGACCAACACCTTAAGCGTGGGCGTGGTGCAAGACGCGGTGGTGCAGTGGATGGTGCGCCGCCACCCCGAGATCGGCCGCCGCGGCGATGTGCCGATTCCTCTGGTGGGAGAGTGCGACGACTCCTGGCTCAACGACATCGCCGGCGGTCACCTGCGCGCTCAGCACGTCTATGAGGCGCTTGATCGCGCGCGCGGCAGCCGGGTGCGTGAGGGCAACGTCGGCGGCGGCACGGGCATGATCACCTGCGACTTTAAAGCCGGCGTGGGCACCTCCTCGCGGCGCTTCGGGCCGCCGGAGCGAAGCTACACCCTGGGCGTGCTCGTGCAGTCCAACTTCGGGGTGATGAACGATCTGCGTATCGCCGGGGTGCCCGTCGGTCAGGTGCTCGAGCGCGACTACGAGGGCTACGATCGGCGTCGGGTGAACTACGGCAGCATCATCGTGGTCTTCGCCACCGACGCGCCGCTCCTGCCCAAGCAGCTGGAGCGCGTCGCCAAACGCTGCGCGCTGGGCCTGGGCCGCGTCGGCAGCATGGCCGCACACGGGTCTGGCGAGATCATCCTGGGCTTCTCAACCACCAACATCGTGCCGCGCCACCCCGTAGGCTGGACCGGCTCGCTGGTCTACGTGCACGATCAGCACACCCGCGACCTCTACGAGGCCGCCATCGAGGCCACCGAAGAGGCCGTGGTCAACAGCCTCTTCGCCGCCGAGTCGATGTCGGGCTTTCTGGGCCGCTATGTGCCCTCACTTCCCCTCGACGACGTCCGCCAGATCATGGCCTCCCGCGGCTGCTGATTTTTTCAGTCAGGGAGTTCTCTCAATCAGGGAGTTCTCTCAATCAGGGAGTTCTCTCAATCAGGGAGAAAGGCGTCGTCAGGCGATGTGATGAGAGCAGGACGGCTGCCAGGCCCTGATTGAAAAAACCTGATTGAAAATCATTGGAAATTAGCGATCGCTGGCGGCTTCCAGGTTCAGGCCGCCGGGGGAGGCGTAGGAGACGTGGCAGGCGTAGCCGTAGCCCACCACGCCAAAAGGCTCGTCGGCGCTGAGCGTGTGGAAGCCGGCGTCGACCTCCAGCGTGGCGACCTCGAAGCGGCCGCGGCTCCCCACGAGCTCCCAGCGCGAGGCGGGGATGGGTTCGCCGTCGATGCGCACCTCCTGGCCGGTGGGCACGATCACGTTGAGGTAGTCGCGCTCATAGTTTTGAGGGGTGAGCACGATGTAGTTGTCGCGGAACTGGTCGGTGGGCACGCCCGCCGACATCGCCGGGTCGCCGATGCCGGTGGGGTTGTTGAAGTCGATGCCCTCGTCGCATTCGCGGGGGATGCCCAGCCAGTTGGAGCCGACCATGTATTGCATCAGGGCCACGGGCTTGCTGGCGCCGAGCTCAAAATGCTCGCGGGCCTCAAACTGGCGCCATTCGCCGGCCTGAAGCGTGCGGCCGTGCACGCCGTCAATCGGCGGGTCGGTCTGGATCTGGGTGCCGTCCTCCGAGGCGATCACCCGCCAGACGTCGGGCTCGGGCTGCGAGCCCACCGCGCGCGGGCTGAACTTGGAGCCCACATAACGCGTGCCCCAGGCCTCCACCGGAAGCAGCACCGACTCGATGTGGTCGCAGCGGTTGACGCCCAGCACGACGTTGCCGCATTGGTGGCCACCAAAGACGGTGATGGGTTGCTCGGCGATGATATGCGTGCCGGTCAGGTCGGGGCAGGGGGAGGTCTGCTCGGGCGGCCCGTCGGGGGAGGCCAGGCAGCCTTCCTGCTGCGCGGCGCTGAGCTCCACGCCTGAGGTCGACAGGTTCAGCGACTGACCCGGAGCGAGCGTAAAGACGCGTTCTTCGCCGGCGAGGATCGCCGGCACCCCCGGCCCGCTGATCACCTCCGCCGAGGGGGTCACCCGCACCTCGTTGGGCTGGTTGGTGGAGTTGACGATCGTCAGGTAGCCGCGGATGCGCGTGGCGCCCCCGCGGAAGTACCAGCTCATGCCAAAGTACTCGCGCCCCACCGAGTTGGTGGGGAGCAGCAGGGTGCCGTCGTTGGAGTAGACGTCGACGTTGTTGAGCGGGTTGAACTGGTGGGCGACCACCGGGATGGAGCTCGTGACGCGGATGGCGTGATCGTCGAAGACGCGGGTGCCGCTGTGGTCGTAGCCTACCGGGATCGAGAAGATGCGCGCCTCCCCCGGGGGGATGGTCGCATCAAAGGGCTGGCCCTGGCTGTCGTTGAGGAGCTCGCGGCTGGTGGCGCCCTCAAAGAGGCGCACCCGGGCGTCGAGCTCCTCGTTGGGGTTGGTGATCACGATGGCGTGGGGCTGGCTTAACGCCTCTTCGAAGTTGTCGAGGTCGGCCGACCAGTACTCGCAGCCGATGTAGCTGGAGACCTTGGTGGAGATCTCGCAGAGCTCCTCGCAGGCGCCGTCAAAACACTCCGTGCCAGTGGGGCAGCGCTGGCCCGGCACGTAAGCGCCGGCCTCGTTGCAGACCTCGAGCTGGTCGCGACCCAGGCAGCGGTTGATGCCCGCCTGGCACTCCGGCTGGCCGCAGCGGCCCTCCTCGCAGGTGGCGCCGCCGGGGCATTCGGCCTCGCGCCACGCGGTGCCGGTGGCGTTGCAGAAGCGCTGCAGCCCCTCCTCGGTGCAGGCGTCAAACGAGCCGGGCTCGCAGAGCTGGTCGGTGCAGCGGGCCGAGGCCGCGTCGCAGCGAAGATCCCCCTCGCACACGGTGGTCTCCCAGCCGGTGGCGTCGGCGCGGCAGACCTCGAGCGTCAGCGCATCGTCGCAGCGCGCCTCCCCGGGCACACAGACGGTAGCCGTGTCGCCGGCGTCGTCTGCCGTGTCGGCGTCGCCCGGGCCTGAGGCGTCGGGCCCTTCCGTGGTGTCGACTGGCGAGGAGCAACTCGCCGCAAAAAGCGCGGCCAGCAGCAGCGGGAGAAGCGTTGAGAGGGGTGAGCGCACGTTAAACCCTGGTGATGGAAACAAAACACGCGGCCTGCCACCAAACAGCGCGGGCCGCGTGCTTTATGCCGGGGCGGCGCTCACCGGCCTGGTGAGCGCCGCCCTGGGAAGGGACGCCGGGCGTAAGATCAGGCCGGGGTCTTCGCCGAAGATTCGGGCGTGCGCCGCTTGGGTGCGTCGGCCGGCGCTTTTTCAGCCTTTTTCGCGGTGGCCGGGCTCTCGGGCTTTCCCGCCACCGCGCCGCCCTGTTTGAAGGTCTCGGCCGGCGGGTGGTGGTAGGCCGGGTCCATCAGGCACTCGCGCATCGTCGTGACAAGTTTGCCGATGTGGTAGCCGTCGTAGCAGCGGTGATCGAGGGTAAACGACGCGCTCATCACGTCGGCCACCTTCACCTCTCCGTCGACCACCGCCGGGGCCTTATGAACCGCCCCGGGCAAAAGCACCAGCGGGGTGCGCGCGGCCGGCACCAGCGGCGCAAGCCCCAGACGGATGTTAAAGGGCGCGCAGTTGGTGACCATGCCGCTTCCGAAGGGATCGTCGCGGATGCCCAGCTTGCCCAGATCCACGGGCACCGCAAAGGTCAGCACGTCGACCAGACGCATCACCGCCGGCAGAAGCAGCGGCGGAATCTTGTCGATCATCGACTTGGTCTGCTCGATCTCCTCGTCCTGCCCCTTGCGCACGCGCGTGGCGCGGCTGTGCAGGTAGTCGGCGATCTCGACAATCGAGAGGCGGTCGGCGTTGCGGATCTTCACCCCGCTCAAATCGGCGTCTTTGCCGTCGCCGCCGGCCACGGCCACCTGACAGAAGATGTCGATGTTCTCGCGCTGCAGCACCCGGTTGCCGACCACGATCACGTTGAGCTCGGGGTAGAGCGAGAACATGATCGCCATCGACTTGACCAGATACGCCGTCATCGTGACTTTCTGGCCAGAATACTCGCTGACCTCGTCGAGGTAGGTGAGGATCTTGTCGGCCGGGTGGGTCTCATGGCCGTAGACGGTGGGGTCGGAGGGGCGGTTCCACATGCCCACCGAGAGCTTTCGCCACGACGAGGTGCGGGTGGGTTTTTTCCAGAGTTTGGCCATCGGGGGCTCCCGTGTGCAGCGCCGAGCGGGTCGGCGGCGTTGGTAGAAGACGACTCAGCAGCGCGGCGAATGTAGCGGTCGCGCTCGCCAGCATCAAGGGAACCGGCATGCTGGCGAAGCGATGCCTGGCGAGCGGTGACGACGGGGGGCTGATGGCCTTCAGGCGGTGTTCGTCGATGCGACGAAGCTCCGCGACTACCCATAAGGGGGTATTCTGGGAAGTGACGAAGGAGGTCTTAAGGGCTTTGGAAGGGCTTCGTCGAGGTGACGAGCGGCCAGGTTTACCCATAAGGGGGTATGCGTCGCGTTGACGAAGTGGGTCTTAAGGGCTTCGGAGGGGGTGCGTCGAGGTGACGAAGGGGGTCTTAAGGGCTTCGCAGGGCTTTTGTCGATTCACGTTGGCGCCGGCCGGGGGCCGGGGAGGTTGAAGCGCGCCATGCCCGGCAGGTAGTCTGACGGGACTCGATCGTATTGGAAAAATCGAGAATTTCGCGCGCGGTTGCAGGCGCGACGAGGCGATGATGCGACGCAATGGAATGGGTGCGCTGATCCTGGCAGCGCTGCTGGTGCTGGGAGCCGGCTGGGGATGCGGGTCGGAGACGCCCGGGGTGGAGGCGCCGCCGCGGGTGGTGCGGGCGTTGTGGAACCCGACCTCCGGAGAGCTCCCGACGCCCACCGATCTTTTGCGCGACGACGATCTCGGGCGGCTCAATCTGCCGGTGGGCGACGCGCTCTCGGACGCGGAGCGGGAGTTTCGCACCTACCTCAACACGCTCGACGCCTATCCGCTGAGCAGCGCGATGCGCTTTCCGCTCTCGGGGCCGGTGCAGGAGAGCTCGCTTCTGGGGGCGGTGGTGATGGTCGAAGAGCCCGGGATGCGTACGGTGCAAGTGCGCCCGCGTTATGACGCGGAGCTTGAGGCGGTGATCGTGGAGCTGGCCGAGGGCGAAGCTCTGCAGCCGGGGCGGCGCTACACCCTTGGGCTTCGGGGGTACGCGGGGGGGGCGCGCGGCGCAGGCGGTGAGCTGCTTGTGGCCGACGCGGCCTTCTTTTTGTTGCGCAGCGAGGAGCGGCTCACCGAACACCCCGACGCGCTCCCCGGGGCGACGCGCGCCGAGCGCGAGGCGCTGGCCGCCGAGCTTACGGCGCTGCAGGAGGACTACATCCCGGCGATGGAGGTGCTGGCGTCGCGCGGCATCCCGCGTGAGGAGATCGCGGCGATGACGCAGTTTACCACCACGAGCCTGCCGGCCATCGCGTTTGACAGCGCGTCGGGTCGGGCGCCGCTGCCCAACGCCCTGCTCACCGACGAGACGGGGCGTGTGGCGCTGCCGGTGGACGCCGATGATCCTGGCGAGCGGGCCGAGATCTTGCGCGGGCTCAACGGCTACGACGGGTTTTCGATCTCCGGGGCGATGCGGGTTGAGAGCACCGCGAGCTTTGGGGAGGGGGTGGGGCAGGGGGCCGAGCTGCGGGTTTTTCGCTTAAGGGAAAGCGGGCGCTGGGAGGAGGTCGTCGATCTGGAGCGGGGGCGTTTTGACGACGCCTCCACCCTCTGGGTGCGCCCGCGTCTGACGCTGGAGCCTCAGACGACCTACGCCTACGTGGTGGCGGGTGACGTGCCGGCGGCCGACGGTCGGGCGCACAGGCCGCAGCCCCTGGGCGCGATGCTGATGCTGGAGGCGCCGCTGGTGGCGGGCGGTCGCTCGGAGCTCGGGGGGCTCACCGACTCGGAGGCGCAGCGCCTGGAGCCTGTGCGCGCCGAGGTCGACGGGCTGCTTCGCCAGCTGGAGGCCGAGGAGGGCCTCGATCGCAGCACGCTGGCGGCGGCGGTCCCCTTTAAAACGGCCTCGTCGGCCAGCACGCTGCTCGCCAGACGGCAAAAGCTCTACGACGACGAGGTGCGCACTTCCGTCATCAGCCTCGAGGTCACCGAGCCCTCCGGGGGCACGCGTCTTTTGCTCAACAGCGTCGACGCGGTGGTGCGCGGTCAGATGTTTGTGGCCGACCACCTCGACCCGGCCACGCGCGCCTTTTTCCCGGACGGGCGCTACGAGGAGCGGGCGGTGGATTTTGTGATGACCTTGCCGAAAGACGTCTCGGTGGCCGAGCCCCTGCCGGTGGTGCTCTTTGGGCACGGGCTGATGACCAGCCGCGAGCTGCTGTACTTGATCGCCGAGCCTCTGGCCGCCGCCGGCTACGCGGCCTTCGCGCTGGATCTGCCCTACCACGGGGAGCGTGCGGTGTGTCTCACCGACCAGAACTGCGAGGGAAACGCCACCTGCGACGCGCTCGGCCGGTGTCTTTATGCCGATGGCAGCCGCGGGCGCATCAACCGGGTGGAGGTGCCCTGGCTTTTGAGCCTGGGCAACCAGTTCGATGAGTTGTTGTCGTATCCGAGCACGAGCGGCACGGTGTTCATCGATATGGAGCGTCTTTTTGGCACCCGCGACCACTTTGCCCAGGCGGTGCTCGACCTGCAGCAGGCCGTGCGCGTCTTGCAGAGCGATGACATGGAGCAGGCTATCGTGGACACCACCGGGCTCTGGGTGGGCGATGAGATCGTGTATCTGGGCATGAGCCTCGGGGGCATCCTGGGGTCGTCGCTCTCGGCAGTGGAGCCGGAGATCGTCAATTTTGTGCTCAACGTGCCCGCCGCTGATCTGGTGCGCATCATTGAGCACTCGGTGTCGTTTGAGACGGCCTTTGAGCATGCGTTGCACGCGCGCGGCATCGAGCATGGGAGCGACGCCTACGTTGAGTTTGTGCAGGCCCTGCGCTGGATTCTGGACCCGGTCGACCCCTTGAACCTCGTGCAGCACACGCTTCTGCAACCTTTGCCCGGGCATCCGACGCGGCGAGTGCTGATTCAGATGGCGTCGGGCGACCGGGTGGTGCCGAATGAGGGCACCCGGGCGCTCTCGGAGCGCATGGGGGTGGCGATCACGGAGTACGAGCCCGGGCTGACCGACCACGGGTTTTTGTTCAATCCCAACCCGCTGGCCTACGGCTCGCGCACCGCGCGCGAAGACATGGTCGAATTTTTCAATCAGAGGTGAGTGTGACTGGCTGGTGGCGTGGTGATGACAACAGGATGGGAGCGGGGATGAGGGCAGCAGCTGAGAGATGTGCGGCAGCGAAGGCGCTGAGCGTGGCGGCGTTGGGGGTGATGTGCCTGTGGGGCGCGCCGGCGCTGGCCGGCGGCTATGCGCAGGGCACCCAGGGTGCGGCCTCGGCAGGCGTCGCCGGCGCGATGACAGCGAGGCCGGACTCGCCGGAGGCCGGCTATTACAATCCGGCCGGGCTGGCGTTGCGTCCCGGGTGGGGCGCGATGGTGGGCACGGGGGCGATCTTTCCGACCCTCTTTCACGTGGATCCGGAGAGCGGGGAGCGCACCCGCGCCGAGAACGATCTGGCGTTTGTGCCGCACCTGCACGCCAGCTGGCGGCCCGGGGAGCGGGTGGGCCTGGGGTTGAGCGTGGGCGTGCCTTACGGGAGCAGCCTGCGCTGGCCCGAGAACTGGGAGGGGCGCTTTGAGGCGCAGGCGGTGAGTCTGCGGGCCTTTGAGGCGGCGCCTTCGCTGGCGATCCGGCCTACGCGCTGGCTGGCGTTTGGGGCGGGGCCGCGCGTGCTGCTGGGCAGCATCGGCCTTGAGCGCCAGATCGACGTGGCCCGCAGCGGTGAAGAGGCCCGTGTGCAGCTCTCGGCCAACGCCTGGGGCCTGGGAGCGCAGGCGGGCGTGTGGGTGGCGCCCACCCGTCGCTTAAGTTTCGGCCTGAGCTGGCGCTCCACCGTACGCCTGAATTTTTCGGGCATCGCCGACTTTAGCGATGTGCCGCCGGAGCTCTCCGAGCAGGCCCGCGACACCGCCTTCACCACCACCATCGTGCTGCCGGACCGCATCGTGCTCGGCGGCGCCTGGGAGCTCGGGGCCGACGCCATCGTCAGCCTGGATGTGGAGTACAACCGCTGGAGCGCCAACGAGCATTTTGAGGTCGACTTCGAAGACGAGCAGGTCGACGACATCAATGAGGCCCGCGGCTGGCGCGATACCTTCGGGATGCGCGTCGGCGTCGAATACGCCTCCCCACAGGGCGGGCTGGTGATGCGCTCGGGCTTCGCCATCGACCCATCGCCGGCCCCTGCCGAGGCCATCAGCCCCGCCCAGCCCGACACCGACCGCTACATCGCCTCCCTCGGCGTTGCCTACGATGTCGACGACCACCTCCAGGTCAACCTCGCCTACAACTACGTGATCCTGAGCCAGAACGCCGCCGGCGCCGACGCCTACCCGGGCATTTACGATGGGTTTGCGCATGTGTTGGTGTTGAGTTTGCTGGCGAAGTAGCCGGGGCGACGTGACGCGGGCGATGCGTCGATGCGGTGGTGTCTTGACACAAAACCTCCCCGGGGCGACCGTTGCGCAACATAACGCAACACCACCCCAGGGAGGACGTCCATGACACAGGTCGATAACACCCCCGAGCGCGGCTACTCCGAGCGCTTCGACGAAGCTCTGAGCTGCGCGAGCCGCTGGCACCGCGCGCAGACCCGCAAGGGCAAAAAGACCCCTTACATCAACCACCTGATGGCCGTGGCCGCGCTTGTCGGCAGCAACGGCGGCAGCGAAGACCAGGTCATCGGCGCGCTTTTGCACGACGCCATCGAAGACTGCGTCGGTGAGATCCCCGACATCGCCGCGCAGATTTTAGAGCGCTTCGGACCCGAGGTGCTCTTTATCGTGGAGGGCTGCACCGACGCCTACGAAGACCCCAAGCCCCCGTGGCAGCCCCGCAAAGAAGCCTACCTCGCCCACCTTCGCGAGCTCCCCGACGACTCGCCAATCCTGCTCGTGTCCCTGGCCGATAAGGTGCATAACGCCGCGTCGATCGTGCGTGACTTGCAGGCGGTGGGCGACGCGCTCTGGGAGCGTTTTTCGGCCAGCAAAGAGCAGTCGATCTGGTACTACCGATGTCTGGCCGAGATCTTTGAGGCGAAGATGCCCGGGTATCTGAGCGGGGAGCTCAGGCGCCTGGTGGGGGAGATGGACTGAAGTTGAAGCCTCCTCGCCCTGCCTGGCGTGCCACAGCGTCGCCCGCGTGTAGGCCCCGACTTGCCCCCCACCTCCCAGCTTTGGTAGTTAACCTTCCGGTTAATGCCACGCACGCTTCGCCGACCCAGGGTCGGCACGACGCTTTGAGCTGATGGTGATGCCGCCGACGAACGCGGCGTCAACGCCAGCTCCCAACGTCGAACTCACCTCCCCACAGGACCTGTGGCCCGGGAGGGGAGCGATCGTTTGCGATCGCGGCGCGCGCGTGGCCTGGGTTGTGTGGGTCTTGCGAGAAGGGTGTAGCGATGAAGACGAGCTGGAAGGTTGGGCGCGCCGCGCTGGCGCTTTGTGTGATGACGTGCGTGGTGGGCTGCGCCGACGGTGGCATCTTTGGCGGCTCGGGCGGTGACGACGACATCCGCGTCGACACGCGCCCCGATACGGGAGATGCGCCCGACGCCGGCAACCTCCCGGACGCTGGCGAGGACGCGGGCCTGGACGACGCCGGCGATGTTCCGGACGCCGACGATGAGCCCGATGCCGACACCGACACCGAGCCTGACACCGACGTCGAGCCCGAGCTGACCTGCGCCGATATTCTGGACACCGCCTCCACCTGGACCCTGCCGCTGGTCGGCCAGGCACAGCTTCAGGCGCGCGCCGCCTTCGATGGGGAGGGCGTGTGGGTGACCTACGTGCAGCGCCCCGGTGAGTCCGGCACACCGGAGCGGGTGTACGCCGCAAAAATGGGCTGCGACGCTGAGCTTCTGGTCGAGCCCTTTGAGGTCTCTACCTCGCCAGAGGTTCGTAGCCTTCAACCTTCGTTGGCCCTCAGTGAGACGACGCTTTTTGTGGTCTGGAGCGAAGATGACCTCGAGGGCACCGTTCGCGCTCGCGCTTTTGATCTGGATGGCACCCCGCGCCAGGTGGAGTCGTTCGAGGTGACGCCCGTGCTGAGCTCCGGCGATGCGATCAACACCATCTGGCAGCCCGACGTCGCCGTCCTCGACGACAACGAAGCCATACTCGCCGCCTCCGCCCTCACCTCGGAGGGCGCCCGGCTGGTCTTGCAGCGCTTTGACGCCAACGGAAATCGCCTGCTCGACGGGTTCTTCCCCTATGCCGTCGACACCTACGGCGACCAGACCGAGCCGAGCGTGGCCGCCAACGAGAGCCGCCTGATCACCATGAGCTTTGTGGGCGGCGGCTTTGACACCCCGCGCGTCTACCACGGCCAGATCCTGGCGGGCGAAACCAAAGCCACGCCCGCGCAGGCCATCGTCGCCCACCCCACCATCGACCTGAACCGCGGTGGTCGCCTCTCCAAAGCCCAGAACAACGGCCGCCACTGGCTGGCGTTCAGCGGTGGCGTGGGCTTTGGCAACGACATCATCGTCAAAGACGGCTCACGCATGAGCGCGGGCAGCGACTACGCCTCCAGCGCCGTCAGCAACCGCGAGGCGCTCCTGGGTGACGTGGCCGCAAGCCCCACCGGCGGCGCGGTGGCCTGGATCACCCGCCAGTCCAGCGGCACCGCGCTCAACGTGCATGCCCGCCGCTTCCTCGCCAACGCGTCGGGCGACTTCATCTCCCAGACCGGCCGCCTCGACCTGCACACCGGCGACCAGGCGCGCATGCCCTACGGTGTCAGCATCGACCACGTGGCGGGCTCGGTCTACGTGGTGCTGTGGGGCCAGGGCGATGCGCCTAATACGCAGCGGGTGCAGGGGCGTTTTGTGAATCTCAATTGATGTTGAACAGGGGGGCGTTGCGGGTGAGGCGCCAGCCCGATCGTCGAGCGGTAAGCGAGAGCAAGTGCTCACGGCGCACAACCTTCTGTATTTCTGCGCATTCTACTTAGATGTGGAGCGTCGTTTTACGACACACATCGTGCCCAGAAGCATGAGCAGACTCAACGCAAGGTGCTCAGGCGTGGCGTTTCCCGTGCTGCCGCAACCTCTGGACTGCCCCGTGGGCCGATTGATGCTCTCGCTCGCGTCATCCTCGCGGTTGCCCGCGTCATTGCCCCCACCACCCGTATCAGCGAAATCATCTCCATAGATTGCGTCGAAGTCGCGCTGAAGCTCGGCCAGATCGAGCTCAAAACGTACCGAGACGGCTTCGGGATCGGTGCCTACCGGCCATATAAGGCCATGAAGCGTGCCTCCGTCGATCCAATTAGCGTTTCGGCCCGGCCAACAACTCAGTTCAGGCGAAAAGACCTCAATTTCACCGCTTGAAGTTAATGTGAATCCCGTGTTGGTGGTGTAATCGACAGATGTCGAGGGTGGGGCATCCACTCCGAGCCGAACTGCGACCAGGGCACCGTCATGGAGATCTGCGTGCCAGGCCTTCCACTCTCCGGGCACCGGAAGTATGACCTGCAAGGTGGCGCGGGCTCGCTGGTTGCGATCGAGGTAGTCGCGGGCGGATTCGCTGTCTTGAACGTAGGCCTGCGGCGTAGAGAACGGCAGAACAAGACGGTCTATTGGAGGAGGGTAGGCGTTGAACTGGCCGACAGGTTCGTCCTCATAACTCAGATCCCATCGACCGGTGTCGAGCAAGCCTTCGTCAGCGCCGTAGGTTGCGATCCCTTCCTGATTATCGAGAGGCAGCGCGCTTATGCGCGACAGCGAGACCGTGCGCTCGCCTGTCGCATGCGTGGCGATCAGGGTGTCAGGGTAGTTTTCTGGATCCGCTTGCCATAGCTCATCGGGGTAGCCGTGAACATAGAGCGTCAGCGGTTCTCCCTCGTCAGCCATGACTCCTTCGCCGAGCGTCGTTCCTCCCAGAATGTCAAAGGGGCAATACGGGGGCTCCATGGCGCCAGCTTCTTGACTGCCGCCAACACTTACGACGGTGATCGCCAGGATCACGAACGCGTACGATATCAATAGGCGATGTTTGGGCATGAGCAACTCTCAAGTGAGCGGTCGGCGAGCGCAGGAGCGTGGGAGTGTAGTGAGGGAGCATATGTGCTTCAAACGGCACCGCGCTCAACGTGCATGCCCGCCGCTTCCTCGCCAACGCGTCGGGCGACTTCACCTCCCAGGCCGGCCGCCTCGACCTGCACACCGGCGACCAGGCGCGCATGCCCTACGGCGTCAGCATCGACCACGTGGCGGGCTCGGTCTACGTGGTGCTCTGGGGCCAGGGCGATGCGCCTAATACGCAGCGGGTGCGGGGGCGATTTGTGAATCTCAATTGATGTTGAACAGGGGGGGCGGGTAGGGAGGTCACACGTGATGACAGGCTTCACCACAAGCCTGAAATGGTGCAGGAGAACGCTGATGGCGAGCGCAAAACATGAGCTGATCGCGTTTATTCGCGAGCTTCCCGATGACCTGACCTGGGGTGAAATGAAGCAGGAGGTTCTGTCCTATTTGCAGTATGTTCATCACGTCCGGTCGTTGGTGGAGCGTGGAGAGCGCGACATCGACGAGGGGCGAACGATGTCCCATAAATGCCTGAAGAAGAAGCGGGGGCTCGGTTGAGCGTCCGGCTTCGACTTACTCACACCTTCTAAGCTCAAGCCCCCTATTCCATGTCCGCATTCATCATGAACAAACCCCCCGGCTGCATCACCGCCCGGGTGGATTTTGAGGATCGCCCGACGGTCTACGACCACGTGCCGAAGCATTTTGAGCCTCTGCCGCATGTGGGGCGCCTCGACTTCAACACCGAGGGGCTTTTGCTCTTCACCGACGACGGCAAGCTCTCCCAGGCCCTGCTCAACAAGGACTACGTCGGGCCGACCTCGATGGCGGGGGACGCCTCGGATCTTTCACCGATCGAGAAGGTCTACCACGTCAAAGTGAAGGCGAAGCTCGGGCCGGACGATCCGGTTTTAGCGGCCTTGCAGGAGCCCCTGGAGTACGAGCCGGGCAAGTTCACGGCACCGGCGCGCACCGGGTGGGTGGCGGAGCGCTCCAGTTGCACGTGGATCGAGATCGCCATCACCGAGGGGCGCCACCGCCAGGTGCGTAAGCTCTGCGATCGCAGCGGCCTGCAGATCCGCAAGCTGCGGCGCGTTCGTCTGGGCCCGCTGGAGCTTGGCGATCTGAAGCTGCGCTGGTGTCGGCATCTGAGCGACGACGAGCTCAAAGGGCTTTATGTGGCGGCCTTTGGCCATGACCCGCGACCCTGGCCCGAAAGCTAAGTGGTTTGAGCCCAGAACAATCGCAAAGTCCCACCAGGTTTTTTTGTGGAGAACCCACCCAATCCGTAGGGAGGGGTCTTGTGCCCCTCCGGAACTCCCAGGGCGGGGACCCACAAGGGGTCCCCCTACGGTGGCAGGTGGTGGGAACCCCCTTTGCGATTGCCCTGAGCCTGAGTCGCCGCTTTGTTAACGATAGAAGGGGACGTAAGGGGTCTGAGCTGCGGATCTACCTGAGTAAAACGCCAACTCAGCCTGCTTAGCTGCGGATTTACCTGAGTAGAACGGCAACTCAGCCTGCTTAGCTGTGGATTTACCTGAGTAAAACGCCAACTCAGCCTGCTTAGCTGCGGATTTACCTGAGTAAAACGCCAACTCAGCCTGCTTAGCTGTGGATTTACCTGGGTAAAACGGCAACTCAGGGGTCTGAGCTGTGGATTTACCTGAGTAAAACACCAACTCGGTGTCCCGAGTCGTTGTCCTGAATAAAAAAACCGGCCGGCCATCGCGGCCAGCCGGTTTTTTGATCAGGGCTCAGGGAGAAGGTGCGAGCCTTCGTCCCCGGCTAAAACTCAGGCCTGAATCTTCGAGATATCGGCGACGCCGAAGAAGAGGTCGCGCAGGCCGCTCAAGAGGGCGAGCCGGTTCTGGCGCAGGGCGGTGTCGTCGGTCATGACCATCACATCGTCGAAGAAGGCGTCGACGGGGGCTTTGAGGCCGATGAGCTCGGCGCAGGCTTTTTGCCAGTCGCTCCTGGCGAGCGCGGCGTCGACCTCGGTGCGGGTGGAGGTGAAGGCGTCGAAGAGGGCTTTTTCGGCGTCTTCTTGCAGGAGCTCGGGGTTGACCTGCGGGGCGTCGCTGAGTTCGGAGGCCTGCTTGGCCAGAATATTGACGACGCGTTTGAAGCCGATGGCCAGGGGCTCGAAGTCGGCCTGGTCGCGCAGGCCGGCCAGGGCTTTGACGCGGCCGCGCACCGAGGGGATGTCGGTGACGCCGGCGGCGAGCACAGCGTCGACGACGTCGGTGGGGGCGGCGTCGAGCAGGAGGTAGCGCAGACGCGTCACGAGGAAGTCTTTGACCTCGGCGGCCAGCTCATCGTTGTCGCGGGTGAGCACGCCGGGGTTTTTGGTCTGGTAGGTGGCGATGGCCTGGTCGATGAGCCGGTCGAGGGTGACGTTGTATCCGGCGGCGTCGAGGATGCGGATGACGCCCAGCGCGGCGCGGCGCAGGCCGTAGGGGTCGGCGTTGGAGGAGGGCACAAGGTTGATGCCGAAGCAGCCGACGATGGCGTCGAGTTTTTCGGCGATGGCGACGGATGCGCCCACCTCGGAGCCGGGGAGTTCTTCGTCGGCGCCCTTGGGCAGGTACTGGTCGTAGATGGCCTGCGCGACGGCCTCGTTTTCGCCGGATTTAAGGGCGTAGGCGCGGCCCATCACGCCCTGGAGGTCGGTGAACTCAAAGACGAGCTGGGTGACGAGATCGGCCTTGGAGAGCAGACCTGCGCGCTCGGCGTCTTGAAGGGCCTGGCCCTCCAGTCCCAGGGTTTTGCCGACACGTCCAGCGAGCTCGCCGATGCGTTCGGTGCGCTCTTTCATGGTGCCGATTTTGGCAAGCCAGACCACGCGCTCAAGCTCGGCGACGCGTTCGGCCAGGGGTGTCTTGAGGTCGCGATCCCAGAAGAAGCGGGCGTCGTCGAGGCGAGCCTTGAGGACGCGCAGGTTGCCCCTGGCGACGAGCTCGGGGTCGCGCACGGGGGTGTTGTAGATGATGACGCAGGCGGCCATCAGGCCCGAGCCGTCGGGGTTTTCCAGCGCGAAGTAGCGCTGGTGGGAGCGCATCGAGCTGATGAGCACCTCGGGCGGGAGCTCCAGGTAGGCTTCGCTGAAGGGCAGGGTGACGGCGAAGGGTTTTTCGACGAGGTAGGTGACCTCCTCGACGAGCTCGGGGTCGTCGATGACGCGGGCGCCGATCGCCTCGGCGTGCTCTTTGAGCGCGACCTCAATGGTGGCTTTGCGGGCGGCCGGGTCGGGCTCGACGTCTGCTGCGCGCAGGTCGTCGAGGTAGCCCGAAATCGAGCTGACTTCGATGGGGCCGGGGGCCACAAAACGATGACCGTAGGTCGCCGTCTGGCTCTCCACGCCGGCAAAGCTCATCTTCACGAGCTCGCCGCCGGCGACGGCCACGATCCAGCGCACCGGGCGCGCGAAGCTCATCGAAAGATCGGCCCAGCGCATGGATTTGGGGAAGTTTAACTTCGCCAGAATTCCTTCGAGAAGGCTCGGCAAAATCTCGCTGGCGGGTTTGCCTTTCTCAAAGACCTTTGCGGCGATGTATTCGCCCTTGTCGGTCTCGACGGTGTAGAGGTCTTCGAGCGCGACGCCCTGGCCGCGGGCAAAGCCTTCGGCGGCTTTGGTGGGCTGGCCGTCGCGGTAGGCGGCTTTAAGAGGGGGGCCGGTGCGCTCCTCGCTTAAGTCTTCTTGAGCGTCGGCCAGCTCGTCGATCAGGAGCGTAAGGCGGCGCGGGGTGCCCATGGTGCGGATGGCCCCGTGGGAGAGGCGGGCGTCGGCGGCGGCCTCAACGAAAAAGTCGCGCAGCTGGTCGAGGGCGGCCGGGACAAAGCGGGCGGGCAGCTCTTCGCAGCCGATTTCAAAGATACATTCCATAGCGTCACACCGGGGTCTGAAGCGTTTTTCAATAAGTCTGGCGAGGCCGCCACTGGGCTCTTTAAAGCGAGGCGGTCGACACGGGGCGCAGAAGTCAGCCCTTTAAGAGCGGGAAGCCGAGGGCCTCGCGCTTGTCGAGGTGGGCGCGGGCGATGCCGCGGGCCAGGTTGCGGATGCGGCCGATGTACTTCTGGCGCTCGGTGACGCTGATGGCGCCGCGGGCATCGAGCACATTGAAGGTGTGGCTGGCCTTCATGATGTAGTCGTAGGCCGGCTGCACGAGCGCCTTCTCGATGAGCGATTTGGCCTGGGCCTCGAACTCATCGAACCAGCGGAAATGCAGCTCGGTGTCGGCCTCTTCAAAATTGAAGTGGCTGAACTCGACCTCTTCCTGGTGGCGGATCTGGCCGTAGCTGACGTCCTCGGTCCACTTCAGATCGTAGACGCTGTCGACGCCCTGCAAAAACATGGCGATGCGCTCCAGGCCGTAGGTGATCTCCGCGGGGATGGGGCTGAGCTCAATGCCGCCGACCTGCTGAAAGTAGGTGAACTGGGTGGCTTCCATGCCGTCGATCCAGACCTCCCAGCCTAAGCCCCAGGCGCCGAGGGTGGGCTGCTCCCAGTCGTCTTCGACAAGGCGCAGGTCGTGATCGAGCGGGTCGACGCCGATGGCGCGCAGGCTGTCGAAATAGAGATCGAGCACGTTGTCGGGGCCCGGTTTGAGCAAGACCTGAAACTGAAAGTAGCTGCCCAGGCGGTTGGGGTTTTCGCCGTAGCGACCGTCGGTGGGGCGGCGGCAGGGCTCCACATAGGCCACCTTCCAGGGCTCGGGGCCTAAGGCGCGCAGGAAGGTGTGGGCGTTGTAGGTACCGGCGCCCTTCTCCACGTCCCAGGGCTGGGCGACGATGCAGCCCTGCTCGGCCCAGAAGTTTTGAAGGGTGAGGATGAGATCCTGAAAAGTCGCTGCGCTCATGGTCGCTCGTGACAAAGTTGGGAGGTTCAATTTCTCAGACTGGCGAGGACATCAAAAAGGGTGCGCGCGCGGCGAAAACGACCCGGATACGATGGCGAGGCGCGCGTCGGGCGCCGTTTATAGAGCCAAAGAAGCCCTGCTACAAGGGGGCCACAGCATCGGGGTTAGAGAGGTCGCCGGGGCCGTCTGCCCGCGCCGGTTGCCGTGTGAGAGGGCCTTCTGTAGGGTGGCGGCCTTTCTGCGGCCGGGCCGCCCGGGCGCGCGTTTTCGTCGAGGTTGCGCGCTGCGATCGGGAGGAAAAACGAGCCCCGCAGAAGAGCCTTTTCTAACGACGACTTTTGAACGACGAGCGACACGCCATGGCGCAATCGACGATGAAAAAACCAAACGTGGCCCTGGTGGGGGCGACCGGCGCGGTGGGCCGCGAGATGCTGGCGATCTTAGAAGAGCGGAACTTTCCGCTCGGCAGCTTGCGCCTGATGGCCTCGTCGCGCTCGGCCGGGGCGACGGTCCATGCGATGGGCCAGACGGTCGTGATCGAAGATCTGGAAAAAGCCAGCTTTGAGGGCGTGGACATCGTGCTCAGCTCGGCCGGCGGCGCGGTGAGCAAGGCCTTTGCGCCGCGGGCGGTCGAGGCGGGAGCGGTGGTCATCGACAACACCAGCGCCTTTCGCATGGACCCGGACGTGCCGCTCGTGGTGCCGGAGGTCAACCCCGAAGCGATCGCGCAGCATAAGGGCATCATCGCCAACCCCAACTGCTCGACGATTCAGCTGGTGTGTGTGCTGGAACCTCTGCACCGGGCCGCGGGCCTTAAACGTGTGGTCGTGAGCACCTACCAGTCGGCCTCGGGCGCGGGTCAAAAAGGGGTCGATGAGCTCCTGGCCGGGGCGCGGGCTTACCTTGGCGGGGAACAAGAATCGGAGCCGGCGACGTTTGCGCATCCACTGGCGTTTGAGGCACTGCCGCAGATCGACGTGTTTATGGATGACGGCTTTACCCGCGAAGAAGAAAAGATGATGCGTGAGACACGCAAAATCATGGGGCTTGAGGGCGTGGAGATCGCCGCGACCTGTGTGCGCGTGCCGGTGGTGCGTGGTCACGGAGAGTCGGTGATGGTCGATCTGGAGCGGGCGTTGGGCGTAGAGGAGGTTCGCGAGCTTTTGAGAGAAGCTGCGGGCGTTTCGGTGCTCGACGAGCCCTCGAAGAGCGCGTACCCGCTGGCCCGCAAGGCCGCCGGAACCGACCCCTGCTGGGTGGGCCGACTTCGCCAGGACCGCGACCGCCCCAACACGCTGCACTTCTGGGTGGTGGCTGACAATTTGCGAAAGGGCGCGGCGCTCAACGCCGTGCAAATCGCCGAGGCGCTCATCGCGCAGTAGGGCGCGGGCGAGCTAACTACGTTTCGATGGTGGATGGAGACTCGAGCATGATGAATTCGAAGAAATGGGCCCTGGCGCTGCTGGGAGCCACCGCGTTGGGGGTGGTGCCTACTGGCGAGGCGGAGGCGCGCGATCCGCGTCAGTCTCAGTATGTGCAGAATACGCAGGCCGCCACGCTGGGTGAGGCGCTCATCTCCGACAACGGCGCCACGATCACGGCGGGCATCGATGTGTGCCGCAGGCAGCTCGGCAACGACGCGCAGGTGAAGTTCTCGTTTACGACCGACTACGCCAACGACGATCCGGTTCAGGGGGATGCCGAGCAGTTCTTTGAAGGGCCCTACATCTACGAGCTGTCGCGGGGGTCGAACGACGCGGTCGACTGTCGTGAAGAGGAGGCCCCCGACTGCCAGACGCTCGGTGAGGATGCGCTGACCCTGAGCGAGGGCGTCGCGTCGGTGGAGGTGGCGCTGAGCGATCTTCTGGGGTTCAGCAACGCGGAGCTCTGCGAGACCGAAGGCACCGATATGGAGCATTTTGTGCAGCTGCATATCCTGCCCAATACCACCACCGTGGAGGCGGAGTCCGATTATACCGAGGGGCGCGTCATCATGGACCTGATCCGCCCGGAGGCTCCGGCGCTGGATAGCGAGCCCTTCGCGACGGCCACGACGATGCGTCTTACCCTGGAGCTCTCCGAGGATGACGAAGAGGATCTCAGCTACTACGCCGTCGTGAGCGCGGAGCCCTTTGACGAGGAGCAACTCGCCGAGGTGCCTTCCAATGGCGACGGGATTGCGTTCACCGTCAACCCGGACACGGGCGAGGGGGAGGTCGCCGTGGATCTCGAAGAGGGGACGGTTGTTTATGTGGCCGTGGCGGCGCGGGATGAAGCGGGCAACTACAGCCTGCTCTCCAACGACATTGAAGTTGAGGTGATCGAGACCGACGACTTCTGGGACTACTACGTCGACGCCGGCGGTGCGGAGACCGGCGGCTACGGGTGCGCCAGCACCGGCGACAGCTCGACGAGCCTGTGGACGCTCCTTGTGGCGATGATGGTGCTGGGCGTAGGCCGACGTCGTTTCGCGCCGTAGGGCCCCTTTGTCGGGCCGGCGACAGTCCGCCTGAAGATCACGAATCGTACGACTCACACCCTGATATGTTGAAGAATTTCAAGGACTCGCTGATGAACCTCCCCAACCGAGCTCGCCGCGCTGCCGGCCCGCTCGTCAGTGCCAGTGTTGTGATGATGGCCGCCACGCTGTGGGCGGCCTCGGCCAGCGCGCAGTCGCCGGCCAATGGTTTTTTTGAGTTTAAGGGCGGCGCGTACCGCCCGATGGTCGACCAGGAGTTCGGCGAGGGGGGCGGCGGCCCCTTTGAGGCGTTCTTCGGGGGAGACTCGATGTTTCTGGGGGAGGTGCAGTACGACCACCACCTCTGGGACGGGTTTGGCAAGCTGGGCCTGGCGTTTAACGCCGGGTATGGCTCGGTGAGCGGGCGTCTGCGCTTGCCCGACGGCGCGGAAGTGGACCTGAGCGACGAGGCGCGTTTCCGGGTGATTCCGCTTCGCGCCGGGCTGGTGTACCGCTACGACTACAGCGCGTTGAACCACCGCATCCCGCTGGTGCCCAAGATCAAGGCCGGGCTCGACTACCACCTCTGGCGCGTGGTCGGGGCCGATGGCGAGACCGCGGGCACCGACGCGCAACGCGCCTCGGGGGGTAAGTTCGGCTGGCACGTGACCGCCGGGCTGAACTTCCACCTGGACTTCATCGACGAGGGCAGCGCGGCGGCCTTTGATATGACCTGGGGCATCAACAACTCCTACCTGTTTGCCGAATACACCTGGGCCAACGTCGACAACTTCGGCGGCGAGGGCATCGACCTGAGCGCGCGTCACTTCGCGTTCGGGCTGGCGTTTGAGTACTGAGTGTCAGGGCGCCCTTTAAAGGGCGCTTAAGCTCAGCGGCAGGAGCGCCCGATGGTGCGAATCAGGCTGCATATCGCGTATCGGGGGACGGCGTACCACGGCTGGCAGATCCAGCCCGAAGACCGCACGGTGGAGGGGGAGCTGACCCGGGCGGTGAAGACGGTGCTGGCCACCGACGCGCCGGTGAAGGTGCAGGGCGCAAGCCGCACCGACTCCGGGGTGCACGCCCTGGGGCAGGTGGCGCATTTTGACCACGATAGCCCCAGGCGGCTGTGGGATTTTGTGCGCGCGCTCAACGCGCTGACCGATTCCGACATCTGCGTGACCCGCGCCGAGCTTGCCGCCGAGGGGTTTCATGCGCGGCACTCCGCCCGCGGCAAGATCTACCGCTACCGGATCTGGAACCACCGCTTTGATCATCCCTTTTTAGGCGATCGGGTCTGGCAGATGGGGGGCCGGCTGGACCTGGAGCGGATGCGTCAGGCGGCGGCGCGGATGGTGGGCACCCACGACTTCGGGGGCTTTCGTACGGCGGGCTGCGACAGCCCGACGACGGTGCGAACGATGCGCCGCGTGGAGGTGATTGAGGCCGGTCCCTCGATGCTGGAGGTGGAGGTCGAGGGCACGGCTTTTCTCAAGCATATGGTGCGCATCATGGTGGGCACGCTGGTCGACATCGGCACCGGGCGCATGGCGCTGGAGCAGCTCGATGAGGTCTTTGAGACCGGTGAGCGCTGGCGGGCCGGCCAGACGGCGCCGGCCTGCGGGCTGACCCTGGAGCGGGTGTTTTACCCGGAGTATCCCTGGGAGGATCCGCAGCCGGAGCTCGGCGGGGCTTACCTCTCGGAGGTGGGTGAGGGCTGAGCGGTGTCGCCCCCGGCCTGAGCTGCGGGTTCGGCTTGAGGTGCGGGAGCCGCCGGGGAGGCGGCGTTTTGTTCGGCCATAAACGCCGCCTGCTCGTCTTTGCTCATCAGGGGGTAGCGCTGGCGCACTGGCTCCAGGTTGAGGGTGATGTTGCGCTCGTCGCGGGTCTTGTGCACGAACTCCTGGGTGAAACGCCGCGCGTTGCGCGCCATGAATTGCTCGCGGAAGGTCTCGCGTTCGGCCTCGAAGTCGGCGCGATCGGCGCGGCTGCGATCGACCATGCGGAAGACGTAGACGTCGTCGCGGGATTTGACCGGCGCATCGACCGTGGGATCGTTGAGGGAGAGGGCGGCGGTGGCCTCCACGACTTCTTCGGCCAGGCCGACACCCGGCACAATGCCCTGGCCCTGGAGGGAGAAGGGCTCGGATCGCACCGCCTCAAACCCGGCGTTCTCAAGCTCGGCGATCATCGCCTCGATCTGGGCGTCGCTCAACGCCTCGCCGGTGGGGAAGCGCTCCATGATGCCCAGGGCGGGCTCCAGGCGGCGGCGCGCCGAGTCGACGACGCCGCGGGTGCGCATCAGGTGCGAGGCGATCTCGCGCTTGAGCGGTCGGGTCAACTCCAGAGGTTCGGGGGCCATGCGCTCGAGCACCTTGTAGGCGTACTGGCCGCGCGGGCCGCTCATCTCAAAGCCGATGTCCCTGGCGTCGTCTTCGAAGATCGCCGGGTTCTCGGGTTTGATCAAAAAGGCTTCCGGGCGCAGCTCCAGGCCGAGGCCGGCGGCGATGGCCTCGGCGTCTTCGCCGGCTTCCAGGCGGCGGGCGGCCTCGCGCACCGCCTCGGGTTTGTCGCCGCCCTGGGGGCGAAGCACGGTCAGGCGAGCGGTCTCCGGGCGCATATAACGCTGGGGATTGTCGCGGTAATACGCTTCGATCTCGTCGGCCATTGCCACCACGGCCTCGTCGATCTCGCGGCTGGTGGGGGTGTTGGTGCCGCGCACCACGACCAGGGTGGCGGTGTCGTTGGCGGCCTCATAGATGGCCCAGAGGGCCTCGTCGTCGAAGCGCTCCACCAGCTGCTGATGGACCTTCTCGGCGTAGACCATGTCGTCGACGAGGTGGCGCACGTCGTCTTCGCTTAAGCCGGCCTCGTTGAGGTGGTGGCGCAGCGCGGCGCTCTGCTCGCCCTCTTCAAAGAGGGGAAGAAAGGGGGTGAGCTGCTCCTGCTCGCGCACCAGTTTGATGCGGTCTTCGGGGGTGATGCTCAACTCCCACTCTTCGGCGGCCAGGCGCATCACTTCAAAATGCAGCAGGTTGTTGACCAGGCTGGACTGGGCCTGGGGGGTGCGAAACCAGCGCTCGTCGGGCTCGGCAAAGGAGCCGTCTTCGTTTCGGGGGGCGAAGATGCGCAGGCGATCCACAGCCTTCTCCACCTCGCCCAAAGTCAGCGTGACGCCCTCGCCACGGATAACCTCGGTGGTCGGGGCGGGGCGCTCTTGAGCCTGCTCGGCGGGGGCCTCCTGGGCGGGGGAGCCGCTCTCAGGAGCGCTCTCCGGGGAGCTGTCGCAGGCCGTAAGCCCCATCAGGAGCGCGAGGGCAAGCGAGGGCAGGGTGAAGCGGGAACCAGAAGGATGTCGTCGTCGCGTGGAGCTTGCGCGCATGGGGACTCTCTGTTAGGAGGGGGCTCGCGTGAGCGGCCCTGAATATTCAGGCAACCTTTCGCGAAGTGACCTTGCCACGGTGTGCCGTGGCGCTCAACAAACGATCGGTGCGCCTGTGTTCCGAAGACTCGGAGGGACGCGCCCGCGGTGGCTGCCATAGCAGCGTCGCCCCCCATGGCTGCTCCCAGCCCGGGGGCGAAGGCTCAGGGCGGCGCCGTACTTTCAAAAGGGAGACCTGTTATGGCCAAGAAAACCCCGCTGCAGATTGTCAAAGATGAGTTCGGCTCCAAAGCGGCGCTCGCCGAAAAAGTGCTCGGCGTGCTCGACCGCCCCGAAGACGACGAAGATGCCCAGGCGTTTGAGCATGGCGTCAAGACCATGAGCAACACCAAGCTGCTTCGTCTCTGGAACGCCCACCAGCTTGTCAGCAGCAAGTTCGGCTCCAAGGCCGAGCTGGTCGACGCCATCACCAAGGCGCGCTTCAAAGGCGGCAACGAAGACTACGCCCGCAAGCTGGGCACCTTCACCCTGCCGAAGCTTCTGGATGTGGCGCGTCAGCACAACCTGATCAAGATCAGCGAGCTCTCTCGCTGAAGTAGGATGCTTTTTGCGCCCGCGTCTCGTCCTGAGGCGCGGGCGTTTTTCCCTCCGGCACGCTCTCGCGCGCCCCCCTCTGTGCGAAATCCCCCCGCAACATAGTTGTGTTTGAGCCGCCAACAGACTACACTGTTGGGGCTTTATCGTGCGCCGGGCACGACGAGCTGAGCTGCGCGCATCCGATGGAATGCGGCGGGTTTAGGCAGGGTTACTCCTTCCTCGTAGCTCAGCGTTGTCGACTTGTCCAGCGCTCTCTCAGTCCCCCCAGCGCCGGTGGAATGTGCGTCTACGCCATAGAGCCCAACGCTTGTACCCCGAACCCCTCGGGAGGCGCCAGACCCCGAGCGCTACGCCCGCGCTCATCCCGTTTGAAGATGTGACATCGGCCCGATGCGTTGGGTCTGTGCGCGTCTCGGCGGCGAATCGGCATCGTACAGGGCCCCAACCCCATCGCCTCGTTGAGCGAGGGGGTTGTCAGTTGCAGGCCCTCGCCACACAGCCTCATTGGTAAGGAGAAGTCAAGGTGACCCCGTTTAAGGTTGGAGATAAGGCCGTCTACCCCGCACAGGGGGTGGCGGAGGTGGTGGGCATCGACACCAAAGAGATCATGGGCACGAGCCAGACCTTCTACGTGTTGCGCGTGATGGACTCGGACAAGCGCATCATGATCCCGGTCAATAACGTCAAAAACGTCGGGCTGCGCAGCGTGATGACCCCCTCGGAGCTTGAGGAGGTCTACGACATCCTGCGCGAGCGCGACGTGGACTTAAACCAGCAGACCTGGAACCGGCGCTACCGCGCTTACCTGGAGAAGATCCAGACGGGCAGCCCCTACGAGATCGCCGCGGTGCTGCGCGACCTCAACCTGCTCAAGTTCCACAAGGCGCTGAGCTTTGGCGAGCGTAAGATGCTCGATAAGGCGCGCCGCCTGTTGGTGCAGGAGATGGCCGTGGCCAAAGACGCCTCCGAGGAGGCGGTGATGGAAGAGCTCGAGCACATCTTCACGGCCTGAGCATTCAGGTCATCGACCCAGGCTTAGCGCGTTTCGCCAGAGCGTCGGGTTGAGAGCGCTTTGTAAGATCAGAAAAGCCGGCGCCCCCTTTCGGGAGCGCCGGCTTTTTGTGTCTGAATGCCTGCGCTAACTTAGAGGCCACCCAGGGCCAGGCAGATGCCGATGTCGTCCTGTTCGCCGCCCGCCGGAACGCAGGGGGAGCCGTCCGCGCAGTCGTTGGCGTTGAGGCGGCAGAATTGCAGGCAGAACCCGTTGGCGTTGGGCTCAAAACTCGCCTCGGCGCAGAAGAGGGCGTCTTCTCCGCAGTAGGGCGAGGAACGATCACAGGGGTCATTGGCGGAGGCGTTGGCGTTGGGGCCCGGGTCCATGCACACACCGGTGTAGGGGCCGACCGGCGCGCAGACATCGCCGCCCTCGCAGTCGCCATAGCCTCCGAAGGGGCGGCACGAGGCGCGGCAGATGCCCTGGGCGCAGAGCCCGCCGTCGGCGCAGCTGAAGGGCTCATCTTCGTCGCATTCCTCGCCAATCTCTTCGTCATCGCTGGTGGGGACGCAGAGGCCGTAGCCCCCGTCGTGTTCGTAAGCCACGCAGGTCATGTCGTCGGTGGCGCAGCGATCGCCGCGCTCGCAGTTGGAGAGGCAGACGCCGTTGGGCTGGCCTTCTTCGATGTAGCAGTAGGTGTTGGGTGCCGGGCAGCTCGACGAGGGGACGGAGCGATCGCCGTGGCAGATGCCCAGACAGGTCAGCTCGCCATCGCCCTCGAAGTTTGTGCAGATAAAGCCGTTGGTGACCTGACCCTCGACCTCGCAGGGCTGGTCCTGGACGGTGCAGACATCGGGGTTGATGTCGATGCACTGGCACTCGCTGCAGATCTGGTCATCGCCGCAGCCGTCTTCGCAGCAGGGGGCCTGCTCGCGGGGCAGGCACTCGCCGCGGTCTTCGGCGCAGAACTCGTTGTCGGCGCAGTGGATGGGAACCCACGTCGTGGAGCCGTTGTGGGCGGGGACGCATTCCAGCGCGGTCTGCTCATCGGCGCAGCTGCGATCGCCCGTCTCGCAGGTCCCGGGGATGACGTCGGTGTCGGGTTCAAAGGTGTCCGGCTCGCCACCATCGGGCTCAAAGGTGTCGGGCTCATCGGTGTCCGGCGCATCACTGTCGGGAAGGTCGGCGTCGGGAAGGTCGGCGTCGAGTGAGCTCATCGGGCGGCAGCGGCGCTGCGTACAGACCAGCCCCTCAACACAATCCAGGTCGGAGCGGCACTCCTGGCCGGGCTGCTGCTGGCGGGCCTCAAAGTCGATCCCGCAGCCGGAGAGCGCGAGCAGAAGGAGCGAAGTGGCGAGCGGCCACAGGGTTCGGAGGCGGAAATTCATAAGGGAATCCAGAGAAGATGCGCGCGCAAATCGCGAGAGACATCGGGTCATTGAGGCGGGCACGCGGCGGTCCGAGGGTATCATTGTGGTTGTAGTACAGTGTGGGACGTGAAGCAAACCTCTGGCCGTCCGGCAGGCTCGACGGGGGAAGGGCAGCGCTCTAGTCTGGGGGCGAAACGGATGAGGCCGGTGTCGGTGGCAAGAGGCGTCCCCCTTAAGGGGTTTGCGAGGTTGAAGTGGTCTTTTTGTTTACACTCACGATCTTTCTGAGCGCGCTCCTGCTCTTTATGGTCCAGCCGATGGCCGGCAAGATGCTGCTACCCTCGCTGGGAGGCACGCCCGGGGTGTGGAACACCTGCATGATGTTCTTTCAGGCGGTGTTGCTGCTGGGGTATCTCTGGGCCCACGGCGTCTCGCGCCTGCGGGCGCTGCCGCAACTTCTCGTGCACGCGCTGCTCCTGGTGGCGGCGCTTGTGGCGCTGCCGCTGAGCATGGATCGCATGGCGCTGAGCAGCCCGCTCTTAAACTCGCACCCCAACCTCTGGTTGCTGGCGGCGCTGGGGCTGGGGGCGGGGCTTCCCTTTCTGGCGCTCTCGACAACCTCACCCTTGATTCAGGCCTGGTTTGCCCGGCTGAATCACCGACGCTCCTCCGATCCTTATTTTTTGTATGCGGCGAGTAACGGGGGGAGTCTGCTGGCGCTTTTGGGCTATCCGCTGCTGGTGGAGCCGGTCTTTGGCGTGAGCGCCCAGGCCTCGTTGTGGAGTGGCAGCTTCGGGGTGCTGGTGATGCTGCTTCTGGTCTGCGGGGTGGTCACGCTCAAGAGCTCACCGGGTTATCGGGCCGCGTCGCCTGCGCCCGAGGTGGCACCCGCGGACGTGGGGGCCCTCGACGTTGAGCCGGAGCGAGGCCGGTTGTCGGCGTGGGGCCCTGGCGAGGCTGAAGACGCGTCAGGGGCCCCGGTGGATGTGCGTCAGAAGGGGTTGTGGACGCTTTATGCCTTTGTGCCCTCCAGCCTGATGCTGGGGGTGACCACGTATATCAGCACCGATGTGGCGGCGTTTCCGCTATTGTGGGTGATCCCGCTGGCGATGTACACGGGCTCGTTCATCGTGGTGTTTTCGGCCTGGCGCCTGAACCTCTCGGGGATCGGGCGCGTGATGAGTTTGATCGGCACGGCGCTGCTTGTGGCGTGGATTATGGGGGCGACGCATCCGGCGTGGTTGCTTCTGCCGCTGCATCTTGTCTTCTTCGGGATGGCGGCGGTGATGGTGCACGGGAGGCTTGCGGCGGCACGGCCTGCGGCCGCGCACCTGACGAGCTTCTATCTCTACATGTCGATCGGGGGGCTGCTGGGCGGGGTGTTCAACTCGCTGGTGGCGCCGATGGTCTTTGATCGGGTCTGGGAGTACCCGCTGATGATCATTGTGGCGTGTGCGTTGCGTCCGCAGTCCTTTGCCGACAAGGCCGACCCGGAGCGCCGGTGGAAACAAGCCGCCCCGGTGGTGGCCACGGCGTTGATGGTGGTGAGCATGGTCACGCTGGAGCGCCTTGATGTGGCGATGAGCCAGGCCACGGCGGTGGTCTTCTTCGGGATCCCGGCGGTGGTGGCCTACAGTCAGGTGGAGCGGCCGCGCAGGCTGGGGCTGGGGTTGATGGGGGTGCTGGTGGCGTCGTCGTTTTTTGGAGGCACGCTGGGGCAGGTCGTCTTCAAGGAGCGCTCGTTTTTCGGGACGGTGCAGATGGTGGAGACGCCGCACCTTTACCAGATGATGCACGGGGGCACGGTGCACGGGCAGGCCATCAAAGATGAGGAGGGTTGCTCGCCACTGGCCTACTACCACCCCCAGGGGCCGACCGGGGCGATCTTTGAGCTCTATCAGCGCTCGGCGCTCTCGCCGCGTATCGCGGTGCTGGGGCTGGGGCTGGGGGCGCACGCCTGCTATGCGCGGCCTACCGATCAGATGACCTTTTATGAGCTCGATCCCACGGTGGTGGAGGTGGCCCGGCGTTTTGGGCCGGTGTCGCGCTCTCAGGCTAGCGCGCTGCGTTATGTGGTGGGGGATGCTCGCATTCAGCTGGAGCAGGATGAGGTGGCGCCTTACGGGATGATGATCGTCGATGCGTTTAGCTCCGACGCGATTCCGATTCACCTGCTCACCGTGGAGGCGTTTGAGATGTACCTTACGAAAGTGCAAGAGGGCGGGGTGGTGGCGGTGCACATCTCCAATCGCTACTTCGACCTGGAGCCGGTGCTGCGCGGTTTGGCCGAGGCTCACGGGCTGGAGCTGCGCCTCTGGGATGACCTGGAGTTGAGCGACGCTGAGCTCGCCAGCGGGCGGCAGAGCTCGACCTGGGCTGTGATGACGCGTGATGCGGCAAAGATCGAGGCGCTGGAGGCGATTGAGGCCCGTTGGCGGACCTCCACCGGGCCTGCGCTGGTGTGGACGGATGACCACGCCAACGTGCTCAGCGCCTGGCGGCGCTGAGCGCTTCCTTCTGCGGCCGGGCCGTTGTCTTCGCCCCGGCCATCTGCTAGAAGGCGGGGGTTGTGTACGGTGCCAGAGATCACCCTGTTGATAAGTGAGAGACGCTTGAAAAAGCCCTTTTTACAGCTGCTCGTGATCGCGCTAATCGGGGCCACCTTCCTCGGGGGTGTGGTCGGTTGTGCCGGCTCCAAAGAGGCCGAGGTCGCCGATGAGGGGCCTGCCACGCTCAGTGGGCAGCGCGCCCGCGGGGGCAATCTCTCGCGCGCCGGGCTCACCCCGGAGCTGGCCGATCTCAACGGTGATGACACCCCCGACCAGTGGGTCTTGCGCGACGCGCAGGGGCGTCTGGTGCGTGTGGAGCGCGACCTGAGCTTCAACGGGCAGGTCGACCTCTGGCAGCACTACAATGAGGCCGAAGAGGTCATCGAAGAAGAGATGGACCTGGACCTCGACGGGCGCATCGACATGGTCACCTTTTATGAGAAAGGAAAGGTGACCCGTCGGCTGCTGACGATGGGGTTTGACGGCAGTTTTCCGATCGAGAAGTTCTACGACAGCGAGGAGCGTCTGCTTCGCGTCGAGCGCGACGAAGACGGCGACGGTCGACCCAACGTCTGGGAATACTACGAGAATGGCGAGCAGGCGCGTATCGGCTGGGATACCACCGGTGATGGTCAGCCGGATACCTTCGATCAGCTCTGAGTGCCTGGCCCGATGAGAGGCCGCCCGCGCGCCAGCGGCGCGCGGATCTCCAGCAAAGAATGAGGCTGCGCCGCCTGCTGTAAAGGCGGCGCAAGCGTTGAGGCAGTATAGATGTACCGCGTCGAACAGGTGTTGGTCCCTCTGGACTTTTCAAACTTCAGCCGAAGCGCGCTCGCGCTCGCAAAATCGCTGGGCGGCGAGAGCCCGGCGCGCGTGCAGCTGGGGCATGCGCTGGAGCCGATGGCCCCCTACATGCGCCGGGTGCTCTTCCCTTATGCGGCGCTGGGCGAGGACGATCGGGCCTTTGAGGCGGAGCTTGTGGAGGAGGCCCGCGCCGAGCTGGAGCGCAGCTTTGAGATCGACGATAAGCTGCGCCGCCGGCTGGTCTCGGAGCCGGTGGTCGAGATCGGGCCGAGCCGGCAGGTCGTCAGCGAGTGGACCTCCCGCTTTGACGTGGAAGCCATCGTGATGGGGGCGTATGGCGAGAGCGGCCTGGTCTCGGAGGGGCTGGGGGCGACGGCGCGGCGCGTCTTACAGACCTCGAGTCGGCCGGTGATTCTGGTGCGCCAGCATGATCCTCGCCCGCAGCTTAAGCGCATTGTGGTGGCGCTCGACCTGGAGCCGACCAGCGCCGGGGTGTTGGAGGTTGCGCTGGGCATGGCTCTGCAACACGGCTGCGAGCTGGAGCTGCTCTTTGTGCTGCCCTCGCCACTGGCCGCCGACAGCGCCGGGCTCCTAAAGAGCCAGGTGAAGTTCGATGAGCGTCAGGCCCGCGGGCGTCTCAAAGGCAAGATTGAGGCGCTCTTTGAGCGTACGGTTGAGGCAGTGGAGGTTCCCTTCCCGCAACGGGATCAGGCCCGAAAGCTCACCGACACCACGCGGGTGGAGAGCGGGGAGCCGGCCGCCGAGATCGTGCGTCGCGCCTACGAGAGCGATGCGGATCTGGTGGTGATCGGCGCGCGCTCCAGCGCCGGCGGTGGCGGGCTGGGCACGGTGGCCGAAGCGGTGGCGCGTCGCGCCAGCTGCCACGTGATGGTGGTACCTCCGGCGGCGCAGACCACGCCGCTGACCCGGGACGACTGAGCGCCTCGGGAGGGGAGCAGGTCTCTCGAAGCTCGATGGCACACAAAAAAACCGCGCTCCGACCGGAGCGCGGTTTTTTTATGGCCGCCCGACGCTCCGGGCGGCCTTTTTTGAAGAACATCGCGGGGATGCTCCCCGCAGGCGGCTCAAGGCCGCCTGCTCGAAGCTCACATCACACGATGGACTTGAGCTTCTCGGTAAGCGCCGGGACGATCTCGAAGGCGTCGCCCACCAGGCCGAAGTCGGCGACCTGGAAGATGGGGGCGTCGGCGTCTTTGTTGATCGCCACGATGGTCTTGGAGCCCTTCATGCCGGCCAGGTGCTGGATGGCACCGCTGATGGCCACGGCGAAGTAGAGATCCGGGGCGACGACCTTACCGGTCTGGCCGATCTGCCAGTCGTTGGGGGCGTAGCCGCTGTCGACGGCCGCGCGGCTGGCGCCGACGGCACCGCCCAGGGTGTCGGCAAGGTCCATGATCATCTGGAAGTTCTCGCCAGATTTGAGGCCGCGACCACCGGCGACGACCACGGCCGCATCGGTGAGCTCGGGGCGCTCGCTCTTGACCTGATCGAAGGAGACGAACTCCGCGGTCTCAGAGGCGGCCACGCCGGCGTCAAAGGCCTCGACGGAGGCGGCGTCGCCTTCGGCCGGGGCTTCGAAGTCGGTGGTACGCACGGAGACGACCTTGACCGGGGTCACCACTTCGACGGTGGTCAGGACGTTACCGGCCCAGAGCGGACGGCGGAACTTGATGCCACCATCGTCGAAGACGGCGATGGCGTCGGAGACCATGCCGGCGTCGAGCCTGGCGGCCACGCGCGGCAGGAGGTCCTTGCCGGTGGTGCTCGACGGGGCGGCGACCACGGTGGCGCCGATGGCTTGGGCAGCTTTGACCACGGCCGGGGCGTAGGTCTCGGCCAGGTAGTTTTCGAAGACGGGGCTGTTGGCGTAGTGCACCTTGCTCACGCCGTACTTGGCGACTTCGCCGGCGACGGCGTCGACGCCGTTACCCAGCACGAGCACGTGAACCTCACCGCCGGTCAGGGCTGCGGCCTGGCTGGCAAAGGTGATGGTGGGGAGGGTCACTTTACGAAGCTTCCCGTCGAGATGTTCGGCGACAACGAGTACGTTGGCCATGGGGGTTCCTCACATGCAAAAAGGTAAAAACCAGTGGAGATCCTTGCGCGCTCACCCGGCACAGGCGGCCAGGGGAGGGGGCGTCTTAGAGGACCTTGGCCTTGTTCTTGAGGCGGTCGATGAGGGTGTCGATATCCTCAACGATTTCGCCAGCTTCGCGCTCCTCGGGGGCTTCAAAGAGCAGGACGTTGACCTTGTTGGCCGTGTCCACGCCCAGGTCGGAGGGCGAGAGGGTCTCAAGCGGCTTGCGCTTGGCCTTCATGATGCCCGGGAGGCTGGCGTAGCGCGGCTCATTGAGGCGCAGGTCGGCGGTGACGATCGCCGGCAGCTTGACGCGCTTGGTGGCGGTGCCGCCGTCGACTTCACGACCGACGGTGGCCCAGCCATCGGCGACTTCCAGGCTGTAGGCGAAGGTGGCCTGGGGGTAGTCCAGGTAGGACGCCAGGATCTGACCGGTCTGGTTGCGGTCGCTGTCGACGGCCTGCTTGCCCATCACGACGATGTCGGGGGACTCGCGGCGAATGACTTCAGCGAGCACGCGGGCGACCGCGTCGCTGTCGAGATCTTCGTCGGTCTCGACCAGGATGCCGCGGTCGGCGCCCATGGCCATCGCCGTGCGGATCTCTTTGGTGGCCGCCGAGGGGCCCACCGAGACCACCACGATCTCGCCGCCGTGCGCTTCTTTGAGCTTGATGGCTTCTTCGACGCCGTACTCGTCAAAGGAGTTCATCTTGTACTCGACGCCGTCGGTGACAACGCCGCTCTGGTCGGGCTTGATCTTGACCTTCATGTCCGGGTCGGTGACCCGCTTAACAGTCGTGAGAATCTTCACGTTCAGCCTCCTTAAAGGGGAGTAAGGGTGGTTAATCCATCGTGGGGTGTTCGCGCACAATCAGCCCGTCGATGATCATCGTCGAGATCTGTTCGGCCTCGTCCTTGACGTCGGTGGGGGCGCTGCGCGAGAGCGTGAACTGCAAGAGGACTTCATCGAGCGCGCCGAAGAGCGCGCGGCCGACGAGCCTGCTGTCCAGGTCGGTGCGGAAGATGCCCTCATTCTGGCCCTGGTCAATCAGGCTCTGAAGGATCTTCAGATAATCGGCAAACTTGGGGTTTTTATACTCTTTGACAAACTTTGCGCTCTGGCGCAGCTCGACGGTGATGAACTCGGCCAGATCGCGGTCTTCGACCGCCAGCCGGAAGTGCAGGTGCACAAAGGCTTTGATGCGCTCAATCACGCTGCCCTGGACCGCGTCGAGCTCGGTCTGCAGGCGGGCAATGATCCACTCCATGCGGTCTTCGAAGAGGGAGATGAGCAGGTCATCTTTGTTCTTGAAGTACAGGTAGATCGTGCCATCGGCGACCCCGGCCTCGCTGGCGATCTCGGAGACACGGGTGTTGTAGAAGCCTTTTTTGGCAAACGCGCGCAGCGCGCCTTCTAAGATGCGCTCGCGTTTCTCGTTGCTGCCGCGCTGCTTTTCAGAATCTGCCATAGAGACCAGATCTCGTAAGGGATGAACGGGCGTGAGCGACGCTGAATGAATGCCCATTCAGTTTTTTAGTCACGCCACAAGATGCTGTCAAGGTAGCCATCTGGAGCGGGCGCGCGGCGGATCGCCGCACGGGCCATCGTGCGTTCATTCGAGCGGGAAACGGCCGCCGCTGCCCAGGGAGTAGCTCGGCTGAAGGCAGCCGGCCAGGTCGCCGGAGGAGGTGTCCTGAAAGCCCAGCATATTCTGACCCAGGGTCAGCTCGAAGTCCGCGCGCATGGTGGCGGTGCGGTTGTCGAAGCTCTCGATGGTCACCGTGCCGCTCTGGCCGTGGTAGACGAAGCGATCGTCATCGTCGAGGGTCTCGTTCTCGCTGACATCATACCCGAGCTGCACGCAGACGGTGTCCTGGTCGACGGTGCACTCGAAGCGCTCCAGGTCGGTGCGGCCCTCACTGCCGGTGACAGCCTCAGTGGCGTCGACGACCTGCAAGACGACCGGCCCTTCGAGCGTGCGGTCGCTGAGCGCGTCGATGAGGTTCTCGGCGCTGCGGCTGTCGGCGAGGTTGAGGATCAGGTCGGCCTGTCCGCTGCCGTCAGGGAGGGGGCGCGGGCCCAGGTTGACGAGGATGCCCTCGGCGCTGATCGCGCCTTCGATGGTGGCGCGGGGAAGATCGATCCGGGTGGTGCTTTCAGCGCCCTCGATGGTGGCGCGCACATAGGCACTCAAGTCATCTTCGGCGCAGCGATCTTGCGGGGCGATCTCCACCGGGTCGTCACCGCAGGCGCCCAGCAGGGCCGGGGCGCTCAGGGCGAGGGTGGTCACGAGAAGGGCGTGGGGCAGGCGCGTGTCCATGATCAGATCGTCTCCAGAGGGCCGGGGGGCAGGGGGCGGTCCAGACGCAGGTTATCGATGAGGCGAGTTTGCCCCAGACGCGCGGCGATGGCCAGGTGTGCGGGTTTCTGGCTCAGATCGTCGTCGGGGGCGTAGGCGCGCAGGGTGTCAGGGTGGACGAGCTGCACGTATTCGGGGCGAAGATCAGCCGCCTCTGCGAGCGCGTTGTGGGCGCGCTCCAGGAGGTTGGCGGCGCGACGTTCTCCATCCTGCCAGGCGCGCTGTGCGCTGACGAGGGCGCGGGCGATGGCCGGCGCCTGGCGGCGCTCCTCCGCGCTTAAGTAGCGGTTGCGGCTGGAGAGGGCCAGCCCGTCAGGCTCGCGTACTGTGGGCACGCCGACGACCTCCACCGGAACATTGAGGTCGGCGACCATCTTGCGCACGATCGCCAGCTGCTGAAAGTCCTTCTCGCCAAAGACCGCGACATCGGGGCCGGTGAGGTTGAAGAGCTTGGTGACGATGGTGGTCACGCCCACAAAATGGTCGGGGCGGTTGGGGCCGCAGAGGGTCTGGTCGAGCTCGCTGACTTCTACGCGGGTGCTGTGATCCGGGGCGTAGATCTGCGAGGTGTCGGGCATAAAGAGCAGCTCGCAGCCGAGCTGGCGGCATTTTTCAGCGTCGCCTTCGGGGTCGCGCGGGTAGCGGTCGAGATCTTCGCCGGGGGCAAACTGGGTGGGGTTGACGAAGATGCTCACGATGAGGTGGTCGCAGCGCTGGCGCGCCTGGCGCATCAGGGCGAGGTGCCCTTCATGCAGATACCCCATGGTGGGCACCAGGGCGACGGAGCCCTTGAGCGCGCCCCGCGCGTGGCGCAGCGCGCTGATGCTGGAGATGATCTCCACGGCAGATCCTTAACAAACGATGCTCGCCGCACATCGCGCACGGTGGGGTGCGTGGTGCGGGGCGGGGGAGGGCTTAGTAGGAGTGGTCGTCGTCGGGGAAGCTGCGCTGGCGAACTTCATCGGCGTAGGCCGTGAGAGCGTCGACGATGGTGGCCTCAAGGCTTGCGAAGTGCTTGACGAAGCGAGGCCTAAAGTCGGTGTTCATGCCGAGCATGTCTTGCAGCACCAGGACCTGGCCGCTGGTGTGAGGGCCGGCGCCGATGCCGATGGTGGGGATCTCCAGGGCTTCGGTCACGCGTGCAGCCAACTCGGAGGGGACCATCTCTAAGACGATCATGAAGGCGCCGGCGTCTTGCAGGGCTTTTGCGTCGGCGAGCAGGCGGTTGGCGGCCTCCTCGTCGGTGGCCTGGAGGCGGAAGCCGCCGAAGGCGTGCACCGACTGCGGCGTAAGGCCGAGGTGTCCGCAGACGGGGATGCCGGCGCCGGTCATCCGCGCGACCATCGGGGCCAGTTCCTCGCCGCCCTCGACTTTGACCGACTGAGCCAGCCCCTCTTTGAGGAGGCGACCGGCGCTGCGCAACCCGTCGTCGGCCGAGGCCTGGTAGCTCATAAAGGGCATGTCGGCCAGGATGTGCGCGGACTGGTTTCCGCGCATCACCGCGCGGGTGTGGTAGATGATGTCGTCCAGGGTCACCGGCACGGTGGTGTCCTGGCCCTGGATGACGTTACCGAGGCTGTCGCCGATGAGGATGATGTCGATGGGCGACTTCTCCACCAGGCGGGCGAAGGTGTAGTCGTAGCAGGTGACCATCGTCAGCGGGGTCTGCTGGCGGTAGGTTTTGAGAAGATCGCGGGTGGTCTTTCGGCGGGCCATACGTCGTGCCTCATTGAACAAGCAAACGCCGCGCGAAGAGCGCGGCGACCAGGGGGCCTAACTGGCGGCCATCCTACGGTCGGGCCCTGCGGGGGTCAATGGGGCTTGAGGCTCGACTTAGAGCAGGTGAAGGCGGGCGTAGAGGCCGATGCGCGGGGTGTAGCCGATGACGCTGTGGCGCACCTGACGCTCGTTATCGACGACGTAGATGGTGGGGTAGGAGCTGACGTTGAAGCCTTTGCCCAGCGCGTCGGTCCCCAGGTAGACGGGGTAGTCGATGTCGTTCTCGGCGACGAAGGCGCGCAGCGATTCGCGGTCGCTCCAGTCCATCACCACGCTGATGACCTCGACGTCGTCGCGATCTTGAGCGTGGCGGTGCATCGCCGAGATGACGGAGGACTGCGCTTTGCAAACCCCGCACCAGGTGGCCCAGAAGTAGATCAGGGTGCGATCGGCCTGCAGTGCGTCGAGCTTGAGTTCGGAGCCGTCGGCCAGGTTGATCAGCGTGGCCGGCGGCGCCGGGGTGTTGCGCTCGATAAGGTCGCGGGTCTGGTAGCTTGTGATGCTCCAGAAGATGATGGCGAGCACAAGAAGATCGATGCCCCATCGCCCCCACCAGGTGGCTCGCAGGCGTTGCCAGCGGGTGGGTGGGGGCGATGGGGCGTCGGGTGAAGCGGGGGTGTGGCTCACGAGTTACTCACAGCGGCCCAGGACGCACTTTTTGCTGCCCGGGCAGGCAGCGTCTTCACCGCAGGGGATGACGTTGCGGTTCCAACGCAGGAAAGGAGCGACCACGCGCTGGTCGGTCTCCGGGACCTCGGGGCCGTAGAACATAAGGCTGTTGTAAGCGGTGTCCAGATCGAAGCCATCGGCGGCGCTGCGGGGGATGGAGCGCTCGAAGTTGCCGTCGAGATCGGTGACGTCGACGCTGACCGAGCTGGCGTAGGGGTTACCCACCAGACGCAGGCCGCTGGAGAGGTCGCGCGTGGCGTTGGCGATGTCGCGGAAGGTCTCGGTGACATCGGGCTGGCAGACCGATCCGGCGGCGCCGCCGGTCTGCTCGACCACGTGCTGGATGCCGTGAGCAACCGAGCCCTGCTCGGCGGTGGCGCAGGCCTGGCCGGGGATCCAGTGCAGGCCGTAGACGATCGCGCCGATGTCGGGGCGAGCCAGCCACCCGAGCCAGGGATCGAGGAAGGTCTCGAGCTCTGCCTGGGTAGAGGCACCGATGGAGTTGCCCAACCCGGAGATCATCTGCCCGACGAGCTCTTCGCGCTCATCGGTCACGGTCACGAGGATGATCTGGGCGTTGGGGCGGATCTTGTCGACGGCGCCCTGGGCGCGCGGCAGCGAGCGGTCGATGGCGGCCATGCCCATCGTCAGGGTGTACTCCACGCCGGCGGTGGAGACGTCGTTGAGGCGGTCGGCGATCGCCTGCGGGTCGCGGGTGAAGCCGCCGCCGATGAGCTTGCCGTTGTTGCCGCCGCCTCCATCGAGGGCGGGGGGATTGCAGGGGCCGCCCATGTCGGGCAAGGGGGGAAGACCGGGGATGTTGGGCGGATCGATGCCTTCATCCGGACCGGGCCAGAGGGAGCGGAAGTCGTAGCTGAGCTCCTGGTCGTCCTGGATGCCGTCGCAGTCGACGCCGGTCACCCCGATGCGCCAGTCGACGCCGGCCTCATTGAGGAGGTTGGTGAACTCTTCAGTGAAGCCGGTCAGCGCGGATTGCACCGAGCTCATGGAACCGGAGGCGTCCATCGAGATGATGATGTCGACCTCGGTGGTATCCCGCAGCGTCAGCGAGACGCACTCATCGCTCATCGTCTCGCCGGCCATCGCCAGGGCGGTGCCGCCAGCGAGGTCTTCGATGGCGAAGCGCGCGGCGTGATCGGGCTGGTCGTAGCGACCCTGGGTGGTGATGCCGCCGACGATGATGACCTGCTGATCGGAGCGCATCACCGTCTTGTAGCTGAGGTGAAGGCCGGAGTCGTCGGCCGCGGAGGCCTCGTCGAGCTCATAGACCAGGTCGGAGGCGCCGATGCCAAAGATCGAGGCCAGGATCTTGTCGCGGGCCTCGCCAGGGGTGTCGGCGGTGGGGATGCGCACGTGGTTCATCACCGAGGCGTTGTAGCCGTCGTGGGTGCGGTAGGTGCGACCGGCGCCCTCGCGTGCGGACTCATCGTAGCCGGGGATGGCCGAGATGGTGTCGCTGAGCCAGTAGGCCATGTCGGTGGCCGTGGTGAAGCCCGAGCGCGGGTTGATCGAGACGATAAAGCCCGCGTAGCCCTGGTCAGCTTCTTCGAGCACGTGGGCGTGGGGGTTGCGGTCGAAGAAGGTCAGCGGGGAGACCTCGGCGCCGCGGCCCACCGCCAGCAGGTAGTCGCCAGCGCGGTGCAGAATGAACTGCGGCGCGCTCATCGGGCCCACATCACTGCTCTCGCAGCTGTGGTAGGTGGCCGTGGCCGGATCCTGGGGCTCAAAGGGGTCGTAAGAGCCGTCGGCCGGCGGGTTCCAGGGGGCGGGCTCCTCGGAGTCGCAGTCCTGGAAGAAGGGGCAATCCGGATCGTAATCGGGATCTTCTTCATCACCCGCATCGCCTGCATCGTTGGGATCGTCGGGGTTATCGCCCTCGTCGACGCAATTGCCGTCGACGGGGTTGTAGCGTTGACCTTCGTCGCATTGACGGGCCACGCATTCACCGGTGACCGGGTTGGCGGTCATGCCCGGATCGCATTGACCTTCAACGACGTCGTCGCCGCAGGCGGCCAGGAGCAACAGGCCAGACAGGAGAAGTAGAGAGCGTTTCACCATGGGATCGTCCATTTCATAAGCCGCCGACGTGGGCGTCGATGCGGCGCGAATCAACTCGTAAGGGGCCAGATTATAGGCAGGTGAGCGCTGACTTTACAAGTTTCGGGCGGCGCGGGCTCTGTGCGTTTAACTTTGAGATGTGCACGCTTAAAACTTCGTCCATGCCGAGCTGGCGAGGGAGGGCTTATGTCAGGTTCATTGAGAGGCGGGTTGTGGGGTGGGATCGCGGTGGTATGCCTGGCGTTGATGGCGCCCGGGGTGGGAAGCGCGCAGGAGGACGAGGCGCTGCCTTCGGTCGAGGAGGTCAACGCGCATCTCGATAAGCTGTATCGCTCCGAGAGCGCTGAGTCGACGATGACGATGACGATCAAGCGCGACGAGCGTGAGCGGGAACTCAGCGTGCAGGGCTTTAGTCAGGGAGAGGAGCGGGGGCTTTTTGTGATTACCAGCCCGGCCCGGGAGGCGGGCACGGCCACGCTGCGCACCTCCGAGGGGCTCTGGAACTACGCGCCTCGGGCGGACCGCCTGATGCGGGTGCCGCCCTCGGGCATGCTCTCCGAGGATTGGATGGGCAGCCACCTCACCAACGACGACCTGGTGCGCGAGACGAGCTTTGAAGATGACTTCGAGGTCGAGCTGAGCTGGGGAGAGCGCGATGGCGAGCGGGTGCTCCAGGCGACGATGGTCCCGCGCGAGGGCGCGCCGGTGACCTACTCCAAGATCGAGTACGCCCTCGATGCCGAGGCGTGGACGCCGATCGAGGCGGTCTACTTCGATGGGGAGGAGGCCGTGCGCACGATCACCTTCAGCGACGTCAAAGAGGTCGATGGTCGGCCGATCCCGCATCAGGTGGAGGTGCGCCCGGCCGATGCCCCCGGGGAGTTTACGCGGATGGTCTACGAGGAGCTGAAGTTCGATGTGCCCATCGACGATTCGATCTTCAGCCAGCAGGGGATGCGCCGTCAGGCGCGGCAGTACCGGGACCGGAGTTGAGCCAGGGCCGGGGCGACCCGGCGGAAGGCAAGAAGCGCAAAGAGGCATCCGCGATGTCGCGGATGCCTCTCTGGTGCGTTGCGCTGATGTGGTTCTAGGTGTTTGTAATTATTGAGGATTCTGGCTCTTTTTGGCCAGGGCGCGCGCGGCGATCTTCGCCTGGCGAGCGTCGTCGCCAGCGGCGATGCGCTCCAGGCGCTCGGTGATCTGAGGGCCGTGGCCGTAGGCCAGGGCGCGGACCGCGTCGGCGCGCACCGAGGCGTCTTCATCGCTTAAGCGGGCGTCGATCGCGGCGAGCACCTCGGCGTCGCCGCCTTCGAGGTAACCTGCGCCCAGGACGAGCAGCGCCATGCCGCGCAGGTCGTCATCGGCGGCCTCGGTCAGCGTGATCAGCGCCTGGCGCACCTCGGGGGAGTTGAAGTTCGAGAGCATGGAGGTGGCGCGCCAGCGCCGAAAGACAGTCGCCTCGGCGTCGGTGGCGACCTCCAGCAGGCGCGCCTCGGCGTCGGGGAAGCGCTCAAGCACCTCGGCGTTGGGGAGCGCGTCGATGGTGTTGAGGAAGTCGTCAAAATTGGCGTCGGCTTCCAGCGCGTGGTTGTGCTGGGCGATGACCGGGGAGGCCGCGCCCATCACGAGCGCCAGAGCCAGTAGAATCGATGTGAACATGCTGCGCATAAAGTTCTCCAGATCGTGCAGAAAGCGTGCGAGTTGCGGCCGCCTCAGTTTTTCACCCAGGGGTTGTTGCGGATGACGATGCCCTGCCACTCCGAGAGGATGTCGCCACCGCCGGTGGCGTGCATCAGGTAGCTCTCGTCATTTTGCGGGGTGTCCGGCAGGGGATCGTGCATCTGAGGGCCGCCGAAGAGGTTCTGCTCGGAGGTGTGGAAGAGCCCCATATAATGCCCCAGCTCGTGGGCGAAGATGTGGGAGACGGGCGGGCCGCCGGGGATCTGGTGGCTCATCACGGCCACGCCGCTGGCGACGGTGCCTTTGACGTGCACCGGGCCGGGGATGCCGCCGGAGATGCCCAGGACGCCGCCGCCTTCGCTGCCGCCATCAAAGATGCTGCGCAGACGATCGACAAAGAAGATGCTCGGGCCGTCGAGGGGGGCGCGCGCCGAGTTGGTCAGTAGCTCGGCGAAGTCGCCGGTGCCGCTCATGATGTCTGCGATGTCCTGGTACTCTTCGTCGACATCGAGGTAGGCGACCTCGCCAATCTCGATGCCCACCTGGGCGTAGATCTCACCGAGTTCTTCGAGGACCTGCTGGAACTCGGGGTCGGTCGGGGCGCTCTCGGCGGTCCAGCCGTCGGAGCCGCTGAAGAAGAGGTTGAGATCGAGGGTGCCGGTCTCGGGCACCTCATCGCCGACGACGCGGGCGTGGATGGTGACCTTGACGCTGCCGTCGCGAGGCTGCGGGGCGGCCAGAGGGCTGCTGGAGTAGCGGCCTTCGACCGAGAGGATGTGGCGTCCCGGCTCCACGCGGCTGGCCGGGTTGTTGGGGGCGAGCGCGGCGAAGGCGCCGATGCGCGCGTAGATGCGGTTGTTGCAGTTGTTCGAGCAGAGCCCCTGGCCCTGGGTGTTCCAGCCCGGGCGCACGATCTCAAAGCCGTCCGGCCCCTGCCAGCCATTGAGGGCGTAGGTGAGGCGGTCGCTGCCTTCGATGGTCACCGCCAGCGAGAGGATGTTGTCGGGGACCGAGAGGCAGAGCTCTTCACTGAAGCCTTCGGGGTGCTCCACCTCAAAGCGGTCGACGAGCTTGACCGTGGCGACTTCTCCCGGGGGAACCTGGGAGAGCGCGTCGCGGTCCACCGGAAGCGCGGTGTAGCCCTCACAAAAGTCGGGCAGAGGGTCGGGCTCTTCCACCACGAAGATCGGCTCTTCGGTGGGGGTGGTGTTGTCGCAGGCCAGAAGAAGCGTCGAGCACAGTCCGGCCAGAAGCAGCCGGGTCGTACGGGGGAATGAGGCGCAGTGAACCATGAAAAAACCGAAGGCATGAAGATCTGTGGAAGCCTGCACTCGCCGGCCAGAGCCCTCCTCAAAAAGGAGGGATGGTCGCGCGGGCGAAGCCGGGGACACATCGATCAGCAGGTCTGAAGCTGACGGCAGCGGAGCATAGTGACCGCTCCCCGGAGGGTCAAGCTGGCGGGTCCGGGCCCGGAGGAGGCCGCGCTCGGGCGAGTTCGGACAACGATGTCAGGGGTGTGGTGGGTGGTCCCCGCCTTCGATGGGGAGACGGGCCATATTGGCGGGGGCGATCCGGGCGATGTTGCGTTAAAGTCGGGGTGCACGCGAGCTGGCACGGCTGCTGCAAAGCAACTTATGCGTCGCGCGCTGCATTGAGGCGTGGACCGGTCGTGTACGGCGAAGGACCGATTCAGCTGCCGGATGTCCGCGGCGCCGCGTCGACGCGCAGCGTCGTAACTTTACTTTGCAACTTCAACATGCAAAATCACACCTTAGCCTTCCCGGACTGCGTGACGTGACGTCACGTGGCCACTCGACGCCTGCCGGAGCCCCCCGGTTTACGATCCTGGCGCAGCCCCCGAGACACGATCTGATGACCCAACCTCCCGAGACCGAGAGCCCCTCCCTGGTAGGGACGCTCATTGAGGGTAAGTACCTGCTGGAGCGCGAGCTGGGCGCCGGCGGCATGGGGGCGGTGTATCTGGCGCGCCATAAGACGATCGAGCGGGAGGTGGCGATTAAGTTGTTGCACCGCTCGCTGGCCTCGGACGCCTCGATTCGGCGTCGCTTTGAGACCGAGGCCCGCGCGATCGCCCGGCTGAGTCACCCCGGCTGCGTGATGCTCTATGAGTTTGGTCTGGAGCCGGAGTTGGAGGCGCTCTACGCGGTCTTTGAGTATGTGAAGGGGCGCTCGCTGGAGAAGTGGGCCGGGCAGAAGCTGGCGATCGACGATGTGCTCGATCTGGGGCGGCAGGTGGTCGCGGCGATTGAGCACGCGCACAGCCAGAAGATCATCCATCGCGACTTAAAGCCCGACAACATCATGGTGACCATCGCCGACAGCGGGAAGCTGGAGGTGAAGGTGCTCGACTTCGGGATCGCGCGCATCGCCGAAGATGATGATGAGACCCAGGACCAGAGCCGCCTGACGAAGATGGGGCAGATGTTTGGCACGCCGCCTTATATGAGCCCGGAGCAGATTCGGGCGCGGCTGAACATCACCTTTGCGACCGATATCTACTCGATCGGCGTGATCCTCTACGAGCTTATCGAGGGGCGACTTCCCTTTTTGGCGGACTCACCGATTGAGACGGTGATGTTGCACCTCAATGAGGAGGTGCCGCCGATGGTGCGCAGCGATCTTCCCGAGGAGCTGCGTCAGATCGTGATGCGCTGTTTGCAAAAAGATCCCGAGGATCGTTTCGGGAGCTGCACCGAGCTGCGCGAAGCGCTCGACCGGGTGGTGGTGGAGACTGGCGAGGTCACGGCGCTGACCGATCTGGGCGGGGTGGCCGACCTTCGGGGCGGCGCGCCTTTGATGGGTGGCGAGCCTGGCGGGGAGCCGACCGAGCCGGAGGCGCCGAGTTCGCCGGACTCCGACCCGATGGTGGGGGCTCGCTCCACCGATCTGGCGTTTGGCAACGCGCCCACCCTCGGGGCTTCGCCGGAGAGCTGGCAGGGCACCTCGTCGGACGACGTCGGGATCGCCGTGCAGGTCGGGGCGAGCGCTGGCGTGCAGCGCGGAGATGCGCAGGCTCTGGCGGCGTTTTCGGATGCGCAGACCATGCCTCCTGCCGACATCGGCGTCTCGCCAGCTGGTGAGGCCGCGGATGCGCCGACGACCTGCCAGCAACCCGGGCGCGCCTATCAGGCGACCGAGGAGAGCGCGCCGCCGCGTCAGGCCCCCGAGACCTGGGAGGAGATCGCCAACCCCACCCAGCGTAAGACCCTGGTGCTCTTGATGATCGCCATCGGGGTGGCCGTTGTGGTGCTGGCCGTCGTGGTCTTCGGGATGGGTGGAGAGCCCGAGGAGGGCGCGGTTGCCACGGCAGCGGGCGGGGTTGACGCGCCCGTTGAGGCGCAAGGCGCGGAGGCGCTGACCGATGGTGAGCCCGGCAGCAGTGAGGCTGGTGAAGGCGCTGAGACCCGCGCCGCGCAAGGTGATGAGGCGTCTGGGTCGAGCGATGCTCCGGCTGCAAACTCGCCGCGCAAGGTGATGGTCGAGGACGCTGAGAACGAGCGAGGTGCGGCGCTGCAGGAGGGCGCGGCGGGCGATGAAGGGGCGGGCGCCGGCGAGGGCTCGGAGCGCGGCGTGGGCGCTGGCGAGGAGGTGGCCGGCGCGCGTGACGCCGCAGAGGATCCGGCCGA
>NZ_VOSL01000147.1 GCF_007997005.1 Lujinxingia vulgaris | reverse complement strand
CGGCACCCGTACCGCGCGCCGACCTCCGGCGTGGGCCTCCTCCAGGCTCAGGTCCAGGCGCACGCGCACATCCGCGCCTCGCCGCGCCCGCGCCTGCGCGCGGCCGACGCTGCCAAAGACCGAGTTAAAGATCTCGAAGATATCCCCGAGCCCCTCAAACGAGGGCCCACCCATGGTGTTGACCCCGCCGATGCGCCCGGAGCGATCGTAGGCGGCGCGTTTGGCCGGATCGCTGAGCACCTCATAGGCGTGCGCGAGCTCCTTGAAACGCTCCTCCGCGCTGGCGTCGTCGGGGTTCTGGTCGGGGTGGTAGCGCAGCGCGAGCTTGCGATAGGCCGCTTTAATCGTCGCCCCATCGGCGTCGCGTCGCACGCCCAACACCTGGTAAAGATCTGCCTTCATAACACCGAATCGAAAAGGGTTGCCGCCGGAAACAACCGGGCCCCGGGGGTCTGCGTTGCCAACCTCCGGGGCCCTCAAACTATTCTCAACCTGAGCAAGCCAGCGGACTCACTCCTCGACCGCAGCAGCGCCGTCGTCCATCGAGGCATACATCAGCTCGGCCAGACGGTAGGCACCGGCTTCCAGGGTCGCAACGATCGTGTCGAGCTCCTCGAAGGTCGCGTCCTCAATGAGCTCTTTGATGGTGGTGATATCCGCCATCAGGTCGTTGCGCTCTTGCTCGGGCATCATGCTGCCGAACTCCTCCAGACTGCGCTCGGTGGAGTAGAGCAGCCCCTGCGCCTCGACGCGGCGCTGGGTGAGCTCTTTGGTGAGCTGATCCTGCTCTTCGTTGGCCTGCGCCTCAGCGATGAGGCGCTCGATATCCTGATCGCTCAAGCCCCCGTCAGCCACAATGTTAACCGACTGCTCCCGGCCGGTGGCCTGGTCACGGGCCGCGGCGGTGACAATGCCGTTCTCGTCGATGTTAAACGTCACCTCAATGCGCGGCACACCTCGGGGCGCCGGCGGAATGCCCGTGAGTTCAAATACCGCCAGGCTCTTGTTATCGGCGGCCATCGAACGTTCGCCCTGAAGCACATGCACCCGCACCATCGACTGGTTGTTGATGCTCGTGCTGAAGACCTCGCTGTAGCTGCAGGGCACAGTGGTGTTGCGCTGGATCATAGGCGTGAACACCCCGCCGGCGGTCTCCACACCCAGCGTGAGCGGGGTGACGTCGAGGAGCAGCACATCGGTGAGCTCGCCGCGCACGATGCTGCCCTGCACCGCCGCGCCCATCGCCACCACCTCATCGGGGTTGACCGAGGTGTCGGGACGTTTGTTGAAGAACTGCGCCACGCGCTTTCGCACCCTGGGCATACGCGTCATGCCGCCGACCAGCAGCACCACGTCAACCTCATCTCGGCTCACGTGCGCATCCTGAAGGGCGGTGCGACAGGGGTCGAGGGAGCGCTCCACCAGGTGGTCGACCAGCTCCTCGAGCTTCTCGCGGGTCAGGGTGGCTTCCAGGTGCAGCGGGCCCTCATCACTCATGTGAATAAAGGGCATGTTGATCTCGGCCTCTTCGGTGCTGGAGAGCTCGCACTTGACCCGCTCGGCGTCCTCTTTGAGGCGCTGCAGAGCCATGGGCACCTCCCGAAGATCCACGCCGTGCTCATCTTCAAAGGTGTCGGCCAACCAGTCGATGATGGCGTTATCGAAGTCCTCGCCGCCCAGGTAGGTGTCGCCCGAGGTGGAGAGCACGCTGAAGACCCCGTCGGAGAGCTCCAGAATCGAGATATCGAAGGTGCCGCCGCCGAGGTCGTAGACGGCCACCTTCATGTCGCTGGTGTCGGTGCGCGCAAGGCCGTAAGCCAGCGCCGCGGCGGTGGGCTCGTTGACGATACGCAGCACATTGAGGCCCGCGATGCGCCCGGCGTCTTTGGTCGCCTGACGCTGGGCGTCGTTGAAGTACGCGGGCACCGTGATCACCGCGTCTTCGACCTCCTCGCCAAGATGATCTTCGGCGATGGACTTCATCTCTTTGAGGATCAGCGCCGAGATCTCCGCCGGTGAATAATCTTTATCCTGAGCACGCACCCAGGCGTCGCCGTTGGGGCCCTCCACAATGGGGTAGGCGCAGCTGCGCTTGGCCTGCTCGACATCGGGCGCGTCAAACCGACGACCGATCAAGCGTTTGACCGCGTAGATCGTGTTCTCCGGGTTGGTCTGCGCCTGACGCTTGGCCACCTGCCCGACAATCCGCTGGCCGTCGTCGGTAAACGCCACCACCGAGGGCGTGGTGCGCGTGCCCTCCGCGTTGGGGATCACGATGCGCTCGCCATTGGCGATCACACACACGCAGCTGTTGGTCGTCCCTAAGTCGATGCCGATCGTAAATGCCATGCGTCTCGCCTCATCCGAGATTCAAGGAAGTTGGTCCTACCGCTGCTCAGTCCTGAGCGGCCGCGCCCTCATCGCTATCGTCCTCAGGCTCGCTGGCCGCTTCGACCTGGTCTTCGTCGCCGGAGTCTTCAGTCTGCGGGGCGTCGATGCGTTTTGCAACAGCGACCAGCGCCGGGCGCAGCAGTCGGTCATGCAGGAAGTAGCCTTTCTGGTACTCTTCGACGATCGTACCGGTATCAAATTCAGTGCTCTCAACCTGCTGAATCGCCTCATGGCGCTGCGGGTCAAAGAGCTCCCCTTTCGATACGAAACCCTGCACACCGTACTTCGCGAGCGCGTTGACGATCTGCTTGTAGACCATCGTCACCCCGTCGACGATCGAGGCCGGGTCCTCTTTGCCTTCGGCGTGCTGCAAGGCGCGCTCCAGGTTGTCGACGGCCGGGATGAGGTCGGAGACAACCTTGTCGATGCCGTATTTGCGCAGGTCTTCTTTCTCGCGATCGGCGCGGCGGCGGTAGTTCTCCAGATCGGCCACCGAGCGCATCAGCTTATTCTTGAGCTCGTCGCGCTCTTCGCTGACCTCGTTGAGACGGGTGCGGGACGCCTCGAGTTCGGCTCTTAACGCTTCCTGCGCTGCCTCGTCCTCGTCATCCTCTGCGTCGCTGTCGTCGTCCCCGGCGTCGGAGTCCTCGTCACCCACCACGATGACCTCTTCGTCATCGCCATCCTCATCCGGGCTCAAGAAGAGGTCATCGTCGAGGTTCTCGCTCTCCTCCTCATGACCTGCGGGCTCTTCGGCCCCGGTGGCTTCGGTGCTGACTTCGGTGGGTTCGTCCATCGATTCGTCGTGCTTCTCGTTCTCAGTCAAGGCGCGCTCCTCATTGAGACACAAGCTGGACGAGTCACGCCATTGCGCGCGCTCGCCCCAGATCAGGTTGAAAAGGAAGGGTTGTTGTAGCCGTTTAGCTCAGCTCATCAAGCTCTTTCGATAGCATACGGGCGGTATGCTCGACTAGAGGAATGATCCGGGCGTAGTTCATGCGTAAAGGCCCCAGAACGCCGACCAGGCCGACCTGTTCGCCCTCACGGTAGTAGCCGCAGGCGATCAGGCTGAGGTCATCACCCAGGTCCAGCCCCAGCTCCGACCCGATAAGCGTCTGAACCTTACGCGCCTCGCAGATACGGTCGAGCACATCGAGCACCCGCTCCTTATCTTCGAGCGTGCGAAGGACCTCACGCACCCGGGCGATGTCATGGGCCAACTCCCCGAAGTCGAGCACGTTGAGCTGCCCCTCGACATAGAGCTCAGCGCCGGTCGCCAGATCGAGCACCTGCTGGCTGAGCGAGAGCGCGCGGCGCACGTAACTTCGGTAGCGCGATTCGCTCGCGGCGAGCTCCTGACGCACACGACGCCGCACCTCGACGAGGCTTCGGCCGACGACCAGCTCGGAGAGGTAGTTGCGCATCCGCTCGATGGAGTGGCGCTCCACGGCCTCCTCCATGCGGACCACGCGGTTGAAGACGCGGCCATCTTCGGTGATGAGCACCACCAGGATGCGACGCTCCGAGAGCCAGGAGAGCTGCACATCACGCAGGCGCGCGGCGGCCAGGCGAGGCGTTGAGACCAGGCTCGTCAGATGTGAGATCTGGCTGACAAGCAACCCGGCGCTGCGCGCCATCTGTCCCACGTCGTCGGCTTCCAGCTCCGAGAGGGTCACCATCCAGTCGGCATGCGGACCGGTGACCACCGCGCCGGTCGCCACCAGGTGGTCAACATAGAGGCGCATGCCGCTGGCCGTGGGCACCCGCCCGGCCGAGGTGTGAGGTTGATGAAGAAGCCCCAACCCCTCAAGTTCCGCCATCACATTGCGGACGGTAGCCGAGCTCACCGAGATCGTCTCGGCGCGCGAGACAGCCGCGCTGCCCACAGGCTCGCCGGTGCGGTTGAAGAGCTCAACCACCTGCACCAGGATCTTGATTTGCCGTTCGCTAAGCAATGTCACGACGTCGTCTCGGGGCGTAGTCGATCGGAGCGGCGATGCTGCCGCGTTGCACTCAAGAGCCCTAAACCCGCAGGCGTGCACGAGGATTCCTCGACGCTACGGGCTGACGCTGACACGTGTCAATCTGCGCCGGTCGCCGACGCCCTGGCCCGGCGCGCATCGCGGCGCCACAGCCAGGGCGCGCGCGCCATCACCCAGGCACCTGGCAGCACGATCACCAGCAGCTGAAGCACATGAACAAGCACGGCAAAGACGGCGACCTGCGCGGCCAACAGGCTCACTTCAAGGTCCACAAAGAGTCCGAGCCCCTGCGACATAAAGAACTCGAAGTTGCCCGCCATCGCCGGGCCGGCCGGGACCATAATACCGATGACGAGCACCGCCATCACCGTGGCCATCTCCCAGAGGTTGACCTCCAGATCAAAACCCAGCGCGAGCAGCGCCCACATCGAGAGCGCGTTGGTGCTCCAGTAAAGGGCGGTCGCGGCCAGAAATCGCCCCAGGTTTTGACCATCGACAAGGGACTTAAAGCCCTCGACAAAGCCCATCAAAAGCCCCGAGACGCCGGAAGCGAGTTTGGAGGACACCCGCCCCAGGGTCTGCTCCACGATCACCTCGGCCCAGTGGCGGCGGGTGTAGGCGATGATGCACATGATCATCGCCGGCAAGAAGATCATCAGCGCGATCAGCCCCGCCCCCCGCGCAAACGCCACCGGCGCCTCGCCCTGGTAGGTGGAGAGGGCCAGAAAAAGCAGGCCGGTGATGATCAAGCCGTCCATCACCCGCTCCACCACCGCGGTGGCCAGCAGCCCGGAGGCCGGAAGGCTGGAGCTGCGCGAGAGGACCACCGGCCGCACAAACTCCCCGAGCCGCAGCGGCAGGAGCACAATGGCCGTAAACCCCAGCGTGCAGGCCTGATTGACCATCGAGGTGGAGACGTCCCCCAGCGGTCGCACCAGGTAGTTCCATCGCCAGATGCGCGCGCCGTGACAGATGGTGTAAATCGCCACAAAAGCCAGCGACGCCACGCCAAGCCGACCGTAGTCCGCGCTCGCCAGGTAGGCGCGCACCTCGTCGAGGGGCAGCCCGCGGGCGGCGAGCCAGAGGAAAAAGAGGCCGATCAACGAGGCGACCCCGAAAGAACCCGCGATGCGAGCCGCCCCGGACATCTTCGAGCCGGACTGTGTCATTCACCAAGTTCGCGTTTGATGCGGTCTTTGAGGCCCTTAAGATCGCGGTCGACTTCCATGCGCTGGAAGCGCTCTTCGATCTGCGAGCTGCGCTCGGAGGTGGCCGCCCCACCCTCATCGCCGGCCTGCGGCGCCCCACCACGCGCGGCGCTCTTGAGCTTCTCTTTCTGACGGCGGATGTCAGCGAGCTCCTGGACCAGGGGCCCGGCCTCATCCTGATAGCCACGCAAGATCGCGCGGGCCTCGTCCTCCAGATCCTTTTCGTTCCACTCCCGGGCAAGCTCCAGGCGGCCTCGCCAGCGCTCCTGGTGCTTTTCCAGCTCCTCGAGGCGGCGCTCGCACTCGCGCTCGCTCAAGATCAACTGCGCGAGCTGCTCGCGGGCTTCCGCCGCGCTGATGGTGGCACGAGGGGCCTCCGGCCGGCTGCGCGGCGGAGGCACCACCAGCGCGCCTTTCTCACCGGCCTCACTCCCGGCGCTGCCCGTCGCGCCTGGCGAAGCGCTCGGGGTCTCGGCTGACGTCGTGGAGCCGGCGTCGGCGCCGGCGCTTCGACCGATGCTCTCAAAAGGACCGGCCGCCGGGGCCTGCTCACCGGCGGGCGGCACCTCGGGTGACGCTGGTTTGCGCCAGACTTCGCGTGACGAAAGCGCCGCCATCAGCGCGTCGACGACCCGGGTGTTGGCCTCCCCGTCGCGCGCCTCCAGAAGTTGCTCACGCAGATCTTTTAAACGTTGCGGCTCGGTAAAGCGGTCAAGCTCACTGCCCAGGCGCAGCACATCGCGGACGCGGCCGGCCAGCCCGCGCTGCTGCAGCGCTTCAGCCTCGACGTCCGCCGCCTCACTCGTGCCCAGCAGCAACGCCGGCGTTCCGCAGACCATGACATCGGCCAGGTAAGGATCATCACCGGCAGCGAGGACCAGATCAGCGGCCACCACATAACGCTCCAGGTCGGCGACCTGCCCGAACATGGAGGCCGGCAACCCGTACTGATCCGCCGCGCGCCGCAGCGTCGCGGCGACCGCACCGTCGCCTCCATGATGGAAGATCACGCGCGCCTGACGGTCCATCAGCGTGCACTGAAAGACGAGCTTCTCCAGGGTGGCGTGATCGATGTGTTCGGCGCGCACCAACACCACCAGACTCTCGGAGAGCCCGAGCTCCGCGCGCGTGGCGTCGCGCTCCGGGGCGTTGAGGCTCTGGGGGCGCACCACCGGTCCGGCCACCTGCACCCGATCCGCACGCGCGCCCTCCCCTTCGAAGGCCTCCGCCGTCTTCGCGTCGGGCACCACAAAACCATGCACCGAGCCGGCAAACCACGCCGTGGAAGCCACGTGCTCATGCACAAGGCCGACCTGAACCGCGCCCACCCCGGTGAGACTCTCGATGACGCTGAGCGCCCGCACAAAACGCGGGCTCGTGAGCACGAGCACGTCGGGGCGAGCCCGGCGCAGCGCGCCGATAAAGTCCTCGTCGCCGGCATGGCCGCGGGTGGCCACCCGAATGCCTCGCAAGAGCCGCTCGGCGCCGCCGGCCAGCGCCTCACGCGCCGCCGTGCCCAGCACCTCGGTGATCGAGACCAGCTCGGCGTCCACACCGCGGCCCTTCAGCCCCTGAACCACCGCCTCGTACGCGCCCTCGCGCGAGCGCTGATCCGAAAGAATCCAGATGCGCCCGGACTCGCCAGAAGATGCCTCGTCGATGACCTCAGTCATACTCTCGCTCCTCAAGGCGCCGGGCCTGCTCGCTCCCCCGGTCGCCGCATTCAGGGATCAGGTAACTCGATAACTAAAAGACGTTGTTCAGTACTCGTAGAACTTATCGAGGAAGTCACCGATCTGGGTGACATCCATCGACTTGCAGAAATACCCGTTGATCTCGTTATCGACACAGAACTGCTGGAGACGATCGGCGTCCATGTCGCTGTAGGCCACGATCACCATCTCATCGTAGTCCACCGAAGCGCGCAGCGTCCCGAGCAGGTCGTCGATGTTAAGGCGATTCATCGCCACGTCGATCAACAAAATCTCGGGGCGCTCATATTCGATCTTTGAGAGCGCACCGTTGGGGGTGGCCAGATGCACCACCTCGTATCCCCCGCCCCCCTGGAGGCTCTGCTCAACCTCCATCACATCGAGGATGTTTTCATCGAGAATCATCACTTTGCGACGAGACTCCATCGCTGCCTCCTGACACGTCGTTGGTTCGACACCTGAGACGCAACGAATCGTTACGCCGACTGCGGGCCACACCCTAAGCTGCCCCCCCGCACATCGTCAAAGAAATCGGAGGGTCAGGGGCACACCCGACCATGATCGCCACTTCCCCGCCGAACGCAACCCGATTCCGGGGAGAAACGCGCCGGGCGACGCGCATGAAAAAACCCCGATGAAACGAGGTTCATCGGGGCTTCTTCGACACGCTGAGTTGTGAGAGGCGGCGACCGGATTCGAACCGGTGATCAAGGCTTTGCAGGCCCATGCCTTACCACTTGGCTACGCCGCCAGCGCAGGATTTGAACTAACACCGCCCCGGGGGGCTGTCAACGATGTTTGTGCCCGCGATCCGCATTAAAGTCAACGTCGCCCTGTGCTCCGGCGCTGCGTTGACCCGGGGGCGGCTCCGGGTGCAGACTCCGCAGCGCATCTAACCCCTTGAAAGGACAGCAGGGATGACGGTTGCACTACTTATAATCATGACGGCGGTCGCGCTCGGAGCGCTGGCGCTCTTTTTTTCGTACCATCGCCGCGAGCTGCGTCGGCTGCAGCGCCACCACCGCGCCGAGCTTGAGCAGGCCGACGACGATCACAGCCGCCGCGTCGAACGCCTGGGCCGAGAGCACAGCCAGGAGCTGCAGTACGCCCACCACCCGGTGGTCCGCGACCTGCTGCCAGCCCTCGACGCGCTGGATGAGGGGCTTCGTCACAGCGCCCCGGACTCCGAGAACGACGCGCTCTATGAGGGCCTCAAGATGGCGCGTGGGTCGCTGGTGCAAGCGCTGGCGCGCCATGGGATCGAGCGCATCGAACCTGGCCCCGGCGAGCCTTTCGAGCCTCAATGGCATGAGGCGGTTAGCACCCGCGTCAGCGACGAGGTGCCCGCGGGAAGCGTGCTCAGCTGCCTGCGCGCGGGCTACCGCCATCAGGATCGTCAGCTGCGCGCGGCGATGGTCGAGGTGGCCTCCGATCAGCGCTTCGACGCCCCATCATCCCCGGCGGCGGGCTCGTCTTCGGCGGACGACTCGTCATCGGGCGGCGAGCCGGACTCCATCTCTTCGGCGGCCACTTCAGGCTCGGACGCCTCGGACTCCCCTTCCTGATCCTCGGCCGAGGCCTCCCGCGAGGTGTCTCTGCCAAAGATATCGAGCGAGACCTGCTCATACTGGGTGGAGCGCGTCGAGGTCAGCGGGCCGACCTCGACCGAGCTGTTATAGAGTAGCACGGCCACACGCAAGGTCTCGCGAAGCAAACGGTCGACGACCTCGGCCTCCACCTCATCCTCGGCCACCACGTAGAGGGAGCGGTTGCCCAGGCGCAGCGAGGTGACTTTCTCGGCGAGCGCCACCATGCGCTCACGCAGGTTGGCGTCGAGCAGCGCCTCGATCTTCTCGGAGGCAGCCTCACTGACCATGGTCGCAAAGCGCGCGTCAAAGGCCTCATCCCCGGTGCTCACCGCCACCAGCCCGCGCCCCGGGAGCACACGCCCGTTGCTTCCTTTGCGGCGAATCTTCATCGGCTGGCGCAGCACCTTTGGGAACCGCACCGAGAGGCGATACGCGTCGCGCTGGGGCTCGTCCCAGAGCTCGCCGCGCACCCGGAAGCCGTTGAGTTCGCCGCGCATACCGATGACGTGGGACTGAAAGATCGAGGTCTCCCAGACGTGGTCGAGCCCCATGCGATCGGTAAAGGTGCGCACGTCGCTGAGGCGCTCCGCGCGCGCCTCACCGGCGCGACGCATCCTCGCCAGGCGCCAGCCGAACCAGCCCACGGCCGCGATCAACACCACCAACACCCCGAGCGTCATCCAGGTCCACATCCTTCCTCCTCGCGCCGGCTCACTACCCGGCCTGGCACCCACGTTGTGTGCTAACTTACACTCCGCTAGCCTGCACGGGTAGTCCCCCCCTCAACCTCCTTATCTGTGGAACGCGCATGCATCGACTTCTCCGTTGGTCCCTGGTCGCGGGCGCCGCGATCATGTTGAGCGCCTGTGTCGAAGGTATCGACGACGGCTCGACCCTTCAGCTGCGCACCGCAGCACCCGAACAGGAGGGCGCACAGCTGGGCATGGACGAAGGCAACACCGTCGAACTCGCCGCCGAAGCCCGCCAGGCGCGTATGGTGATCTTCGACGCCATTCTGGGGAGTAACCCCTCCGCGCCGCCCTCGGTGGAGGTCGCCCGGGTGGTCGACACGCCGCTCTTCGTCGATGACGACGCTCACGACACCGACACCCACTGGATCACCCGGGCGCGCATTGAAGATACGCAGGGCGCCACCCTCTGGTCCCAACGGGTCAACAGCCTCTTTCAACTGCTGGAGTTTTTGAACCTGCTCCTCGACCAGCAGGCTGCCGTCGAGCTCAACGCCAACCAGGTCTACGCGCTGGTGCGCGCGCAGTACACGCCGCTGACCCAGTTCGCCACGCGCGTCCCCACAGATGTCGCCGGGGCCGAGGACTACATCCTGGAGCTTGCGCAGGCCGATGGGAGCTGGGTCGAGCTGGGCCGCTTCCCCATCGAGGAGCTTCTTGCGCAGGCCGAGCCCAACAGCGTCGAGGGGCAGGTCGACACCATCGTCGAGAGCGGTCCGGCCGACGATCGCATGGACATTGTGATCCTGGCCGACGGCTACACCGACGAGGAGCGCGCCCTCTTCGAGGGCGACGCTCAGGCGGTGGCCGAGCGCATCCTGCAGACCTCACCCTTTATCGAGCACCGCGATCTTTTCAACGTGCACAGCGTGTGGACACCCAGCAACGAATCCGGCGCCGGCTACGACTGCCGCTTCGGGCAGACGGCGTGCGAGGGGCGGCTGCGTGACACGGTCTTTGAGACGACCTTTGTGATCCCGGCGGTGGCCGACATCTTCAACATCGATATTGGCGAGGTCTCCGACCGGGTGGCGCTGCCGATTCAGGTCGGAAGGATGTTTGAGGCCGCCGCGCTGGCGCAGTACGACGAGATCGTGCTTCTCTCCAACACGCGCAAAGTCTCCGGCTTTGCCGGCGTCTACGTCTCGCTGGTGACGACCTACGACAACCGCCAGAGCTTCCCGGACACCGTCGTCCACGAGCTGGGCCACACCCTGGGCATGCTCGGCGATGAATACATGGTCGACGGGGACCCCTGCTTCTTTAATGAACCTTTCATCCCACTGCCGGCCAACATCGACGAGCTGCGCCAGGGCGAGCCCTTAAGTTGGGATGCCTGGGTGGGCGCAGATACTCCGCTGCCGACGCCGCCCAATCAGGCCACGGCGCATCCGGTGGGGGCTTATGAGCGGGCTTACAACTGCGAGTTTCTCGTGCGCCCGAGCTACGAGTGCATGATGAAAGACAGCGGCGACGACTTCTGCCCGGTCTGCGCCGAGCAGATGGTGCGACGCTTCTACTCCGGGGTCGACCCCACCCCGAATGAGGCGCTGGTGGTGGAGCGCGTCTCACCCGGTGTGATCGAGGCGCGTGTGCCGCGACGCGACGCGCCGGGCCGCTACGCGGTGACCTGGTATCTCGGGGATCGCAAAATCGGTGAGGGCGCTCGCCAGCGCGTGGGAGGTGCGACGTTTACCGACGCCGAGGGCTCCGGCTGGGTCGAGCTGCGCGCGCAGGTCACCAACACGACCGATTTTCTGGCGAGCGACCACCCGGCGGTCAACGACACGTTTACTCTGTGGGTAAAACGGGAAGACGCACCGTAAAGGTTGTGCCCGAGCCCTCCTCCGACTCGGCGCTGACGCTTCCCCCGTGCTGCTCCACAATCCGGCCGACGAGCGAGAGCCCGAGGCCGGAGCCCTTGCCGTTGGTAGATGTGGTGAAGAAGGGCTCAAACGCACGGTCGAGCACCGAAGGGGCCATCCCGCAGGCGTTGTCACGGACCTCGATCACCGCCTCGTCCCCGTCGACGCGCGTGCAGATGTCGATGCGCCCTCCGGGCCCCTCCATCGCGCGGGCGGCGTTGGTGATCAGGTTCACAAAGATCTGCTGCAGCCCTCCGGCGTGCCCCAGCAACGCGAGCGGCGCCTCGGCCAGCTCGTAGCGCACCTCCACCTGATGCTGCTCAAGCGGCACCTCGCACAGCCCCACCGCGGTGCGAATGCATCCGTGAAGCTCCACCTCTTCGAGCGTCGCCCCCTCGGTGCCGGCCAGGTTGAGAAGATCGCGCACGAAGCGATCGATACGCTCCACGCCCTCAATGATGTGCTGCAGGCGCTCGCCATCGCGAGGATCAAAGAGCTGCCCGCGGTACTTGCGCAGCAGATAATCGGCGTAGTTCAGGATGCTTGTGAGCGGGTTCTTCAGCTCGTGGGCCACACCGGCGGCGAGCTGCCCCAGGCTCATCAGCTCCTCGGCGCGAGCGAAGCGGCGCTTGAGCTCTTCGAGCGAGGATTGGCTGGGCTGAACCACCACCACAAGACCGCGCATCGGACGATGCCGACTCCCCTCCTCTGGCGAGATGGGGCGAATGCGCACCTGCACTTGCTCCCCGCCGTCGGGCAAGTCGCTGCCCACCAGACGCGTGAAGACCGGCTCGGGCATGGTGCCGGCGAGGGCGCGCGAGGCCGCCACCCGCAGACGCGGGCGGTCCTCCGGCGCGAAGATGTCGAGCAGGTCGCATTCCGGATCTTCGCCTGGAGCAAGCCCCAGCACCCGGGTCAGCGCCGCGTTGGCCAGGCGCACCTGACGTCGGCCGTCGCAGATCGCCACCAGCGCGTCGATCTGATCGATGATCGGGGCCAGGCGCTCGTCGGTCTCCGGCTCAAAGAGCACGCGGTAGTTGCCATCACCCATGGGCGCCAGGCTCACCGAGACCGTCTCGCGCTCGCACCCCTGCAGCGAGACGCCGCCCAGAAAATACTCTTCGCGGCCGTCTTCGGATGGCTGCAGCCGCATCTGAGAGAAGGTCTCGCGCTGGGTGAGGTTCAACCCCGGCAGCGCCGCGCCCTGCGCGATACCGAGGAAGGCTCGCGCGAGCCGATTGACGTAGATCAGCTGTCCGGTGGCATCACATACCGCCACCGGGTCGCGCAGCTCATCGAGCACCCGCGCGAAGTTGATCATCTCGGCTGCGACGGTCTCACTCATAGTCCATCTCCTTGCTCGGAGGCCGGTGAGGGCACCGGCTCCGAGGGTCCTGCTTCATCCAGATCCACAATCAGCTCACCCCCGGCATACTCTTTGGTCTTGTAGCGTGTGATGCGCCCGATCTTGCGCACAATCTCGCTGATACGACGGGCCTCCTGATGGATGGTGTCGACGGCACGCTCGGCCAGCTCGGCGCTGTGCCCCTGGCGCTGCAGAAGCTCCGCATAGCCCATCAGGCTGGTCAGCGGTTGGTTGAGCTCATGGGCGGCGGCGCCGGCCAGCTCGGCGATCACCGCCTGGCGCTGCGTGCGCTCCAGCGTCTCAAACGCCTCCTGAAGACGCTCCTCCATCGCCAGGCGTTGGCGAAGATCGGTGAAGATGCCCACGGTGGCCACCTCCCGCTCATCCTCCATCACCAGCGCGGCCGAGATGTCCACCGGGATGCGCTCTCCGTGACGATCTACGACCTCCTCGCGAAGCGACTCAATGCGACCGCGTCCGCCATGCTGGCCGCTGCGCAACATATGCATGATGCGCTCGGCCCCCCGAGGCGGATAGAGATCGCGCACGTTGAGCGTCATCGCCTCGCTCTCACTCCAACCCAGCACCCGCTGGGCGGCGGCGTTAAAGAGCACAACCTCACCCGTGCGCCTTGCCGCCACAATAGCGTTGGGGCTGGCGTGAATCACCCGATCCAGAAACTCAAACGAGCGCGTCGCTTCGTCACCACCTCCGACCTCGCGCCTCGCCACGGGCAGGCGCCAGCGCACCCGTCGCGCAAGCTCGTCCCGAAGCGAGGAGCGCCTCACCGCGTCGGTCGCCCCGCGCGCCATCGCCAGGTCGATGACCTCGTCCTGCGCATCGTCTTCGTGGACGAGGATCACCGGCATCGTGGCCGTCTCGCTGAACTGGCGCGTCCATCCCAGGATCTCATCGGGAGGGATCGTGCATTGCTCCACGCCCAGCACCACCAGCTCGGGCGCGGCGCGCCGAGCATGGAAGACCGCCTTTCGGGCGTCCGCGTAGACGCGAAGGGTCGCGTTGAGCGGCGCCAGAAGTTCGGCGATCTCTGCGGCGCGCTCATCGAGCGCGTCCACAATCCAAATCGTTCGAGAAGGGGCAGACGTCATAAGGCGAGTCAAAAGCGCGTTATCGGCCGCGCACGGGGCGACCACAGCGTCTAACCTCGCAGTTTGACGCCACAATCGCAAGTTTCCCGCCCGCTCCCGGAGAGGCTCAGGCGCTGAGCGTCTCCAGGATCGTCTCCGCCACGCGCAGCCCGTCGATGGCCGCGCTGACGATGCCGCCCCCGTAACCGCTGCCCTCACCACAGGGGTAGAGCCGCGCCACCGAGGTGGACTGGTAAGACGACGCGTCGCGGTCGATCTGCACCGGCGCGCTGGTGCGCGTCTCCACGCCGATGAGCAGCGCGTCGTCGCTGACAAAACCACGCATCCGCCGCTCAAAGCCGTCGAGGGCCACGCGCAGCGCGTCGATCACAAAGGTCGGATAGCAGCTCGACAGATCACCGGGCGCGATACCCGTCTTGTAGGTCGTCTTTCGCACCGAGGTGCTCGCCACCCCTTGTTTGAAGTCGCTGACACGCTGGGCCGGCGCCACAAAGCCTCCACCACCGAGTGTGTATGCGCGTCGCTCCGCCTCGTGCTGAAAAGCCATCCCGGCGAGCAATCCGTCGTAGTCGTCGAGCTCCTCAATGGGGCCGAAGGCGCCAAAGTCTTCGGGGCGCACGCTGACCACCAGCGCCGAGTTGGCCCAGTGCCCTTTTCGGCTGGCGTGGCTCATGCCGTTGACGCAGATGCCATCGGGAAGCGTATGCGAGGGCACCACCTGACCGCCCGGGCACATGCAGAAGCTGTAGATGCCCCGGCGCTCGGCGCCTTTGCCCAGGTTTTCGGCAAGGCGATAGTCGGCCGCCGGAAGATCGGGAAGATCCGCGTATTTGCCGTACTGAATGCTGTTGATGAGCTCCTGACGATGCTCCACCCGAAAGCCCACCGCGAAAGGCTTGGGTTCCATAGCGACCTTTAAGTCGGCCAGGTGGCGGTAAATCTCGCGGGCGGAATGCCCCACCGCCAGCACGACGCGGTCGGCGTCGATGCGCTCCCCGTCGCGCAGGCGCACGCCCTTGACCACCCGCTCGCCACGCTCCTCTTCGACGATCAGTTCGCTCACAAACGCCCCGAATCGCACCTGGCAGCCCTCATTGAGGAGGTGCGCTCGAAACGCTTTGCAGAGCGCGACCAGGCGGTCGGTGCCCAGGTGCGGTTTGCCATTGATGAGGATCTCTTCAGGGCCGCCCAGCGCCACGATGGTCTCCAGCACGTGGCGCACGCGCACGTCGTTGACGCGAGTGTAGAGCTTGCCGTCGGACCAGGTCCCGGCGCCGCCCTCGCCAAAGCAGATGTTGCTGTCTTCTTTGAGCTCGCCGCGGTGCATCAACGCCGAGACATCTCGCCCCCGAATTTCCACCGGTTGCCCGCGGTCGAGCAGGACCGTCTCCACGCCGCTGTCGGCCAGTCGGTTGGCGCAGAAAAGCCCCGCCGGGCCGGCGCCGATGACGATCACGCGCTCCTTTTTGCGGGGGTTGAAGCGCTCGGGTGCCAGGCTCCCGGGCGCCGGCGCCTCTTTGACCCCCTCGGGCAGCTTGCCCAGTGATTGCGCATCGCTGAGCGCCACCTCCACATTGTAGACGTAGCGCGGCCGCCCGCGCGCATCGAGGCTGCGCTTGAGGATCTCAACCTCCTCGATATCCGAGGGGCTGACCCCTAACTTTTTGGCGGCCTGAGCGCGAAGCTCGCTCTCATCGGACTGAAAGTCCACGCGCAGATCGCCCACGCGCAGACGCTTGCTCTTCGACTGGTTCATCGCGGTCACTTCGAGGTGATTTGGGAGGCATGGGCCGGCGGCATCGCGCCGACTTAGAGCCTGGGGAGGAGCCCGTGAGCTCCCATACGGAAGGCCTGGTTTCGCCCCCGTTGCAGAAGACGCGCACCGACATCGGCCAGCTGCAGCTCGATCATCAGATCGCCTGTGGCCATCAGCAGCTCGGCGCGCTCGACCCTATAATCTTCTCGGGCGTCGAAGGCCAGCGCGACACGCTCGAGCTGCTCGGCGCCGATCTCCTGCTCAGCACGGCTACGCAGCACAAGCCCGCCCAGGAAGAGCGCGATCTTCTCCTCAGAGGCTCGGTGTCCCAGCTCCTGAGCCAGCCGGTAGGCCTCCGAGGCCCGGCGACGCGCATCGGAGCGGTTGCCCAGCGTGGCCAGGGTCCAGGCCAGCTGAAAAAGCGCCTCGATTACCACCCAGGCCCGCTCCGCCTGCAGGGCAAGATCGAGGGCCTCCAGGAGCGCATCGCGCGACTCCACCGGGCTGCCAATACGACGCAGATCGGCCCCGTAGCCTGTGCGCACCTCCGAGCGCAACCCCTCCTCGCCCAGCCGATCGGCCGTCTCAATGGCCTGCTGATAGCTCTTAAGCCCCAGGGCCGACTGGCCGCAGAGGATTTGCACGTGCGCGAGGCTCCCGAGCGCGCTGGCCTGACGGTAGAGCACCACCCCGTCTGCGGCACGCTCAACGCAGCGCTGCAACATCTCTCCGGCGAGCTCAAGCTTGCCGCGCCCGAGCAGCAAACGCGCGTCAAGGGCGAGCAGATCGACGACGCCAAACTCCGAGACACCTTCCTCGTCGATGCGTGCGCGCCAGCGCTCCGCCTGCGCCATATCGCCAACGTAGAGCATCAGCTCCGCGCCGCGGAAGAGCACCTGCCAGCGCAACCAACGCGAGGGGCATGATCGCGAGAGCTCCTCGGCGCGCTTCAGCCACGAGCGCGCGCCCGTCGCATCGAAATGGGCCATCGCGAGATTGGCCAGATGAAGGCTCACCAGCGCGCGCTCCGGCCCATCGGTGAGCGCCTCATCGGCTCGCTGAAAGAGCGCGAACGCCCGGGCGATGTCCCCGTCGGCCCGCTCCTCCTCGGCCGCCATGATGAAGTAATGCGCCGCCAGATCGAGGTTGCCCCCGGCGGCCAGATGATGCGCGGCCTCCGCCGCACGTGCCGCCCCCCGACGCCAGTCTTTTGTCAGCTGCTGACCGATACGCCGATGCAAGGCCCGCCGCCACTCCGGGCTGATCATATCCGAGACCGCTTCGCCAAGCTCATCGTGGATCAGCCGTACAAAGCGGCCGCCGGCCAGAAGATCGATCTCCACGAGGTTGCGCCACAACACCGTCTGCAGCGTGCGCTCAGCCTCCGCGGCGCTCGCCCCGCCGGCGACCAGGAGCTTGCGGACGCTCTCCCAGAGCAGCGGACGCTCCATCAGCGAGAGAAGCTCCAGACATTCTCGCCCGGCCGCACCCACCGCGGTGACCCGACGCCTGAGCGACTCGCGCAACGACGCCGGGACGCCTCGCGCCTCCACCTCGCCAAGCCGCGCCTCCCAGCGTGAAGCCGACTCACGACGCAGCAGCCCGGCATCAATCAGATAGCGACACAGCTCCTCGACGTAGGCCGGACGCCCCCGCGCAGCGCGATTGACGTCCTCAATCCACTCCTCCGAGAGGCCGCGCAACGCCAGCTGCTCTCCAAAGAAGTCGGAGACGTCGTCGCGCACCACCCCCTCAATTGGCAGCAGCTGCACGCCCTGCCCTTTTTGAAGGCGGGCGCAGACGTCACCCTCGGTCAACGCGGCGACGATGTCGGGGCGGTTTCGCACCTTCACCGCCCGAAACCAGTCCTCCAAAACCTCGAGACTCGCCTCATCGGCCAGGTGCAGCTCATCGATGAAAAAGACCAGCTGCTGGGGCTTGAGTAACCCCACGGCCTCTTCCAGAGCCGCGCGCATCCAGGCCTGCTCCACATAAGGCTGCACCCGCTCCCCGGCGGTCAGAATCCCCAGCGAGGTCATCAGCTGGCGGGCCTGCAACGCCGGTCGATAGGGCTCAAGCCCCAGCTGATCCTGGCTGAGCGCGAGCTCCATGGTCTGCGTCACAAGGTCGGTCAGCAGCGCGTAGGGGCCCATCCCCTCATAACAGGTGCTCTCGAGCACCACGTGTCCTCCCAACTTCGAGGAGGCCTGCACGTCGTGCAAAAGACGCGACTTCCCGGCCCCGTCCGCACCGCGGATCAGGTAGAGCTGGCCCATCGCCTCGGTCTCATTGGTCGAGAGCCACTCCAGCAGAAGATCGTCTTCATCGATCCGCCGCGCCAGAATACCGCGCTCGAAATAACCGCGGATCACCGGCGTGGCCGCCACGTCGAGCGAGTTGGCCATCCGCCCGGCCGACCACTGCTCAAGCACGCCGGTGTCCTGGGCCAGCGCCTGAAGCGCCTCGCCAGCGTCGGCATAGTCGACGTCGGGGAGCTGTCGCAAAAGCGCCATCGTAAAGCGGCTCAACTCCAGCGGCACCTCCGCGTTGAGGCGGTGGGGCTCCGGCGGCCGAAAGTCCTCTTCGGTCGGCGGCGGGTCCTCTTTGCTGCGCGGACCGAAAGGAAGCACCCCGCAGAGCGCGTAATAGAGCGTGACACCCAGGCTGTAGAGGTCGGAGCGCTGCTCGCCCTTCTCGCCACGAATGACCTCCGGCGCCATGTACGAGCGCGTGCCCCCGCGCAGCGTGTCGCGCTTGGGATCCATGCTGGAGAGGCCGAAGTCCACCAGCTTGGCCATCGGCAGCGCCGAGGCGTCGTCGAGCCACAAGAGCATCACGTTGGCCGGCTTGATGTCGCGATGAATCATGCCCATCGCGTGCAGGTAGCTTAACCCCTGCAAGAGCTGCAGCGTGATGTCGATCAGCGCCGCGGGCTCCAGGAGCGCGCGGGCGTCCTGCAGGCTGAACCCGTCGATGTACTCCTCGGCCAGGTACACCCCGCCGTCGGGGAGGCTGCCGTAATCGAAGACACGCACGAGGTTGGGGTGCGAGAGCTTGGAGAGGATCTCAAACTCCCGGCGCAGCATCTTACCCTGCACGCTGTTGTATGCGTCGGCCGAGAGCACCTTGAGCGCCACCTCGCGCTCGCCCTCGCGCAGATCTTCGGCCAGATAGACCGAGCCGCCCGCCCCCCGGCCCAGCGGCTTTTTGTAGGCGTAGCGCCCCGCAAAGACCTTGGTCGCAGACACGCTCCTGGACTTGCGCTTGCGCGCTCGCTGCTTGTTTTCAATGGCCATCTAGTTTGCCCGGGGTTACTCGCCACAGGATCGACCCACACCGGTCAATGCCGCGTCTGCCTAACATGCCACGCGCCCCGCAGATCCTCAACCGACTCACCGGTCAGCCCCGCCGCCGTGGAACGATACGGTGACGATCTGGCGAAGATCGTTTCACCTACGAGGCGAAGTCGATACACTGGCGCCGACTTCAATGGGAGAGACCATGCGATCTTCGCTTTATCTGTTGCGCGCCACAGCCCTGCTTGTCCTCGCTCTGAGCGCCGCCTGCTCCAGCGCCGACCCGCCCATCACCAACCCCGATACCGGCCAGCCCGATACCGAGGCCCCCGACGCCGGCGATCCGCCGGATGCCGAAGACGACACCGACGCCGACCCGATCGAAGACGTGGGCTCGCAGCCCTCCCCTCCCGCCGAAGTCGAGCGCGCAGGCGCCGGAGGCTTTTTGCTCCGCGGCACCGTCCTCACCCTGGACGGTCCCATCGACGATGGCGAGGTGCTCATTGAAGGTGGCGCCATCACCTGCGTCGCCGACGATTGCTCCGGCGAGCCGGGCGCGGCGACGGTGACCGTGATCAATACGAACGGGGTGATCTCCCCGGGGCTTATCGATGCCCATAATCACCTGCCCTACAACTTCTTGATGCCCTGGATCCCCGGCGACGCCGGCTTCTTCGGAAACCGCTACCAGTGGGCGGAAGATCCCGGCTATGAGGCGCATGTGGCGCCTTACGCCAACCGCCGTAGCACCGGCACCCACTACTGCCCGGCTGCCAAATGGGGAGAGTTGCGTTCGGTGATTCACGGCACCACCACCGTGATGGGGCAGTCCTTCCAGCAGCGCTGCGTCGACTGGGGCACGCGAAACGCCGACCACTACCACGGGCTGGGCTACAACCACATGCGCACCACCATCGGCTCGCCACGCGACATCACCGACTCCGACGCCGAGAGCTACATCGAGAGCTTCAACGATCCGGACGAGCCCAAGACGCGCCTGGCCGTGCACATGGCCGAGGGCATCAGCGGCGACAACATTGAGCTGGAGTTCAGCTCCTTTGCCGGCCGCGACACCCGCGACAACCGCCACGCCGGCACCTCGCTGCTCTACAACGGCACGGCGATGCTGATTCACTCGGTAGCGCTAACCGACGCCGAGCTTGAGGAGGTCTACATGACCGACTCCAAGATCGTGTGGTCTCCGTCGAGCAACCTGGCGCTCTACGGGGTGACGGCCGACATCGAGTCCATCCTCGACTTAGGCATCATCACCGCGCTCGGCCCCGACTGGACCGTATCTGGCGAGTTCGACATGCTCGCCGAGATGCGCGTGGCCTACCGCTACGGCCAGGAGCAGGAGATCGAGGCGCTCACCCCTCAGCGCATCTGGGAGATGGCCACCTGGGACGGTGCCATCGCCGTGGGCCTGGAGCACAGTGTCGGCCAGCTGGAGCCGGGGTACGGCGCCGACATCGTCGTCTTCGGACGCCAGGCCAACGATCCCTACCTGGCGGTGCTGGAGAGCGAAGCCTCCGACGTGCGCCTGAGCATGATCGATGGCCAGGTCTACTTCGGAGACGCCGATCTCGAAGAGGCCGCCGCGAGAAACGAGTTCTGTGAAACCTTCCCGACCTGCGGCACATCCAAGTTTCTGTGCGTCCAGGATAGCCCCTCGGCCGGCGATCGTCGCGATGAGACCTACGCCGCGATCCGCCAGCAGCTCATTGACATCCTCGAGGGCACTGGCTACCCGGAAGACGAACAGTACGGTCGCGGCGACGAGCTCCTCGACCTGGTCCTTTGCCCCTGATTTTTCGGCCGAGATTGCGATGGATGATCCTCGGCCAGACTGAGCCGTAGAATCATGCCCAAATCGCTTCGCCTCCGCGCCGCGCTGCCCCTCTGCGCGGCGCTTCTCGTCTCGTCACTCGTCTCCACCCTGGCCATGCCCGAGGCGCTGGCAGGCCCCTGGACCAAAGACAGCGGCGACTACTACGTCAAAGTCGGCGAGTCGGCCTATCAGGCCAACGCCTTCCGGACGCCGGAGGGCTTTCTGGTCACCGGCGTCGACTACTTCAGCGCCACGACCTACCTCTACGCCGAGCTGGGCCTGCTCGATGGCGTGCACCTGCAGACCTATGTCCCGCTGACGTATGCCCGAAACCGCTTCGGCTCGCAGAGCTACTCCGACTTTGGCCCGGGCGATATGAACCTGGCGATCCAGGCGTCGCCGCTCAACCTCAAGGTGCCCACCTCGGTGAGGCTGGAGGCCAAACTCCCCCTCTACGGGCGCCCCCCCGGTGACCTTACGCCTGCGCGCGGCGACCAGCAGGTCGACCTGACGCTCTGGCTCTCCGCCGGAGGCGGCCACCATGATCTGGGCGTCTACTTCTACGCCGATGTCGGCTACCAGCATCGCAGCGCCTGGACCTTTGATGGTACCGAGGTGGGCGACTTCTCCGATGGTTTGGTCACCATGGCCCAGGTGGGCTACAACCTCTTTGATACCGCCACCGTGGCGCTGACCTCCTCGGCGGTCTTCCCTCTGAGCGACGACCGCATCTCGAAGAGCTACCTGACGGTGGGCCCGTCGATCTTCGTTCCCCTCACCGAGCGCATCGCTTTGGAGGCCGACGGCTACCTGACCCCCTTCTCGCGCAACAGCGCAGCGGGCTGGGCGGTGGGCCTGGGCGTCTCAGTGCGAAGCCCCGACTGAGGCCGGGGCCCCATCGCCTCTCAGCGCGCGGGCAGCCCGGCCTGCTTTCGCAGGTGAATGAGCGCCTGCTCCAGGATCGCGTCGCGATTCTGGCTGACGTCATCCGGGCTGTTCTCCACATAGATATGCGGCGGCACTCCCACGCGCTCATAGAAGATCCCGTCGGCGTCGCGGGTCTCCTGCACCGAGATGGTGTAATGCCAGCCATTGGGAAGCTCCCGCGGCAGAAACATCGCCAGGCCTCCCCCGCTGTTGGTGCCGATATGCGTGACGTGATCGTACTGACGAAGCGCCAGCGTGAGCCACTCCGCAGCGCTGAAGCTGTAGCGGTTGGTGAGCACGACCACCGGCTTTGTAAATTGGCGCGGCCCCGCCGGTGAGACCTTCCAGACCGTGGGTGACGAGAAAGCGTCGTGGCGCGCCCCGTTGCGGGTGCGGGTCACCACGAAGTCGCGGGTGTCGGTCGCAAAGCGACTGGCAACGAAGGTGGTGTTAAAGGCCCGGCCCCCGCTGTTGTTTCGAAGATCGATCACGAGCCCTTCGGCGTCTTTAAAATACGCCAGCACCTCGTCGAGATCTTCAATCCAGCCATGAACATCCTCGCCAATGCCCTCGGCGCCGCTCAACGTCGCCAGGTGCACGTAGCCCAGGGAGTGACCGGCCCAGCCGTAGCGGAAGTTCCCCTCTCCGGCGCTCAGCTCCGTGCCCATGATGTAGCGCCGGCTGATCAGGTTGCGGTCGTAGTTGCGGCGCGAGCCCCGCAGATGAAGGTCACTCTGCACCCTCCCCACCTCGCCGGCCGAGACATACACGTGGCCGTCTTCCAGGTAGCGGATCATCTCGCCAAAGATCTCCAGAAGTTCCTCGTCGGTGGTCAGGGAGTCCACGCGCGGGCGGTAGCGCCGGTAGACCTCGTCCCAGTCCACATCCTTATGCACGAAATGCGCGTAGTGACGGTCAAAGGACTCCCAGAAGATCTCGAAGTTGCTCTCGGGCGTATTGGCCGGGTCAGGCCCTAAAAATGCCCCGCACCCGCCCATCATCAGCAGCAGCGCCAAAAGCACCCCACGAAACCACCCGCTCATTCGCGCTCTGGTCTTCATCGCATCCCCCCGGTTGTCGGTACCTGCTACATCGCGCGTTCTCGGACCTACCTGTAGAGCAGCCCCAACCCCAGACTGAAACGATGGCTGTAGGTACGGGTATCGAGCGGCAGATCGTAGCTGAACGCCCCGCCCCGGTACGCGGCTACCACGCCCAGGTACTTGCCCGGTGTCCACCACAGCTCGGCGCGGGTCTGCACCATGCGGAAGCTGCCCCAGCTGGCAAAGCGGCCATCGGTCACCGCCCGCCAGCGCTCCTGGACCAGGCGCACCCGCTCGTCCCCACGCACCGCGTAGCTGGGGCGCATCAGATAGCCCCCCAGGGGTACGTTGATGCCAAGATGCAGCTCTCCCCAGCCCCCCAGCGCCTGACGAAGACCGGCCGACGCATCCAGCGAGACAAAGGCCTCCCAGACCTCCACCGAGCCGATCTGCGCCGGGTCGTACTGGTAGGAGCGGTACATCGTCCAATGACTCAAGCGGGGACCAAGCTCCAGACGGCGACCGCCGCGGTTGAACAAGGCGAAACGCCACTGAAAGGACGCGTCCACAAAACTCGCGTTGGCCCAATGGCCCTGGCCATCATCGATCGCCGAGCTAAGCCGCCCCCCGTTGAGCCCCGGCGTAAACCCGCCCAGCTCCAGCGCGCGGCTCCACCGGGGCGCGCTTCGCCCCCAGCGCAGCATCAGCGGATAGGCCTGGCCTCGGTACGCCAGCGGCGAGCCGGTGGCGTCGCGGTTTCCCATCTGCTCGATGCCGCTGAAGAGCAGGAGCTCGCCACGCTCCTCCACCCTGCGATCCTCGTTTGCCCCCGCCTGCGGCTCCGCGCTATGCGCCCACCCGGCAACACACCAGTATCCGAGCGCGATCAGCAGCGCCAGCCCCCGCCCGGTCCACGTCGAATGGACCCGCAGAGAGGCGCACCTGCCCTTGAGGCTCGCCATCCTTTCCCCCTTCTTGTGTGGTATCCGATCGCAGCAGCTGACGACGCCACACCCTGCGCGCGCCCCTGCGACCTCTCCACCTCTGAAGCTAACCCCTCAACGCAGCGAGACAACGCCGCGCCTCAGCGCAGGTACGTGCTCAGAAGCCCCTTGAGCGCCTCGCCAGTCTGCTGACGCTCGAAGGGAAGCAAGAGCCTGGAGGCCACATCCCGCCCCAGCTCCAGCGCTCGCCAGGAGCCCGCGCGACGAATCCGCGCCATCGGCGGCGGCGCAAGCCCGCTCAGCGTATCCATCGGGCTTGAGGCCCACTCGACCTGCCCCCGGCCGCTGGCCTGAAGCACCACCGCCAGAAGGTCGCAGATCGCCTGAAAGGCCACCGGCTCCACCCAGCCGAGCTCCCCCGGGGAAGCATCGATTAAGAGCGCGCAGAGCCGCTCCAGGCCCTCCACGTTGGGCCCGAGCTCCAGCTGCATCACGCGGCCCAGCTCCTCGACCAGCCACTTGCTCGGCCAGCCCGGACGGTCGCCAAAGACCTGCTCGCCATGGCGCCGGGCGCTGGCCACACACGCCCTCTTGACCATCCCCTCCAGCATGCCACCCGGCCGACTGAACCCGAGCCGCCACAGCGAGCTCGGATCGCTGACCGTCCCCCCGCCGCTTCGACGCGCCTCATTGCGAAAAACACTCAAGCGCTCGAGCTGCTCGGCGTCGAGCGCCTCGGGGATCATCGCAAAGCCCAGCGCACGCAACCCGGCCTCATCGCTCTCGCTGAGTTCGCTGTAACAGGCCACATCGAAGGAGAGGATATCGGCCTCCTCGACCTGCTCCAGGTAGGCCGAGGGCGGCATGCTCAGATGCGCCAGATAGCGCGCCTGAAGCAACCCGCGCAGCGCGCGCATCGTGGCGCGCCCCTGGCTTTGCCAGAGCGCCGCCGTCCAGCGCTTTCCGTCCGGCCAGCTCACCGTCAGCAGCGCCGGATGCAGGCCGCCATGTGAATTTTCGTTTTCAATTTCGCGCGCCATGTGCATATTCTCTTGACTATGGAGTCGTGACTTCGTACGCCCGCGCCTGCAGCTCCACTCGTGTCGAGCAGCTTTCCCCATAAATCGCCGGGCCCACGCACTCTTTCGACCCTTCCTTTAATCTACCCCATCGATGCTGTCATGAGTAGAAATCGCAGCCGCGGTCGCCGCCGCAGCGGCAATCGCCAGAGCTCCAAGCCCAAAGTCGACCTGGCTACGCTGACCGCGAAGCTCTCCGACTACACCCCCATCCAGCCCAAAGAGCGCATCCGGCTGGAGACCGACCGCTACGAGTACATCGGGCGGATCATGGACATGTTCACCCCGATCTCCCGGGGTCAGCGCTGCCTGATCACAAGCCCGCCCAAGGCCGGCAAAACCACGATCCTCAAGACGATCGGAAAAGCCGTCCACAAGAACCACCCCGACATCTTCCAGCTCGCCGTCCTCATCGACGAGCGCCCCGAAGAGGCCACCGACTTTCGTCGGAAGATGCCCTTCGACGTGCACGCCTCAACCTCCGATCGCTCCTCGAGCAACCACATCAAGGTGGCGGAGAAGGCGTTCACCATCGCCCTGGAGAAAGTGCTGGAAGGCAAGGATGTGCTCATCCTGCTCGACTCCATCACCCGTCTGGCGCGCGCCTACAACGTCGAGCACACCGGCTCGGGCGGGCGCACCTTAAGCGGTGGTGTCTCCGCCGGCGCGCTCGATATCCCCCGCCAGCTCTTCGGTGCGGCCCGCAACCTGGAGGGCGGCGGCAGCCTCACGATCATCGGCACCGCGCTGATCGAGACGGGCAGTCGCATGGACGAGGTGATCTTCCAGGAGTTCAAGGGCACGGGCAACATGGAGCTTTTGCTCGATGAGGAGCTCGTGCTGCGACGGGTCTTCCCGGCCATCGACATCGCCAGCAGCGGCACCCGCCGCGAGGAGATGATGCTCGATGAGCTCGAGCGCAAGCAGACCCCGCTTCTGCGCCGTCGCCTCATGGACCAGAGCCCGGTGGAGGGCATGCAGTGGATGATCAAGCGGCTGCATGACTCCAAAAACAATCAGAACTTTTTGCGCTCCATCCCCCAGCTTTAAGCTACGCGCCGGACCGGCTCAGAGCTTACAGGCACCCTGAAAGCGCGCCCCTTTTTCCGGGGGCGTGCTTTTGTCGTTTTGGGATGAACTGCCGCCTGGAAGCGTCAGGGTCACGGCAGCTCAGCGGAAGCACCAGCTCAAGATCTGCGCCTCCAACCCCGGCTCCCCGCCGAAGCCCAGATCGACATCGGACCGAAAGAAGACATGCCCCCCGCCGGCGATCCAGCGCGCCTCGACGCGGGTCGCCGCGCTCACCAGCGGACCGCGCAGCGAGTCGGCGGGAATCATCGGATCGCCGGGGCTGGCCACCACAAGCGTCGGGACCTCCAGGGTCTTGAGCAGCGGGCCCACCGACTGCGAGCGATAATAATCGTCGACGTCGCGAAACCCGAATCGCGGCACCACGGTGAGCTGGTCCCACTCGCGGATCGTGGTCGCCAGGCGCACCCGCTGCGGCGGCGTGGGCACCGATCCGCGCTCGGCGATGCCCGCATACATGGCGTTGAGCCCGCTGAGCAGATGATGCCGATAGATCAGGTTCCCCGGCGCATCCAGACAGCGCTGGGTGGCCCCCAGGTCCAGGGGCGGGCAGACGGCGGCCACGGCCTGAACCTTCGGCCCCACGCCCTCGGCAACCGCTTTGAGGCAGACATGACCTCCCATGGAGTAGCCCAGGAGCGCGATGCGCTCAAAGCGCTCAAAAAAAGGCTGCTGGAGCACCGCGCGCAGATCGTCGGTGAGGCCGGCGTGGTGCATATCCTCGCCAAGCCCGTCGGCGCCGCGCATCGCCAGACGCAGACAGGGCAGCCCGGCGCGCTGCGCGGCGCGGGCGGCCTCCACGCAGTAGCCGCGATCCACCGAGCCTCCCAGCCCGTGCACCACCACCACAAGATCGCTGACGCCGGGCACATCGGCGAACATCCCGCTGAGCGTCACCTCACCACCGCGGCCGTCGGCCACCCGCGTGCGCCAGAGGCTCGCCCGGGGGGCCTTACGCGGCAACCAGTCATGGCGGAGCGCCGGAGCGATCGTCTGCAGGTGCCCTCCCAGGCGCTCTCGGAGCGCGGCGCTGTCGGGCAGTCGTTCCAGCGGGTTTCGCATCTTCATCGATCCTGTCCTTTTTTAAGATTAGGTATCTGCGGACGCGCACAGCCAGGCCCGGGCCCGCGCTTGCGCCTTGCCGCTTCGTTCAGCTCTGGTAGTTTGAAGGCTCCTACTACCCCAACCTCCTCCCAGGGTCGAGCCAGAATGAGCCTCCAAAACGACTTCGAATCCGCCACTCGCCGGGTGCAAACGCTGGGCAGCACGCCGGACAACGCCACGCTGCTCGATCTCTATGCCCTCTTTAAGCAGGCCACCGCCGGCGACGTCGAAGGCAAACAACCCTCCCGCTTAAAGATTCGCGAGCGGGCCAAGTTCGACGCCTGGGCTCAGAAAAAGGGCATGTCGCAAGACGCGGCCAAAGAGGCCTACATCAAGCTCGTCAACTCTCTGGTCAACGCCTGAAGGACACCCGATGCGCAGCCCCAGTCGTGTTCGCCTGGCTCTGGCCGGGCTTGCCAGCCTTCTTGTCGTCGCCTGCGGCGACGATCCGGCCACCGAGAGCCCCGACGCGGGCACTCCTGACGTCGAACTCGTCGCCGACGCCGACTCCGGCGATGTCGACGCGTCGGACGCCGGTGACGATGCGGACGCCGATCCCCTGGACGCGCTCCCCGAGCGGCCCTGGCCGCTTGAGGAGCGGGGACATTTCCGCCCCGGCTACTCCTACACCAAAATCAGCTACCTCCCGCGTGGCGATGGCGAGGAGGAGCGCGAGATCTTCATCTCCATCTGGTACCCCACCCTCGACTCCGAGGGGCGACCGGCGCGCTACCTCAACTCCATCAACGCTCCGGGCGTGCTTCGCGAGCCTGCGCCGGCCATCGACGAGGAGGAGCCTGCGCCGCTGATGGTCTTCTCCCACGGCAACGGCAGCTTCAGCGTGCAGAGCTATTTCTTTGCCGAGTACCTCACCAGCCACGGCTACGTCGTGATCGCGCCGGATCATAAGGGCAACACATTTGGAGACACCGGCGGTGCGGTACGGCTGGAGTCAACCGTCTATCGCCCTCAGGACGTCAGCGCGATCCTGGACTGGGTCGAGGCGCTCCCCGAGGATCACGCCCTCTACGGCAAGATCTCGCCATCGAAGATCGCCATCAGCGGCCACAGCCTCGGCGGCTTCACCACACTGGCCAACACCGGAGCGACGCTTGATATGGAAGCCGTCACCACCGGCTGCGCCGACGACACGATCAGCGACCGCATCTGCGAGATCTTCGAAAACGATGAGAACGCCATCTTCGACGAGGGCTTCCTCGATGCGCGTTTCAAAGCCTCCATCCCCATGACCCCGGCCGGCGCCGAAGTGTATGTGCCGGGCACCTCCGCCATCGAGATCCCCACCCTGATGTGGACCGCCGGACGTGACCTGACGCTGCCCAATGAGCGCGAAGGCGATCCTCTCTGGGAGGCGATGGAGGGTGTACAGCATCGCCGCATCGACATCGCCAACGGCGGCCACTTCACCTTCTCCAACCTCTGCGAACTTCTCGGAGGCGCCGTCGATGACTTCCAGGAAGACGGCTGCAGCGCCACCAACATGGGCTATGAAGAGGCCTACCTGGTCATCAACGCCTACAGCATGGCCTTTTTGCGCCTGCATCTCGACGGAGACACCACGTATGAAGCGATGCTCAACGGCGAAGATCCCTTGAGTGACCAGCTCATCTTCGATCGCCACGAGTGAGCGGCCGAAAGGCACTGTCGGAAGCCATCGCCGCCCTGACGCCGGCCGCGCCCTTAGAGGCCGGGCTGCGTCGGGGTGCCGGGGTCCACGTCCAGCTGAAAATCCACCGCGATGCCGCGACCGCCGTTGGCCTGGGGTGAGACGAAACGCACCCAGCACTCCCCCGGGTTGATCGCCCGCACAAGCTGCACGGAGTTGGCCGTGGGCGCGGTGGGGAACTCACAGGTCGCCGGGGTCATCACCTGCTTCTGGACCACGGCGTCGCCCCCGCAGAGCGGCGCCTGCCCCAGGGTCGGCCCGAGCTGAAGCTCATAAAATCGTCCCTGCTCCATGCGGTTGACGGCAAACCCGCGCTGGCCCTCGCTGGTCACCTCAATGACGCGCGGCTGGGCTCCGTCAACCGCCTCCGGGCCTCCGAGACGAAAGCTCATCAGCGGCTGGCCCTCCTCGTCGTTGAGCGCGATCACCCCACTCTGAGCCGGCTCCAGCCGAATCTGATGCAGGCTCTCCTCGCCATCAAAAAGCGCCATCGCCTCGGGCGGATCCACCTCAAACGCGAACTGACCGGAACCGCGAAGAAGTTGGCCCTCCGCGTCGAGTTTTCGCTGCTCGACGGTGATGGCAAGCTCGCCGGGATCGTCAAACACATAGGCCCCGGCGCCGGTGGCCGGGCAGCTCCCGTAGCGCCCCTGCGGGTCGACGCCCCCGGTCACCCGACGCAGCTCCACGCGCTGCACGTCACGAACCTCCACCTCGAACGCGTCCACAAAATGTGGCTCGTCGTCAGGGTCCGCCTCGCCATCCGCGTCGCTCTCAGGCGGGGGCTCCAGGCCTTCCACATCAAAGACGAGCTCCACGCGGGCGCGCCCGGGCTGCAGGGCCTTTAAGGCCACCCGCGCCCCGGCCACCCCCATCAGCTCCACCTCTTCAAAACCCACCACCTCCACCACGCCCTCGTCGCCACTCAGGGAGATGTCGTGCGCCTCCAGCGCGCGGTGGTCGGGGTAGCAGCCGATCGTCTCATCGCAGATCTGCTCACCGTTGGTCGGTCCGAGCACCAGGATCGTGGCATCCCACCCGGCGGCCAGCGGCGTGTTGAGATCCACAAAAAGATGACCCGCTTCACTGTTTGGAGCCGGCCCCTGCTCGGAGGCCACGCAGCCTGCGGCGCCGAGCAGCCCCATTAAGAGGGCTCCCACCATCGTACACATCTGTCGGGCGGCGGCGTGGGTGGGTCTCTTCAGGCTCAGTCTCACGGCGTTACTCCGGGTAGGTCTTCGGGTGAATGCTTCGCCAGGATCGCGCAGCGAGGCCCTGGTCGATGGCGACTTTATGTTTACGCTCTACCTGAACGCGATCCAAGAAATCAGGGGGCACGCCGGGCGCTGCGCACGGCGCCCTCTGCGCACACGGGGGGAAGATGAACCACGCGTCGAATCGAGTCCGGCTGTGGTGCTCGGCGCTATTGCTGGCGCTGTCGGTGCTGCACCTGAGCGCATGCACGTCCGGGAGCGTCGAAGACGCCCTGACCTCCTCGCCGGTCCCCGGCGCCGAGCTCCGGCTCTACGCCTGGCCGCCGCCCGAATCCACGGGTTATAGCTGGGAGTGGCCCCGCGATCTTCGGCGCGAGCAGCCGGACCACTTCGCGCGCAGCGCTCAAGCCCGCCTCAACGGGGCAAACTTCGGGCTCGGCGGCGCCGGCCCCTGCCTGGTTGACCCGGAGTCGACGCTGAGCCCGGGGCAGTGGTACCGCGTGCGCATCGACCACCCGGACTACCGGCCCGGGATCTTCTACCGCTTTCACGACGGCTACAACGAGCAATGCACCTTCGACCTCTGCACCTCACAGGCCGTCGAGAGCGCCGGCGGGCCCTGCCGCCGCGAAGACTTCGCGCTCTGGCCGCGTGAGGGCGACTACCAGCTCTTGCCCGACATCATCGTCGACGTGCGCGAGTTCGAAGATAACCTCTGGCAATGCGCGATCATGCCCTCCGGCCCTCCCCTCTTCGGTCTGCGTGTCGGGGCGAGCACGGCCAACGTGGGCACCGGCCCGCTGCACCTGGAGGGGCGAGGATTTGGCCTGGAAGATGACCCGGAGCAAGCGCAGGTGGTGCAGAAGATCGACCGTCATCAGGGGGGCCAGGACGAGCTCGACCTGGGCCAGGACGCCTTCGAGCTTCACCCGGGGCATAACCACATTCATTTCAAAGACTGGCTGGCGCTCGAGCTGATTCAACCCACCGCCGAGTGCGACACCCCGGGCCCGCGCCCCGAGGGCTGCTCGCTGGCACAGGGCACCAAGCTCTCCTTCTGCATCATGGACCTGGAGCCTTTCGACGCCGAGATCCGCCAGCATTATGCGGGCTTTCAGCGTTATCCGGAGCCCCCCACCTGCGACAGCGTCGAGCAGGGGCTCTCCCCGGGGTGGAAAGACGTCTACCACGCCCTGCTCGAAGGTCAGGTTGTCATCGTCGGGGATGCCGATGCGATGGACGCCTTGCCTGCGCAGGTGATCGTGGAGGCCAGCGTCGACCCGCAGGGCAAGCTCACCGAGCTCAACACGACCAACAACCGCGCCAGCAAAGTACTTGCGCGTCCTCTCGACCTGCCTGCGCTCTGCGACTCTCCCTTGAGTCGCATTGACTGCAGCGGGCCGGAGTCTAGCTTTGACGACGAAGAGCAGGAGATGTGTCCGGACTACCTGCGCTTCATTGACAATCTGGCGGTGCGTCGCCCCTGACACCCTGACCTCTTCTGAGGTTCGTCCTTGCCATTCCCTCCGGCATCACGTAGGAAGGCCTCGACGGTGGTGTCCCCTCGAAGTTGCTCGTGTTTGTAGCTTCGCCCCTCCCCTGGAGGGATGTGTCATCGCGTTTAAGCGATGTCCACGGCTCATCGTCGCTCGATTCATACCCACAGCCCACATCTTTAGATGGGCACGCGTTGCCAGGGGTGACGCGACAGGTGGCGACCTCCCAAACTTTGAGGCCACCACCACAGGAGAAAGCAACATGGCACAACGTCTCGTCGGTTCAGTGAAGTGGTTCAGCGAACAAAAAGGCTTCGGCTTCATCAGCCAGCCCAATGGTGAAGATGTGTTCTGTCACTTCAGCGCCATCCAGACCTCGGGATTCAAGACCCTGCGTGAAGACCAGCAGGTGGAGTTCGAAGTCGAGCAAGGCCCCAAAGGCCTGCAGGCTGTGAACGTCATCCCCCTTGACTGATCCGACTTAGAAAGTATCGGTCTATCAACCGCGGAGTTTCGGCTTCGCGGTTTTTTTTGTGTCTACACATCGTCGACTCGATAAAAATTATTATGTAAATCCCCCCCCCCCCTTGGTACCTGTGAACCGTCAGGCCCCCCTCTCCGGTGGTCCCCGCTGTTCGTCACGACACCCGGGTCAGGGCTGGGCCATAAAGAGCGCCGTCTTGAAGTAGCCCCGCTCGCTGGCGACGATGCCGACGCCGTAGTGGGTCAGCCCCTCGCGCAGCACGTTCTGTCGATGTCCGTCGGAGTCCATCCATCCGCGGTGGGCATGCGCCACGGTCGGCGCCAGCCCGATGTTCTCGGCGGCCGCGCGGTAGGCGAGCCCTACCGCGTCCATGCGCTCGAAGGGCCCCTGCCCCTGGGGGTTGACGTGCGAGAAATAGTCGCGATCGCGCATATCGGCGCTGTGCTGGCGGCCCAGCGCAACCAGGCGCATATCGCAGGAGAGCTCGCTTAATCCGCGTTCGCGGCGCTCGCAGTTGGCCAGGCGAAAGAGCGCCGTCTCATAATCGTCGCCGCAACGCTCACCGCGGTCGGCAACGACCGACGACCAGCTCGACACCGCCTGAGCTTCCTCCACGTTCGCGCCGAGATCATCAATGCGGATGTCATCGCCACCGCAGCGCACATGGCGAGAGCTTCTGGCCCACTCCCAATCCCCCTCGGCGACCGTAGCGCCCAGGCCCCCCTCAACCTCCACATAACGTGTCACCGGCGCGTCGTTCTGGCTGGCTGCGCAGCCCACCGCCATCACCGACACCACGATCCCCACCGCCCCGACCACCGCTCGCAAGCCCATCGTTACCTCCTGAGGACATCCTGAGGATCATAAAAAAAACCCCGACGTCTCGCGACGCCGGGGTTCTATTCTAAGTCGTGGAGACCTTAGTCAAGCGGCACAACGTTGACCGCCTGAAGACCCTTGGGGCCCTGCTCAACTTCAAACTCAACGCGCTGATCTTCGCGAAGGGTCTTGAAGCCCGAGGACTGAATCGCGCTGAAGTGGCAGAAAACATCTTCGCCATCAGGCTGGGTGAGGAAACCGTAGCCTTTGTCCGCATTGAACCACTTGACCGTACCTTGAATCTTCATTGCCTTACTCCTGAAACATGATCTGCGCTGCCTTTGACCGTCGCCTGACAAAGACAACCCGGGACCTCCCCGGTCCTAACTAACCCACCACGCACCATGCCGTGATGGGAAAATCCGAACGACGCCCCCGGTGGGGGTACTACGCGTCGACGACGTGGATCTCGAGCGACCGGCGAGCGCCTTACATGCCCTCACCTCAAAACAAAAATCGCTCTGGTGTTCATACCAACAGCCCCCTTGAAACCCTCCCCCTGCTGCCAGACCTCGACGTCACGCCGGGGCTCCGAAAGCTCGGTAAGAACTCGCGTAAGCAAATTGCCATGAACGTGATGGAGTATGACACCTCCAACGCGAACTTTCAACGTCTTCTGTTGACGCAGCGCGTCGCGCGATCTTACCGCCGGGTCAGGCCCATCGGGCCATCGGATATGTTGGTTGTTCATACCCGTAAAATTGCCTACATGTCGAGTTCCTTTCCCGAGGCGTCCTGGCCTCCCCCCGAAGTCCTGAGGGTGCCGTGCAACGTTCCAAGCTCATTGTAATCGCTATCGCCCTGGTCATCGTCGGCGGCGTCGCCGCGTGGTCCTACGTCAACTTTGTGGAGAGCCCTCCCTACGACCCGCAGGTCGCTCATGAGTTCGCCCACTACTTTGAGCGACGTTGCGTCGGGCAGTTCGAGGAGAGCGTGTGTGCCGACGCCATCGGCAGCCATCACCGCCCCTGCTTTAACGAGGCGATGGTCATGAATGAGACCGGCGACTTCGCCCTCGACCATGACCGCGACGTGTACATGGCGTGTATGCGGGCGACACTTCCGCAGGTTGAGAGCGCCCGCTGAGCTGTCGGAAGGTAAAAGGGTGCTTATCACTCTCTGATTGCAGTTTCCTTTGAACCTTCATCTCAGGGAGCGCACCATGAAACGACGTGTCAGCCGTGAACAACTGATCATGATGCTCGACGAGCTCGATCGTGGAGAGCTTGAGCCTGGCGAGGTCGAACGTCTCATCACCACTCTGGAGCTCTCGATGAGCGATGCTGACGCACTGACGATCATCGAAGACGACGAGCTCAGCGCGGGTGAAATCGCCGACCAACTCCTGGGTTATGACCCCCGGGAGAGCTGAGAGGTGGGATGTCCGCCCCGCGGCATATGCGTGCCTGTATGAGACTTAATCTGCTGCCATGATCGTAAAGAACGAACATCTGATGCGCGCGCTGGAGGCGCTCTCCCGAGCGTACAAACGCGTCGCCGGCGCGCGCACCGAGACCTCGGACGACGCGATGGCGCTGGCGGCGCTCGACCAGACTCTGGCCGAACATCTGCACACGCGCCCCGAGCTCATCCACACGCTGAGCTACGACGATCTTCGCGCGCTCGACTCGCCGCTTGTCGCCTCGCTGGGACGGTTGTTCACGTTGCGCGCGGCGATGCTCCATGATCTGGGGAAGGCCGGTGCCGCAGCCCACAGCGCGGCGCTGGCGTTTTCGATGTTGCGCCAGACGGTGCGCGAGCGCCTCGACGACGAAGACCGCTACGCAGCACACCACCTGCATCGGCTGCTCGTGCACCCGGTCGCAGCCCTCGGGTTGCAGCCTGACGAAGTTGCGCGAGCCTACGTCGAGCTCTTTGACTTCTACGCCGAGCATCGCATCGACGATCGCGCCGAGGACACGCTTTTTCATGCTCTGGAGCTTCTGGCCGACGACGCCCCGGAGCGTGCGCGCCTTGGCCAACGTGCCCGAAGCTATTATCAACGTCTGCGGACGCTCGACGACATCGAGCTCCGACGACGCGGCCTCTCCCGTTTTGACGTCACCCAGGCCCTGGCCGACCTCGACGATCTTTTAGGCTGGTGAGGGGCGCCCTCGCCAGACCTCCCCCCTCTCGGAGTCCCTCCCCCATGACCGTCAACTCCAAGCACGACGGCCCCATCCGCCGCAAAGACGCGCTCGACTACCACGAGTTTCCTCGCCCCGGGAAAGTGGAGGTCCTGCCCACCAAGCCCCTCTCCACCCAGCGGGATCTGGCGCTGGCGTACAGCCCGGGGGTGGCTGAGCCCTGTCGCGAGATCGCCGCCGATCCGCAGGCAGCCTTTCGCTACACCAACCGCAAAAACCTGGTGGGCATCATCACCAACGGCACCGCGACCCTGGGGCTGGGCGACATCGGCGCGCTGGCCAGCAAACCGGTCATGGAGGGGAAAGCGGTCCTGTTTAAGGTGCTTGCGGGCATCGACGCCTTCGATATCGAGCTCGACGAACGCGATCCGGACGCGTTTGCTCGCTGCGTCAAAGCGCTGGAGCCGACCTTCGGCGGCATCAACCTCGAAGACATCGCCGCGCCGCATTGCTTTGCGATCGAGGAGCGGCTGCGCGATGAGCTCGACATCCCGGTCTTTCACGATGATCAGCACGGCACGGCGATCATCACCGGGGCGGCGCTGATCAACGCGCTGGCGCTGCAGAAAAAAGAGATCGAAGAGGTGCGGGTGGTCTTCGCCGGCGCAGGCGCTGGCGCGGTGGCCTGTGCGCGGCTTTATGAGTCGCTCGGGGTCAAGCGCGACCACATCACCATGGTGGATATCCACGGCGTGATCTTTGAGGGGCGAGAGGTCGACATGGACCCCTACAAAGGCTACTTCGCCCGCACGACCGAGCAGCGCACCCTGGCGGAGGTGATGGTCGACGCGGACGTCTTTGTCGGGCTGGCGGCCGGCGGCATCGTCTCCCGTGAGATGGTCGCATCGATGGCCGAGCGCCCCATCATCTTTGCGCTGGCCAACCCGGACCCCGAGATCGCCTACCCGGAGGTGATGGCCGTGCGCGACGACGCGATCATGGCCACCGGGCGCAGCGATTATCCCAACCAGGTCAACAACGTGTTGGGCTTTCCCTTCATCTTCCGCGGCGCGCTCGACGTCGGCGCCCGGCGCATCACCGAGTCGATGAAGCTGGCGGCGGTGCATGCGCTGGCGGCACTCGCGCGCGAAGAAGTTCCGGAGGTGGTCTCGGAAGCCTACGACGAGAGTCATATCCGCTTTGGGCCCGAATACATCATTCCCAAACCCTTCGATCCCCGCGTGCTGCTGCGTCTTTCTCCGGCCATCGCCGAGGCCGCGATGGCCGAGGGTGTGGCGCGCCAGAGCGTTGATCTGCCGGCGTACGTCGAAGAGCTGGAGCGCCTCCAGGGTGTCTCGAAGGGCCTGATGCGCCGCCTGATCAATGTCGCCAAGCGCGACCCCAAGCGCATCGTCTTCCCGGAGGGCACCGAAGATAAGATCATCAAAGCGGCTCAAATCCTCGTCGATGAGGGCATCGCCTGCCCGATCCTGCTGGGGCCGGTGGAGGTGATTCGAGCGCGAGCGCGCGAGCTCGACATTGACCTGACGGGCATTGAACTTCTCGACAACGAGCGCGACCCGCGCTTTGAGGAGCTGGCCCACGTGTATTATCGGATGCGCCAGCGCAAAGGGGTGACGATTGCCGATGCGCGCAACCACCTGCGCAGCCCGGAGCCCTACGCGATGCTGCTCGTGCACGAGGGTCTGGCCGACGGCGTGGTCTCGGGGGTGACGCGGCCCTACCGCGAGTCGCTCAAGCCTGCGTTGCAGATCATCGGCGTCGATGAGCGTCAGAGTCGCGTCGCCGGCATGCACGTCGTGGTCACTCGCCGCGGGGTCAAACTCTTCGCCGATACGACGGTGAACATTGAGCCCGATGCCGAGACCCTGGCCGACGTCGCCATCGCCACGGCGGACTCCGCTCGCCTCTTCGACCTGGAGCCCCGGGTGGCCATGCTCAGTTACACGAACTTCGGGGCGAGCCGTCACCCGGACGCGAGGCGTGTGGCGGAGGCGACGAGGATCATTAAGGCGCGGCGCCCCGACCTCAACGTCGACGGTGAGATGCAGCTGGAGTTTGCCACCGAAGCCGATCTTCGAGCCGACAAGTTTGCGTTCTCCACCCTGGAGGGTGAGGCTAACGTGTTGATCTTCCCGGACCTCAACGCCAGCAACATCGGCTACAAGCTCCTCAACCAGCTCGGGGGCGCCGAGGTGATCGGTCCCATCTTGCTGGGGATGCGACGGCCGGTGAATGTGTTGCAGTTCGCGTGCTCAGTCCCCTCGATTGTGCATCTTTCTGTCGTAACCGTTCTGCACGCCCAGCAGCTGGAGCGCGAACGCGCTCAGCGCTAGGCGCACTCCCTTCTGAGGGGTGATGCCCCGAGAGCTCGTCGTGAGCTGTCGGGGCACTTTTTTGCGCCATACTCTTGCAGGAAACGCGACGCTTGCAGGGCCCACGCTCGTTGTCTCCGCGTGACCGGTCATTACGATCGCATCGACACGATGCAGCCCGCTGGATGCCCGAATCTCTGTTGATGGAGCCCACCGATGTTGAAGCGCCCTGCCCTGCCCCTGCCGTTGATGGCCGCGATTGCTGTGACGCTGCTGGCCCTTCCCGGCGCCGTCGCTCAAGCCCCCCCTTTGCCGAGTGAGGCCGAACTCTCGCCGCAGGACACCGCTCCGGCCGACGCCACGGAGGCGATCGACACCATCGCCTCGCTCGCCAGGGATGCGGGGTGTGAGGTGGTCGCCAGTCTGATGCTGGACCCGGGCCCGGTGCTGGCGTGCGCCGACCAACGCGTGGTGATCTTCGGCGAGGAGGGTCGGGAGGTTCGCCGCGCCGCCGGCCCTATCGACGCGCTGCTGCCGGCGGATGATGACGTCTGGGTGATCACGCGTCGCCAGGAGGCCAGCCTGCTCTCGGGTCTTCCGCAACCCGGCAGCTCCACGACCTCGCCAGAAGGCCCCGTGTCGCCGCGGCCGACGCCCCCCGCATCACCCGGCCCCGATGAGGCGTTCGTCGCAACGGTCGTGGAGAGCGACTTCGGCAGCGTCATCATCGACATGGGCAGCGCACAGGGCCTTGAGGACGGCCAACTTCTCGAACTTTATGAGATCGAGAACGTGCGCCTGGGCGACACCACTGAGAGCACCCGGCGACTGCGCACTCTGGCAATTGCTCCCATCGACTCGCTCAGCGAGAACCGCGCCGAGCTCAACCTGGGCATCAACGAGCGCGTGCCCGCCGGCGCGCTGGCCCGCCCTACCAGCCGGGAGCGCACGACCAGTCGGCTGACTCCTCCGCGCCTCCCGGGGCTGGCCCGGCTGAGCTTTACACTGCGCCCCTTTCTGGCGCTGGGCACTGTGGGCGCGGGCTCATTGAGCGAAGCCTCGGCCGCCTACCAGTTTGAGGGCCCCTGGACCGCCGAGGTTCTTGTCGATCCGCTGGCGATTGGCTTCTCGCGTGCGGCCAACCTGCTGGCCGTGATCGGCACGGCCATCGTCTCGTATGACACCACCCCCTTCCAGGTGGGCATCGGTGTGGGCACGACCACCATCAACTCCACGGCGTATCAGAGTGGGGGCAGCGATACCGGTGGGTTCGGCGCGGAGCTGGGGTTTGCCATCTCCCAAAAAGTTCGGCTGGGCGCGCTGGACGGCATCCACATTCAGCTCGTAAATAACTTCTTTCTTTACGATGGCGCCTTCCGCTACGGGGGCACCGCCGGCGGTGCGCAGGTACCGGCGGGCTCTATCGGGAAGTCCTCCTGGATCGTCGCGCGAGGCGGCGCCGGCTTTGCCGGCCATGCCTTCGGGGAAGTAGGGCTCAAAGTGCTGGCGCGCGGCAACGGCGACCACGGGTCGATCTTCTTTGTGCCCACGGTCGGGCTCGCCCAACTTCGCGGCACCCGGGAGGTGGATTGCGGCAGCGGCCCCGAAGTGCCCCTCGGTGAGCCCGCCCCCTCCGGGGCTCGAACCTGCTACGCCGAGGTCAGCCAGGGCGGGCCCATGATCGGGTTTCAGATCGAGTGGCGCCCCTGAACCTCGCTTAAGGTGCCAGGGTTAAGGTGGGCACAAACGCCGCCCCCTCCCCAGCGTGACGGGTCAGAAACGCCGCGAGCGCGCTGTGGTAAAGCGGGAAGTTCGAGAGGTCGTTATGCGCGCCGCCCTCAATTAGGTGAAGCTCGGCCCGCTCGCCAAGAGCCCCGGCCAACGTCTGGCTATGATGCGCCCCGATGAGCTCGTCCTCGCTGCCGTGAAGCAGAAGCACCGGCAGTGTGGTCTCCGCCAGATGATCCTGGTTCGGGAAACGAAAACGCAGCGTGAGCCGCGGCAGCGCCCAGGGCATCAGCTCGCGTCCCAGGGCCACCAGGCTGCTGAAAGGCGACTCCAGAACCAGCGCGCGGGCCTCGACCTCACTCGCCAGCTTTGAAGCCACCCCGCTGCCGATGCTGCGGCCGTAGAGGATCACGTCGTCTGCGCGATAGCCCTGCTGCATCAGCCAGCGGTAGGCCGCGCGACCATCTTCGTAGAGCCCCGCCTCGGTGATGCGACCGGTGCTCTTGCCATAGCCCCGGTAGTCGACAACCAGCGTGTCGTACCCCAGGGGGACGAGGTCGGAGCTGACGTCTTTCCAGGTGCGCAGGCTGCCGGCGTTGCCGTGAAAGTAGAGGATGACGCCGCGGCTGGCCTGCGCGCGGTAGAGCACTCCGCTGAGCACCTCCTCATCGGAGGTTGGGATGCGCACCTCTTCGGCGGTCAGGGGGAGTTCGAAGTCGAAGTCCGCCGCCAGGCGCTCCGGGTAGAAGATCAGTCGGCTCTGCCAGGCCATCATGATGACTCCACATGCAATGAGGATCACAGCCAGTGCGCCTGCACGTTTCATCGGACGCTCGCGGCGTTGGTGTGGCGGCGCTCGCGTTCATCGGGCACGGGACGCACGCCGAGGGCGCGCGCGACCAGGCTGTCGGGGAAGCGCTGCAGGCGCGTGTTATGGCGTTCGACGGAGTCGTTGTAAAAGGCTCGGGCCCGGGCCACGCGATCTTCTGTAGCGCGAAGCTCTTCCATCAACCGTCGGTAATGCTCGCTGACGCGAAGATCAGGGTAGGCCTCCGCCAGGGCGTCGCCACCCGCCACAGGGTCTTCGCCGGGCTGCGCCAGCGCGCGACGTCGGGTGAGCTCGCGCAGCAGTTCGGCCTCCCTCGCGCCATAGCCGCGGACCAGTTCGACGAGCGTTGTAATGAGGCGATGGCGCCGGGCCAGCTCCACCTCCAGCATCGACCAGGCCCGCTCGACGCGGTTCTGCAGCGCGACCATCCCGTCGAGGATCACCTTGAGGTAGAGCACCACCACGCAGGCAAGCGCCCAGACCATCAGCAGCGCACGCGCGCCGGGGTAGGGTTCGGAGGTCGGTCCTCCGGGCGCCGCCGTCTTCATCGCCAGCAGGTCATCCGAGCCGACCCACCAGCCGAGGATGGCGATCGCCACCAGGAGTAAAAAGAGCGCCCACCGCCCGTAGTTGCGTGTGATCTTCGCTTCACCCAGGGTCGTGATCACATAGGCCGGCGCGCTCCAGTGTCCGGGGCCGATGCGCAACCTGTCGCCCGCCTCCACCAACCGGGCAGGCCCGATGATGCTGACCTCCTCGCCAGGATGAATCACCCGAACCTCGCGGCGGCGAAGGCCCGTGCGCCCACCGCGTCGCCTCGCCCGGGAGCGTCGGCGAGTGTTGGGCCCTCCGGTCTCGATCACCTCCTGGAAGTCGACGCGGGTGTGCATCTGCGCCCCCTGCGGGTCGACCTCGACGCGGCCGGTCTCGTCTTCGAGCCAGAAGGATGCGCGAGAGGCGCGACGGCTGACCTCGCGCCACTCATAACGCACGCGTCGATGACGGCGGCGGCGCCGAGTCGGGGGGGCCTCGTCCACCACGGCGACCTGCTCTTCGACCCGCTCCGACCAGTACACCACCGGTGAGTTTGAACCGGGCGCTCTTAAGAGGTCGTGCTCACCGTCGGCACGCGCTTTGCCGCGCACACGGCACATCCCCACCGTCAGGCCGGCGCAGGTTGAGAGGGGCAGATCTTCGATGAAGCGCTTTTGGGCCAGCGCGCGGAAGGCCAGAAAGAGCATCAGCGCCACGCCCAGCAAGAGCCCGAGGTCGGCCAGGGAGACGCTCGCCAGGCGGGCGCCCTGCCAGACGTCGTCGATCAGCGTGAGGTGGCGAATGAGGCTGACGTCCATGGTGGCTCCAGAGTGCGAGTGAGGCTCGGCGATGGTGCGGGGCGTTGAATCAGGGCGTGCTGCGGATGGCCTCGGAGAAGTTCGCGTCGAGAGGCGCTGCGAGCGCCCGTTCGTTGATCAGATAGCGTTCGCGCGCCTGCGCGACGCTCATGCCTTCGGGCAGCAGATCGAGCTCGGCGATGAGCTCTTCGCTGAACCCGGGGAGCAGCACCCGGTAGTCCGGCGGAAGTTCGACGGCGTTGATGCGCTCATAGTGGGCGGCCAGGTTGGAGGAGCAGGAGTTGAGCACCGTGTGGTACCAGCCGGGCTCGGTGGCCAGGGCCTCCATACGCTCGACCATGTCGACGAAGAACGCCGCGGTCTTCTCCGGTCCGGCGTTCATGGGGATGACCCAGGTCGGGTCTTTGTGAACGCGGGTGCGAAGCCCCAACGCGTCGCGTTCATCGGCGGCGACGTAGAAGAGCTCGTACTGGCGAAACATCCCGCCGATCGGATCGTAGCTCTCGCCAACTTCTCGTCGGGCTTCGGCGGAGAGCACCACAAAACGGCCGTCTTCAAACTCAAAGCTCACCATAACATGCGCCACCCCGGGCACCCCGCCGAAGGTTGTGAGGACAAAGTAGGCCTGCTTCATCTGGTCGAGGTTGTAGGTCGCATCGTACCAGCGGGCTTCTTCGACCTCGCCATCCTCGCTGTAGCGGAAGTCGCGAACATGGCGCAGCGTGACCTCCCTGCCCTCGATGGTGGCGCGGGGCGCGCGGGAGACGTTCTCCTGCCAGTCGCGCTCGGTGGCCGGGCGCTGCGCGATGAAAAAGACGCCTACGAGCGCGGCCACCAGCGCCACCAGCAACCCGCCGCGTTTGACGCCGAGCATCACCGGCCAGGCGAGCATCGCGACCATGACCGCAAGCCCAAGACCCAGGCGCATCGGGTTGAGCTCGCCGCCGACACCGCCGGCGTAGGTCAGGAGCGCAGCGGCAAGCAGCGCCGCCGGGAGCATCGCCACCGTCACCGCCCAGCGAAGCCAACGGGGTCCCTCGTCGTGTGGGGTCGTCTCGCTCATCAGTAGCAGGCCCAGGCAAAGGTCAGCACGTCGGGGTGGTTCGGACAGCAGGTCAGGTGGCCTGCGCCCATGTCGCCAAACATGTAAGGGAGGTTATCTTCGGAGTCGATCTGCAGGACGAGCTCCATCCGCGCGTCGCATTGCGGGCAGGAGGGGTACTCTACGCCCTGGACCCAGGCGGGCCAGCCGCCGAGTTTATCGCCGGTGGCCGGGCGCTCGGCCTTGTCGAGCGCTTCTTCCTCTTCGGGGCTGAGCTGGTCGCCCATCTGATAGAGCTCCTCCCAGCCGGGGACGTCGTCGTCGATGGCCTCCCACCCTTCGATGCGTCGCGCGGCGAGGGGCTCCGCAGGGCCTTGCGCTGCGGTGTTGGCGGGGGCCGAGGGGTCGTCGATGCGGCGGGCCATGACGCTGCGCGCGAAGGGGAAGTAGGCCTCGCATTGCACCTCGCAGAGGGGATCGCTGCTGGTGCAGTAGAAGAGCTGCAGAAGACCATGATCGCCCAGGCGTGTTTGCTCTGCGGGAGGGAGGCTCGCGAGGTTGAGCTGAACAAAGAGCTGCTGCGCGGTGTTGCAGTTGGGGCAGGTGGGCCAGCTCTCATCCGCCTTAAGCCAGGGACGTCCGCTGAACTTGCTCGCTGTGAGCTCGCCGTCGCCTTCGGTGGTGACCGGTCGGTAGGCCGTACGACGGTGGGTGAGGATCGTGGGCGGGAGGATGGTCTCGTTATTCATGATGCCTCGTGAGGTGAGGTGAGGTGAGGTGGCGCGTGGCGGCGTCGGGACATTGGCACAAGCCCGTGATGCGCGGTCATCCTACGCGCGGCAGGTGCTCGCTTACAAACCCGCGCCACGCCTTTACACCCCTCGCGGCCAGACCTAGTGTGAGGCGACATCGACATGTTTGCCCCTCCGAGCCCGGGGCTGACGCGCTACCAGGGAGCCACGTGATGAAGACGAACTTATCTATGCTGATGCGATCGGCGCTGACCTTTGGCGTGAGCGCGCTGGTGTTGCTGACGACGCTGCCCGCCTTTGCGATGGGCGATCTTCTGGAGACGCTGCCCGGCGGACACGACGCGGTGATGGCGGTGGACTTCGACGAGACGCGCGACTCGCCATTTTTCCGCGCAGCGCTGGGGTGGATGCGCTCGCATCCGGCGGTGGGGCCGGCGCTCTCGGCGGTGGAAGAGACGCTGCAGATCGAGGTTCAGACCGATCTCGATGAGCTGGTGATCCTCTCGGACACTCCGCCCCTGAACCTGGCGATGCTCAGCGGCGGGGCCAACCCGATGGATCCGTCGAGCCTGGACTTGAGCTCGGTGCGAGGTTCGGTGCTGGCGGCGCGAGGTGACTTTGAGGCGGGCAAGGTCCTGGAAGGCGTACGGGCGCGCAACTCGGACGCCGCGGCGCTGAGCGTGGGGGAGCGCGCCGGGGTGCGCACCGCGCAGATCGATGTGGTCACGCTGGCGCCCAACGCGGTTCTGGTGCTCACCGGAGAGCGCGCCTATCGCGATGAGGTGCTCGCGCGGCTGGAGCGTGGCGAGCGGCTGGGCGCCCGCTTTGTGGGCGCGCTGGCCAAGTTGGGAGAGGCGCCAGGGGTGGTGATGATGATTCAGCCGAACTATGAGGGGGAGGCCGGTGACGCGAGCTTTGCGGCGCTGAGCGTGCGGCTGAAGTCGCGCGTGCTGGCGTCGATGGTGATGACGATGCGCGACGACGAGCGCGCGCGGGTCTCGGCGCAGGAGATCGCTTCAGCCCGACAGCAGGCGCTGAGCAACCCGCTGGTGGCGATGTTTGGCCTCGGGCCCGCCGCGCAAAACCTGGCGGTGCGTCAGCAGGCGGCTGATCTTTTCGTATCGACCTCGATGACCAACGATGAGGCGAAGATCCTCTTTGATCAGGTGATGCGCATCGTCAAAACCTCCGGTGAGTTGGAGCAAGGTGCAAGTCCCGCAGCGCCGGTGGTGCCCCCGACCCAGGCCGCCCCGGCGCCGGTGCCGGAAGACGGTGTGGAAGCTGACTTCAATTGATGCCCCGGCGCGCCCGCATTGAGGCGCGCGAGGGTCGCTGCCCGTGTCTTGATGCAAGGACCATCCCTATGAACTGCCCTCGCCAGCGCGTCGCGCTGCTGCTCGCCACCCTCGCGCTTTTGCTGCCCTCCTCCCTGGTTGCCCAACCCTCGCCGAGCCAGGGGGTGGCAGTGCCGGACAGCTCACTGACCACCCAGGCCGACAGCGCCAGCCTGGAGGTCAACCCCGCCGGGCTGGGGTTTGTGAAGGGCTCGGAGCTGGGGTACCGCTACCTGATCCCCTCGGACGCCTTTGATAACGTTCTGGGCTCGGGCCACGCGGCGAGCTTCGCGCTGGGCAATGGTTATGTGGGGCTGGGGGGCCAGGTGCAGTGGCTCAAGCGGCCGGAGCTCGGCCCGGAGCTCGGGAGCTATCGCAAGTACACCCTGGGGATGGCGGTGGCCGCGCCACGCTTTTTCAGCCTGGGGTTGGGCGTCAATATGTTCGGGAGCCGCAGCAGCGAGCGCCTCAACGACCTGACCACGCTGGATGTGGGGATGCAGTGGCGGATCGGTGAGCACCTGGGGCTGGGGATGATGGTGCGTGACGCGATGCCGGCCTACCTGGAGCAAGACAGCGCGCTGCCGATGCGGCTGGGGCTGGGGCTTGCGCTGCGCGGGTTTGAGGGAAGGCTGGTCTTTGACACGGAGCTCTACCACGTGCGCGGGGCTCGTCTCCTCTCGGTGGAGCCCCGGGTGATGGGGGAAGTGTATCCGGGGCTGCGCCTCTTCGCGCGCAGCGCGATCACACTCGATACCGAACGGGAGCATGAGCCGCGCATGGTGGCGATGAGCGCGGGCGCCGAGATGAGCCTGGGACTTCTGGGGACGTCGGTGGCGGCGCTGCTGAGCAAAGATACCGAGAGCGCCGATGTGGCGTTTAATGCGCTCAACGGTCGGGTGTGGATGGGCAATCAGCGGCGGCGCTCGGTGGTGGGCTCGTCCCGGCGGTGGGTGCGGCTGGACCTGGACAACTCGATCGCCGAGCAGGCCATCTCGCAGCTCTTCGGGCCGTCGACGCGAAGTTTTCTGAACCTGATGGAAGATATCGACGCGATCACCAACGACCCCACTGTGGCCGGCGTGATCCTGGGGGTTGGCAACTTCAACCTGGGCTACGGCCAGCTCTGGGAACTGCATCAGGCATTCCAGCGACTTCATGAAGCGGGCAAACACAGCGTGGCGTTGATGAGTTCGACGACCACCGCCGGCATCTATGCGGCCTCCGCCGCGCGCGAGGTGTGGATGCTGCCGGCGACGCCTTATGCTCCGACCGGACTGCAGGCCGAGCTGACCAGCTACCAGGGGCTGCTGGAAAACCTGGGCGTGGAAGCGGAGTTCGTGCGCATTGGCGCGTACAAGTCAGCGCCGGAGGCCTTTGTGAACGCGATGCCTTCCGAAGAGGCGCTGGAGCAGACCGGGGAGTATGTCGAGGCGATTTATGACGAGCTGACGAGCCGCATCGCGCTGCGTCGGGGGCTGGAAGCCGAGGCGTTCAAGGCGATCGTCGACAACGCCCCGCTGCTGCCGGATGAGGCGCTGGATCGGGGCCTTGTGGATGCGCTGGTGTATGATGACGAGCTTCCCGAGCGGATGCGCGAACTTTTTGGTTCCGGGGTTCGCGTCGAGCAGGGCTACCGACCGGTGGTCATCGATGATGAGGCCTGGGGGCTGCGTCCGGAGATCGCGGTGGTCTACATCGACGGGGCGATCATCGACGGCGGCTCGGGTCGCTCCCCGCTGGGAGGCAGCGTGATGACCGGCGCCGCCAGCGTGAACGCCACGTTGCGGCAGCTCGCGAGCAACGACCTGGTGAAGGCGGTGGTGCTGCGCATCGACAGCCCGGGGGGCAGCGCGCTGGCAAGCGACCTGATCTACCGGGAGGTGCGGGCGCTGGCGCGGACCAAGCCGGTCATCGCCTCGATGGGCAATGTGGCGGCCAGCGGCGGGTATTATGTGGCGGCGGGCGCCGATGAGATCTTTGCGACCCCCAACACGCTGACCGGCTCGATCGGCATCTTTGCCGGAAAGTTCAACTTCGAGCGCTTCGCCAGCCGACTGGGTGTGAGCTCGACGCCGGTGCAGCGCGGAGAGCGCGCCGGGGTCTTCTCGCTGTGGCGAGGCTGGAGTGAGGAGGAGTTGGAGGGGGTCAGTGAGACGATGACCTACCTCTACCGCCTCTTTTTGACGCAGGCTTCGGCCGGGCGGCCGTTGAGTGCCGATGCGCTCGACAAGGTGGCCCGCGGGCGCGTATGGACGGGGACGGCAGCGAAAGATGCGAAGCTGGTCGACTCGATCGGCGGCATCCTCGACGCGGTGCGCCGTGCCGAGGAGCTGGCCGGGCTGGCTCCGGATCGCGCTGAGGTGACGAGCTACGGTGGCATGAGCGGGTTGCCCGCGCCGCAGGGCTTTGGCGCCTGGCTGCGTGCCTTCGTCGCCGCCGACCCGGCCGCCAGCGCGCCGCGGCTGCTCGATCATCTGCCTCAGGGTGCCTTTCGTCGCGCGTTGGAGACGGTCGAGACCCAGGCGCTGTGGCCTCTTTACTTCGAGCAGGGCCAAACGCTGATGCTTCCGTCCCACCCCCTGCGCCTTCATTGAGACGCTTACCCTTGAGACGCTTATCCTTGAGACACGTATGAACGCCCCTCTCTCTCGACAGATGCTCAACCTCGCGCAGCCGACCGACGATGGATGGTATGAGCGAGTGAGGGAGCATCTCGACACGATCCTCATCGACCACGCCCACCTGGAGAAGCGCGCCGCGTCGACGGCGCTGAGCATGATCTTTCGCTACACCGGGCGCGCCGGCCTGGCGCGTCAGCTCAGCGCGGTCGTGCAGGAGGAGATGGACCACTTCTCGCGGATGCTCGACGTGCTGGAGGCCCGCGGGGTGGAGTTGGTGCGGCTGGAGCCGGCCCCCTACGCCTCGAAGCTGGTGAAGGCGGTGCGCTCGGAGGAGCCCTACATGTTTATGGATAAGTTGCTGGTGGCCGGGCTTATTGAGGCGCGCAGCTGTGAGCGCTTTGCCATCCTCAGTGAGAACGTCGAGGATGCCGAACTCGCGGCCTTCTACCGCGAGCTCTTTGAGACCGAGGCGATGCACTACACCCTGTACACCAACCTGGCTCGGGACCACTTCTCGCGTGAGGAGGTGAAGGCGCGGCTCCAGGAGCTCGCGCTCATCGAAGTTGAGGCGCTGCGCGCCGGCGGTGAGACGCCGCGTCTGCACTCCTTCTAGCAGTGTGGTGGCCGCAGGTGGCCCGGAACGACAAAGGCCGCGTCCCCTCCGAGAGGGGCGCGGCCTTTTTTGTGTCGTGAGGGCCGTGTTCGCCCGAGAACTTATTGCACCTGACCAGCTCGGTAGACCGCCGCGGCCTGGGTGGCGAAGACGGTGAAGGTCGCGTCGTTGGTGGCGCTGCGCAGCTGCATGTAGGCGGGGGCCTCGTTCTCGACGACCAGCTCGCCGGTGAGCACGTGGCCGTTGTTGAGCACGATCTGGTCCAGGGCGTCGATGCCCGCGGGCTGAGAGCCGTCTTTCCAGTTCACGGCGCTGACCTGCGAGGCGGGCACGGTGCGGATCTCACCGAAGCGCTCGACGGTGTAGAAGTCGGCGTTGATGGCCACGACGTTGCCCTGGATCTCTTGCCCGCTGGTCAGCTGCAGGACGTCGGTGGTGACCGCGTCGCAGGAGGGGCATACCGAGCTGACGTCGCTCCAATCTCGGAAGCTGTAGTCCTGGGCCGAGGCCGATGCAGTAACCATGAAGATTGTCAGGGCTACCAACGAAAACAGCGCGCCACGCACGTGCGACATAACTCTCTCCTTGACCATACAAGTTTGGCGTTGCTTCCAGCAGTACTCAGGGTCTTACCACCGCCGGCGAAGGCAGGCAAGCCCCCGCCCCACCGGTCAAAAAAAGTGAAGATGGCCAGGGGGGCAGGTCGGGCGTTGAAGGGAGGATCAAAAAAGCCCCTCAACGCGCGGGCGTTGAGGGGCTTTTTTGGTGATACCGGAGGCGGGACTTGAACCCGCACGATCTCTCGATCAACGGATTTTGAATCCGCCGCGTCTACCGATTCCGCCACTCCGGCGAGTCTTGCGCCCGGGTCGGGCGAAGTGCGCTGTTATGTAGAGCAGACCGGTGCAACCCGCAAGCGCATTCTTCAGTTTTCGTGAGGAGGTTGCCCGTAGAGGGCGAGGCAGGTTGCATCCGCTTGTTAAGGAATTTAAGGGTTTGTAGGGGAATACGCAAGCGAAAAGGTGAAGGCCTTATGAGAAACCTTGCACGTTACGTGCCGGACGGCGTCACCCAGCGCCCCTGGAGGCGGGGGGAGTCGGGATCGGGGCTTCCGGTGTCGAGCAGGTAGAGGTCGCGCAGCGAGGCGCTGGCCAGGAGCGCGCCGGCGACGTCTTCGGCCGGGGCGAACTCAACTTCGTCGGCCCAGTCGGTAGAGCGCTCAAAGCGAGCGCGAGGGGTGTCGAAGAGGCCGTGGGTGTCGCGGGCGGAACGGAGGAGCGTCTCAAGCTGGCGAGCGAGTTCGGGGGCGGCGACCTGGACGCGGGCGCCGGCGCGGGAGAGCGCGCCGAGGTCTGCGACGCCCTCCTCTCCCAGGCGCTCCCGAGAGGTGGCGGCGACAAGCTCCGGGCTGATCTGGCGCGCGCTCACCTGACGGGCAAGGCCCAGACGGACCTCGGCGCGGTAGCGCTGCTGGTTGGCGATGGCGCTCAAGGTCTGGGGGGCCTGCTCTCCGAAGATCGAGGTGTCGGTGAGGTCGGGAAGATGGTCAAGCAGGCTGGCCGTCCAGGGCACACGCTCCAGGACGCACATGCCCCGGTCGCAGGCGCCAAGCCCGGCGGCCGGATGCAGCGTGATCTGCGCGGCACCCATCGCCAGGACGCTCGCCATGCCGCTGACCTCGTGGGGCACGACGACGGTGAGCTCCACGTCGAGGTGGCGCAGCGTGCGCAACAGCGTCTCGGCGAAGGCGACGTGGCCTCCGCGCGCGACGATGATGAGGGCTGCCTGCTGGACGTTTGCCTGACGAAAGCGCTTTAAGAGCTGAGCGACAAGGCGGTGGCCCGCCTCTTCGTCGAGGTCGACGGCGTACTCCCCCTGCCAGCTGGCCAGCGCGATGAAGGTGGGGCATCCCAGGAGCGCTTCGAGCTGATCGACGATGGCGTTGAAGTCCGAGGTGCTCATCGGGGCAAAAACTCCACGCGGCGGTTGCGAGCGAAGTCATCTTCGGACTGACCGAAGGCCACGGGCTTCTCTTCCCCGTAGGAGAGGGTGGAGAGTCGGTCGGCCTTGATGCCGCGCTGCACGAGAAAGTCGCGCACGAAGCGGGCGCGGCGCTCTCCGAGCGCGACGTTGAACTCCGAGGTGCCGCGCTCGTCGGTGTGGCCTTCGAGCAGGATGGTGGCGTCGGGGTTTTGACGAAGCCAGCGCAGGTTGGTCTCCAGAGCCTGGCGCGACGTCTCGGAGATCTCGGCACTGTTGTAGGGGAAGTGCACCGTGGTGAGCTTGAGCTCTTCCTGCGGCTCCTGCGGCTCGGTTTCGGTGGTCTGAGGTTGGCCTGTGCCTTCGGCGGCGCGACGGGCGGCTTCCAGGCGACGCTGGCAGTCTTCCCAGGTCTCATCGGCCTGCTGCTGCGCCTCGCGGGCGAGACGTTCGGCGGCGCGGGCCTTGCGTTCGGCGGCCTCGTACTCTTCGGCCTGCACATGCGCACGAGCCTCTTCCAGCAAGGCCTCCGCCGCCGCGAACTTCTCGCCGGCGCAGTCTTTGCGACCTTCGGCGGCCAGCACGGCGGCCTCGGCGGCGTCGAGGGCCTCCTGGGGAGGTTTGGGGCAGGCGCTGAGCAGTATGGCCAACGCCACGAGCATCGGGGTCTTAAACCAGGTGCTCAAGCGGTACTTGTTTAACGTTCCCATGCGGCCTCCTCGTAGCTCGAACCCTCTTCGGTAAGCAGTTTCTGGAAAAGCCCGTCGGCGCTCATCAGCCAGAGGCGCTTGCCCTGCCCTCCGCGGTCGCTGGTAAAGACGAGATAACGTCCGTCGGGGCTGTAGCTGGGCTCGAAGTTATTACCCTGGTCCTGGGTAAGGCGTTCGATATTGCCCTGCATATCGACGGTGAAGATGTCGTAGTGATTGCGTTCGTCCCGGCCGCTAAAGACGATGCGATCGCCGCGGGGGGACCACTCCGGGGTGGTGTTGTAGGTGCCCTGGAAGGTGAGGCGACGTTGCTCGGTACCGTCGGCGTTCATGACGTAGATGTGGGCGCCGCCGGAGCGTCCGGAGACGAAGGCGATTCGGCTGCAGTCCGGACTCCAGGTCGGGGAGACGTCGATGGCCCAGTGGTCGGTGAGGCGCTGCACGACCGAGCCGTCTTCGGGGCTGATGAGGTAGACGTCGGTGTTGTCGCCGCCCAGCGAGAGGGTCACAGCGAGTTTCCCGCCGCAGAAGGCCGCGCCGCTATTCTGACCGCTGCGGCTGGAGAGCTTGGAGACGCTGCCGCCTCGCCAGACCCAGAGGTCGGGGTTCTGGTCCTGGTAGCTCGTGAAATAGATCGATCCACCGGGCCCGAAGGAGGGGAGCAGGTTGATGGCGTTGTTGCGGGTGATGCGTTGCACACCGCTGCCATCAATGTTCATCACGTAGATGTGCTTGGCACCGGAGCGGGTGCGCTGGGAGTACGCGATGCGCGATCCGAAGAAGCCGGGCTGGCCTGTGTAATGCTCAATGACCGCATTGATGAAGGCGTTGACTTCCTTTCGCACGTCGTCGGGGCTGAGCGTGCTGGCCGACCAGTTCAGGGAGATCTGACGGCCCTGGTCGACGGAGAAGAGGCGCAGATCGAGGGCGATCTGATCGCCTTCGGCGCGCACCGAGCTCTTGACGAGGCCCTGGGCGCCGACGTTCATCCAGTTGGGGAAGTTAATGTCGGCGGCGGCAAGCCCCTCGTTGTGTGTGTCGAAGAAAAAGCTGTCGACGGGGAGCACGCGGAAGTAGCCGGCGAGGTCGAGGTTGCGGCGCAGAGTCTGCTCCACCTGGTCGGCGATGGCGCCGTCGGCGCCGGCCAGCGCCTGGGTGTCAGGCACCGCGACGGGCAGAAGGGTTCGACGTGCGGAGCCGCTGACCTCGACTTCGATGCCGGAGAGGTCGCCTTCGGTGGCGGTGTCGCCGGAGGGAGGTGCGTCCTGGGCACTGGCGTAGAGAGGCGTCAGGGCCAGGCAGAGCCCGATGAGGGCGGAGGCGCTCCGACGGAGGCGTCGGTGTCGAGGGGTGGGCGCGAGAGGTCGCATCATCAATTCCTTGTCGAGGTCATCGTGCGGTGGAGTCCCACCGCGTCAGCAAGAGCCCCTCACGGAGCACCTCGCGTCGAACATCTTCATTGTCAGGGAGCGGCAGGGTGCGGCCGCCGTACTGGACATGAAACTGGCGGATGGCGCGGTCGATGCTGGCGTCGAACTGCTTGTTTCCGCTGCGGGCGCGGAAGGTGTGGCTGACGATCTTTCCGCCTTCGGAGAGGCGGACAAAGACGCGCACGCTGCCGGCGAGTTGAGCGAGCTCGGCGTCGCCCAGGGTGGTGGGGACGGTCCAGGCACGGAGGAGTTCCTGGAGCAGGCGCGCCTGGTAGGTGCCCATCATGTTGGCCATGGCCGCATCGGAGACGGTGCCGCCGACAACGCCGTCTGCGCTGCCCTCGGGGGCGTCGTCGTTGTAGGGGCGGTCGGGGTTGCTCAGGGCGCTCAGCGCTGCTTTGCGACGGCGTTCGCGCTCTTCCTGCTCACGGCGGCGCTCCTCTTGTTCTTGCAGGCGCTGGCGCTCCTGCTCTTCTTCGTGGCGCTGAGCCTGGAGGTTGACCTGATTCTCATCGGGTTGGGGCTCGGGGTCCGGGACCACGACGGCCTCATCAGGTGCGGGCGGGGGCGGCTCCGGGTTGGCCATCCGGGGCAGCGCGGCCTCCTCCCGCTCCTCGCCGAGCGCCAGGAGCTCGACGCGCTCGAAGACTAGCTCAAGGGGTGGGGGCTCTTCGGGGGCGAGTGTGGAGGCCCACCAGACGCTGAGCGCGATGACGCCGTGGAGCGCCAGGGTGAGCGCAATGCCCGCGCCCATCTCGAACACTCCCCCACCCTGCTGCGTCAGGGCTGGTTTTGGCAGGTTCGACGTCATCACTTAGGCTCGGCCTGTCGGTACTCGGGGTTGGTCACCATGCCTACGTTGGAGACGCCGGCCAGGCGGATGCGATTCATCGATCCGACCACAAAGCCGTAAGGGATGTCGGGGTGGCCGAGGAGATAGAGGCGCCCCTGGTCCTGGAGCTTCTGGTTGGAGGCGACTTTGGATTGCAGCTCATCAAAGCAAGGCTCGAAGCGCTGCGGCTCGACCTGGTCGAGGGCGGCGGTGCAGTCGACGATCATCGTCTCACCGATGAAGATCTGGAGGTCGTCGTTGATCTCCAGGATGATCTGGTCGGTCTGATCGAGGTTGACGCGGCTCTCGTTGTCGCGGGTGACCGGAAGGTCCATCTCGACTTCTCGCTTCTCGTCGTCTTGCTCGATCAGCGGCGTGGTCACCATGAAGATGACCAGGAGCACGAGCATCACGTCGACCAGCGGGGTGACGTTGATCTCGGAGAGGACGGTCCCCCCACCACCTGAGGAGTTCATAGCCATGGGCTATCCCTGGGACGCGGATTACTTGAAGAAGTGGCGCTTGACGATGTTGAGGAAGTCCGAGGAGAAGTTATCCATCTCGCCCCCTAAGACTTTGATCTTGTTAACGAACAAGTTGTAGGCGACGACGGCCGGAATGGCCGCGAAGAGGCCCATGGCGGTGACGATGAGAGCCTCGGCGATGGGTTGACCGACGACGTCGATGCCGGCGGCCCCGGAGGCGCTGATGTTGAGAAAGGCGACCATAATACCCCAGACCGTGCCGAAGAGGCCGATGAAGGGTGAGGTTGAGCCCACGGTGGCGAGGAAGGGGACGAGCTTCTCCAGCTCGGTCATCTCGGTGCGGGAGGCGCGGCGCAGAGAGCGCTCGACGTTCTCAATATCTCCGAGCTGCTGGCGCATCGACTCCGCGCCGGCGCCTTCGCTGCTGCCCTTGAGCTTGGAGAGCTCGATGTAGCCGGCCTTGAAGACGCGGCTCACCGGGGCGCGGGGGAACTCCTCGGAGGACTGGTAGATGGCGTCGAGGCGTTTGGACTGCCAGAAGACGTCCATGAAGTCCTGAGATTCGGACTGGGCGCGGCGGAAGTAGAGGGCCTTGTAGCCGATGATGTACCAGGAGATGACGCTGAGCACGGCCAACAAGATGAGGATGGCGGTGACGACGGCGTCGGCGTCCATCACGATCTCGATGACGCTGATGTGCGAGCCGGCGGCTTCGGCAAGAAGGGGCGACGACAGGAGGTTTGCGAGCATGCGGCGCTCCTCGCGAACAGATGGGGTTGCTGAAGTGGTGGGGCACCCGACGAAGTCGAGGACAACACGGTGCGGGTGCCAACTACAGGACATACCGGGGTATCACGAGCGCCGGAGCACTGGCAACGCGCTTGAAAGCGCGCTCAGCCCGGGGCTTTATTCCCCCAGCCAGAAGGCCAGGCCGGCGCCGGCGCTGACGCCGTCGCCGAAGGCGGCAAAGAAGCGCAGGTCGAGGCGGCGGGCGCTGCGGTAGAGGATATGAAAGACCGGGACGCCGATGCGGGAGTTGGAGGTGAGCATCCAGTCGCCCTGCCCTCGCTCCAGGGCCGCCAGGAAGCGGAGCTCGTCGGTGAGGTTGAGGCCGAGCTCCACTTTGAGGGGGACACCCCAGCCTCCCCAGCGCCAGCCCTCGGTGCCGGAGGCGCCGGCGCTGCCCGGGGCAAAACGAAAGGAGCGCAGGGCGAAGCCGGCCTCGGCGGTGAGCGTCATCTGGTCGAGGTGGGCGAAGAGCCTGCCGAGGTTGATGGTGCCTATCGCGCTGAGCGCGACGCGGGCGCGCTCGTAGGGGAGATCAAGGCGATACTGAACCAGGCCGCCCTGCAAGGCGACGCCCACGCTGGTCTGGGCGGCTGTGGCCACCCAGGGGCGCCAGACGCCGCGCAGCTTGTAGTCGGACATGCCCAACCCCAGCTCCTGGGCGACGCGCAGGTCGAGGTCATAGTGGCGACGGCGCCAGTAGGCCTGGGCGGCAGCGACGTGGCGCAGGCTCAAGTTCTCGGGGCGGATGTACTCGTAGCCCAGATGCAGGCCGAGGCCATGATCGCGACGCGTTGAGGAGGGCACGCCGAGCTCGTCATGAAAGGCGGTGCCGAGCACGTCGATGAGCCAGGAGCTGGAGAGCGTGGCGATGCCAAGGAAGAGAAGTTCATTGCTGAACTGGTCGATCTGGGCGTTGCCCGTGGGGCGAAGTTTGAGGACGGCGCCGCCGGCGATGGTGGTCAGGCCCACGAGCTCGGCGCCGGCCAGGAAGTAGGCGGTGGAGGGCTCTTTGAGGTGCCAGTGCCCCACCCCGTGGAGGATCACGCCAGCGCTTGCGGCCAGGAGGGTGGCGTGTGCGCGGCGGCGCTGCTCGACGGTGCTGACGAACTCAAAGCCCTGATCTTCGAGTTCGTCGCGGGTGCGCCCTTCCAGAGACTCCCCACGTTGCGCTTCGGGCGCGATCGCGTCGGCGGGGGCGGTTGAGGTGTCGGTGTCTTGCGCGGCGTCCGTGTCTTGCGCCCGATCTGGAGCGGGCTGGGCGTGCAGCGGAGCAGCAGGCACCGTGAGCGCCAGGAGCACGACGCCCAGCCCCACGATGAGGTTTGAGACGCGGGATGGCGCAAAGGTCACGGCGCGCTCCCGTCGGCGTCGGGAGCGGGGGCGGTGGAACGGTGCAAGGGGGTCATGATGCTGCGCTCATAGGCCGCCCACTCCCCCGACGCCACCTGGAGCATACGCAGCTCCCTCACCGGCTCGCCGCGATCATCAAAGCGGTAGCGTCCGGTGGCGCCGCCGGCCCACTCGTTGCCGTGGAGGGAGTTTGCGAGGGTCTCGGAGCGACCGACGCCGCGCTCGACCATCAGCTCGCGCAGGCGCTGGACGGAGTCGTAGGCGAAGGCCTCAAAGTAGTCGGCGCCGCGCTCGTAGACGGCTTCAAAACCGGCGCTGAACTGGCGGGTGTCGGCGTCGTCAAAGGTCGGGGAGTACCAGGCCGGGATGAGCGCGCCTTCGACGTAGCTTGCGGCCTGACGGGTGACGATGGGGTCTTGCCAGAGGCTGGTGCCCAGGTAGTGGACGTAGGTGCGCTGGGCTCGGGGTGAGGGGCGCTTGTCGGGGGCGTGGCCCCAGATGTTCTCCTGGGCCATGAATGCGCTGAGCTGAGCGATCTTGCTTCCGGAGTCCGGGATGAAGATGGCGTCGGGGGTGGCGCGGGCGACGGCCTTTGCGGTGTCGACGAAGTTGGAGCTGGAGCGATCGTAGGCGACCTCGGCGACGATCTGACCGCCGCGGGCGCGGAACTCCTGCGCGAAGGCCTGGGCCATCACGCGGCCGTAGCCCATGTCGGGGAAGACGACGGCGGCGCGGCGGTCGTGGAGCTGCTCAAAGGAGAGCGTGGCCATGGCGCGGGCTTCGGAGGTGGCGCTGAGGAAGTTGCGAAAGAGCAACGAGGTGCGGTCCTGAGCGGCGCCGTCGATGGCTTCGGGGGCGAGCGCGATCATGGGGATGGCGGCGTCGGCGGCAGGTTGACGAAGTTCAGCGGCGATGCGGCCGTCGAGGGGGCCGACGATGGCGAGCGCGCCCTGCTCTACCAGGCGTTGGAGGGCGGCGGCGGGGTCGGCGGCGCTGTCTTCGATGACGAGTGTGACGGCGGGCTCACCGGCGACGTGAAAGGACTGCTGGGCGATGAGCATGCCCGAGAGGGCGCGGTAGCCGACCGCGCGGTTGGGACCGCTTAATGGAAGGAGCGCGCCGACGACCAGGCGTCGCGCTTCGCTTAAGGAGGCGATGGTCATGGAGAGCTCGGCGGCGCGACTGGCGACCCCCATCTCCAGGAAGTACGGGGCGTTCTCGTTGAAGATCTCCAGGAGGGCTTCCTGCTCGCGCTCATCGATGCCCTGACGGGCTTCGCGGCGGACGTAGGCCCAGGTGGCCAGGGCACGAACGAAGGGGCGCTCGGCGTTGAGGAGCTCGGCGGCCTGGCGATCATTCAAGGTGTCGGCGGCGTCAAAGGCACGGGAGACGGCCATGACCTGAGCGGGGAGGAGCGATTGGCCGTCGCCGAAGGCCACGTCTTCATCAGCGCCGGCGTAGGTCTGAATCTGGGCGGCGCCGGCGTCGTCGAGGGAGGGTTCGTCGGTGCCGGCTTCGGCGTCGGAGGAGGTGTCCGCAGCCTCCAGGGGAGCATCAGCCCGGGGTTGAGGCTTGAGGGCCTCAAAGGTGCGCGCCCAGGCCTCGATCGCATCGGCGGGGCGCTGGGCCTGCTGGAGCCCCTCGGCGATCAGGGGCCAGACCCAGGGGCGGTCTTTTTCGAGGATGGCCGGGCTCATGGAGGGGCCCGGGTAGGCGCGTAAGGTCTCGGCGACCTGCGCCGGCTGGGCGTTGAGGGCCTGGCTCAATGCCAGGTAGGCGGCCGCGCCGAAGCGTACGCGCTCATCCACTGTGGCGGAGGAGGCCAGAGGTGCGAGGAGACGTTCGACCTCGGGAGCGAGCTGCTGCCACTGGCCCTCTTCCATCGCTTTGAAGCGCGCGTCGATGTCTCCGATGAGGGCGCGGGCGATGTAGAGTTCGGCCATCTGGGCGATGCGATCGTCGGCGTTTTCGGCCTGCAAGAGGCGAAGTCGCTCGGCGGCCTGGTCGTAGTCGCCGGCGTTGAGGAGGGCGACGGCGTCGTCGAACTCCGCCTGCACCTCGGGAGACTTCGCCACGATGGGCGGCTCCTGCTCCAGGGTCGTGCTGCTGCGGGTGGTCTTGCAGCCGAGTGGCGCGCTGAGGAGAAGCACGCTCAGCGCCAGAGTCAGGCCTCGGGTCGACTTTCGGAAAAGGTGCACCTTGATCATTACTTGCTCACCGTCATCATCGCTGATGCGGGCGATGGAGTCGCCGCGCTACGTCACCACCCGATGTACCACAGGGCGTCAAAAGCTCGAAATTCTTCCGGTGGTCGCCCGGCTATGCGAGGCTCCGTCTGACCATTGTTCAGGAGAAGAGATGAGCCACGGAATGCATCATATCGCCCTGGGGGCCCGTGAGGTTGAGGAGGTGGCGCGGTTCTATGCCGGGGCCTTCGGGCTGAGGGAGCTGACGCGCCATCATTATGCGGATGGGGCGCTGCGCTCGGTCTGGCTGGAGTTGAACCCGGGCGTGCTGATGGTGGAACACACGCGCGAGGAGCGGGCGCGGGTGGAGGGTGTGGGGGCCGGTCCCTTTTTGCTGGCGTTCGCGATCGCGGCGGAGGAGCGAGCCTTGATGCGCGGGCGTCTGGAGGCAATGGGGTGTCAGGTTGAAGACGAGAGCGCGTACACGCTCTATGCCCGCGACCCGGAGGGGAACCGGGTCGCGGTGAGCCATTACCCCCACCCTGCCCCCGGGGGTTGATGGGACGGTTCAGCGGATGCGGCCGCGGCGACGGCGCAGGCTGTTGATGTGGCGCGCGTGGCGGAAGGCGCTCTGCTCCTCGGTGAGGCCGGCTTCGGCCGGATCGCAGACGCCGAGGTTGAAGACCATGCATTTGGGCCCGCCGCCGCCCTTGCCGAAGAACTCCGAGACGTCGATCTCGATGACTTCAACGCCGAGCTTCTCGATGGCCTTCTGGGTCTTTTTACGGACGCCGGCCGGGACAAAGAGCAGACGTCGGTCTTCAACTTCGACGTAGAAGGAGTTTCCGAGGAAGGCTTTTGCGTCCTTCTCTTCGATCTCGACGAGGCGATCGCCCAGAGCCTCTTTGATGCGCTCGCGGGAGACGGGCTCGAGGGCGTCGAGGTAGACGAGGACGTGGTCGCCCAGGTCACAGATGGCGGTGTCGCCGTGGTAGTAGCGCTCGTCGGAGAGGGTGAGGGAGACGACGTCTTCGTTGAGCAGGCCGCTCTCCAGCCAGTCGCCGACCTCGGAGTCGGAGCGGAAGCCGTGGGTGAAGATCCAGGTCTGCTCATCGCCCTTGAGGACGGGGAAGGCGTCGGCCTCCCCTTCCCAGCGCCACTGCTCGGGGATGTCGCTGACCTGCAGGCCGAAGTTGGTGAAGAAGTCGGCGAAGCGCTCGGTCTCCCCCATGCGGTGCTCCACCATGAAGTGGGAGGGGAAGAAGGTCTTCTGGGGGGAGGGCTTCGTGTCGCGCAGCCCGTAGATGAAGCCGGCGTTGGCGGTGAAGACCATGCCGGTGAGCTCGGGGGTGGCGTCGATGACGTAGACGTCGAGGCCGCATTCGAGGAGCTGGTCGACGTAGGTGTTCCACTGCTCAAGGGCCAGGGTGGGATCGACCTCTTTGAGGGATTTGTCCTTGTTGCGCGTGTGGGGGTTCGCGCCGCCTTTGATCGCAAAATGGCGTGGGTGCGCCATCAATACCGCTGGTTTCATCAACTACCTCTGCCCGGTGCTGTGTGGTGGTCAGTGATGTTCAAACAATGCGCGCCCTTCTATCACATTCGCACGCTGCGCGCACCACGGACGCGGGTGGTGGCCTGGGAGCGTTTGAGCGCGCGCCAACGCGCGCTGAGGATGATGGCGTAGGTAACAGCTTTGAGGACCGAGGTCAGGCCGATGGTCCAGACCAGGGCGGCAAAGGGGCCGATGACCTCGGGGGCGTCGGCGGCGCCGAGGGTGACCCAGCGCACGCCGTCGATGAGGTTGTCGAGGCCAAAGAGCAGGCCCGCGGCCAGGGGGATGCGCAGGAGGTTGTAGCCACCGGAGACGGCCAGGGCCGTGCGGGACTGCCCTGCCCCGACCATGGCGCCGAACATCGACATCTCGAAGCCCACCGCCCACATCACCCAGCCGATGTAATAGACGTAGATCATGGCGTAGCGCAGGGTGTCGAGGTCGTCGGTGACCATGCGCGAGAGGGGTTCGGGGAAGAGGATGAAGATCAGGCCCACGAGCTGGCAGCAGAGGGCGCTGAGCCCAGCGCTGATCCAGGCGCCTCCCCAGGCGCGGTCCATTTTGCCGGCACCGACGTTCTGACCGACGATGGAGATGCTGGCGGTGAGGAAGCCGCTGCCAAAGGCAAAGCCGATCCACTCGATGCCGCGCAAGCCTGCGCCCAGGCCGCCCTGGGCAGCCGATCCGAGTTCGCCGGCCATACGGTTAAGCATCAGGTAGACGCCGCCGTAGATCAGGCCGGAGAGGGCCTCGAAGATGCCGATGGCGGCCATCTGGCGGGAGAGGTCGAGGTCGGGGCGCCAGGCGATGAGGCCGCGGACGCCGGCCATCGGGTCGAAGTCAAGGTCACCGCGCAGGATCATCCAGAGGCCCACGACGCCGGGGAGACCGCGGCTTAACGCGGTGGCGAGCGCAGCGCCTTCGATGCCCATGGCAGGAATGGGGCCCCAGCCGAGTACGAGGATGAAGTTGAGGACGATGTTGACCAGGAGGCTTCCGATCTCCAGGACCAGCGGGGTGCGGGTGTCGCCGCAGGCGCGGAAGACCCCGACGACGACGAGCATCAAGGCGAAGGTGGGTGTGGCCCAGTAGATGATGCGGAGGTAGTCGGCGACGTGCAGGCCGACCTCGGGGGTGACGTTGGCCAGGCTCACAAACCAGGGCATCACCAGGACGCCCGCCACTGCGATGATCAGCGAGAGGCCCATCGTGGTGGTGACGGCGCTGCGAAAGAGCTGCCCGATGCGCTCGGGCTTGCGCGCGCCGAAGGCCTGGGCGATGAGCGCGGTGGCCCCGACCGGGAAGACCTTGATGAAGGTGAAGTGGAGGATGAGCAGCGCGAAGCAGGCGGAGAGCGCGGCGGTGGCCGCAGCATCGCCCAACATGCCTACAAAGACAAAATCGTTGAAGGCGTAGAAGTTGGCGAGGATGGCCTGCAGGACGGCCGGCCAGGCCAGCTGGGCGGAGCGGCCAACGAGGCTTCCCTCGGTGGTGTCGACGGTGGAGGCGCGTGCCATCGGGGTACCTCAAAGCCCGTTGCGGGCTCGGCGAACGTCGACGGTGATGTGGGCCGTCGACGCCCGTTACAAAGGGGGAGGCGCACAGGAGCGCGCGAGGGAGGGGGTTGGGTCGGTAGCTGCGTGGAGCGGGTGCAGCGACGCGAAGGTGAGCACGGATCGGGCGCAGACGAGCCCGTTACCGGAGGGGTATGAGGGAGCGTTAGAAGAGCGCCGGCTCGGTGACGCAGCTTCCGGTCGGAAGGGGCGCGGCGGCGTGTTCGGCCAGGGCGCGGAGGTCGTTGTCGAGGAGGTGGCTGGGTTTGACGTTGCCCATGGCGGCCAGGATGCTGTGGCGGACATGGGGGATGGTCGTCTCCAGGTCGTCGAGGAGACGTTTGACAAACTTGCGCTTGCCCTCGATGGAGCCGCAGAGGTTGCAGGGGATGATGGGGAAACCACGCATCGCGGCGTAGGTGGCGATCTCGTCTTCGGCGGCGAGGATCAGGGGACGGATGACCTGGAAGCGGCCATCGTCGGTGGTGAATTGGGCGGGCATGCCCTGGGTGCGGCCGGAGTAAAAGAGGTTGAGGAGGAGGGTCTCGATGCTGTCGTCACGATGGTGCCCCAGAGCGATCTTGTTGCAGCCCAGCGCTTCGGCGCGACGGTAGATGATGCCGCGACGCATGCGGCTGCACAGCGAGCAAGGGGTGGCGTCGGGGGCGAGCTTCTCCTGGACGACGGCGTAGGTGTCTTCCTCGCAGATCTCAAAGGGGATGGGTTGCTCTTCCAGGTAGGCGCGGAGCACGCCTTCGGGGTAGCCGGGCTGCTTCTGGTCGAGGTGAAAGGCGGTGAGTTTGAGCTCGAAGGGGCTCACCCGTTGCAGCTCCAGGAGCATGTCGAGGAGGGTATACGAGTCTTTGCCTCCGGAGAGGCAGACCAGGATGTGGTCGCCGTCTTCGAAGATGCCAAAGTTCTTTGCCGCGGTCTTCACCTTTGCGAGAAGACGCTGACGACGTCGATCAAGCTCGGCCATACTCACCTCAGGGAGCCCGGAAATACTACCGCCGCCGTCTATACTCGTTGCGGCGGCTAGGCTCAACCCGCATTGTCTCAGGCGCGCAGGGTCAGCGAGAGGGGGGATGGTTGGGGACGGCGTGGGCCGGGCGGATGATCTGATGGGAAGGTTGCGAGCCTGACTTTTCGTCGGCCTGGAGGGTCTGGAGATGTGCATCCCAACTCTGAGCGTCGTTGCGGGCAATGACCTCCAGCGGGGTGAGGGGAAGCGAGGGTGGAAGGCGGGCGGCGGCGTCATTGAGCACGTAGTGGTGGGTGAGGATGATGGGAAGCGGCGGGCCGCCGCCGGTGGCGCGGGAGGCGGCGTCGTCCCAGGGGTTGCCGGGGGTAACGACTTCGGCGGGTGCGTCGCCCTGCCCTGCGGTCGTGAGCACGGGGCCAGCCGGCAGGCCGAGCTCGGCGAGGGTGCGGGCGGTCAGAGGTGTGCTCTGTTGATCATCGACGAGGTAGATGACGAGGTAGCCGCGGCGGGCGTAGTAGGCGGCGAGCTCCCGGGCGCCCGGGGTGAGCGAGGGTGCGGGCTGCGAGGTCGCCCCGGGAGGTGCGGAGGCGTCGGCGGTGGTGGTCGCCGGAGCCTCTTCGGCGGATGGGACGTCCTCGGGTGAGGTTTGCGGCGAGGGTGGAGCTGCGTCGGGGCTTGAGGTTGGGAGGTTGGGGGCGTCGGGCGCCGGGGGAGACGTTTGAAGGATCGCGGAGGCGGCGATGGCGACCGCGCGAACCTCGGGGGCGACCACCCAGATGTGCCCTGTGGCGAAGGTGCGATCGCCGGCGACCTGAACGGCGTAGGCGTAGCGGCCGCGGGTGGGTCGCGTGGCGAGGGGCCAGGCGAGGCGGCCGTCTTCGTCCGTGCGCACATGTCCGATCTGCTCCCAGCCACGTTCACAGCCGCCCCAGAAGATGCGTGCCCACTCGCCGCGGAGTGGCGCCTCACCGTAGGTCAGGCGGGCGTGTAACGTGATGGGTTGCCCGGTGGTGATGATCTGGTCGGGAGCCTGGTGGGTGGGCGGTTGGGTGGTGGCGAGGCGTTCGGAGGCGGCGCTGATCCAGGGTCCGGTGCGCGCAGGTTGAAAGTCTGTGGTCGGGCAGCGCTGAACGAAGCGCATGTCGGTGGAGGGGGGGCGAAGCTCTTCGACCAGAGGCATCAGGGGGCGTTGCGGGGGGCGCCAGTCGGTACGACTGGCGCAGCCCGTTGCGGCGACGATGGCGATTGTCAGTGCGATGATGGCGATGGCGCGAGGCGCCGGGCGTCGGTCCCCCGGGATGGTGTGCATGGCGTTTCCCCCCCCTGATTGTCGAATGCTCGTGGGATAAATGTAGGATCGCGGGAGAGATGGTCGATCGGGGGGGCGGTTGGGGCCTTGAAAGGAGGCGGGGGATGGCGCAAACTACGGGCGAAAAACATGCGTAAGGATCATTCCCCTGATTGGATAGGCGATGCGAGACCGGAGGTCTCGTCGAAGCTGGAGATATGAGATGAGTTTGACACTGCAAGCGCTGGAAGATGCGGGGTTTCCGACGGAGAACTGGCCGGAGGATCTGCCGACACCGGGGGAGTCGAATATCTATTCGAAGGAGTTGGAGGGGAAGAAGGCGTTGTACCGCTACCAGGTCAACGTTGAGGGTGCGACGTATGCGATGGAGGTGCTGCTGGATCTTTCGACAGCGCCGGACCCGGCCGAAGGCGTAGGGTTTATGTTGAACCAGTTTGCGTTTTTGTGGCGACAGGATCGGTCGCAGGTCGCGGTGCAGCCCAACGGTGCGTGCCGACGGATCAACTTCTGAGTGGCTGCTCGATGCGGCGCCAGGCGTAAGGAGAGCGAACGATGACGACCCGTGTGATGTTCTTTTGTCTGGGTAATATCTGTCGTTCGCCGCTGGCTGAGGCGTTGTTTCGGTACCATGTGGAGGCGCGGGGGTTGGGGGATCGCTTTGAGATCGCGTCCTCGGGGACGAGTGGCTATCACGTGGGGGAGCCGCCCGATCCGGGGAGTGTGAAGGTGGCGAAAGAGCGGCTGGGGCTGGATATCTCGGGGCAACGGGCCCAGAGGCTGGTCGGTGCCCATGTTCAAGCGTACGACTGGCTGGTGGCGATGGATGGCGCCAACCTGCGAGACGCCAGGCGACTGGAGGGTGGGGAGCGCCAGAAGCTGGTGCTGCTGCGGGATTACGAGCCGAGCGAGGCACAACGCGGAGGGGATGTTCCCGACCCGTGGGGCGGAGGCCCGGAGCATTTTGAGCAGGTCTTCGAGATGGTGGAGCGGTGCACCGCCGGGCTGCTCGATGCGTTGATGGCCGACAGAACCTGAGAGAGCGAGGAGAGGCTATGAGAGGCTGGCCAGAGGTGTGCCGGGTGGTGGGCCTGAGTCTGCTTGCGGGGGTGGGGTTGATGGGGTGTGAGCGCTCCCCTGCCCCGTCGCTTGAGGGTGGGCAGGAACAGGCGGATGTGACGATGGGGACCATTGAGCCGGAAGCGGACCCGGAGGCGGCGGCGCGCGCGGGGGAGCGGGACCGGATGGTGCAGTCGCAGGTGGTGGCGCGAGGAGTGAAGGATCGCACGGTGGTCGAGGCGATGCGCGAGGTGCCGCGCCACGAGTTTGTGCCGGCGCCAGTGCGTCCGCGGGCGTATCAGGATGCGCCCCTGCCGCTGGGAGGAGGACGCACCGTGTTGCAGCCCTACCTTGCCGCGCTGGTGCTGGAGCTGCTGGAGGTGAGCCCGGATGATCGCGTTTTGGAGGTGTCTCCCGGCAGTGGGTATACGGCAGCGGTGCTGGAGGCGATGGGGGCGGACGTGACCGTGATGGAGGGGAATTGTGAGATGGCCGGGTTGATGAGCGATGACCTGGTGCGTGCCGGGTATCGGGGGGTGGAGGTGCACTGTGGCAATGGGCTTGAGGGGTGGCCGGAGCCCGACGTGGGTTTTGAGGGCGTTGCCGTACACGAAGCCCTCACCGAGGTGCCCGAAGCCCTCATTGCGCAGCTCTCGCCGGGGGGACGCATGGTGGTGGCGCTGGGTGAAGGTGGGGAGCAGGCGCTGACGGTGGTGATGAAGGGGGAGGATGGGATCGTGACGCAACGGGATGTGGAGCTGGTGCAGTTCTGGCGTTCGGGGGAGGCGGAGTAGGCTGAGCTTCGCGCCGAGGTCAAAAAAAGGGCCGCCCGAAGGGGCGGCCTTTTTTGTGAGGTTGAGGGAGGTGGGGCTTATGCGCCGAGGGCGTCGAGGGCTTGCTGGCTGGGGGCGTGCGACGCGTCGACGCGGAGGGCGCGCTTGTACATGTCGCGGGCGCCGCGCTCGTCGCCGGTGGCCTGTCGGATGGCACCGAGGTGGTAGTAGACGTCGACCTTGTCGGCGTTGTCTTTGATGTTCATCTGATGGAGCAGGAGGATCTGGAAGATCTTGAGTGCGTGCTCCATGTCTTCGCTGTGGAAGGCGAGCTTGCCGAGGCTGAGGAGGTTGGGGACGTAGGTGGCGTCGATCTTGTGGGCGGCCTCATAGGACTCTCGGGCGCTGGTGAGATCGCCGGCCTGTTCGGCGAGCTTGCCCTGGAGGTGATAGAAGCGCACGACGTCTTTCATCTGGCGGGCGTCGAGAAGTGACTCGATGACAGCGTTGAGGATGGGGGTCGCCCGGTCGAGGAGGCCCTGCTCGATGTAAGCGTCGAGGAGAGGCTCAACGATGGCGAGGTCATCGTCGGTGATGGCGCGGGCCTTCTCCAGGGCGTCGGTGCGCAGCGAGGTGCCGGGGAGGTGAAGTCGGGCGAGCTCTCCCATTTGCAGATAGAGCTGGACCTTTTCGTCGGCGGCGTCGGTACGTTGGGCGCGGTGGTCGAGAAGGTTGTAGACGCCGAGGTGGTCGTCTGTGCGCTTGTAAAGGGCATCGAGACGGCTGAGCACGACCTCGTCATCGGGGTAGGACTCCAGGATGGCGAGGTGGGTCTCGGCGGCGGCCTGGGGTGCGTCGGCGTCCTGCTCCAGGGTGCGGGCTCGCTCCAGCATCAGGTCGTAGCGCTGCTGCTCGTCGGCGTGCTCCATGCGGCGGTCGAGGACGGCGATGACGTTGTCCCAGGCGTGTTGAGAGCGGTAGATGGCCTCCAGGCGGTTGAGGGCGTCGGGGTGATGGGGGTCGGCCTCAAGGACGGTGCCGGCGAAGCCGGCGGCTTCGTCAAGTTGAGAGAGTTCCTCGTGACAGATCTGGGCCATGACGAGGAGGTGGTGGATCTGGGCGTCCTGGTCGGGGGCGCGGTCGAAGTGGAGCCGGTGCAGGGCGAGGAGGTCGTCCCAGCGGGCTTCGTTTCGGTAGAGATCGCCAAGGGCGGCGATGATGTCGGGGTGATCGTCGCGCAGGGCGAAGGCGGCCTGGTAGTCCTCGATGGCGGCGTTGGGGTCGCGGTCGACCTCGTAGCGCAGGCGCGCGCGTCGGAGGAGGAGGCGGACGATCTCGTCTTCGTTGCTGGCGAGCTCGAGCTGGCGGTCGAGTAGATCGCGCAGAGCCTGGTGGTCACCGAGGCCGTGGTAGACGTCTTCGAGAGCGCGCAGGATCTGGAGGTCGTCGGGGGCGAGCTCGCGGGCGCGGGTGTAGGCGTCGAGAGCGCGCCCGTGTTGTTCGAGGCGATCGGAGGTGACGGCGCCGAGCTGCGTGAGGAGTTCGAGCTGATGTTCGGGCTCGGTGCGGTGGTTGAGGAGCCGATCCAGGGTGTTGGCGAGCTCCTCGTAGCGTTCGGTGATCTCGAAGAGGCCGCAGAGGGTTTCGAGGACTTCGGGATCTTCGCCCTGGAGGTCGGTCAGGCCAACAAGGGCGTCGATGGCGCCGGGGTGATCCTGGAGGCCGAGGCGCACGCGTCCGAGTTCGGCGTAGAGGTCGGCCTGTTCGGAGGCGTCGTGGGAGGACTGGAGTCTGGCGGCAAGCACAGCTTCCAGGCTCTGGTCGTCGCCCTGCTGGCGAGCGATGCGCTCGAGGTTTTCAAGGGCCTGCGGGTGGGTGGGTTCCGCAGCGAGGACGACACGGTAGAGAGAGGCGGCCTGCTGGTCGTCGCCGAGGATGCGGGAGGCCCAGTCGGCGGCGCGCTCGGCGAGTTCGAGCTGACGGATGGGGTCGTTTAGGTTCTCGACGATGTCTTCGTAGAGGGCCACGAGCGCCTCGTAGAGGTCGCGTTGCTCGGCGATGGCTTCGATCTTCTCCTGGACGTCGACGTCGTGGGGATCTTCGCGGAGCGCCCTGCCCCAGTGGGCGTATGCAGCTTCGACGTCACCGAGCTCTTCGTACTCCAGGGTGGCGACTTCGCGCAGGAGGTCTGCCCGCTCAGCGGCGCTCTCGACGGTCTCGAGCTTCAGCAGGTAGAGGCGGCTGAGTTTGAGCCAGTCCTGAGCCTCGCGGTAGGTGGGTTCGAGAAGTTGCAGGATTTCCGGACGTAGTTCATCGAGATCGCTGAGGCGCTCCAGACCCTCGACGGCGCCAGCGTGGGTGGGGTCGTCGAGGAGGACGCGGCGGTAGAGATCGAAGGCCTCATGAGGCTCTTCGATGGCGAGTTCGAGGAGGTAGGCGAGCTGGTAGTGGGTCTGAAGGAGCTCGTCGCCGTCGACCACGGTCTGTTTGGCGCGGAGGATTTCGACGAGGTTGGGCCAGTCTTCGAGGGCCTGGTAGATCTGGTCGAGCCAGCGCAGGGCGTCGAGGTCGTACTCATCCATCTCGAGGACGGCCTGGAAGTGCTTGATGGCCTCGTCGGCCTCGCCCATGCCCTGGGCGTAGCCCTGGCCGACGGCGAGGTGCATGGAGCGCCGGACCTCGAGGTCTTCGACGCCGAGCTCGAGGGCTTCTTCGTAGAGGGCGACGAGGTCGTCCTGGAAGCCGAGGTGGTCGGCGAGGAGTTGGAGCTGCTCGCGGAGGAAGTCGACCTGGGGGACGTCGCGCAGCGCTCGCCCCAGGGTGGCGAAGGCTTTCACGGGGAGGTCAAAGGCGTCGATCTGGAGTTGAGCGAGATCGATATAGAGGCCCGCGCGTTGCTCGGGGATCTCGTTGAGTTCGATCATGCGCTCGTAGAGGGCTTCGAGCTCATCCCACTCTTGCCCGGTGCGGTAGGCCTCCTGGAGGGCCTGACCGGCGGGGACAAGGGCTTCGGGGTGGGTCATCAGGCGGAAGAGCGCGCCGCGGACCAGGTAGTTCTGGGGGTCACGCTCAAGGGCGCTGGCGTAGCGGTCGAGGGCCTGAAGAGGATCGTTGAGGTGCTCAGCGAGGACATCGCCCTGTCGGACTTCGAGGGAGGTGATGTCGCTGAGGGCCTCGGGGTCAAGGAGTTCCTGCCGGGCGTGGAGCGCGTCGAGGAGTTCGGGCCAGCGCTGGTTGGCGTTGTAGAGATCGATGAGGGCGTCGAGGGCGTCGGTGTCCTCGGGGTTGATGGCTAAGGCGTCGATGAAGCTGGCGATGGCGTCATCGGGGCGCTGGAGGTGGTCCCGGCGGAGTTGCCCGAGGCGATGGAAGGCGCGTGAGCGCAGGGCGTCGCCGTCGACGATGCTGAGTTTGTCGATGAGGAGCGCTTCGAGGCCCTGCCAGTCTTCGAGGGATTCGAGGAGACGCTCCATGACGAGGAGGTAAGAGAGCTCGGAGGGGTCGTCCTGGCGGAGCTCTTCGTAGAGGCGGAGGGCCTGGTCGGGCTGGTGAAGGGTCTCGTCGTAGATGCGGGCGATGCGCACGCGCAGGCTCTTGCCCTCTTCGGGGTCGTAGGTCTCCGCGAGGCGACGTTCCAGGATCTGGACGAGGGGCTCCCATTTGGAGAGTTCGCCGTAGAGTTGCTGGAGTTTGCTGAGGGTGTCCTCGGTATCGGGAGCGATCTCGACGCTTTGCTGGTAGGCGGCGATGGCGCTCTCTTTGTCATCGAGGGGGCCTTCGTAGACGCGAGCGATGGCGGCGAGGATGCGGCCCTGGCGGGCGACGTCGTCGGAGTCTTCGAGGGCGGCGAGGTAGATGGGGATGACGCGCTGCCAGGCGTCGAGATCGGTGGCGAGGACTTCGACGAGCTCTTCGATCTCGGCGTTGGAGGGGTCAAGGCAGTAGGCGCGCGCCAGGGTGATGAGGGCCTGGGAGCGTTCGACGACGTCTTCGCTGACGCGGAGCATGAGCTGAGCGCGCTCGACGAGGACCTGGACTTTGAGTGCGACGTCGTCGAGGAGGCGGACCTTCTCTTCGAGGAGATCGTCGATGCGTTGCCAGGCCAGAGACTCGTCGTAGGTGTTGAGGAGGAGGTCGATGACGCTTAAGCGCATGGGCTCCCAGGGGCCGCTGCGGCGCTCGAGGTCGTGGCGCAGGCCTTCCAGGGCGCGGATGGTGGGGCCATGGGAGGGCTCATCATTGAGGATGGTTCGGTAGGTCTCGATGGCCTCTTCGACGGCGTCGAGGTGAGCCTCCTGGAGGCGGGCGAGCTTGAAGCGGTTGTCGAGGACGACGTCGGGGTCGAGGGCGTCGCCGATGCGCCAGCGGTAGATCTCGGCCAGGTCGAACCAGCGCTCGACTTGAGCGAGGAGTCGCTCCAGCGAGGCCCGGTAGGAGGCGGAGGTTGGGTCGACGTCGAGGAGTTGGTTGTAGGTGTCGATGGCGGCTTCGACATCGCCGAGGACTTCTTCGAAGAGGACCGCGAGTTTTTCGAGCCAGGGCGCGGCGTGTTCGGGCTGCTGCTCGGCGAGGAGGCGGTAGTGGTCTGCGAGCGCGTGCCAGTCGCGCTCGCGTTCCAGGAGACGCTCGCGAAGATCGATGGCGCGCTCCAGGTCCGGGGCGAGGCCCATGGCGAGGTTGACGGCGTCGGAGGCACGCGAGGCGTCGAGGAGGCGGTCGGCGAAGATCTCGGCCTGCTCCACCCGCAGGTGCGCGCGGAGCGCGTCGTCGATCTCGTAGCTCTCGCGCAGGACGGTGTCGTAGCACTCGGCCAGGGTGAGCCAGCCCTGCTCGGGGTCGGTGACCCGGGCGGCGAGGATGGCGAGGGCGTCGCGGGCGGGTTGGTCGGCGGGGTCGAGGGCGAAGATGCGGCCGTGGATCTGCCAGGCCCAGGCCGGATCGTTGAGTTCATGGTCGACGATCTGGGCGAGCTCGCGCAGCCAGGCGAGGCGCTCTGCCGGGAGTTCGCTGGCGGCGGCGCGGGCATCGAGGACGCGAGCCAGGCGGGGGCGGTCTTTGCGCTGGCGGTAGAGGGGTTCGAGGTGCTGAGCGGCCAACGCGCTGTGTTCGGGGTCCTCGTCGAAGACAGCTTCGAGGGAGGCGATGGCGTGGGGGTGCTCGGCGTCGATGTCGAGGGCGCGGCCGTAGAGTTCGATGGCGCGGGGGACTTCGTGGAGGGGGCCACGGCAGAGGTCCGCCAGGGCCAGTTCGGCCTGCAGCACTTCGGAGGGGAGGCTGCTGGAGGCGGCGATGTCGGTGTAGAGGTCGGCGAGCTCTTCCCATCGCTCCTGTTGGGTGAGGAGACGGACGAGGTTGTCGAGCGCGAGCTGGCCGCGGGGCTCGAGGGCGCGGACGCGTCGCCATGTTTCGACGGCGGAGAAGGTGTCGTTGAGACGGGTCTCCTGCAGCTCGGCGATCTTTCGAAGGAAGGTGAGCGCGTCGGAGGGTTTGGTGTCGAGGAGCGCCAGGTGGCGCGCCTCGAAGATCTCAATGAGGTCGTGCCAGCGCTCCTGGTGGTCGAGGAGAGACATGAGGCTGGCGAGGGCTTCGGCATGGGAGGGTTCCATGGCGAGGACTTCGCGCAGGTGGTGTTCGGACTCGGCCTCATCGCCCAGTGCGTCGCCGAAGATCATGGCGAGCTTGAGGTGGAGGTCGAGGATCATGCGGGGTTCGAGGGCACGCTCCAGGACGGTGCGGAGGTGTTCGGTGAGGGTGTCCCAGGCCTGGAGGCGGCTTCCCAGTGAGATGAGGGCGTCGCCGTAGCCCTCGCGCTGAGGCTCCAGAGCCCAGGCCTGAGCAAAACAGGTCATGGCGAGCTCGCCGCGGTCCTCGAAGCGGTCTCGGGCGATGACACCGCGGTCGAAGAGGACGGTGGCCTTCTCGGTGGGGTCGAGGAGTTGGGCCGCGAGGCGATCCAGGAGATCGAGGTGGCGAGACCATGTGTTGTTACGGCGGTAGATCTCGCGCAGATCGGGCGCGACGTCTTCGATCCAGGCTTCGTCTTGAGCGAAGGCCTCGAGGCGTGCGAGGGCGTCGGGCTGGTCTTCGACCCTGGCGAGGATGGCGCGGAAGACCTGGAGCGCTTCGGCGGTGTCGAAGAGTTCGTCGGCTAAGGCGGTGCCGAGTTGAAGTTCGAGTTCGAGGCGAAGCTCGGGGTCGCGGGCGGCGGGGCTGTCGAGGCGCTGGCGGGCGACGTCGACCCAGTCTGCCCAGCGGGCTTCGTCGCGGAGAATACGGTCGAGTTGGGCGAGCGCGTGAAGGTGACCGGGGGTTTCGGCGACGATACGGCGGTAGGTCGCGATGGTCTCTTCGAGATCGTGGAGCTGGTGTTCGTAGACTTCGGCGAGTCTGGCGAGGACGCCCATGCGAGCGGCGCCCTCCTCGACGAGTTCAGCCTTGCGCTGAAGGAGCTCGGCGAGTTCGAAGTGCTGGTCTTGCGCGGCGTAGAGGCGCTCAAGGGCTTCGACGACCTGGAGATCGGTTGGGTCGGCCTCAAGGATAAGGCGGTTGGTGTCGATGGCATCGGGCGCGTTGTCCAGGACCTGCTCCTGGAGAATGGCCACGCGGCGCAGGAGCTTGAGGCGCTGCTCGGAGGTGGCGACTTCGGACTGGCGCAGGAGGATGAGGCTGAGGTTTTCGGTGTCGCCGGTCGCCTCAAAGAGGCGCTCGAGGGCCTCCATGGCGGGGATGTCGTTGGGGTCGAGCTCCAGGGCCTGCTCAAAGGCGGCGATCGCGCGGGTGGGATCGTTGAGCTTCTGGGTGGCGAGCTGACCGACGCGTTTCCAGATGGCGCCGGCGGCGAAGGCGTCGGCGCGGGTGGCGGCCTGCTCAAGGGTGGAGGCGGCCTCATCGAGGGCGTCTACAGCGTTGGCGAGTTCGATGAGGCGTTTGCGGCGGTCCTCATCGTCGGGCTGGATGAGGACGGCGCGGGCGATGGCGTCGAAGGCCTGACGGGGTCGGCTGAGCTTTTTGTGGCGAAGGGTGACGAGCTCATCGAGGATCTCGAGCTGCTCAAAGGGGTCTTCGCAGAGCTCGAGACGGATGGCGAGGACGTGGTCGAGGCGGTCGTACTCACTGCGCAGGCGATAGATGGGCTCGAGGGTGCGGGCCAGGTCGAGGCGAAGCTCGGGCCAGGAGGCCTCGGAGGCCAGGCGGTCGTCGAGATCGGCGACGAAGGCCAGGACCGCGTCGTCACCGGGGTCGTCTTCGAGGAGATCGATGCTGATGGCGACGGCGCCGGGGAGGTCGTCGAGTTGCTCAAAGCGCAGGCTGGCGAGGCGTCGCAGGAAGGCGCGGCGGCGCTGGGGCTGGAGGGTCTGGTCGGCCTGTTCGGCGAGTAAGGCGTCGAGATCGTGCCAGGCCTGCTGATCGCGGAGGAGGCGCTCGAGGGCGTCGACGGCGTCGGCGTGATCGGGCTCGATGGCGAGGATTTCGCGGTAGAGCTCGATGGCGTCGACGGGCTGATGGAGGGCATCGTCGAGGAGGCTGGCGGCCTCGGTCAGGAGGTTGACGCGGTCTTCGTCGAGGTCGACGAGGAGCGCGCGTTTGCGGAGGATGTCGACGAGATCGGCGGTGCGCTCGTCTTTACGGTAGAGGCGTTCCAGCGCTTCGACGGTGGGGAGGTCCATCGGGTCGTAGGCGTGGAGGCGCTCCCAGGCTTCGAGGGCTCGCGGGCGGTCTTTGAGCTGGTGCTCTCGGATGGCAGCCAGGTGACGGAGCAGGTCAAAGCGCGTGGGGGACTCATGACCGAGGAGAGGGCTCTCGGCGGTGAACATCTCTTCGATGAGGGCCCATCGGTTGAGACGAGCTCCGAGTTGTTCGACGCGGAGCCAGATATCGTCGCGTTCGGGGTCGATGTTGAACTGGCGGCAGGCGTGGGCGAAGGCTGCTTCGGTGTCTTTGAGTTCGTCGGCGTAGAGGGGGATGAGTTCGTCGAGGATCTCCTGCTCTTCGAAGGGATCATCGCAGACTCGCAGTCTCGCCTCGAGGGCTTCGGCGAGGGGCTCGTGGGCGTTGAGGTCGCGAAGGATGGGCTCGAGGAGTAAGGCGGCGTCGCGCGCGAAGTCGTCGCGATCGAGGAATTGACGGGCGGCAGTGAGGGCGCCGTCGTGTTCGGGGTTCTCCCCTAAGACCTCGGCGTAGGCTCGGAGCGCGCCGTGGGGGTCATCGAGGTGGTCGCGCATGAGGTCGCCGAGTTCCATGCGGGCGCGCCAGACGGCTTCAGGGCCCTCGTAGGCCGCCAGGGGGATCTCGCGCATGAGGAACTCGGCGACGTCGTGGTGACGCTCGTCGAGGCGGTGGAGTTCTTTGACGCCGCGGAGCGCCCCGAGGTGGTCCGGGTCGCGGTCGAGGATCTCCATGTAGGTCTGGCGGGCGGCGTCTTTCTGGTCGAGGTGAGCGCGCTGGACGTCGGCGATCTTGGAGAGCTGATCGACAAGATCGGCGTCTGCGGCGCCCTGCTCTGCCAGGAGCTGGATCTGAGCGCGGAGGGTGTCGACGCGATCCTCGTGGCGGCCGGCGCGGTCGTAGAGGGGATCGAGGGCAGCGAGAATTTCCAGCGACTCGGGCATGCGGGGGCGCAGCAGCTCAAAGATCGCAATCGGCCGCTCGGTCTGCTGGAGGTCTTGCGCCAGGAGCGTGGCGGCGCGGGAGAAGAGGTCGTTCTGTGTGGCTTCGTCGTCGATGGCCTCGGCGCAGTCGATCCAGGCGTCCGCGAGGGTCTGCTGCAAGGCAGCAGCGCGGGCGTAGACCAGGGAGACGTCGAGGATTTCGGGGTCCGCCGGGAAGCGCTCAAAACACTTGAGGGCCCAGGCCAGGGCCTGGTCAGGTTGAGCGCGACGGTGCTCGAGGTCGGCGATGGCGAGCATGGACTCGACGCGGGGGCCGTCTTCGTCGCGTCGTTCCAGGAGGAACTGATGGGCCTCAATGGCGCGATCGAAGTGATCGTTTTCGACGTAGGTCGGGAGGAGACGCTCGTAGAGCGCGGCCTGGGCGTCCTCGTCAGGAGCGCGCAGGAGGAGGTCTTCCAGGGCCGCGATGAGGCGGGCGTCGTCCTGGAGGTGCTGTTGCGCGAGGCGGACCTGGCGTTCACGCAGGTCGATGACGGCGGCGTCATCGCGGCCGTCGGCGAGGAGGTCGAGGCGCTCGTAGAGATCTTCGGGTCGCCGGGCGTCGAGGTAGAGGTCTTCGAGGGCGTCGAGCCGGGAGGTATTGCCGAAGATCTCGCTGAGGCTGTCGAAGGCCTCGTGATGGTCGGCGTGGTCGCTGAGGATGGCCTGCCAGGCGCGGGCGGCTTCGTCGAGATCGTTGAGGCGTTGATGGAAGAGGCGCGCGGCTTCTTCCCGGGTGCTCAGAGCCCTATCGGGGTCAAAGGAGGAGGCTCGGGACTCAAGGAGGGTGGCGAGGGAGCGCCAATCTTCGAGGCGGCGGTAGGCGCGTTGGAGCTCGTCGAGGCGCTCTTCGGAGGGGTGGGATTCGGTGAGGGCTTCGAGGACACGCGCTTCACGCTCGGGGTCGCGAAGTTTCTCGCGGGCCATCTCCAGAAGTTCGGTCAGACGGGTCTCACGATCGTCGCCGAGTTCAAGGACGGCCTCTTTGACCTCGAGATCGAAGAGGGAGCGGAAGTCCCGACGTTGCTCGTAGATCTGGCGGAGGCGGTCGCGGACGTCGGCCTCTTCGGGGGCGATCGCGATGACGCGTTCCAGGTAGGGGATGGCCTGGGTGACGTTGTTGAGTCGCTCCTGCCAGATGTCGGCGACTTCGAGGAGGAGGCCTACGGCGCGGCCGATGTCGCCCTGCTCTGCGGCGCGCTCGGCGGCATCGGAGAGCAGGCTTGCGAGGTCATTGAAGCGACGGTTCTTCTCGTAGAGATCGCGGAGTTGATCGAAGGCCGAGGGATGGAGGGGATCGAGCTCCAGGATCTGGGCCATGATCGTGATGAGCATGGAGTCGAGGTTGAGGCGAACGCGGTAGATGTCGGCCATTTCCTCGAGGAGCGCGATGCGCTCAGTGGTGTTTTCGGGATCGTTCTCCTCGAGCTGGCGGACTTCATCTTTGATGAGGTCGACGAGGGCGTTCCATTTACCGTGGTCTTCGTAGAGGTGTCGGAGGCGACGACGTGCTTCGGGATCGGCGGGGTATTCGCGGAGGAAGTTTTTCCAGACGTCTATGGCCTTCTCAGCGCTGCCGAGTTCGGTCTCGGCGATGTCGGAGAGGCGTTCGGCGACGAGCCAGTAGTCCTCGCGGTCTTCGAGTTGGGTGAGACGGCCGGCGAGCAGGGAGAAGAGCTTTCGCCAGTCTCCGGCGTCTTCGTAGTAGGCTTCGTAGAAGGCGAAGACGTCGGGGTGGGCGTCGTCGAGGAGCTTGAGGCGTTTGAAGTAGTACTCGGCGCGCTCGTCGTCGTTGAGTTCCAGCCAGTAGAGTCTGGCCAGCTCGGTCATGACTTCCCACTCACCGTCGCGCTTGCGCAGGTAGCGCACGGAGTGTTCAAGGGTTTCGGCGAGTTGGCCGATGTTGCCCTGTTCGCGGAGTTCGGCGCGGATTGCGGCGAGGGCGGAGAGGTTGGCCGGGTCATCCTGGAGGGCCTGGCGGGCCGCATCGAGGTCGCCGTCGAAGGGGGCGACGGCGTCGAAGAAGGCGTTGACGCTGCGCTTCTGAGGTGCGGGGGAATCTTCGGAGGCAGAGCCAGGCTGAGTCATAGCGTCGGCGTCGTTGGAGGTAGGAGCAGAGGCGTCGGGTCGGGCGTTAAGTTCGTCCACGATGAGGTGCGCGTCGTCGTTCTCAGGGTCGGCGTCGAGGGCCTTCCGGGCAAACTGGAGCGCACGCGCGGCATCACCGGCAAGCCGGTCGTACTCAAGCTGGGCGGCTTCCAACCAGGCCTGCGCGGCGTCGGTGCCCTCCCCTTCCGCCAGCAGTTCGGTGGCGAGTTCGTCGGCTTCGGCGATGGCGTCGGCCATTGTGACGCCGCGCTGGTAGAGGGCGGTGAGCTGTTCGACGAGAGGGTCGGGATGCTCGGTTTGCGCCAGCGTGTCGAGCGCGGCGGGGAGATCGCCCTGGTGCTCAGCCTGGATCTGCGCGATGGCGAGAAGGAGGCGTGCGCGCTCGGCGGGATCGGCGGCGACGCGTGCCTCGATCTGATGGGTGGTGAGGAGGTTGTCCCACTCTCTATGGCGAAGGTAGACGGCGGAGGCGCGCTGAAGCGGGAGGGCGTCTTCGGGGTGGGCCTTGAAAGCGGCCTGGTAGGCTTCCATCGCGCGGGCGCGCTGGTCGAGGTCTTCGAGGTAGAGGTCGCCTAAGGCCAAAAGAGCGCGGGCCTTTTCAGGTCCAGGCTGAAGGGATTCGGCGAGTGTGTGGAGGCTCTGCGCGAGGCTCTGGTAGTCGGGTTTGAGGGTGCTGATGCTGGCTTGTTCTCGGGCCGCGGAGAGGGCTTCTTGCCAGTGTCCGTGTTCCCAGCAGAGGCTCTGGAGGGCGCGGAAGATGTCGGGGTTACCGGGGTCGGTGGCCAACTGGTCCTGGAGCGCGCGGAGCTGATCGGTCATCGATCTTACCTGTCTGTAGAGCGGGAGTGCCTGCCGCGAGAATGTCGTCGGTGAGGCTGATGGCGAGCGCGGTATCCTACACTGATCGGGGGGTGAAGCCGTCTGGCAAATGTAGCAATCAAAGCGGGAGGGCGGCAAGGCGGTCTGTGTGATGAAAGGGGTGCGGTTACAAGACGTAGCGAACAGGTGAGTTGGAGGTGGGGTGTGGGCCCGTGTCAGGAGGCAGGCGGAGCGCCGGGGGTGGGGTTCGAGGGTGAGGGGTGATGGATGTGGAAGGCTGAGGGTGAGGCGATGCGCGAGGAGGCGATGGAGGCGTCGGGCTCGATGTAAGGTAGGATGTTGCGAGGTGAGCGAGGGGTCGGGCTGAGGGTCGAGTCCCACCGGGAGGGGTGTGAGAGGGGTCAGGCTGAGGGTCGAGTCCCACCGGGAGGGGTGTGAGAGGGGTCAGGCTGAGGGTCGAGTCCCACCGGGAGGGGTGGATCATGCCCCCGAATGAGGGATAACCTGCAAGCGTTTACAGGCCCGAGAGGGGTCAGGGTGAGGGCGAGGCAAGGAGGGACGGGCGTGATGAGGGGTTGGTGCGCGGGTGGCGGGCGATTTGGCGTCCGCAGGGAGGCGGACCTGTGATGTACGGAGCCCAAAAAAAACGCCGGGCGAATGCCCGGCGTTAGCGTGTTACGCGCAGATGCGATGATGTGAGCCTTTATTCGGCGTCAGGAGGCTTGGGGAGGTCGGCGTCATCGTCCGGTTTGGTGGGGAGGTCGATGATGTCGATGTCGTGATCATCGGGGCTGTTGTTTTTGCCGCGGCGGCGGTGGTGGAGGGCGATACGGGCCTGCTGGTCGCGGATGGACGCGAGCAGGTCAGCGCGGAGCTCGGGCTGCTCGAAGGTGCTGGCGAGGATCTGGACGATGACGTTGGCGTACGCTTCGCGTGCGGCGTGGCGCGCGCCTTTGACGCGCTCAAAGGAGAGGACGTCATCATGGACCACGAGCTGGCGTGCGAAGTCGTTCTTGTAGGTGACGAGGTCGGCGACCAGGTCCACGATGCCGACATCGACGACCTGAACGTGGAGGTCGCGCTGGAGGCGGCGGGTGAGGAGGTCGTAGGCGGCGAGCTGCTCCTCCATACGGGAGGAGACCACGGGGCGTACGCCTCGGGGGAAGGCGACCTGGAGCACCTCGATGGCAGCGAGCTTGCGGGGCGTCTCGCGGTGTTGGGCGCCGAAGGTATCGCAGATATCATGGATCTGGGAGAGGGTGCGGGCGATGAGGGCGCTGGTTTTGACGGCTTCGGCTCGCGAGGGCAGTCCGGTTTGACCGGAGTTGGCCCATTGGTCGTCGAGGAGCTGGGAGCGTGCGCAGGCTTCGATGGCGATCTCAGTGCGGGAGCAGACCTCGTCGAGGCCGGCGTCGCAGGCTTTCTCAGCGATGTCGGAGAGGCAGAAGGCCATGCTGCCGTTGGGCTGCTGGTAGAGGTTGAGCGAACTCCAGGTGGTTTCAAACATAGTGTCTCCGTCGGGAGGGGAGCCGAAGGTAGGCTCAGGGTCAGCGCGGCGAGGGCATGGTCGACGGCATGCCCGGGGTGCGTTGAGGGTCCCCGACGGCATCGCAAGGCTGAGAGCTTGCGACGGAGATGTGCGACGCCAACGCCCGGCGAGGGGCTTCGACCTGAAGACGGGGAAGGTGGCCACGCGTCACCGCCCCGACACATCGCATATGAAGTGGGGGGAGTCTGGGCGCGGGGTGGCCAGGGTCAAGTCGATTTTTCGAGAACGGGGGCGTGTGGGTTTGGTAGCAGGCCATGATCGGGCCGCCATCGGTGGGGTCAGGCGAGTTCGGAGAGCTCCATCCAGCGCTCCAGGGCGGCCTCAAGTTCTGCGCTGAGTGTGGTCTTTTCTTCGTCGAGTGCGGCGACGGCTTCGTAGTCGGTGGCAGATGCGACCATGGCCTGGTCGATGGCTTCGAGACGCGCTTCGATCTCAGCGATGCGAGGCTCGAGGGCTTCGAGCTCGCGGCGCTCTTTGTAGGAGAGTTTGCGGGGGGCGTCGGGATTAGGGGCGGCCGGCTCGGGGGAGGTCGTGCGCTCGGCCTCGGCGCGAGCGGCAGCCTCCTGACGCTCTGCTCGGGCCTGCAGGGCGCGACGCTCTTCGAGGAAGGCGTAGTTGCCGGGGACCTCTTCGACGTGACCGTTCTCTTTGAAGGTGAGGAGGTGTTCGCAGGTTCGGTCGAGGAAGTAGCGGTCGTGGCTGACGGTGATGACGGCGCCTTCGAAGCTGTCGAGGTAGTCTTCGAGGACGGTGAGGGTGTCGACGTCGAGGTCGTTGGTGGGCTCGTCGAGGAGGAGGACGTTAGGCTGACGCATGAGGATGCGGAGGAGGTAGAGGCGTCGGCGCTCACCTCCGGAGAGTTTGTGGATGTAGGTCCACTGTTTGTCGCGGTCGAAGAGGAAGAGGTCGAGCATCTGGGAGGCGGTGAGGAAGCCATCGGAGGTGGGGATGCGGTGTGCGACCTCGGTGATGTAGTCGTGGACACGCATGTCGGGATCGAGGCCTTCGGCCTGCTGGTCGAAGTAGCCGATGACGACGGTTTCACCGATATCGACGACGCCCTGGTCGGGGGTGAGGCGGTTGGCGATGATGTTGAGGAGGGTCGATTTTCCGGCACCGTTGGGACCGACGATGCCGAGGCGGTCGCGGCGGTCGACGGTGTAGGAGACGTCGTTGAGGATGGTGCGACCTTCGTAGGCGTGGGAGACGTGGTCGAGGCGGATGATCTTTTTGCCGAGGCGACTCTCGACGGTGTCGATCTCGACCTTCTGCTCGTCGAGGTTGACGGCGCCGTCGATGAGGGCGTGGGCGCGCTGGATGCGGGATTTACTTTTGGTGGTGCGGGCTTTGGGGCCTCGACGCAGCCAGGCGAGTTCCTTTTTGGCGAGCTGAGCGCGCTTGGACTCGGCGATCTGTTTGAGCTCTTCGCGGTGTGCGCGAGCTTCGAGGAAGGCGGAGTAGTTGCCGGCGTGGCGGTAGACGGTGTGGTCTGCCAGCTCGAGGATGACGTTGGCGACACGGTCGAGGAAGTAACGGTCGTGGGTGATGAGCAGGAGGCCGGTGCTCCGGGAGGCCAGGTAGTCTTCGAGCCAGGCGACCGTCTCGATGTCGAGGTGGTTTGTGGGCTCATCGAGGATGAGGAGGTCGCTGGGGCGGACGAGGGAGCGGGCCATGGCGACGCGTTTTTGCTGGCCACCGCTCATCTGACCGACGGGCTGGTCGTGGTTGAGGATGCCGAGCTGGGAGAGGATGGTTTTGGCCTCGTTCTCCAGGGTCCAGCCGCCGACGCGGTCCATCTCTTCGCCGAGCTCGGCGACGCGCATGATGAGGTCGTTGTCCTCAGGGTTGGTGGCGAGTGCGCGGCAGGCGGCCTCGTAGGCCTCGACGACGCGGAAGGCCTGGGGTCCATCGGCGATGACGGTCTCCAGCGCGGTGCGTTCGGGATCGAGATCGGGTTCCTGGGGGAGGTATTCGATGCGGGCCTGGCGGGCGTGGGTGACCTTGCCTTCGTCGGGGGGCTCGAGGCCGAGGAGGATACGAAGGAGGGTGGTCTTGCCGGCGCCGTTGACGCCGAGGAGGCCGACGCGATCGTCTGCGCCCAGGCCAAAGCTGACGTCTTTAAAGAGGGTGCGGTCGCCGAAGGATTTTGCGACGGAGTCCACAGAGATGACGACCATAGAGCCTCAGATCCCCCCTGGCGGGGGGAGGAGTAAGGGGGAGCGCGTGGGTGTGGAGAGGCGGGTACCGAATGGGGGTTACATCGAGCGTCGGTATTGCCCGCCGACCTCGTAGAGGGCGCGGGTGATCTGCCCGAGGCTTGCGACGCGGACGGTGCGCATAAGCTCATCGAAGATGTTGCCGTCGCTGAGCGCGACCTCTTTGAGGCGTTGGAGGGCGGCGTCGGTCCGGGCGTCGTGGTCGGACTTGAAGCTGGCGAGGTTGTCGAGCTGGGTTTGTTTCTCTTCGGTGGTGGAGCGGATCAGCTCGAGTGTGGTGCCATCGCTGTCGTCGATACCTTCAGGTGCGATGAAGGTGTTGACGCCAATGATAGGGAGTTCGCCGGAGTGCTTCTTGAGTTCGTAGTGGATGGACTCATCCTGGATTTTGGAGCGCTGGTACTGGGTCTCCATGGCGCCGAGGACACCACCGCGGCGGCTGATGGCCTCGAACTCCTGGAGGACGGCTTCTTCGACGAGATCAGTGAGTTCGTCGATGACAAAGGAGCCCTGCCAGGGGTTCTCGTTCATGGAGAGGCCGAACTCGCGGTTAATGATCATCTGGATGGCCATGGCGCGGCGGACGCTGGCCTCGGTGGGGGTGGTGATGGCTTCGTCAAAGGCGTTGGTGTGGAGGCTGTTGCAGTTGTCGAAGAGGGCCAGGAGCGCCTGGAGGGTGGTGCGGATGTCGTTAAACTGGATCTCCTGGGCGTGCAGGGAGCGGCCGGAGGTCTGGATGTGGTACTTGAGCTTCTGGGAGCGCTCATTGGCGCCGTAGCGCTCGCGCATGGCGACGGCCCAGATGCGGCGGGCAACGCGGCCGAGCACGGTGTACTCGGGGTCCATGCCGTTGGAGAAGAAGAAGGAGAGGTTAGGGGCGAAGTCGTCGATGTTCATGCCCCTGGCGAGGTAATATTCGACGAAGGTGAAGCCGTTGGCCAGGGTGAAGGCGAGCTGGCTGATGGGGTTCGCGCCGGCCTCGGCGATGTGGTAGCCGCTGATGGAGACGGAGTAATAATTTCGGACCCTGTGGTCGACGAAGTACTCCTGGATGTCGCCCATCATCTTCAGGGCGAACTCGGTGGAGAAGATGCAGGTGTTCTGGGCCTGGTCTTCCTTGAGGATGTCGGCCTGGACGGTGCCGCGGACGACCTGGAGGGCGTTCTCGGCGATGTCGTCGCGCTCGGCGTCGGAGGGCGCCCTGCCCTCGCGCGAGGTGAAGGCGTCGACCTGCTGGTCAATGGCGGTGTTGAGGAACATCGCCAGGATGATGGGCGCCGGACCGTTGATGGTCATCGAGACGCTGGTGTTGGGGGCGCAGAGGTCGAAGCCGTCGTAGAGGCGCTTCATGTCGTCGAGGGTGCAGACGCTGACGCCGGAGTTTCCGACTTTCCCGTAGATGTCGGGGCGAAGGTCGGGGTCTTCGCCATAGAGGGTCACCGAATCGAAGGCCGTCGAGAGGCGGTTGGCGGGCTCCCCCTCGCAGAGGTAGTGGAAACGTTTGTTGGTGCGCTCGGGGGTGCCTTCGCCCGCGAACATGCGCTTGGGCTCTTCGTCGCGGCGTTTGAAGTTGAAGACGCCGGCGGTGAAGGGAAACTCCCCGGGGACGTTCTCAAGGAGCTGCCAGCGGACGATGTCGCCCCAGTCCTGGAAGCGCGGCAGGGAGACGCGGCGGATCTTGGAGCCGGAGAGGGAGGTGGAGGTTAGCTCGAAGCGGCGGACCTTGTCCCGAATCTGAACTTCGAAGTGGTCGCCGGCGTAGCGCGCTTTGAGGTCATCCCAGCCGTCGAGGAGTTTTTGGGTGCGGCGGTCGAGGCGATCTTCGAGCTCATCGCGGCGGGCGTGGAGGGCCTCGGCGTTGTCTTCGCCCAGGAGCTTTGCGGCGCCGTCGAGCTGGTAGAGTTTGGTGGCGACATCGGCCTGCTGCTCGGCCCAGGCGCGGTAGCCGCGGCAGGTGTTGGCGATATCGGCCAGGTAGCGGGTGCGGTCGGCGGGGATGATCGTGTGGGTCTTCTGGCTGACGGGGCCGTCGAAGCTCCAGCGGGAGTCGAAGCTGCCGAAGAAGCGGGTGGCCAGGGCGTGGTAGAGGGCGCTGACGCCGGTGTCGCCGAACTGGCTGGCGATGGTGCCGAAGACGGGGACCTCTTCATCGGGGATGTCGTAGGAGATCTGACGGTTGCGACGCAGCTGCTTGCGGACAGCGCGCAGGGCGTCTTCGCTGCCAGCCTTCTCGAACTTGTTGATGGCGACGAAGTCGGCGTAGTCGAGCATGCCGATCTTCTCGAGCTGGGTGTGTGCACCAAACTCGCTGGTCATCACGTAGAGGGAGCAGTCAGCGTAGTCGACGATGTCGGCGTCCCCCTGACCGATGCCGCTTGTCTCCACGATGACAAGATCGAAGCCGGCGGCCTGAACGACCGTGAGGGCGTCCGCGAGGGCGTCGGAGACTTCGCCCTTGGAGCCGCGGGTGGCCAGCGAGCGCATGTAGACGCGGTCGTCGTCGATGGCGTTCATGCGGATGCGGTCGCCGAGCAGCGCCCCGCCGGTCTTCTTGCGGGAGGGGTCGACGCAGATGAGCGCGATGCGTCGGTCGTCGAAGTCCATGAGGAAGCGGCGGATGAGCTCGTCAGTGAGGCTGCTCTTCCCTGCCCCGCCGGTGCCGGTGATGCCGAGGACCGGCGCTGCGGTCTGGGGGGCCGGGAGGCTGAGTTCGCCAAGGCGGCCCTGCTCCGCCATGGTGATCGCGCGCGCCAGGGCGCCGGGGCGAGCGGCGAGGACCTCGGAGGGCTCGGCGACGCCGACGCGGGCGACCGGATCGTAGTCGGTGAGTTCGAGCATGTGGTTGATCATGCCCTGGAGGCCGAGGCGGCGGCCGTCTTCCGGGCTGAAGATCTTCTGAACACCGTAGGCTTCGAGCTCGGCGATCTCCTCGGGGACGATCACCCCGCCCCCGCCGCCAAAGACCTTGATGTGGGAGGCGCCCCGCTCTTTCAGCAGGTCGACCATGTATTTGAAAAATTCGACATGTCCGCCCTGGTAGCTGCTGATGGCGATGCCCTGGGCGTCTTCGGCGATGGCGGCGTTGACGATCTCGTTGACGGAGCGATTGTGACCCAGGTGAATCACCTCGGCGCCGGAGGCCTGGAGGATGCGGCGCATGACGTTGATGGCGGCGTCGTGGCCATCGAAGAGGCTGGCGGCGGTCACAAAACGCACGGCGTGGGTCAGAGAGATGGGGGTGTTGACCGTGTCGGGTGCGAGGGCGTGGACGCTCATAGGCTCATCCGTATGTTCTGGGTCTGGAGGTCCGGGCTCGCTCGCCGTGAGCGCCCGGCTTGAAGTATGATGGGGGCACTTAAGCAAATGGCGCCCCCTGTTGACAAGCCCCCGGAGCGAGGATGTAGCGGTCCCCTCGTCTCCACGTTCCCCGAGGCATCGATGCCCGTCCCAGACGCCCTTCGACGTTGGTTCATTGTGCATTTTGTGGCCGACGTGATCTTTGCGGTGCCCCTGATGGTGGCACCCGTCGCCTTTTTGACCGCCCTGGGATGGGACAGCGTCGACCCGATCAGCGCTCGCCTCGTCGGGGCAGCGTTGATCGGTATCGGCGTGGAGTCCTGGTTGGGTCGCGACCGTTCAGCGTCGTCGTACCTGACGATGCTTCGGTTGAAGGTGCTGTGGTCGGCCAGCGCCTGCGTTGGCATCTTCGTGTCGATGCTTCAAGGGGCGCCGGCGATGGGGTGGGCCTTCTTTGCGATCTTCGCCGGGTTTAACACGCTGTGGCTCACCTGGTACCGGCGCCTGAAGAACGCTCAGACCGTAGCGACGTAGAGCTCCGGATCGACCTCAACCTGCAGGAGGTTCTCAATGGCCAGCAGGGTTCCGGTCATGGAGGCAGGGCAGGTTCCGCAGGCGCCCTCGTAGCGCACCAGGAGCTGGTTATCGACCAGGCCCATGATCTTGAGACCGCCGCCGTCGCCGGCGAGGAAGGGCATGATGTGCTCGTCGATGGTCTCGCGGATAAGCGGGATGCGGGGGTCGTCCATGCCCGGGAGGTCAGAGTCGTCGGTGTCGTCGCCGCTGACCGAGAGGCCACCCTCGGGGTTAGCGTCGGCGAAGCTGGCGGCGCGGATGGGCTCGGCCACGGCGCGCAGGAGTTGCGACCACTCGGCGCCGCCATCCTGGGTGACCGTGATCCAGCGGTCGGCGAAGTAGACGCTGATGACGTGGTCGATCTCGAAGATCGCTTTGGCCAGGGGAACGGTCGACGCCTGGTTGAAGTCCTCGAAGGAGCGGGTCACGAAGCCGTGGGTGATGGCCTCGGTGAGGACGAACTTCATGGCGTTGGGGTTTGGGGTGGGCTCGATCTCGGCGATTTTCATGGGTTACTCCTTGCTCCAGATGTCCGAGTCGCCCTCGGTGGAGGTCTCGTCGTCGCCTTCGAGGGCGGCGTGCATGGCGTGCCAGGGGAGCACGGCGCATTTGACCCGCTGGGGAAGCTGGGCCACCCCTTCGAAGACCGTAAGGTGGCCGAGGCTGTGGTCGCCCTGAAGATCGAGTTCGCCGGTGAGCATCGCCCGGAACTCCTCGATGAGTTGCTCGGCCGACTCGACCTTTTTGCCCTTGATGCGGGTGGTCATCATCGAGGCGGCAGCTTTGGAGATGGCGCAGCCGCTGCCCTCAAAGCTGACGGCTTCGACGATGTTATCGTCGTTCACGCGGGCGTAGATGGTGTAGTTATCCCCGCAGAGGGGGTTGGTGCCCTGGGCGACGCGGTTGGCGCCTTCGAGGGGACCGAAGTTACGAGGCTTGCGATTATGATCCAGGATCACCTCCTGGTAGAGCGCGCGCATATCACTCATACGCCGAAGATCTCCTTGACCGAGTGGATGCCGGCGACGAGGCGGTCGATGTCCTGGTCGTCGTTGTAGAATGCGAAAGAGGCGCGGGCGGTGGCCGGCACGCCCAGGCGCGTCATGACGGGCTGGGCGCAGTGGTGGCCGGCGCGGATGGCGACGCCTTCGCTGTCGAGGATGGAGCCGATGTCGTGGGGATGGACGCCTTCAATGTCGAAGGAGAGGACGGAGGCCTTGTGTTCGGCGGTGCCGATGAGGCGCACGCCGGGGATGGCGCCGAGGCGCTCGGTGGCCTTCGCCAGCAGTTCGGCCTCGCGCGCGGCGATGCGCTCAAAGCCCAGCTCCTGAAGGTAGTCGATGGCCGCGCCCATGCCCACGCCGGCGGCGATGGAAGGGGTGCCCGCCTCGAACTTATGGGGGAGCCCGTTGTAGGTGGTGCCCTCCCAGCTCACGTTCAGGATCATATCGCCACCGCTTCGGTAAGGCGGCATCTTCTCAAGCCAGCGCTCCTTGCCGTAGAGGACACCGATGCCGGTGGGGCCGCAGAGCTTATGGGAGGAGAAGGCGTAGAAGTCGGCGTCGAGCGCCTGCACGTCAACCTGCATGTGGGCCACGGCCTGGGCGCCGTCGATGAGCACGGGGATATCGCGAGCGTGCGCGCGAGCGATGATCTCTTCGATGGGGTTGACGGTGCCCAGAGCGTTGGAGACGTGGTTGACGCCGACGATGCGGGTGCGATCCGTCAGGAGCTCGTCGAGATCGTCGAGCAGAAGCTCACCGCGGTCGTTGATGGGGATGACGTCAATAAAGGCGCCAACCTCCTCACAGATGCGCTGCCAGGGCACGATGTTGGCGTGGTGCTCCAGAGCCGAGAGGAGCACGCGGTCGCCTTGCTTCAAGAAGGCCTTACCGAAGCTGTGCGCCACCAGGTTGATGGCGTCGGTGGTGCCGCCGGTAAAGATGCACTCTTTGAGCGAAGGCGCGTTGAGCAGCTGCTGGACCTTGAGGCGCACGTCTTCAAAGGCTTGCGTAGCACGCTGGCTCAAGGTGTGGACGCCCCGATGCACGTTGGAGTGCAGCGTGCTGTGGTACCAGACCAGCCGGTCGATGACCTGCTGCGGCATCTGGGCGGAGGCGGCGGTGTCGAGGTAGGCCAGCGGGTGGCCGTTGATCGACTGCGCCAGGATGGGGAAGTCGGCGCGGACCTCCTCCCAGGAGCGGTTGAGGGCGGTGGGTTGTGCGGACATCTGAACCTCGTTAGGCCCGGGCTTTGAGCCCGGGCCCGTGTGCTGCTTAAAGCCCGGTGTCGGTGGAGGCGATCACGGCGTCGGCCAGCGATTCGCGTACCGAGGCGACCGTGATGGTCTCAATGACTTCGGCGGCGAAGGCGAAGGTCAGCAAGTTGCGCGCCTGCGCCTCATCGATGCCGCGGCTCTGCAGGTAGAAGAGCTGCTCGTCTTCGAGCTGCCCGACGGTGGCGCCGTGCGAGCAGACGACATCGTCGGCCAGAATCTCAAGCTGGGGCTTGGTGTCGACGTGACCCCGAGCCGAAAGGATGAGGTTCTGGTTGAGCTGCTCGGAGCGGGTGTTCTGTGCGTCCTGGCGGACAAAAATCTTACCGTTGAACACCGTGTGGGCCCGATCATCGACGATGGTCTTGTGCAGCTGGTAGCTGCGCGAGTTGGGCAGCGCGTGGTCGATGGCGGTGTGGGTGTCGGCGACCTGCTTGCCGCGCACCAACGCGAGCCCGTCGAGGGTGCAGTCGATGTTCTGACCGACGTAGCGCGCGTAGGAGTCGTTGCGGGAGAGCGCCGCCCCCAGGGTGATGGCCGTCGAGATGTAGCGGGCATCCTGAGAGAGGGTCACCAGGTTTCGGGCGACGTGGAAGGCGTCGGTGGATTCGCGCTGCACTTTGAAGTGCTTGACGTCCGCGTTGGCCCCGACGATGACCTCGTCGACGACGTTGTTGAGGTAGGCGCCCTCGCCAGCCCCGCGGTACTCCTCCACCACGGTGAGCTCAGCGCTCTCACCGGCGACGATGAGGTTGCGGGGGTTGGCGTGCACCGCGCCCTTCTCACCGGTGGTGAGGAAGAGGAGGTGAATGGGCTTCTCAACGACCTTTCCGCGCGGCACGAGGATGACCGCACCGTGACCGAACTGGGCGGTGTTGACCTCGTAGAAGACGTCGTTGTTGAAGTAGTCGTTGGTGCCGACGTACTCGGCCAGGGTGTCGACCTGATCGTGATCGAGGACCTGGCTCCAGTCGGCGATGACGACGCCTTCGGGAAGCTCCGCGGTCGATGAACGCGCGCTATCAAAACGCCCGTTGATGTAAACGAGCGTCGCGGCGCAATCTTCGGCGAGTCTGAGGGCGTCGATGGCCTCATCACCCGGATCGACGTTGACGTCGTCGGGAGAGATGAACTCGGTGTCGAAGATGGTGGCCGGCTTGATAAAGCGCCATTCCTCGTGACGAGAGGTCGGCACGTCGATGGAGGTGATGCGACCGAGCGATTCGGTGCGCAGCGCTGCCCACCAGCCCGGGAGCCCCTGGTCTGCCAGGGGGCCGGGCTGAGCGAGCGACTCACCGATGAAGGGGTGCTGCTCCGGGGTGTTCTTCAACGCGCTCATGCCGCTCCTTGCTCTTCCAGGATCCAGTCGTAGCCACGCTCTTCGAGCTCGAGGGCGAGCTCCTTGCCGCCGGACTTGACCAGGCGACCGCCGGCCATCACGTGCACAAAGTCGGGCTGCACGTAGTTGAGAAGGCGCTGGTAGTGGGTGACGAGCACCACGGCGTTACCTTCGTTGGAGAGGGCGTTGATGCCGTTGGCCACGACGCGCAGCGCGTCGATGTCGAGCCCGCTGTCGGTCTCATCGAGGAGCGCGACGCGCGGATTAAGCACCGCCATCTGCAGAATTTCGTTGCGCTTTTTCTCACCGCCGGAGAAGCCGACGTTGACGCTGCGGTTGAGGAAGGCCGGATCCATCTCAACGAGCTTCATGCGCTCGCGGACGTAGTCGTCAAACTCCAGCGGGTCGAGCTCGTCGAGGCCGTTGGCGATTTGTTTGGCGTTGTAGGCCTGGCGAAGGAAGGCCGCGTTGGAGACGCCGGGGACTTCGACCGGGTACTGGAAGGCCAGGAAAAGTCCGGCGCGGGCGCGCTCATCGGCCTCAAGCTCAAAGAGGTCGTTGCCCTCAAAGGTGACTTCGCCGCCGGCAACTTCGTAAGAGGGGTGGCCTGCGAGGACTTTGGTCAGCGTGCTCTTACCGCTGCCGTTGGGGCCCATAATCGCATGCACCTCCCCGGGATTTACCGTGAGGTTGACACCTTTAAGGATCGTCTCCTCGCCAACCGTGGCGCGTAGATCTTTGACTTGCAGTAGCATAATGCGTCCTTCGATTTTAGAGCGCGGTCAAAGGGCGACGCGCTCGTCGCGTTTGTACGTCGGGCGGGCGGCCACGGGGCCGACCCGGTGATATCTGTCAGGGGGCTTAACCCACCGAACCTTCGAGTTTGATGCCAAGCAGCTTCTGGGCTTCGACGGCGAACTCCATCGGGAGTTCCTGGAAGACGTCTTTGCAGAAGCCGTTAATGATCATCGAGATGGCGTCTTCCATCTCGATGCCGCGCTGCTGGAAGTAGAAGATCTGATCTTCGCCGATGCGCGAGGTCGAGGCCTCGTGCTCCACTTTGCCGGTGGGGTTGCGCACGTCGATGTAGGGGAAGGTGTGCGCGCCGCAGCGGTCGCCGATGAGCATGGAGTCACATTCGGAGTAGTTGCGCGCGCCGTCGGCACCGGGGGCGATCTTGACGAGGCCGCGGTAGCTGTTCTGCGAGCGACCCGCCGAGATGCCCTTGGAGATGATGGTGGAGCGGGTATTTTTGCCGATGTGCACCATCTTCGTACCGGTATCGGCCTGCTGCATGTTGTTGGTCAGCGCCACCGAATAGAACTCACCGATGGACTCGTCGCCCTTCAGGATGCAGGAGGGGTACTTCCAGGTGATGGCCGAGCCGGTCTCCACCTGGGTCCAGGAGATCTTGGAGCGGCGGCCGGCGCAGAGCCCGCGCTTGGTCACAAAGTTGTAGATGCCGCCCTTGCCTTCCTCGTCGCCGGCGAACCAGTTCTGGACGGTCGAGTATTTGATCTCGGCGTCGTCCAGGGCGACCAGCTCGACGACAGCCGCGTGCAGCTGGTTGGTATCGAACTGCGGCGCGGTGCACCCCTCCAGGTAGCTGACGTGGCCGCCGTCTTCGCAGACGATCAGCGTGCGCTCAAACTGCCCGGTGTTCTGGGTGTTGATGCGGAAGTAGGTCGAGAGCTCCATGGGGCACTTGACCCCTTTGGGGATGAACACAAAGGAGCCGTCGGTGAAGACCGCCGAGTTGAGCGCCGCGTAGAAGTTGTCGGTATAAGGCACGACCGAGCCGAGGTACTTTTTGATCAGCTCGGGATGCTCCTGCACCGCCTCGGAGAAGGAGCAGAAGATGACGCCCGCCTCGCTCAGACGCTTCTTGAAGGTCGTGGCCACCGAGACCGAGTCGAAGACGGCGTCGACGGCGACGTTCTGAAGCATCTTCTGTTCGTGAAGCGGGATGCCGAGCTTCTCGTAGACTTCGAGGATGTCGGGGTCGACCTCATCGAGGCTGGCCTTCTTCTCTTTCTGCTTGGGGGCCGCGTAGTAGATGATGTCGTCGAAGTTCGGCTTCTGATAGTGGACGTTGGCCCACTCCGGCTCCTCCAGGGTGAGCCAGTGCCGGTAGGCTTTGAGGCGGAACTCCAGCATGAACTCCGGCTCGTTTTTCTTGGCCGAGATCAGACGGATGACGTCTTCATTGAGCCCCGGGGGGATCGTCTCGGTCTCAATGTCCGAGACGAACCCGTACTTATAGGGGCGATCCAGCATGGACTCGATATTTGAACTCATCGTCTTACCTCGGGGTTGGTGATGCCTGGGGAGCGAGCCTGCGGCGTGTTGAAGCTCAGTGGGACGAGCCCTGCGGCGCAGGTCGCTCGGAGTGCGTAAGGTGCTGACGGTTCAGGTGGCGCCGCACGCTGGCTTCGTCTGCCAGGAGCGTGGCCAACGAGATCCCGTCGAGGGTCTCAATGACAAAGTTGGAGATGTACGACCAGACCGGCCGAATCGAGCATCCGCAGCCGCGTGCGCACCGCTCCAACTCTCCGGTATGGCGTTCGCAGATGTCTTCGACCTCAAAGAGGCCGCCGAGCACGCGGATGACATCGCCCAGGCTGAGATTTTCAGCCGGCGCGGCCAGAAGAAAGCCGCCCTGGGCGCCGCGGCGCGAGTCGATGAGGCCGCCCTGAGCCAGGGTGCGCAAAATCTTCTGCGTGTAGGGCAAGGACATCCCCTCCAGGTCGGCGACGGCCTGCGCGGAGATCGACTCCCCGGGGGGCTGTTCGGCCACCCGGAGGATGCAGCGCAACCCGTACTCTTCCAGCGCTGTGATCTTCATCGAAACCTCGGTCCTCTGGAGCAGAAAAAAACAACGAAGCTCGCCGAACGCTTCGGGCGGCTCGATAGCATACTCAAACGTACGCATTCAAGGTGCTTTCGGACAATCCATACACTTTTGTATGAATTAAAGATGCCGCCCGCCGCCGGGGCCTTTTCTCACGCAGGTAACGGCCGGGTCGGCCGCTTTCTTTCCGCAGACGCTTTCTTTTCAAGAAAAAGCGCGTGCGACGCCTCATCTGGTGCGAGGTTCGCCCTTGAGCAAACGCCCGGCTCGCGCCATAACTCCCGGCCATGCCCCTGAAGGCAGCATGGCAACGAACGCAGATCAGCAGATTATATGACGCGGAGCAGGACGATGAGCGCCCCGACCTGGGAAGACCTTTCGATTGACGAGCTCGAAGAGCAGGTGCGTTACCACAACCGGAAGTACTGGGTGGATGACGCCCCGGAGATCAGCGACGAGTCGTTTGATCGCCTGGTGGAGGTGCTGCGCCGAAAAGCGCCCGGTAGCGAGGTGCTCAACCAGATCGGACCGGCGGGGGCCGACGTCGACGCCATCGATCCCAACGCTGAGAAACTCACCCATGACCCGCCGATGCTCTCGCTGGACAAGGCCTACGACGAAGCTACGCTCCTCAAATGGTACGAGAAGTTCGAGGGCGATGTGGTCGTTACGCCGAAGGTCGACGGGGTCGCCGGGTGCTTTCGCTACGACGCGCAGGGCCGGCTTAGCGTTGCGGCCACCCGTGGCACGGGCACCGTCGGGGAGGTGATCACCGAGCAGGTCCGCCGTATTAAGAAGTTGCCGCTTGAGGTCGACGCCTCCTCCATCGAGGTGCGTGGCGAAGCGTATATGCCGGTGGAGGTCTTTGAGCGGAAGTTCAAACACGATTACGCCAGCCCCCGAAACCTGACCGCCGGCGCGCTCAAGCTCAAAGATCCGGAGAAGACCGCCGACTACGAGCTTCGATTCTTCGCCTTTGATCTTCTGGGCGAAGACTTTGAGAGCGAGGCCGAGAAGATGGCGCGGCTCAAGGCCCTGGGCTTTGAGACACCGGAGACCTTTCAGGTCAACAACGACGCCATTCAGGCGACCTACGACGACATCGCCAGACGGCGCAGTCAGCTGGGCTACGAGACCGACGGGGTGGTCTACAAAGCCAACAGCATCGCAGAGCAGAAGCGCCTGGGCTCGACCGCGCACCACCCGCGCTGGGCGATCGCCTATAAGTTCCAGGGAGACGCCGGCGAGAGTGTGCTGCGCGATGTGGTGTGGAACGTCTCGCGCACCGGGGCGATCAATCCGGTGGGCATTGTCGATCCGGTGGTGCTCTCCGGCGCGACCGTGACCCGCGTGAGCCTGCATAACCTGGCGATCATGGAGCATCTCGGCGGCGAGGAGGGGCTGACGCTGGGTTCGAAGGTGCTGATGATGCGCCGCGGCGGGGTCATCCCCAACCTGGAGCAGGTGCTGGAAGCGGGTGATGAGCCCGTGGTGATCCCGAGCGAGTGCCCGGAGTGCGGCGCGCCCACCGAACGCCAGAATGACGTGCTGATGGCTCACCACAGCGAGAACTGCCGCGCGGCGAAGATCCGCCAGATCGAACATTTTGTGAGCCGCATGGAGATCAAAGGCTTTGGCCCCAAACTCCTGGAACAGCTCTACGACGCCGAGCTCGTCACCTCGCCGGTGGACCTCTTTACGCTGAGCGCCTCGGAGCTCATGGGGCTGGATCGCGTCGGGGAGATTCTGGCCAACAAACTCATCGAGCGCATCGAAGGCCGCAAAGAGGTGGAGGTCGAGAAGTTCTTGCAGGCCTTAGGGATCCATGAGCTCGGCAAACACGTCAGCGCCATACTCGCCGAGCGCTACGACTCGATGGACGACATCCGCGCGGTGGATGCGGAGGCGTTCGCCGAGGTGCATACCATCGGGGAGGTCATCGCCGCGTCGGTGACCCGCGGGTTGCAGGAGAACGCCGAGCTCATCGACGACCTGCTCGAGCACATCACGCTGGTCTTCCCCACCCCGCGAGAGGCTCCGGCAGTCGAGGGCTCGCCGCTGGCCGGAAAGCGCGTGCTCTTTACCGGGGCGATGGAGTCGATGACCCGCAAAGACGCCCAGGCGGAGGTGGAGAAGCGCGGCGGAGACTGCCCCTCCTCGGTGGTCAAAGATCTGGACTACCTGGTGATGGGGGATGCCGATATGGAGCGCTTTGAAGGTGGCTGGCGATCGAGCAAGCTCAAGAAGGCGGAGAAGTTCAACGCTGAGGGCGGTGAGATCGCGATTGTTGGTGAGTCGACCTTCCTGAAACTTCTGGAGGAAGGCGAAGGCTAAATGTTTGAGGGGTCGGGGCTGTTCTCTTTACAGACCCGACCCTGCTCTTTTTAGACCCTGCCAAACAGTAGGTACTGACATGCAGCAAGAAGTGGTGTGAGGGTGTTCAATAGACCTTTTACCCCGGGAGAGCATCTGTTAGTCTTCGCTTCACTTCGACACTGACCTACGTTCCGCGGCGCAGCAGCCCGGTCGCCTTGAACCTGCGACCCGCGCGCGGCAACCGCGCTCAGGGGCAGCCCCCCTGAGTCCGAGCGCTCAACGGGTGATGTTATGACCAGCTTTACGGGTGCGCAGTCTCGGGGGACCTTTCTGGTGGTCGACGACGAGCCGGATATCCTCGACGCGATCGCGCGCCTCTTTCGCAAAGAGTACACCGTGCTCACCGCGCAGTCGGTGGAGGAAGCGCTCAAGCTCATCGCCGCGCACGATGTGCAGGTGGTGATGACCGACCAGCGTATGCCCAAGATGTCGGGCATTGAGTTCCTGGCCGAGCTTCGCGAAGAACATCCCGAGATCGTACGCGTGCTCTTTACCGGGTACTCGAACATCTCGGATGTGATCGACGCGATCAACGAGGGGCACGTCTACCGCTACATCTCCAAGCCGTGGAAGCCGGTGGAGCTGCGGCTCTTTGTGGCGCAGGCCTTTGAGTACTACCGCGCTCAGCGCGAGCGGCGTGAGCTGCTCTCGCAGCTGCGCGAAGCCAATGAACAGCTTGAGGAGCAGAACGCGCTCTTGAGCGCGGCCAACGAAGAGCTCAAGCTGCTCGACCGGGTCAAAAACGTCTTTATGGAAGTCGTCAGCCACGAGCTGAACACGCCGATTGCGATCGTGTTTGGCTACACGTTTTTGCTGCGCAAAGAGCTCGGCGATGACCTCTCCTCGGTCGCCTCAAAGGCGCTCAGCGGGATCGACTCCAGCGCGGTGCGGCTCAAGAACATCTCCAACCGCATCTTCAAGATGCTGGGGGATGACGGCTCCGGCGAGGCGCTGGATCTGGAGTGGGTGGACGTGCGCAAGTTTGTGGACTCGCTCCAGGATCAGCTGGAGCCTTTTTTGCAGAAGCGACATCAGCGTCTGGAGACCATCGTGGCGCCGGAGGCTCAGAGCATCCTGGCCGACGAAGACAAGCTCAACGACATGTGCCTGAATCTGCTGATGAACGCGATCAAGTTCTCGTACGACGAGCAGGTCATTACGCTGGACATCGGTCTGTCCGACGATCCGGAGGTGCTGGCGCTGACGGTGCGCGACAGCGGTGTGGGAATCTCCGATGACGACATCGCGCAGATCTTCGATGTGTTTTTCAGCACCTTCAACACCGGGCACCACTCCTCGGGGCAGTTCGAGTTTAACAAGCGTGGCATCGGGTTGGGGCTGGCCGTCGCCAAACGCTTTGCGGAGATGCACGGGGGCTACATCAAGGTCGACAGTGAGGAGGGGCGCGGCTCGCTCTTCACGGTGTATCTGCCGGTGCGGCCGGAGCAGCAGACCTTGCGCGGCAGCGTGCAGACGCGGCAGCTGGCGCAACACGCGCCTCACTGAGCTTTATCGCCCTTCGTTTTCATCAACTTCAGGCGTGCTTTGAGCACGGCGTGGCGGGGATGGCTCTGCGGCACCCGGGTGAAGGTGTCGAGGGCGCAGTTGCGTTCGCCGGCGACCCACCACAGCCAGGTGTGGTCGGCCGGGTCGAGGCCGCCGGCCTGCCGCCAGCGTTCGAGCACCCGCTCGACGCATCCGGCACGCTCAGCAAGCGCATCGAAACCTTCTGCACGCTCGCCGGCCAGGATCATCCACTCACCTGCGAGGGGTTGCGAGAGGATCATCGGCATCCCCGTTTCTCGGGCGATGGCGCGAAGTTCGTGCCCGTAGATTCCAAGCAATGCGGGCTCAAGGGCACGGATCGGGTCGGCGTCTAAAGCGGCCTGGTCGAGCACAAAGAGCACAGCGCCCTCCCCGGCCAACTCCAGTACGCGTCTCACGTGCGCGCGGGCGCGCTGCGCTCGCTGCTCGGTGGTGGAGGCGCGGCCGTCGACCAGCGCGCCGATGGCGACAGCGAGCGTAAAGGGGCCCGCCTCGTCGACGTGCGCGTCGAAGAGGTCGGCGTAAAGCAGACTCATGTCGGACGGCAGGGTGGCGAGGGTCTGGCGGGCTTGTTCTATCAGCGCCGGATGACGCTCCACGCCTGTGTAGCGTACCGGGAGAGGCTTCAGGTAGGCGGCGAGAGCCGCCGGGCCGCATCCCAGATCAACGAGGTGGTCGCCGGAGTGCGGTCGGAGCGCGGCGATTGCCAGCTCAAAGCGCAGCCACTGCTCCAGCCGATGTCGCCAGCCAGCGCGCTGCGCGGGCTCTGCGGCCGACGCGAGCTCCTGGTAATAGTCGCCGATGCTGCTCATGACGACTCGTCGCTCACCCAGCTCGACACCGCGGAGAGCCCGTCTGCATCTTCCGAGAGCGCCCCTACCAACCCTCGAAGCGCCGCGACCACTTCGGACTCGCCAGCGTCGCTCGCCACCTCGATGGTCTCGCGCAAAAGCTCCCGGACGTTGAACATCTGCATGGACGTGCCGCGCAGTGTGGGCGTACGCGTCTGAAGGGTGGCCATGACCTCGTTCCAACGCCCCAGGTGTGCCTGGGCGGCAAGCGTTGTAGCCAGCACCTGGGCGCGGGGGGCGGCCTGGGCGGCGCGATCAAAGGCATCGTCCAGGGGCGCGCAGAGATGCAAAGCGCGCAGGGCGTCACCGCTCTGGAGCGCGATCAACGCGAGATTTAAGCGCACGAGGTTGGCCTCGTTGGAGCCCAGCGCCTCGTAGAGTTTGAGGGCCTGCTCCGCGCGCTCTCGAGCGCGCTCGACGTTGCCCTGAAGTCGGCTGCGCTCGGCGAGGTCGTTGAGGCAGTCGGCGACGCCGCTGATGTTGCCAACGCTCTCAAAGAGGGTCATCGCCTCTACGGTCGCGCTGCGGGAGGCTTCGACATCGCCGGCCTTGCGCGCGACATCGCCGAGGGCGTTGAGCGCGCGTGCCTGGCCGTAGGCGTCGCCCAGGCGGGCGTAGGCATCGCAAGC